>NZ_CP011058.1:4790000-5390000 GCF_000961095.1 Paenibacillus beijingensis | reverse complement strand
TTGGAATCGAAACCTCATCTTGAATGGGCGCAGGCCTATAAATAGGTAAAGGGTAAAAAATATTCCACAAATATTGAAACGCTCTCTTTTTTTCTTTATAATCAACAAGTAGAAAAGCCGGTAATATGTTCAGGCCGTGCGCAGCCGATGATTCCGCTTTCAGTCACCTGGATTTGCGCCGCGGCAAACAATATGAAGGCTTGAAGATGAAACACGTTCTAAACGAACATGCAAGGAGCTGGGACTTATTTGCCGGTTAAGCCGGCCGCAATTTTCCGGGCTTTTTTTCTTTATCCGGATGCAGTTTGTCTTGCTTCTTGCTGGGCTTGTCTTATTTTTGAAATCGTTTACTAAAGCTTGTACCGCATCCAAACGCCGCGCCGCCAGCGCGACCTCAGCTGTTTGACGCTGCGCCGGGATGTCCAAATGGTTTAAAGAGCCGCAAACACTATTCTTCCTTCCTCTTGAATGAGCCGGATACACAATTGGCGTTCAAGAAAGAACACCTTGTAACATTTAACGGAGGTAGTTTGTAAATGACCGACGAGACGAACAACCCGCGTCAATGGCAACAATTTTACGGCCCGAACTTTGGTTATATTCAAGAACAGTATGAACGTTATGCTGACGACCCGAAATCCGTAGATGCATCGTTTCGGGAGCTGTTTGCCGAGCTTGGCGAGCCGCTTCAGGAGACGTCTGCACAGCCGGCTGCTAAGGCGTCAACGGCCCAGGCCGCTCCGGTCGTGGATGCCGCAATGCTCAAAAAGCTTGTATCCGCGGAGAAATTGGTATGGAATATCCGGGCATACGGTCATTTGGCCGCCAATACCGACCCGCTTGGCCTGCGCGAAGCTACGGATACGCGCCTGCTGGATCCGGCGATCTACCAGCTGAACGAAGCCGACTTGATGAAATTCCCGGCGTCTTTAATTTGGGATCATGCCCCGGTCAATGCCGAAACGGGATGGGAAGCCATTCAAAAACTGCGCAGCTATTACACGCAATCGATCGGCTTTGAGTTCGGCCACGTTCACGACGAAACCGAGCGCGACTGGCTGAACGCTCAGGCCGAATCCGGCATTGCTTTAACGAGCCTCACGTCCGAAGAACGCAAGCAGCTGCTTGACAGACTGATTCACGTCGAACAATTCGAAACTTTCCTTCACCGCACGTTCGTCGGCCAGAAACGGTTCTCCGTTGAAGGTGTCGACATGCTCGTTCCGGTAATTGACGAGATCATCCGTTCCGTCGTGAAGGACGGGGCTCGTCACGTCCTGATGGGTATGGCGCACCGCGGCCGGCTGAATGTGCTTGCTCATGTTTTGGGCAAACCTTACGAAAAAATCTTCTCCGAGTTCCATCATGCGCCGAATAAAGATATGGTCCCTTCGGAAGGATCGATGGGCATCAATTTCGGATGGTCCGGAGATGTCAAATACCATCTTGGCGCGGACTGCGCCGTAACGAGCGGGGAAACGGCCCGGGCCCGCATTACGCTGGCCAACAATCCGAGCCATCTGGAGTATGCCGATCCGGTCGTCGAAGGCTTTACGCGCGCAGCCCAGGAAGACCGTTCGGAGCGCGGATATCCGAAGCAGGATCTCGGCAAGGCGGTCGCGATTCTCGTCCATGGCGACGCCGCTTTTCCCGGTGAAGGGATCGTTGCGGAAACGCTTAACTTCAACAATTTGGACGGATACCGGAACGGCGGGACGATCCATATTATCGCGAATAACCGTCTCGGGTTTACGACCGACAGCAAAGACTCGCGCTCGACTCATTATGCCAGCGACTTGGCAAAGGGATACGAAATTCCGATCGTTCACGTGAACGCCGACGAGCCCGAGGCGTGCATCGCGGCGGTGCGTCTCGCCTGTGAATACCGCCGTATTTTCAAAAAAGATTTTCTGATCGATCTGGTCGGCTACCGCCGCTACGGACACAACGAGATGGACGATCCGGAAGGCACGCAGCCGCTTGTATATGAGAAAGTGCGCAACCATCCTACCGTAAGTACGCTCTATGCGAAGCGGTTGAAAGAGCTCGGCGCTCCAGAAGGCGAATTGTCCGAGCAGCTGATTCAGGCAGCCAACAATGAACTGCAGCAGGCTTACGACAGAATGAAGCAAAAAGACGGCAGCGGCAAACACGCCGATGTGTCCCCGCCGCCGGCCGCTCCGGCAGAGACGTCAACGGCGGTCCCGCTCGAGAAGCTGCGTGAAATTAATGCGGAGCTGCTCCGGTGGCCGGACGATTTCAAAGTATATCCGAAGTTGCAGCGAATTTTGCAGCGCCGCCTCGCGATGCTGGACGATGGCGAAAAGGTGGACTGGGCGCTCGCCGAAACGCTCGCTTTCGCCACTATACTTGCCGATGGGAAGCCGGTCCGCTTAAGCGGGCAAGATTCGGAGCGCGGCACGTTCTCGCACCGTCATATCGTGCTGAACGATCACGCAACCGGCAAAAAGTTCTCGCCGCTGCACCGTCTGCCGCAGGCTAAAGCGTCCTTTGCCGTCCATAACAGCCCGCTCTCGGAAGCGTCGGTGCTCGGTTTCGAGTACGGCTACAACGTATTTTCGCCCGAGACGTTCGTGCTGTGGGAAGCCCAGTACGGCGACTTCGCCAATGCGGCTCAAGTCATATTCGACCAGTTTATCTCTGCCGGACGGACGAAATGGAAGCAAAAATCAAGCCTTGTCATGCTGCTGCCGCACGGTTACGAGGGACAAGGACCGGAGCATTCCAGCGCCCGTCTGGAGCGGTATTTGCAGCTGGCGGCCGAAGACAACTGGACGGTGGCGAATCTGACCAGCGCCGCGCAGTATTTCCACCTTCTCCGCCGTCAGGCGGCGTGGATGGAAAGCGAGGGTGCCCGTCCGCTTGTGCTTATGTCTCCGAAGAGCCTCATCCGCAACGCCCGCGTCGCATCTCCGGGGAAGGAATTCAGCGAGGGCGGCTTCAAGCTGGTGCTTGAGCAGCAAGGCTTGGGCGGCAATCCGGGAGCCGTGCGCCGGCTTGTCCTTTGCAGCGGCAAAGTGGCGGTCGATCTGGAAGAGGCGCTTTCGTCCGACAAAGGCAAAGACTACGCATGGCTTCACATCGCGCGGGTGGAGCAGCTGTATCCGTTCCCGCGTCACGAGATCGAAGAAATCGTCAAGCGGTTCGATAATCTCGAAGAAATCGTCTGGGTGCAGGAAGAACCAAGAAATATGGGCTCCTGGACATTTATGGAACCGAGACTGAGGGAACTGGCCGGCGGGATCGCCGTCCATTATATCGGCAGACCCGAACGTTCCAGTCCGGCCAGCGGACACCAGGACGTCCATGCGCTCGAACAACAGCGCATCATTACGCTCTCTCTGCAGCAAAAAGCGCTCAAAACGATCTTACTTGGGAGGTAGAATCGAGTGGCCGAGATTAAAGTCCCCGATTTGGGAGAATCCATTACGGAAGCAACGATCACCAAATGGCTGAAAAAGGAAGGGGACGCCGTTAGTCAAGGCGATCTGCTTCTCGAGCTGGAAACCGACAAGGTAAACCTGGAAATCAGCGCCGAGCAAGACGGCGTCCTCAGCAGCATCGCCAAAGGAGACGGCGAAACCGTCTCCGTCGGAGAGACGATCGGCACGATCGGCGCAGGAGGTGCGGCAAAAGCTCCTGCTGCCGCTCCGGCTCCTGCAGCGCAGCCGGCGGCGCCGGCTAGCGCGGCGCCTGCTCCGGGTGCAGTCGCCGCACAGCCGAAAGCCGAGCCGAAGCCGGTATCGAAGGCGCCTGCCGAAAGCGCCGCAGTGCCCACGGCTTCCCCTTCGGCGCGCAAGCTTGCGCGCGAGAAAGGGATCGATCTGAGCCTGGTGAGCAGCCGCGACGGAAGCGGACGCATTTACAGCAGCGATGTCGCCTCCTACTCGGCGCAGCCGGTCATATCCCAAGCGGCTCCGGCATTGTATCCCGCTCCGGCCGCCGTGCCTTCGCCGAAAACGGCCGAGCAGCCCGGCAAACCAGTGGAACGGACGAAAATGTCCCGCCGCCGCCAAACGATCGCGAAGCGTCTCGTCGAAGCACAGCAAACGGCGGCGATGCTGACGACGTTCAACGAAGTCGATATGACCGCCATCCTCGACATCCGCAAACGCCGGAAACAATCGTTTCAGGAGAAGAACGATATCGGACTCGGCTTTATGTCCTTCTTTACGAAAGCGGTCGTAGGCGCGCTGAAGAAATTTCCGCTGCTGAACGCGGAGATTGACGGGGACGAGCTGGTCGTCAAAAAGTTTTATGACATCGGCATCGCCGTTGCGGCGAAGGAAGGGCTTGTCGTTCCCGTCGTGCGCGACGCCGACCGTCTCGGATTCGCCGAGATCGAAAAAAGCATCGCCGATCTGGCGGCCAAAGCCCGCTCCAACACGCTGGCGCTCGGCGACTTGCAAGGAGGAACGTTCACGATCACGAACGGCGGCGTATTCGGATCGCTGCTGTCGACACCGATATTGAACGCTCCGCAGGTCGGCATTCTCGGCATGCACAAAATCCAGCTGCGTCCGGTCGCCATCGACGCGGAGAGGTCCGAGAACCGTCCGATGATGTACATTGCGCTTTCGTACGATCACCGGATCGTGGACGGGGCGGAAGCGGTCCGTTTCCTTGTGACGGTAAAGGAACTGCTCGAAGATCCGGAGACACTGCTGCTTGAGGGCTGAGCGCCTCGTTGGCGGAAGGTTAGTATAAACGGACGAACCCTTCGACTTTCCAGGGAAGAAAGTCGAAGGGTTCGTTTTATTTTTCTACATTTTGCGGTTCGCGTAAAAGTACAAACCGACGTAGCCGATCACAATCAGAAAGATAAGATAAATGAATCTCGGCTGATTGATGACGCCGATCAGCACAAGGGTTACGCTCGAAATGAGGTTATACATGGCGAGCATGCGAGTCAGCTTTTCTTTGTCCCGCACGCGGCCCCTGTTGAAGCCGGAAAGCAGCCAGCGGTTCTTTTTCACTCCGATCAAATAAGCGGTCGCATAAATGAAAAGGCCCAAACAGATGAGATACATATTCACTGGAAAAACCCCTTATGACCGTTTTGCTTTTATTATACGCCGACAGGGCTTGTTTGGGGATACTAATCGATAACGCAACCCTAAAAAAAGGTTGATGGATTGGACTTGAAACGTGCCAAGCGGTTTGGAGCGCGGTTCAACTTATGATCATTTGGACCGTAAAATGACCGTCCACAGATCGGGGCTTTCATAGCCGAGCCGCCAGGCTGCAATACCCGCCAAATCGTATTTTTTGGCAATCGAGATTCTCGCCTTTACCATTTCCGCCGTTTCCGCCCAAAACACATAGGTCGAGCCAATGATAATCCGGTCCGCTGCCTTGCCGATGGCGGCCAGATCATAGGCGGTGCTCTCGTTCCAGAGCACGCTTCCCCGCGGAAGATCGACCGACAGCTTCATTCCCGCCCAGTGCAGCGCTGCGGCAAAGGAAATGACGAATGAGGTATACCGGCCGCGGTCCGCTCCGGATATTCTCGAAGTCCAAATTCGCCCCATCCGCCTTCAGGCCGGAAAGACGAGACGTAAGCGAGGAAATAAACTTCATCTGCGCTGCCGTGTCCTTTAGAAAAGCGCTCGTGAGCGCCATGTCGAACTTATTGTGCACGAGCGGCATCAGCTGCAAGCCTTTATCCTTGATGGCGGCTGCCAAAGCATCGTTTGAATTGTCGGTCAGCGTGCCGTCGGCTTTGTCCAGCTGGAACCAGGTCGGGGAATCGATGTCGAGCCCTTGTGTGCCGGCAAGCTGCGACGTGATGGAGAACGAATCGGAGGTGCCGTTCCAGCCCAGCGCCAGCAGCTTCTTCGTATTGCTCCATAAAATGCGGTTATCCTCCGCTCGAATGCTGCTGTTCGATAACGTAGCCGCGTATGTAAGTGCGCGTGCGAGCGAATGCTCGCGATGAACGGCCCGTTCCCCTTGATACAGCCGGTATCTCGGCAGTACGGCGTACACCCAGCCCGGCTTCTGCAAGTCGCGGATTTGGGCGGTGCCGAGCGCGCTTGCTTTCGCGAGCGCTTCCCGGTAGGAAACAAATTCCCACTCCGATTGGCTGATCCCTCCTTGATAAACTTTGTAGCACGGCAAATTATCCCACAGCCATTCCCGCGTTTCGATTTTCTCCACATGCGAGTTGCAGTAAGCGGAAGCATAAGCGACCGCCTTCCGGGGGCCGAATTCTTGCAGCGGTTTGTCATTTTGATAGACGCGGTAGCTCTTCATTCCTGGCAAACCGGCGCCGGCGGCAGCGGCTGTAAAGGATGAAGGCAGCTGGATGGCGAGCAGCAGTGCAATAACCGGACTCCATTTGAGTTTCATCCTATTATTCGTCCTCTCCTCATGATGTTGGATAGCTGCAAATCCGAGTACCGCTTAAGGCAGTGCGAAATCCGTCCGGCAACCGGACTAGCGATTAGACGCAATAAGCAGCGGCAAGTTTCTTTTTCTAGATGAGGTAAATAATAGAATCAATGCGATGCAGTCAGCCGAATCTCGTAAATAGCGATATCTGTAACTACAAAATGAATAAAAAATCTGGAAAAATGAAACAATAGAGAAAATAGGATCCAAATACATGGGGAGGAATAACGCAATGAGCGGAAAAAGAGCGGTGATTACCGGCATTGGCTGCATTACGCCGATCGGAACCGGTGCAAGCGGCATGTGGGAAGGAGTCCGCAGGGGGGAGAGCGCCGTTAAGGGCATTGACCGGTTTGCCCCGGTCGGGCTGCAGAGCCGGATCGCGGCGCAGGTGAGCGGCTTCAACCCGACCGATTATATGGACAAAAGCAGCGCGCACCGTATGGACCGCTATTCGCAGCTGGCCGTGGCCGCAGGCGCGCTTGCGCTAAAGGATGCCGGCTTGAGTGTGGACAGAGGGTTTGCGGAGCCGGAGCGGGCGGGAATCTTCATGGGCAGCGCGCTCGGGGGAATCGCATATGCGGATGAACAAAGCGGACAGTTCCAAGCAAGCGGCATCCGGTCGCTGTCTCCAACGCTCGGCTTCTCCGTATTCGGCGGTGCGGCCTCGTGCAATATGGCGATGGAATTCGGCTTTACCGGTCCCAATGAGACGAACGCGATGTCATGTGCTTCCGGCGCCGTCGCGATCGGAAGGGCGCTGCAGGCGATCCGCAGAGGAGAAGCGGACGTCATCCTGGCCGGCGGGGCGGAAGCGCCGCTGTCGCCGCTTGCATTCGGCGCCTACGACCGGCTCGGTACGATGTCGGTCCGCAACGACGAGCCCGGACTTGCCAGCCGTCCATTCGACCGCAATCGCGACGGATTTGTAATGGGGGAAGGATCGGCGGTGCTCGTCATTGAAGAAGAGGGACACGCCCGGGCTCGCGGGGCGCGCATCATTGCGGAGTTGGCGGGATTTGCGGTGAGCAGTGACGCGCATCAGATGGATAGCCCGTTGCCATGCGGCACGCAGGCTGCGCGTGCGCTGCGGCAAGCGCTGCTCGATGCGGATATGGTGCCCGAAGAGGTCGGCTACATTAATGCGCACGGTTCATCCACGCAGCTGAGCGATGTGACGGAATCTAAAGTGATCCGCACCGTCTTCGGCAGCCGGCCGGTGAAAGTCAGCGGCACGAAAGGGCTGTACGGCCATCCGCTTGGAGCGTCCGGTGCTATCGAAGCGGCCATAACATGTCTGGCGCTGCGGGACGGCTGGCTGCCGCCGACCGCCAATTTGCAGGAGCCGGACAACGAAGCGGAACTGGAGCTTGTCATCCAGGAAGGAAGAGAAGCGAATATCGCAGCGGCGCTGTCCAATTCGTACGGCTTCGGCGGCATTAACGCAACGCTAGCTTTTCGCAGAAGATGACGATCCGCAAGCAGCAGCGCTATGCTCCAAATCGTACCCAAAAAAGGGCCGTCCTCCGAAAAATCGCATAAGCGATCTCGAGGACAGGCCCTTCTTCATTTATTCGGCGATATCCGCCCAAAAATCTTCATCCGCGTCTAGCGTAATTTGGGAGCGGAATACCCGCTTCCCGTATTGTTTGTACATATATTGCTCGATTGCTTCGAGCAGGTTCGCTTCAACCAAATATTGAGATCTTCCCTGTACCCATACTTCAGCCGTGAACCCGTACTCTTCGTCCCAGGAGAGCTGGGCCTCCACATCGGAAGGCGACACTCCTTTGCGATCGGCGATATTCAGGCAGATGGCGTTAATAATTTCATCGGTGTAGATCCGCATTGTTTAATATGGTCTCCGCTGGTCCGCTTTGCGGCGGTTCCGGAAGTAAACGAAAACGGAACGGATCGCGGCGAACAGCACGAACAGCGCGAGCAGATTAACGATCAATCCCAAGAAGTTGCCGAAAAAGCCCATTCCGCCAAACATGCTGCCGAACAGCAGGCCGGCCAGTCCGCCGATCATAAGACCTTTCATCAGGCTGCCGCCGCTGAAAAATCCTGGCTTGGTGTTTGCGCCGGATGCGGCCGTGCTGCCGCTCTTCGTGCCGGAGCTGGCGCTGCCCGTGTCGCTTGACTTGCTTGGCGTCGACGTGAAGCTTTGCTTAGGAGATTTCAGTCCTCCGCGCGGCTTTGCGTCGGCGGCGTTTGCAGCCGTAAACGCAAAAAACACCGTAAATGCAATCAACATCAGCAATCCTTTTTTCATCCTTTACTTCCCCTCCTGGTTCTTGTGCAAACAATAAATCGTTGCCAATATGCAGTAATACGACTAAGATGAACAAAGGTTTCAATATTATTATTTTCCCGGATCGGGCTAATATTACAACGGGGAATGCTTCGCGCGCAATGCCTGCGCATCAATTTCCAGGAGGAGAAAATGAACGTTTATCCCGACGCTTATGTCGCTTATTTAGTGGAATTCCACGTTACTCGAGACTATTTCGAATGTCATGAATTGCTGGAAGAGTATTGGAAGGATCATCCGGCCGACGGGAAATCCCGGTTATGGGTCGGTCTTATACAGCTTGCAGTCGGACAATATCATCACCGCAGAGGCAACGTAAGGGGGGCATACAAAATATACCGCCAGGCGCTGCTTCGCCTGAGTCCGGCAAATTTGGCCGAAGCCGGATTGGACGGAGGCGTACTGCTGCCCGCCGTGAACGACATCGCCGGCGCGCTGGAACGCGGCGAGCCGCTGCCGTACCGGCCGTGGAGCATGCCGATCGCCAATTCGGAGCTTGAGGAGCGCTGCCGCAGCGCCTGCCGGCGGCTCGGACTTAATTGGGATGCAGGGGTGACAATCCCGGTGGAGGAAGTGGTACACCGGCATAAGCTGCGCGACCGGAGCGCGGTTCTGGAGGCGAGACGAAAGTCGCTTGAAGCGAAGAACGCGTTAAGGAGAAAATGTTAAGCCGTGACCGGGCTGCCGGGGCTGCGGTGGAAATAAAAAAAAAGGGCGCGCCGGTTAAGGCGTGTCCGTTTTTTGCATGTGTGAGACGTATCAAATTTGCAGTAACCTTACTTCGTAAGGGAGGCTCTCTTTTTCTGCTCCTCATACCCTTCCACGACAAGATCCAGCTGGCCGGTCTCCGGATGGATAATCATGCCGTGCACCGGAACGTCGACCGGCAGCAGCGGGTGGTTGCGGACGATATTGACACTGTTTTCGACGCTTTCTTTCACATTGTCGAAGCCGCGCAGCCAGCGCATCAGGCTCATGCCGGAATTTTGGATCGTTGAAATCGTCTGCTCGGAAACGCCCCGTTCAACCATTTTGTTGACCGTGCGCTCCGGGTTCATCCCCGTCATTCCGCATTCGTAGTGGCCGATAATGATCACTTCGTCGGCATTGAGCTCGTAGACGGCCACCAAAATGCTGCGCATAATGTTGCCGAACGGCTGCGTGACGATCGCGCCCGCGTTTTTAATGATTTTGACGTCGCCGTTGCGCAGGTTCAGCGCTTTGGGCAGAAGCTCGGTCAGGCGCGTGTCCATACAGGTGACGATGACCATCTTCTTATCGGGGAATTTGCCGGTAAGGTAAGCCTCGTATTGTTTTTCCTCGACGAATTTCTTGTTAAAATCCAGAATTTGTTCCAGTCTGTTCAATTTCGGACCTCCTAAAATATGATGATCGCTAGAAGATATTCAAGAAACGATTTAAGTCCGCATAAACCGCAATTCGTTCGTATAAATTTGATTGTCGCTTTTCAGCGTGAACGAACGGCGCTGCGGGCTGTAGTCGATTGTCAGCTTCGGTTCGAAAAAAACTTCGTATCTCGGCTGATATAACACCTCGAACGGGTCGCCTTGCCCGCGAACGTCGTCCTTCTCGCCTTCCTGGACGAGCATCAGCGCCGGGACGCCGCTTACGACGCAGCCGCAGCCTTCCGTATCGTAAAGCAGCTTCAGAGAGCGCTCTCCGTCCTGCAGGTGCGGCTTCAATTGATCGACCGCCGAATCCGTGAACGTAATATGCATGGTAAAACCCCCTTAAGGTTCAAAATACCGAACATATGTTCCAAACATAACCGTTAGCTCCGAATTGCACTATAACGTTTATTACCCTAATTCTCGCACTTTAATTCGTCAAGTCCGGTCCGAACCGGCTTGTTATGGTTGATTATAGTAGTTCCAAAAAGTATGATCAAGTGGAAGCCGCAATTGGAAAATAATCACTTTGGAAAGGCGGAGAGGCAAAATGACGGAAACCGGCAGCGTGAACCTTCAGCATTTCAAAGATACGATCCGCAAAATCAGCCGTTATGACGAGGCGCTCAACGTACTTTATTGGGATCTTCGGACAGGAGCGCCGCGCAAAGGGGCGGACACCCGCTCGGAAGTAATCGGCACGCTTTCGGCCGACAAGTTCAAGCTGTCCACCTCGGAGGAGCTGGGCGGACTGCTTGCCGCTCTCGAGGAACCGGAGCAATTCGGACGGCTCGGGGAAATCGACCGCAGACTGGTGCAGGAGACACGCAAAGATTATGACCGCAGCGTCAAAATTCCGCCGAAGCTGTACCAGGAATATGTCGTGCTCACGTCCCAGTCGGAGTCGGCTTGGGAGGAAGCGAAGGCGTCCGGGGATTATGACGGTTTTCAGCCTTACTTGGATAAAATCATTCATTATACAAATCAGTTTATCGATTTGTGGGGGGCGGGCGATACCCGCTACGATACGCTGCTGGACCTGTACGAGCCCGGCATGACGACCGCCAAGCTCGATGTCGTATTCGGCGGCTTAAGGGAGAAGCTTGTGCCGCTGGCGGCCGCCATAGCGGAAAGCGCCCACCGTCCAGATACCGGCTTTTTGCGGCAAACATACGACAAACAGGCGCAAAAATCGTTCAGCTTGTACATTCTGGAGCAGATGGGGTTCGATTTCGGCGCGGGCAGACTCGACGAGAGCGTCCATCCGTTTGCGACGGGGCTGAGTCCCGGCGACGTCCGCATTACGACCCGCTATTTGGAGAATGACGTCATGAGCGCGCTGTTCGGGACGATTCACGAGGGCGGCCACGCCCTGTACGAGCAAAATATACGCCCCGAGCTGATCGGCACGACGCTGTGCGGCGGCACGTCGATGGGAATCCACGAATCGCAGTCGCGTTTCTGGGAAAATGTGATCGGCCGCAGCCGTCCGTTCTGGGAGCGTTATTTGAGCGAGCTGCAGCAGCGCTTTCCGGGGAGGCTGGACGTAGACGCCGAGCGGTTTTACCGGGCGATCAACGTCGTCGAGCCGGGGCTGATCCGGATTGAAGCGGATGAGCTTACGTATAATCTTCATATCATGATCCGCTATGAAATCGAAAAGATGATATTTAACGATGGGGTGAAAGCGGCCGACCTGCCCGCCATATGGAATGACAAGTATCGCGACTATCTCGGCATCGTTCCCGCAAACAACAGAGAAGGCGTGCTGCAGGATGTGCACTGGTCGGGCGGGGCATTCGGTTATTTCCCGTCGTACTCGCTCGGAAATATGTACGCGGCGCAAATGACGGTTGCGATGGAAAAGGAGCTGCCCGGCATGTGGGAGTTGGTCGGATCGGGGGAGCTGCAGCCGCTCAAGGAATGGCTTACCGGCAAAGTATACCAATACGGGAAGCTGCGCACGCCTTCGGAAATTATCGAGGGCATCAGCGGCAAGCCGCTGGATTCGGCTTATTTGGTCGCCTATCTGGAGAAGAAATACAAAGATATCTACCGAATCTAAGAAGCCGCCCGCAAGCAGCAGCTCAAAGCTCATCTGCGCCGTCATTTGGCGTTAGATGAGCTTCTTTATGTTGGAAGAGGGCCGCCAAAGCGGATGGAAGCAAGCGAACGAACGGGAAAAAGAAGAGGCATTTCTGTCCGGCGCCGCTCATAGAGTAGAAAGGGAAAAATTCGTTGCGTCCCGGGAAAGAAACAGTCACCCTAGACGAATGTCCTGCATACACTTTAATTGAATGATTGTATGGAGGAGGTAAAGCAATGACATTTGCAGATAAACAGCTTCAAGCTAGAGAGATAATAACGAAAGCTGTCTGCGGCAAAGGTCGTAAGTTTTCGACGGTAACCCATACCGTAACGCCCCCTCACCGCCCCACCAGCATTCTGGGAGCATGGGTAATCAACCACCAGTATGAAGCGGTTCGGTCGGGGGACGGCGTCGAGGTTATCGGATCTTACGATATCAACATTTGGTATTCGTATAACAAAAACTCCCAAACGGACGTCGCCAAGGAAACGGTTTCCTATGTGGAAAATGTTCCGCTTTCTTATGTGGATCCGAAGCATCGTGCTTCCACGGAAGAAGTGTCTGCGGATTCCACGCAGGAGCCGAACTGTATCGAAGCCAATGTTTCTGCGAACGGACAATCGGTCGCCGTACGGGTGGAACGGGAATTTTCGGTGGAAATGGTTGCCGAAACGAAAGTTTGCGTCGCTGTCATCCCGGGCGGTTGCGACGACCTGGACGGCAAAGACGGCAAATACAGTTACGGCGAGAGCAGCGATTTCGACGATCTGGATCCGGATCTGCTGGACGACGAGCTGTAATCCGGTATCTGCGGCTGCGTTTCATACGGTATGTTATGCGGCTGCGGGAGCAGATTCGAGGGCGAAAGCCCTCTTTTTTTTAAATATCAAAAAAAATTTTGCTTTATCCTTTTCTGATATTATATATGCGAAACGAAGCTCTCCCATAAAATGGGAAGGCGATAGCCGTTTCTGCTTGGAAAATATGAAAGAAGTGATGACGCTTTTTCAATGACTTCGTTTAGGCAGCAAAATTTGTTATTCGTAAAATGGAGCGACAATGAACATGAAGAAGGGGCGGTGACTTAAGCGATGTCCGGATCAACGTGGCTGTGGGATGGGGGCGGCAGCGGCGTGTACCGGTCCAATCCGGCGATATGTGCCGGTCTGCCCGAGGCGGGTGCGGACGGATGGCCGGATGGCCGCGATGCGGTGTTCGTATGGGGAGCCGCCCCCCTTCCGGCTTGCTGGAGAAATGCTGCTAACCGCGATGATGCAGGGGGCAGCCGCGCTGCAGCCGGCTTCGCGGCCGAAGCGCCGAACCCTCCTGGAGGAGAGCGGCCGGCGGCTCTATGGATTTTGAACGCGGGGGCGGCTTCCGCCGCATCGCTGCCGGAGACGGAATGGAGGCGGCGTCTTCGCCGCTGCGGCATGGCGGCCCCCGAACGGCCGCCGGCGGACGTCCGCAGGTACCGGGTCGCCGTATTTCATCTTGAGGCGGTACATATCCGGCGTTTATTGGGCGGTTTCACCTCGCGGACGATGACGCCCGGGAGCGGCTGGACGCCCGATGTTGACGCCGGAAGGGGGATCCGCCTGCAAGGCGGCGGCAATGCGGCGAAGTCTCCGCTGCTGCGGCGGCTTGGCGCGGCTGCGGTCAGCGCCGTTTATGCGCTCGGACTGGACGCCGCTTCAGTCGACTTGGATATGGACGACAACGACCGAATCTTTGTGCGGCAGTTTCGCCTGCCGGGAGCCGAAGGCCGTCCGGACGGGGAGTTTGATTTGGAAACGGACGTCATTCTGGACGCGCTGCGTAAATTCGCCGATGATTACCGCAGCGCCTGCAGCAGCGGCGCCGTTTCCGGGAGCGGAGGAGGCGTGCTGCTCGGGGCCGACCCCGAGTTTGTGCTGCTTAAGGCGGACGGCCGGATCGCTTCGGCTGCCCGTCTTGGCGGATTGGGCAGTCCGGTCGGAAGCGACGTCGTGCTTTCGCGACGGCGGCTCGTTCATCCGGTTGCGGAGCTTCGCCCGGAGCCGGCCGACAATCCGCAGCGGCTGGCGGCAAATGTGCGCCGCCTGCTTGGACAGGCGGCGGCGCTGATGGGGGAAGCGCCGCTGCGGATGCTTGCCGGGGCGATGCCGGTGCCCGGCCTTGCGCTGGGAGGCCACTTGCATTTAAGCGGCGTATGGCTGTCGTCGCGATTGCTGCGGGCGCTGGACAGCTACGTCGCGCTGCCGCTTGCGATGGCGGAAGACCCGCGCGGCCGGGCGCGGCGGCCGCGGTACGGCATGCTCGGCGACTTCCGCATGCAGCCGCACGGCGGCTTCGAGTACCGTACGCTTCCGAGCTGGCTCGTATCGCCGGTAGCCGCCAAAGCCGCTTTCGCGTTTGCTTTGCTGGCGGCGGAGGACATGTGGACGCTCCGTTTTTTTCCGTCGCTTGACGAGCCGTTTGCGGAAGCCTACTATGCGGGCAATGTCCCGGCGCTGCGGGGCTGTTTGGACGGACTGGAGCGCGAAATCCGCTCCGCGCCTTCCTACAGCCGCTACGCCGTATGGATCGATCCGTTTCTGCGGGCGCTGCGGCAGGGGGGGAGCTGGGATGAAACGGTCGATATTAGGGACAAATGGCGGCTGCGGAAACCGGCAGGACCGCTGGCTGCAGAGGGAGCGGAGCGATGAACCGGCGAGTTCGCGGTTTGCACTGCCCGCGACAGTCAAACGGTTACACCGCGGCGGCTGTTTCTGATATAATAACTATCTGATGTTTAAAGAGTGCGAACACGGAATGGCCGCCTGTGCGGCCGCTTCGATAACGAGACCAATCGATTAATAGGAGGGGCGGCATGGCTAGTTATACCCCGATGATAGAACAATATCTTGCCGTCAAGGAGGAAGCGAAGGACGCCTTTCTGTTTTTCCGCCTTGGCGATTTTTACGAGCTGTTTTTTCAGGATGCGGTTTTAGCCGCCCGCGAGCTCGATATTACGCTGACCGGCAGAGCCGGAGGCGCGGAGGAAAAAATTCCGATGTGCGGCGTTCCCTACCATTCGGCCGACAACTATATCGCGCGGCTGATCGAAAAAGGATATAAAGTCGCCATCTGCGAGCAGGTGGAGGATCCGGCGGCGGCCAAAGGCGTCGTGCGCCGCGAAATCGTGCGCGTCGTTACGCCGGGCACGGTCATGGAAAGCAAGTCGCTGACGGATGAGGCGAACAACTTTATCGTATCGGCCGCCGCGGAGGGCGCATCCTATGCGATTGCCGCCTGCGATTTGACGACGGGCGAGCTGTATGTGACGTCGTGCGAAGAAAGCTTTGACCCGCTTGTCGATGAACTGGGCGTGTATCACCCGGCGGAAATTGTGACGGAAGCCGCGATGACGGAGCAGCTGCGGAACCGGACCGCGTCCTGGAACCGTCTGGTGCTGCTGTCCGAGCGCGCTCCGATGGACAAAGACCGTCTGGAGGCACATTTCTCGGAAGATCAGCTGAGCGGTTTGGCGGCAATCCGCGTGAAGGCGGTCGCTCTCCTGCTCGCTTACTTGGACGAGACGCAAAAAAGATCGCTCGCCCACGTCCGCTCCGTCCGCAGCTATGAACCGAGCCATTATCTCGTGCTGGACCCGTTTACGCGGCGCAATCTGGAGCTGACGGAAACGGTGCAGAGCCGTTCGAAGAAAGGCTCGCTGCTGTGGCTGCTCGATAAGACGGAAACGTCGATGGGCGCGCGGCTGCTGCGGCGCTGGATCGACAAGCCGCTGCTCAGCCGGGATCCGGTGGAGAAGCGGCTCGAAGCGGTGGACAAGCTTTGCTCCGATTTGATTTTGCGCGAAGATGTCCGGCGGGAGCTGGACGGCATTTACGATTTGGAACGGCTTGTCGGGCGGGTCGCCTTCGGCTCGGCGAACGGACGGGATTTGAACGCGCTCAAGCAGTCGCTGCGTCACGTGCCGGCGCTGCGCGAGCTATGCGCCGTGTCGGGCTCGGCGACGCTGGCGGCGCTCGTTGCGCGTATTGACGATTGCCGCGATTTGGCGGATACGATTGAAACGGTCGTCATCGACGATCCCCCGGTTTCCGTCCGCGACGGCGGACTGATTCGCTCGGGTTATGACGAGTATCTCGACCGTCTGCGCGGGGCGAGCACGGACGGCAAAAAGTGGCTGGCCGACCTGGAACGCCGGGAGCGGGAAGCGACCGGCATCAAATCGCTCAAAATCGGCTATAACAAAGTATTCGGCTATTTCTTGGAAGTGTCGAAGGCGAACCTGTCGCTGCTGCCCGAAGGCCGCTACGAACGGAAGCAGACGCTCGCGAACGCCGAGCGGTTCGTTACGCCGGAGCTGAAGGAGAAAGAGCGCCTGATTCTGGAAGCCGAAGAAAAAATGGTCGACGTGGAATACCGCATTTTTATGGAGCTGAGGGATCATCTGGCCTCGCAGCTGCACCGTTTGCAGAAGCTGGCGGAGATGATCGCGACGCTGGACGCGCTGCAGTCGCTGGCGACGGTCAGCGCGGAGCGGCGGTACGTGAAGCCGCAGCTGACGGACGGTTACGATCTGATCGTGGAGCAGGGGCGGCACCCGGTCGTCGAAGCGGTCATGGAAGGGAAGCCGTTTATTGCGAACGGAACGGCGCTGACCGCGGAAGAAGCTTCGATGCTGCTCATTACCGGCCCGAACATGGCTGGCAAGAGCACTTATATGCGGCAGGTCGCGCTCATTTGCATCATGGCGCAGATCGGCTGTTTTGTGCCGGCCAAATCCGCCGTTGTCCCGCTGCTCGACCGGATTTTCACGCGCATCGGGGCGGCGGACGACTTGATCGGCGGGCAGAGCACGTTTATGGTCGAAATGAAAGATATCCAGATTATGACTTCCAAGGCGACGCCGCGCAGCCTCGTCATTATCGACGAGCTCGGCCGCGGCACCTCCACGGCGGAAGGAATGTCAATTGCGCAGGCGGTGATCGAATACGTTCATCACCGGATCGGATGCAAGGCGCTCGTATCGACCCATTTTCACGAATTGGCTCATTTGGAAGAAACGCTGCCGAAGCTGCGCAACGCCTGCATGGCGGTGCGCGAGAGCGACGGCGACGTGACGTTTCTGCGGCGTCTTGTTCCGGGTGCGGCAAGCACCAGCTACGGCATCTATTGCGCGCGCCTCGCCGGCCTGCCCGAGCGGATTATCGACCGGGCGTACGAGCTGCTGGAGGACGCTAACGCGGGACATGCTTCCGATGCCGCGATTGACGAGGCGGAAGGTACGGACGGAGAGACGGCAGCCCGAAAGCAGCCTGCTTATGCGGGTGCGGCAAGCGGGGCGCTGCTGCAGGGAAGCGCGGCCCGGGAAGCTTCGGCCGCAGCGGAGGACGCAGCCACGGCTGCCAGCGGGAAATCCGGTTCGCACGATGCATATGAGCCGGGATATAGCCGGGATCCGCAGCTCGCGCAGGCCATCGCCGCTGACCGAACCGCCGCTACGGAAACGTCCGCGATAAAAGAAACGGCGGCTGGCCCGGAATCGTATGCGATGAAAGAGACTGCGGCTGCCGCCGGCGCCGAACGCAGCGGAGAGATTGTGCAGCTTTCGATTTTTGACGATCCGGCGCTGACGGAGCTTTCGGTTTCGAAGCGGAGGGGCAGCGCCAAAGCCGAGCAGCTCGCGGAAGGGCTGCGCAAGCTCGATCTGCTGAATATGACGCCGCTGCAGGCGATTCAGTGGCTGAGCGATATGAAATCGAAGCTGGCGGAATAATGGAATAATACGGTTTGCGCAAAGCCGGGAGGAGGGAAATGAAGATGGGCATCATTCGGGTGCTGGACGAGCAGCTGGCTAACCAGATTGCGGCCGGCGAAGTGGTCGAAAGGCCGGCATCGGTCGTGAAGGAGCTGGTGGAAAACGCGGTTGACGCGGGGGCGACGACAATTGACATTGCCGTAGAGGAAGGCGGTCTGCAGCTGATCCGGGTGACGGACAACGGCTCGGGCATTCAGCATGAAGATATGGAGATCGCCTTTAGCAGGCATGCAACGAGCAAAATTCAATCCGACCGCGATTTGTTCCGGATCGCAAGTCTCGGCTTTAGAGGAGAGGCGCTGCCAAGTATCGCGGCGGTGGCGCGCGTAAGCTGCGTCTCATCGGCCGAAGACAGCGGACTCGGGCGGCTGATCCGGATGGAAGGCGGCAAGCTGACCGCCGACGAGCATGCAGGCGCCTCGCAAGGGACGGACATGAGCGTCAGCGATCTCTTCTTCAACACCCCCGCCCGGCTGAAATATATGAAATCGATCCAGACCGAGCTGGGGCATATATCGGACTATGTGTACCGGATTGCGCTGGCGCACCCGGGCATCGCTTTTTCGCTCACCCACAACGGCGGTTCGCTGCTGCGCACGCGCGGAGACGGCGACCGTCTGCAGGTGATCGCGGCCGTCTACGGAACGAATACGGCCAAAGCGATGATACCGGTCCAGGGCGACCACCCGGATTACGATCTGCAAGGATTCATATCCAAGCCGGAGCTTACACGGGCGAACCGCAACGGGATCACGACGATTGTGAACGGGCGATACATACGCAGTTATGCGGTGCAGCAGGCGCTGCTCCAGGCTTATCATACGCTGCTGCCGATTAACCGGTTTCCTTTGGCCGTGCTGGAAATCGGCATGCATCCGGGGCTGGTCGACGTAAACGTTCATCCGTCCAAGCTGGAGGTGCGCTTCAGCAAAGAGGCGGAGCTGCGGGAGTTCGTCGAGCACGTCGCAGGGGAAGCGCTAGGCAAAAGGCGCCATATCCCCGGCCCGGATGCAGGACGCGCGGAAAATTCCAAGCCGGTATTTAAGCAGGAAGAGATCCGCTTTCACCGGCCGGAATCCGCGTTTGCCCCGGACCGGGCAAATGCGGGAGGCACCGGCCGCAAGCCGGCAGAGCCGGGCTGGGCGCCAAAAGGTTACCGGAACGACCGCAGGGACGATGCGCCGGCTTCGCCGCCGATTCCCCGCGACGCCGCGGAGCGGCTCTACGGGCGGGTGCAACCGGAAGGGGCGCTCTTCCGGGAAGCGGGCGCCGATTGGACGGCGGGACGGTTGCCGGCCCGGGCAGCAGACGCAAATGCGGAAACCGTCGCAGCGGAAACTGCGGCGGCAAGCGCCGCCGCTTCGCCGCTGCAGGCTGCGCCTTATCCCGATGCGGACGAAAAAAAGAACGCCGCGGACAGCTCTGCGATCCTCTCCGACGACGGTGCCGCGATCTTCTCCGGCGACAGTGCTGCGGTCCCCTCCGAAGACAGTGCTGCCGTCCGTTCCGCGGACAGCGCTGCCGGCACTTATGCGGCCGAAACGGGTACCGCCACCGAAGGCGCCGGCGACTTTCCGGAATTGTCATGGGTCGGCCAGCTGCACGGCACCTATCTGATCGCGCAAAATGCGGACGGCATGTATTTGATCGACCAGCATGCCGCGCACGAGCGAATCAACTATGAATATTATTACCGCAAGTTCGGCACTCCCCTAGCTGCGAGCCAGCAGCTGATCGTGCCGTTTACGCTCGAGTATACGAGCTCGGAGGCTGCAAATCTTACCCAGCTGCTGCCGCTGCTGACGGAGGCCGGAGTCGAGCTCGAGCCTTTCGGCACGAATGCGTTTCTCGTCCGCTCGCACCCCGAATGGCTTCCGAAAGGCGACGAACAGTCCGTTATCGCCGAGATCGTCGAATGGGTGCTGTCTGAAAAAAAAGCGGTCGACATTGCAAAGCTGCGCGAGAAATCGGCCATATTATGCTCGTGCAAGGCGTCGATTAAAGCGAACGACCGGATGAACAGGGAAGAAGGGGAATTCCTGCTTGCGCGGCTCGCCGCCTGCAGCCAGCCGTATACGTGCCCGCACGGCCGCCCCATTCTCGTCCATATATCAACCTATCAACTGGAAAAAATGTTTAAGCGGGTGATGTAATGATTGTAACAACAACCGAAAAGCCGTCGGCGTCGGCCCGGCTTAAGGCTGCGGAGCTCGCCGGGGAGCTCGGAGGCAAGCTGGTCGAGCGTCGGAACCGGACGCTTAAGCAGCTGTCCGAGCGCTATAGCGATGCGGAGCTGCTCGTCGTCACAAGCGGCGAGCTCCGTTATTACCGCGAAGCATCGGAGACGCCGCTCTATTTTCACCCCAGCATGGCATACGTGCGCGTCAAGCGGCTGCGCAAAGGAGAGCGCGATCCCCTTGTGGAGCTGTCGGGTTGCCGCCCAGGCGATTCGGTGCTGGACTGCACGGCGGGTCTTGGTTCGGACGCTGTCGTGTTTTCTTATGCCGCCGGCCCGGAAGGCGCAGTGACGGCGCTGGAGAGCGAACCGGTGCTTTGCGCCGTCGTCCGCGAAGGGCTGAAGTCGTACCGGACGGAGCTCCCCGATGTGAACGAGGCACTGCGGCGCATCGAAATGGTGTGCGCCGATCATGCGTCGTATTTGACATCACTCCCCGACAACAGCTTCGATATCGTTTATTTCGACCCGATGTTCCGCCAGCCGGTGACGGAATCGAGCGCGCTCGAGCCGCTTCGCGCTCTGGCTAACCATGAGGCCCTTTCGCCTGAAACAATCGCCCAAGCGGTACGGGTGGCGCGCAAAAAAGTGGTTATTAAAGAAAAAAACAACAGCCCGGAATTTGAACGGCTCGGCTTTGAGCGCTGTCCCGTCAAGAAAACGTCCGCTGTCGGTTATGGAGTGATAATGATTGAACCCAAGCAATGCAAGCAGCCCACCTAATGACAATAGCAGCCGTAACGGCGGCCCGGGGCTTAATGGTGTCCGCCCCGCAGGAATCGCTGCGGAAAACCGCAAGGCCGCGGGAGATAAGCCCCGGCTGCTTGTGCTGATCGGCCCGACCGCCATCGGCAAGACGGAACTGAGCCTTACGCTTGCCAAGTCGCTGAATGCGGAAATTATTTCCGGCGATTCAATGCAGGTTTACCGGGGTATGAATATTGGGACTGCGAAAATTCCCGAAGAGCAGCGGCAGGGGATTCCGCATCACCTGATTGATATCCGCGATCCGGAGGAGCCTTATTCCGCTGCGGATTTTCAGGAAGCGTGCACCTCTTTGATCGCTGATATAACGGCAAGAGGCAATCTCCCTTTTATTGTGGGAGGCACGGGACTTTACATTGAATCGGTCTGCTACGGTTACCGCTTCTCCGAAGCGAGCGCGGACGAGGCATTCCGCGAGGAGCAGCAGCGCTACGCCGATACGTACGGACCCGAGGCGCTGCATGCAAAGCTTGGTGCTGTCGATCCCGAATCTGCCGAGAGGCTTCATCCGAACGATACCCGCCGGATTATTCGCGCGCTTGAGGTCCACCATCTGACCGGAGAAACGAAATCCGCCCATCTTGCCGGACAAAAAAAAGAATCGCCCTACGAAGTTTGTATTATCGGTCTTGCGATGGATCGCGCCAAGCTGTACCGGCGCATCGAGCAGCGGGTCGATCTTATGCTGGAACAGGGGTTGGTGCAAGAAGTCGAGGAATTGCTCCGCACGGGCGTATCAACAAGCGCGGTCGCCATGCAGGGGCTTGGATATAAAGAAATGATCCCCTACTTGGAAGGGGAGCGGACTTTGGAGGAGTCTGTCGCACTGCTGAAGCGGGATACCCGTCGGTTTGCCAAACGCCAGCTCTCCTGGTTTCGCCATATGGACAATATTCACTGGATTGAAGCGGAACAAAATTTAGACAAGAAATTACAGCTGATTCATGCTATAATAGCAGGAAAGTTTTAGCTGAGTCTTGAATAACACTACTAATTCCAATTTTTCCGACGGGGGTAACACGCAAATGAATAAATCAATCAACATTCAGGATACGTTCTTAAACCAGCTTCGCAAAGACAGCATTCCGGTTACGGTATACCTGACGAACGGGTTTCAAATCCGCGGTGTTATCCGAGCATTCGACAACTTCACCATTGTGATCGATACGGACGGCCGTCAACAAATGGTGTACAAACATGCCATCTCGACTTTTACGCCTCAACGCAACGTTTCGCTTATGCAGGACAGCCCCGTGGAGTCTTGAGGAGACGGCACAAACGGACCATTTGAAACTTTATCGGTGAATGTCGCGTTTAATTGGATAGCGGAAATAACGAACAGCCCGCTGGTGCAGCAGGGTTGTTCTTTTTTTCCGGGGCAATACTATAAATGGAGTCATCAGGAGTTCGACATATAGAAGAAGGGAGTCAACCATGGCTGATCAACCAAGAAGAGCATCGAAAAAGAGAAACCAGAAAGTTCGCAAAGGCAGCCGCGGAAAGAAATGGTTTTACGGTTTGTTTTTTACGGCTGCGCTTGCGGTCGTGTGCGGCATTATCGGATATTTGCTTATCATTTTGAACGGGGAGCGCATTCTTGCCGAAAACCAAAGCAAGCTGGAGCTGACCGAGGCATCGATCGTGTATGACACGAGCGGCAATCAGGTGGCCCGCTTGGCAAATGAAAACTACGAGAACGTCGAGTATTCCGAAATTCCCGAGCTGCTTAAGCAAGCTGTTATCGCAACTGAGGATAAGCGGTTCGAAGAGCATGCCGGCATCGACCTGTACGGTATCGGCCGCGCGCTCGTCAAAGACATCATCGCCCGCAGCGCGGTTGAGGGGGCCAGCACGATCACCCAGCAGCTTGCGCGAAATTTGTTCCTGAACCGGGACAAAACGTTTTTCCGCAAAGCGACGGAAGCTTCCATTGCGGTCGCGCTGGAGAACAAGCTGACGAAAGATGAAATATTGACGATGTATTTAAACCGGATTTATTACGGCAACCGGATGTACGGCGTGAAGCTGGCGGCAAAATATTACTTCAACAGCAGCCTGAACGATTTGAAGCTGTGGCAGATCGCCACGCTCGCCGCCATTCCGAAGGCGCCCAACTACTACAATCCGGAGGATGATCCCGAACGTTCGATGCAGCGCAGGGCGGTCGTGCTGCAGCTGATGTATGAGCAGGGAATTATTACGAAACAGCAAATGGATGAAGCAAAGGCTGTCGTTTACAAGCCGATTGATCACAATACAAGCACGGTAAAAAACAAGTTCCCTTCTTTCGTCGATTACGCGGTGAAAGAGGCGATCGCGCAAACCGGATTAACCGAAGACGAGCTTCAGCTCGGCGGGTATAAAATCTATACGACGCTGAACGCCAACGCTCAGCAATCGGTTGAAGACGAATTTGCCGACGACGACAATTTTGAACAAAGTCCGGACGACCAACTGCAGCAGGCTGCGATGGTTATTATGGACCACAGCACGGGCGGCATCAAAGCGATGCTCGGCGGACGCGGATATGTGCGCAAGGGGCTCAACCGGGTAACGGTTCCGCGCCAGCCGGGGTCTTCGTTCAAGCCGATTACCGTCTACGGGCCCGCCTTGGACACAGGCGATTATTTCCCGTGGTCGACGCTGCGGGACGATAAAAAATGCTACGGCAATTACTGCCCTACGGATTCCAACAGAATCAAATATATCGGTCCCGTGTCGATGAGCCAGTCGGTCAAGGAATCGCGCAACGCTTCCGCGGTATGGCTGCTGAACGAAATCGGCATTAACAAAGGCGTCGAATTTGCCGAAAGGCTTGGCATTCCGCTTTCGGAAAACGACCGGAATTTGTCCATCGGGCTTGGCGGTTTGACGAACGGGGTGACGCCGCTGCAAATGGCGACGGCGTACAGCGCGTTTGCCAATGACGGAATATCGGTGGAGGCTCATACGATTTCGAAAATCGTGGGCTACAATGGCGAAACGGTATATGAGTTCAAGGATAAATCATCCGAGCAGGTCATGAAGCCGTCGAGCGCCGCTTATATGACGGAAATTTTGCAGGGTGTCGTTTCCCGGGGAGGCACGGGCAGCGGAGCGGCCATCGATCGCCCTGTAGCAGGCAAGACGGGGACGACACAGCACGGCATAAGCGGACTTCGTTCCAGCTACAACCGCGATGCCTGGTTTGTAGGGTACACGCCGGAATGGACGGCTGCCGTTTGGATGGGGTATGATAAAACGGATAAGGAGCATCTGCTCAAGAAAAGCAGCAAGCAGGCGGCGGCCATGTTTGCCGAAGTGATGTCAAAGGCGATGAAAGATGTGCCGAAGACCGGGTTTAAATCGCCGCAAACGGATGACCGGCCGGATCAGAGCCAAGACCAGCCGTCCGCAGTGCAAGGTCTAAGCGCGTCTTACGATAAAGATCAAGCGGCGGTGAATTTAAGCTGGGATACGGTGAACGGCGACAATCTCTCATACCGGATATACCGCAAGGCTTCCGGTGAGTCTGATTATTCGCGCATCATCGATTCTGCAACCAATAACGCTAAAGATATGAACATTGCCCCGGGGATGACGTACGAATATTACGTCACCGCCTATAATTCCGTAAACGATAAGGAAAGCGACCGATCGTCCGCTGTCCGCCTCGAAATTCCTGCCGAAACGTTGAATCCGGAAACGTTGCCTCCTGATGCCGGAGGCGGCGGGGATATGGTTGAACCGGTCCCCGGCCCGGACGGCAACGGGAATGGGAACGGTAAAGGCAATGGCAATGGCAAAGGGAAAGACGGCGGGAATGGAAACGGGAAAGACAGCGAAGGCGGCTTTTCCGAAGGCACTGACAGCGGCGGTCCGACCGGAGCCGACAGCGGAAACGGATCGGCCGATGGAGATCAGGGCACAAACGGCGGTACGGAGACTCCTGCCGACGTTCCGCCCGTTGAAGGAGAAGGCGAAACCGGCGTAGAGCCGGTACCGAGCGCCGAAACGGCTGTCCCGGATACAACCGATTCCGGCGCCGCGGGCGAGTCAACGAATTGACCGTTGACACGGGAGCCAAGGGGGAAAGAAAGAAGGTAGCAACAAATGGATAAACGACGCTCCATGTCAATAGTATCGGTTTCGATTGCGATCCTTGCCATCCTCGTTGCAGGATGCGGCCAAGAAAGAATTTCCGGACTGGCCAAAAGCGGAGGCTCGAAAGCGGTCTACAGTCAAATGCCGGATTTGAATGTCAATCCGAACAAATCGTATGTCGCTTACGTCAGCACGACGAAGGGTGACTTTACGATCAAACTGTTTGCGAAAGAAGCCCCGATCACGGTGAACAATTTCATTTTCCTGGCGCAGCATCATTTTTATAACGGATTGAAGTTTCACCGCATTATCGATGACTTCATGATACAGACCGGCGATCCTAAGGGAGACGGCACCGGCGGCCCGGGATATACGATTCCGGACGAATTCGACACGGAGTTGAAGTTCAAGGAAGGCATTGTGGCGATGGCGAACACCGGCCAGCCCAATTCGGGCGGCAGCCAGTTCTTTATTTGCACCGGCAGCGACGCGGACAATTTGAATAAAGAGCCGAAATACTCCATCTTCGGCACCATTGAAAGCGGCATGGAGACGGTAAAAAATATTGCCGGAACCCCCGTTGAGGAGGGGCCGGGCAATACAATCAAAAGCAAGCCGACCGAAGAGGTCCTAATCAACTCCATCGTCATCAAAAGCGAATAAGCTAGCCTAATTAGTCCGGACTGCGGCAAAACCGCAGTCCGGGCTTATTTTTTTTCGAAAACCGGATTTGTATCCTTAACTTAGCCGTTCATTCGGCGGCATCGCCGTTTGTGTCAATTGATTGTGTCCTGAAAGTGAATGAAAAGTGAACGATTTGTGACGCGCCTTAATATACTGTATCAGATGGATTCGGACTCACGATCAACGAGGGGGGATGAAGGTGAAACCAAACCGGACGCATGAGCGTATGTGCCGTATGCTTCGCCTGTTCGCTTGGACGTCGGTGGCGATCGGTATGCTGTTATGTCTGTTTTTCGGCAATCCGTTTCGCGATACCAATACGTGGTTGATGATTGGAATTGGATTTCTGGTCGCGTCGCCGGTGCTGTTTCTTGTCGAAGCGGTGTTCCGTATTACAGAAGATTATGGATCAAAAAACGACAAAAATAGCCCAAACAGCTGATTGCAAACGCTTACCAGGTAAAATAATGCAAAAAACAAAACTTTTGTTGAACAAAATATTACGAAAATCGTACGAAAATGAGACGGATTCGTAAAAAGGGACGCCGAACAGCGTCCTTTTTGGTATGCTATGAAAGATGGTTGAAATGCACCGAACATGGTTAACTTGATTAAGGACATTTTATCGTTAACCGGAACAAGGATTGGACAAAGATAAGGAGATGAACCTGATGTGGAAAGCCCGCAAGCGGCTCCGGAACATCGCAGCGATTGCGATGGGAGTAATTGCAATGGCCGCACTTACGGGGTGTGACGCCAATTTGCTCGTTTTTGATTCAAAGGGACCGGTTGCAGCAGAAATCGAGAGCCTCATTTGGATTTCCATCCTCCTGTGCGCGGTTATCGTCATTCCGGTAATCGGATTGTTCGCGTTTATCGTCTGGCGCTACAGGGACAAGCCCGGCAATAAAGCGCCGTACAAACCGGACTGGTCGCACAGCACGACGCTCGAAACGATCTGGTGGGGGATACCGATCGTCATCATTATTTTGCTTGGATTTTTCACGGTCCGGACCACTTATGCGTTGGTTGAGCCGCCTAAAGACACCAAGGCGGAGCCGATTACGATTCAAGTGACCTCTTTGGACTGGAAATGGTTGTTTCAATACCCCGATCTAGGGATTGCAACGGTCAATTACCTTCATATTCCCGAAGATGTGCCGATTCAGTTCGTGATGACTTCAGATGCCGCGATGAACTCCTTCTGGGTTCCGCAGCTCGCAGGTCAGATGTACACGATGCCCGGCATGGCGATGAGAATGTGGGTTCAAGCCGATGAGCCCGGCGTATTCTCGGGCAAAGGCGCCAATTTTTCCGGCGAATATTTTGAAAGAATGCAGTTCAATGTTGTTTCCCAAACGGAAAGTGAATTCAATAATTGGGTTGCGGAATCGAAAAAGTCCACTCAGACGCTTGATCAAGCCGCCTATGCGAAGCTTTCGGAGAAAAACACAATGGGCGAGCAGACGTTCGGGTCGATGGATCAGAATTTGTTTGCCCAAATCGTCCTGAAGAACGGAGGCCACCATCATCCGAACAACGGACTCGATATCCGCGGCCAGTTCCCGCTTCACGGAACCGATTCGGACGGCGCAGATCATTCGGGCGGCTCTGCGGACGGCAACCATGATATGTCCAATATGAATCATGATATGTCCGATAAGGACATGCACAAATAGGCGGGCCAGGGAGGATATAAGGATGTTAGATAAAATAAAAGACTTTGCCGCCGATTTCTTCGTAACCGGCGATCCGCTTATTTACGGTGCGGACGTTTCGATCGTGCTGGTTACGATTGCCATTGTGTTCGTCCTTACCTATTTCAAAAAGTGGGGATGGCTGTGGCGTGAATGGCTGACGACCGTCGACCATAAACGAATCGGCATTATGTATTTGATCGCATCGCTGCTCATGCTGTTCCGCGGCGGGGTCGACGCCCTGCTGATGCGGACGCAGCTGGCGCTTCCGGACATTCCGTTTCTGAAGGCCGAGCACTACAATGAAATTTTCACGACGCACGGCACCATTATGATTTTGTTTATGGCGATGCCGATGATGTTCGCTTTGTTCAACATGGTCGTGCCGCTGCAAATCGGGGCGCGCGACGTTGCGTATCCTTTTCTTAACGCACTGAGCTTCTGGCTGTTCTTTCTCGGCGCGATGCTGCTCAATCTGTCGTTTGTTATCGGCGGATCTCCGAATGCAGGATGGCTCAGTTATCCGCCTCTTTCCGAATTGTCGGGAAGTCCCGGCGTCGGACAAAACTTTTACATTTGGGGTATTCAAATTTCCGGTATCGGATCGCTTGCGACAGGCATCAACTTCCTCGTCACGATTTTAAAAATGCGTGCGCCGGGCATGAAGCTGATGAAAATGCCGCTGTTTACATGGTCCGTATTTTCGACTTGCGTAACAATCATTTTCGCATTCCCGATTCTGACGATTACGCTGGCGCTGCTGTTTATTGACCGTTATTTCGGCGCCCATTTCTTTACGATGGACGGCGGCGGCATGCCGATGATGTATATCAACCTGATCTGGATGTGGGGCCATCCCGAAGTTTACATCGTTATCCTGCCGGCATTCGGCATTTTCTCCGAAATTGTCGCCACGTTCTCGAAGAAAACGATTTTCGGCTACAAATCGATGGTGTTCGCCATGATGATTATTAGCATCCTGTCGTTCTTTACGTGGGTGCATCACTTCTTTACGATGGGCTCAAGCGCGGACGTCAACGCATTCTTTGCGATATCGACGATGGCGATCGCGATACCGACAGGCGTGAAAGTATTCAACTGGCTCTTCACGATGTTCAGAGGCCGGATTACAATTAAGCAGCCGATGCTGTGGACGCTCGGATTCATTCCGTGTTTCCTGATCGGCGGCGCAACCGGGGTTATGCTGGCCGTCGCGCCGGCCGACTTCCAGTACCATAACAGTTACTTCCTGATTGCCCACTTCCACCAAGTGCTGATCGGCGGCGTAGTCTTCGGATATTTGGCCGGCATGTACTACTGGTGGCCGAAGCTGTTCGGCTTCAAGCTGGACGAAAAAATCGGCACCTGGGCGTTCTGGCTGTGGAACATCGGCTTCTACGTCTGCTTCCTGCCGCAGTACTGGCTCGGCCTGGACGGCATGACGCGCCGTGTATACACGTACAGCTGGGATACGGGCTGGGCGTCGCTTAACTTTATTTCCACGATCGGCGCATTCCTGATGGGTGCCGGCTTCATTCTACAAGTGTGGCAAATCGTGTACAGCATCCGCAAAGGCGAGCGCGACACGACGGGCGATCCGTGGGACGGACGCACGCTGGAATGGTCGATTCCTTCGCCGCCTGCACATTATAACTTTGCTGTAACGCCGGACGGAAGCCATATGGATGCATGGTGGCATGTCAAGCAGCAGCTGAAAGCAGGCATCAAGCCTCCGAAACAGGAGCTGGAGCCGATTCATATGCCGAAAAACTCCGCCGTTCCGATCGTAATGTCGACGTTCTGGTTTATTGCGGGCTTCGGGTTTACATTCGGATGGAACTGGATGGGCATTTCCGGTTTGATCGGCGTCATCGTCTGCTTGTTCGTCCGTTCGTTCACTTATGACGTTGACTATTACATTCCGGTCGATGAGGTTAAAAAAACCGAAGCTAAAATGGGGAGGGCGATCTAATATGAACCACCATATCGTATCGCCTGAGGTGCACGAGCATCATACGCAAGAGCAGGAATCGATGAAAATGCTCGGTTTCTGGATTTTCCTCGTTACCGACGTCATCCTGTTCGGAACGCTGTTTGCAACGTACGTCGTTCTTGTCCATAATACAGCCGGGGGTCCGGACGGCAAGGAACTGTTTGAACTTCCGGGAATTGTGGCCGAAACGTTCATTCTGCTGACCAGCAGCTTTACAAGCGGCATCGCAGTTCTGCAGATGCAGGCGAAGAAAGTGAACGGCATGATTTTCTGGCTGATCATCACCGCCTTGCTCGGATTGTCTTTTATTTATCTTGAAATTTCCGAGTTCGTAAAGATGGTGCACGAAGGCGCAACGATATCTACCAGCGCATTCCTGTCGGCGTTTTTCACGCTGGTCGGCACGCACGGCGTTCACGTATCCGTCGGTATCGGCTGGGTGATCGCCTTGATGATCCAATTGAAAAAATACGGCATTACCACGGTTACGAAACGTAAAATTACGAATTTCAGCTTGTATTGGCACTTTTTGGACGTCGTGTGGATTTTCCTTTTCACCGTCGTCTATCTGATAGGGGTGATGTAAGATGAGTCAGACGCATAACAGTCACGGTAATGCGCACGGACACGGAGCGCATGGTCACGACGCTCACGATCACTCGCACGGCAACATCAAATCGTATACGATCGGGTTCATTCTGTCGATTATATTGACGATCATCCCGATGGTGATCGTGTTTAATGATTTGCTCAACCGGACGGCCACGATCGTTACGATCATGGCGGCGGCGGTTCTTCAATTGATCGTGCAATTGTTCTTCTTCATGCACGTCCGCGAAGGGGAGCGCCCGCGTTGGAATGTGATGGCTCTCATACTCGGCCTGTTTATCGTCGTCGTTATCGTGGCGGGTTCGGTATGGATCATGTCCTTCAATTCGCAGGTGCAATAAGAGCATCAAACGCGCTTCGGAATCCGAAGCCGACCTGCAGGCTGCCGGAAACCGGCAGCCTGTTTTGTTTTGGAGGCATGCTGAGGCAAACCGGCGGGACACGAGAGGTTGGTTTATTTTGCCGTCCGGGTGGAGATGGACGTAAAGATGTGGTAAGCTTTTTTGTAAAGGAATATAAGTACAAAGGAGAAGCAGGCGCGGGTAGAAGCGCAGCTTTCGCATCTTAACGGAAAGGTAGTTCCGGTATGAAACGAAAATTTTCGGATCGGGCCAACTGGCGGCGCATTCTGCGCAAAAGCTACACCTGCTTCACGATGGATGGCGACGAGTTTAGAGGGCTGGTAACGTTCTACCGGATTCATGAGCTGCGTGAACCGTTGTGGAAAGAATATAACGGACGCAAATTATGCCTGGCCGACAGAGGCTATCTGTGGATGCAGCACTTTCCGCGCGGCGAGCACTTTGTAGTCACGACGATGTTTGACGATAAGGGACGCGTCGTGCAGTGGTATATCGACATTTGCAAAACGCAAGGTTTAACCGATCAGCAGGTGCCTTGGTTCGACGATCTTTACTTGGATATTGTCGTGCTTCCATCGGGAGAAGTGTTTCTAATGGACGAAGATGAGCTGGAGGATGCCGTCAAGGACGGCGATGTTACACGCAAGGAAGCGGCAATGGCCCGCAAGACGGCAGGCAGATTGCTTTCTTCCATCCGCGGGGGACGATTCCGCTACTTTACGCTAAGTTTAAAACACCGCAAAAGCTTAGGGGAGAGGAGTGGAGAAGTCAGCGAGTCATGAAATCAACGACAGCGAAGAAAGAAGGCTCCGTCAAACCGGCGCCCGCGTCACGCAAGCGGGTGAAGCAGGCGGAGCCGAATAAAGAAGCGATTAAGGAATCGAATAAGAAGCCGAATAAGGAAACCAATAAAACGGTCCGCAGCCCATCACCGGCAAAGGCGTCTGCGCCAAGGAAGCGAAAGCGTTCCGCAAAGGGACAAGCCGGCACCCGCCTCCGCAGCCTGCTTAAGGCGGCTTTGTTTGCTGCGGCGGTCGCTACGCTGTGGCTTGGATGGCTTTTTATGCAAATAAACCAGTACAAGCCGCCCGCGCCGATACCTCAGGCCGACGCCGCGCTCGTGCTCGGCGCTGCTTTGTGGAACGATAAGCCGAGTCCCGGGCTGCAGGAGCGCCTGGATGGGGCATTGCGTCTTTATAAGCAAGGCAAGGTGAAGCGAATCATCGTTTCCGGCGGGCTCGACCATAACGGCTCTACACTGACGGAAGCCGAAGGAATGCGCCGCTATCTTCTGGCGAAAGATGTGCCCGGCAGCCGGATACTGCTCGAAAACGCCGCCAGAAGCACGTATGAGAACGTGCTGCTTGGTTCGGCGGTTGCAAGCAAACAAGGAATTGAGAGCGTCATCATTGTTACGCATGAATATCATGCCGCTCGGGCCAAAGACATCGCAGCATTTATTAACGACCGCGAGTATTACGTTTACGGAGTCAAATCAAAGGTTTTGTCGGCAGCCTACCATGAATCGCGGGAGACGGCCGCGTTTGCGAAATGGAAGCTCGATGAACTGTTGATGCTGATCGGATTGCGCGATACGGGCGGCGTGTAAATCTTTTAATATGCGTGCATACTCGGGAATACACTTGTAGTGCGGCGAAGGCAATCGGACGTTTACTTGCGATGTAAATCGTTATTGTTCTGCAGCCAGCAGCGATGGGTGAAGGATGGGTGATGCAACGTATGAGCGGACACAGTGTATCGGGATCACAGAGCGGCAGCAGACCGTCACGCCAAATCAACGTGGTGCTGCGCAGTCAGGAGAATTACAGCAGCGGCAGCGCCGCAGCTGCGCATATGGTCGACAACGAGCCGGCGGTCTTCACTAAGCCGCTGCCGACGGGCGACCATTACGCGGATATTCAGAAAGAATTGGACCCGATGGTCGGCATGGATAATGTCAAGGCGCTGATTTATGAAATATATGCCTTGCTGCTGATCGGCCAGATGCGCAGCGAAGCGGGACTTCTAGGCGGCTCTCATGTCTATCATATGATTTTTAAAGGAAATCCCGGCACCGGCAAAACGACGATCGCGCGCATCGTCGCCAAGCTGTTTCAGAAGATGGGATTGCTGTCGAAAGGACATCTTATCGAGGTGGAACGGGCCGACCTCGTCGGGGAATATATCGGACATACGGCGCAAAAGACGCGCGATTTGGTCAAAAAGGCGCTCGGAGGCGTTCTTTTTGTAGATGAGGCGTACAGCCTCGCCCGCGGCGGAGAGAAAGATTTCGGCAAAGAAGCGATCGATACGCTTGTCAAGGCGATGGAAGATCACCGCAATCAGTTCGTATTGATTCTGGCGGGATATCCGCTGGAAATCGAAGGCTTTCTGCTCACAAATCCGGGGCTGCCCTCCCGTTTTCCGATTCAGATCGACTTTCCCGACTATTCGGTTGACCAATTGATTCAAATTGCGGAGCTTATGGCCAAAGAACGGGATTACAATCTGATGCCCCAATCGATATTCAAGCTGAGGCAGCATTTGATGCAGGAAAAAACGGTTTCCGTTTTTTCGTTCAGCAATGCGAGATATGTGCGCAACCTGATCGAGAAGGCGATCCGTCACCAAGCGGTGCGGCTGCTTGGCCAATATCCGGGCGCTTCTCCCGGCAAACAGGAGCTTATGTCCGTTCGGCCTGAAGATTTGAAATGGGATTCCAAATAATCCGTGAACTTATGGGTAATGGATAACATGGGATCATAATTAAAGGAGTTGCCCGATGCGAAACACCACTTATGAAACGAAGACCGGAATGCGCGACAAAGCGATTCTCGTCAGTCTGATCACGCCCGATATTAAAAGAGGTCCGGCCGATCCCGAGCATTCGCTTGAGGAGCTCGTTAACCTGGCCGAAACGGCCGGGGTCGAAGTGCTGACGGCCGTCACGCAAAATAAGGAGTCCGCGGATCCGAAATGGCTCATCGGCAAAGGGAAAGTCGAAGAAATCCGCGCGGTTAAGGACGAACTTGAAGCGACCACCATTATTTTCGATCAGGAGCTGTCGGGGGCTCAGGTACGCAACCTGGAAGAGGCGCTGGATGCGAAAATTATCGACCGGACACAGCTCATTCTCGACATTTTTGCCGGGAGGGCCAAAACCCGCGAAGGGATTATCCAAGTCGAGCTTGCCCAGCTGAGCTACCTGCTGCCGAGACTTTCCGGACACGGCAAAAATTTGTCCCGTCTCGGAGGGGGCATCGGAACGCGCGGACCGGGGGAAAGCAAGCTGGAAACCGACCGCCGGCACATTAGAGGGCGCATATCCGAATTGAAGGCGCAATTGGCCGAGGTCGTGCGGCACCGGCAGCTGCACCGCGAACGGCGGCGCAAATCCGGCGTCATCCAAGCCGCTCTCGTAGGTTATACCAACGCAGGGAAATCGACGCTGCTGCGCGAGCTGACGAACTCGGATGTTTATGTCGAAAACCAGCTGTTTGCGACTTTGGATCCGACGTCGCGCACGCTGGAGCTGCCGAGCGGCAAAGAAATCGTATTGACCGATACGGTCGGCTTTATCCAAAATTTGCCTCACGACCTTGTCGCCGCTTTCCGCGCGACGCTCGAAGAAGTGAACGAAGCCGATCTGGTGCTGCATGTCGTGGACAGCTCTTCGCCGATGCGGCAGGAGCAGATGCGGGTCGTGGAGGAATTGCTGGAGCAGCTTGGCGCGTCCGGCAAACCGACGGTAACCGTCTTTAACAAAAAGGACCTGCGTCCGCAATTGCCGGACGTTTACCTTCCGACCGACAGCGAGTCAACGCTGCTTGTGAGCGCATTTGACAGCGGCGATATGAAGAGGCTGCTGGAGCTCATACAGGACAAATTGGCCGGAGATACGCGCACGTTCTCGCTGCCGGCGGAGCGAGGCGATCTGATTGCGCTTGCTTACCGCTGCGGCGAGGTGGTCTCGCAGGAAGTCGATGGGGACTCGCTGCGCCTAACAATCGAGCTGAATAAAGGCGATTATGAAGTAAACGGACACCGTTTGCAGCCGTTTGAAGTTTAAGCCCCAGGTTAACGGGCATAACGGTTTGTTTTTTTCGTTTTAGACAGGAAAGGGGCTACATAAAGCTTGAACAGTTGGGATCAAATTGAACTTTTCGCCGAGCAGGCGGAGGAAATGGCGGCTGACCGCTTTAAAGCGGCCGATCGCACCGCCGAACGGAATCATTGGAAAGTAATCCGGGCATTTCAAAAACATAAAGTAAGCGATTTTCATTTTAACGGTTCGACGGGATACGGTTATAACGACGTTGGACGGGAGGTACTCGACAACGTATATGCCGATGTGTTCGGCGCCGAGGCGGCGCTCGTAAGGCCGCACTTCGTATCGGGTACCCATACGATCGGCTGCGCGCTGTTCGGCCTGCTGAGACCGGGTGACGAGCTGCTGTACATTACAGGCCGCCCTTACGATACGCTCCATAATGTGATTGGCAAGCCCCAGGACGGAACCGGCTCGCTGCAGGATTGGGGCGTCGGCTACAAAGAAGCTCAGCTGATGCCGGATGGATCCGTCGACTGGACGAAGGTTGCTCAGCTCATCACGCCGAGTACGAAAGTGGTCGGCATCCAGCGCTCGCGGGGCTATGATTGGCGCCCTTCGTTTACGGTGGAGCAGATCGGTGAAATGGTCCGGCGGGTTAAAAAGTTGAAACCGGATGTATTCGTTTTCGTAGACAATTGTTACGGGGAATTTACCGAGCCGCTCGAGCCGACCGAAGTCGGAGTCGACCTAATGGCCGGATCGCTCATTAAAAATCCGGGAGGAGGCATTGCGCCGACGGGAGGTTATATCGTCGGGAAAGCCGCCCTCGTCGAAGCTGCGGCTTACAGGCTCACGGCGCCCGGCATCGGCAGCGAGGTCGGGGCGATGCTCGGTACGATGCGGTCCATGTTCCAGGGATTATTTTTGGCGCCTCATCTTGTCGGACAAGCGGTAAAGGGCAGCATTTTGGCGGCCGCCCTGTTTGAAAAGCTCGGCTTTGAGACGACTCCCCGCTGGGACGGTCCGCGTACCGACTTGATCCAGGCGATCCGCTTCGGTAATCCGGAAGCGCTCATCGCATTTGTGCAGGGCATTCAGCATGCGGCTGCGGTTGACTCCCATGTCGTGCCGGAACCGTGGGACATGCCCGGCTACGACGATCCGGTCATAATGGCAGCGGGTGCATTTATTCAGGGAGGAAGTTTGGAGCTGTCGGCGGATGCGCCAATCCGCGAGCCTTATATTGCGTACGTACAGGGCGGCCTGACCTATTCGCACGTCAAATACGGATTGCTCAGTTCGTTGTCTTTACTTTTAGAAAAGGATATAATTGTAATTAAACCTCACATTAAACCTCACATCACTTGACATGTTTTTGACAGGAGGTTACAATAGAGGCATTACTCAAGTTAGTGGAAGGTTGATGTGAATATGGCTGATGATATTCGCCGGAACATGGCCCTATTTCCGATCGGCATCGTGATGAAGCTGACGGACTTAAGCGCCCGGCAAATCCGTTACTATGAACAGCATGAATTAATTGTGCCTGCGCGCACATCGGGAAATCAGCGGCTGTTTTCGTTCAACGATGTGGAAAGGCTGCTGGAAATTAAATCCCTCATTGAGAAAGGCGTCAATATTGCCGGCATTAAGCAAGTGATGAATCCCGTTTCCAAAGAGTCGGAGGAAGCGACCGTCATGAACGAAATTTCTGAAGTAAAGCGCCGCGAATTGACCGACTCCCAGCTGCACCGCATGCTCAAGCAGCAGCTGCTGGAGAAGCGTCCGGGCAAGGCATCGATGATTCAAGGACAACTCACCCGGTTTTACAACAAGCGTTAATTCGGTTTCAAAGAATTTACCAGATTATCCCGTTAAGTCGAATAAGGAGATGATGTCGTGAGCTATATGAAAGAAGATATATTGCGCATTGCCAAAGAAGAAAATGTCCGGTTTATCCGGCTTCAATTTACCGATTTGCTCGGTACGGTAAAGAATGTGGAGATTCCTGTAAGCCAGCTTGAAAAAGCGCTCGACAATAAAATGATGTTTGACGGCTCTTCGATCGAAGGCTATGTGCGCATCGAGGAATCCGATATGTATCTGTATCCGGATCTCGATACATGGGTCGTCTTCCCGTGGGTGACCCAAGACAGAGTGGCCCGGCTTATTTGCGACGTCTACATGCCGGACGGAACGCCGTTTGCGGGAGATCCGCGCGGAATTTTGAAGCGGGTTTTGAAGGAAGCGGAAGAGATGGGGTTCTCGGCAATGAATGTCGGACCGGAACCGGAATTTTTCCTGTTCAAAACCGATGAGAAAGGCGACCCGACGACGGAGCTGAACGACCAAGGCGGATATTTCGACTTGGCGCCGACGGATCTGGGGGAAAACTGCCGCCGCGAGATCGTGCTTACGTTGGAAGAAATGGGCTTTGAAATTGAAGCCTCGCATCATGAGGTTGCGCCCGGGCAGCACGAAATCGACTTTAAATATGCGAATGCGATAAAAGCTGCAGACCAGATTCAAACGTTCAAGCTTGTCGTGAAGACAGTTGCCCGTCAGCACGGACTTCACGCAACGTTTATGCCGAAGCCGCTATTCGGTGTGAACGGTTCCGGCATGCACTGCCATCAGTCGCTGTTCATCGACGGAACAAACGCGTTTTATGATGAAAACGATAAGCTCGGTCTGAGCTCGACGGCGCGCTATTATATGGCCGGTGTTTTGCGCCATGCCCGTGCAATGGCCGCCATTACGAACCCGACCGTCAATTCCTTCAAAAGGCTTGTTCCCGGCTACGAGGCGCCTAACTATATCGCTTGGTCCGCAAGCAACCGCAGTCCGATGATCCGTATTCCGGCTTCGCGCGGTTTAAGCACGCGCGTGGAAGTGCGCAATCCAGATCCGGCGGCGAATCCGTATTTGGCGCTTGCCGTTATGCTGAAAGCGGGACTCGACGGCATTCAAAACAAATTGCCGCTGCCGGCTCCGATCGACCGCAACATCTATGTTATGACGGAAGAAGAGCGCATCGACGAAGGCATCCCAAGCTTGCCGGAAGACTTGAAGGAAGCGCTGGATGAGCTGCTCCGCAGTCAGGTCATTACGGAAGCGCTTGGCGACCATGCGCTTGCCCACTTCTACGAGCTGAAGGAAATTGAGTGGGATATGTACAAGACCCAAGTTCACCAATGGGAACGCGATCAGTATATGACGCAGTTCTAATTGAATAAACCTTAATGAATCCCTTGCGCCATTCGGCGCAGGGGATTTTTTTAAATCGGAGAACGCGCAAAGGTTCACGTTTATACGGTTAGATCGATACATGGTTAGATTGTTATCTGGTTAGATCGTCAAAAATTGTCTTTTCTTCAATAGATGTCCATAACAATCCTTTATTCCATTTTAATACAAATGATTCGTACCTTCGGTTTTCAGGGAAAGATTGTAAGTCTCCGAAAAATCTTTTAATGGCCAATATTTGCGATTCGTGTGCCTGCAGCGCTCGAACCTTCATCGGCCAATGTTTTTCTACATCGATTGTGATCGTGGGATGATGGCCATCCGCAGCTAATGTGTTCGACATGCAGTAGTACAGCTTCTGGACAGTAGGACATTTCCCGCTTAGAACCGCGGTTGTGGTCATTTTGGAGATCGTCATATGATCCGGGTGAAAGTTGCAGCCGTCTTCGGGGAAAGTGAAAATAACTTTGGGTTGATATTTGTTGATGAAATTGACGATAGCGCCAACAAATAAATTTTCGTCGACTTGAGTTAATTTGCCGTCGGGGAACCCCAAATGTTCAATGACAGATATCCCCAATATTTCCGCGGCATGTTCCATTTCTTTTTCGCGTACAGATGCCAGCTGATCATGGGATAAATGGCTGACGTAACCGTTCTTGTTCCCTGCATCCCCTTTTGTGGCGAGAAGAAGAACCGGATTGACATGTTCATCCGCCAGTTCTCTTATCAGACCTGCGCTCAGAAATGATTCGTCGTCCGGATGCGCATATATAAATGCAACTGAATGATCCATATTAAATCAGCTCCTCAAGAGAATTATATCTCTATCGGGCAAGCAATTAAAGTTGAGACAAGCCTTGTTTCCATTTTTCTTTATGTCAACACCTCTGTGTGCTGTACGGGGTTAGAATGATAAAGTTGCCGGCTCCTTCTTTTTATTATTCGGGAAATTTATTTGCGGATAAAGAAGAAGCCGCGCAATTGCCGAGGGGGTTAGGATGCTCTTATTTTTCGAAGCGGTCTGCGGTGTCTGTTAAAAAATTTGATCCATAAAATACCGTCGTCATCTCTGAAAATCCGAATGCCTATCAGCTTTAACGGTGTCCTCAATTCGTAGTAATAACTCAAGTTAAGTTCACCTCCACATATAGACTTACTCATTTTACGAGTAGGCGAACGTAAAAGTTTTAGGAGTCACTCAAAGAGAGCTGATATCGACCGCATAAGATTAATCGCTCTCTGCCGCTAATCCGCTGTAATGACACTTATTGCTTGCGTTCTTATCGCGCTGAGACGGTCATAAGTATAAGATACCGATAGCGCTGCCGGCGGAGGTGAACAAATTCGTGAAAAAAACGCGCATAAGCGGCAACTTAAACGTTACGGGGCCCGTTCTGGCGAAGACGGCGGCCGTCATGCTGCCCTTGTATAAAGAGCTCGCAAAGAGCCGTCTGTTCGCCTCGAAGTGGTGCCAGGCCGTCAGGGAGGCGGACCTCGGAACGATTCAAAAGCTGTTCCGCTCTAAAGTGCCTTCCGCGCGGATCGAGTCGCTGTCGACGAACGGAATCGGTTTCTTCGTCGATCTGAGCTTTCCGAAGCCACTTGAATACTATACGAACGCTACGACCATTCCGCCGGGAACGGTGCAGTTTACCTATTCCTCTTCTGTAATTCGCCGCCTTTCCGCATCCGTTCTGCCGTTCTATCGGGGGCTAAGCAGTTCCCCTCTGTATGCCAAATCGGTAGCAAATGCGGTGCGTCTCGGCGATAAGCGGAAGCTCAATCTATTAATCAGGCTTTATGTAAAGAGTACGTTTCTGATCGCTGTCGAAACCGGGCCATCGGGATTTTCGCTTGCGTTCAAATACCCGGCTGAACGATACGTATACATGAATGAATTTTTTCATGAATCGCTGTTTTAGAGCGGTATGCTCCGAAATGCGGCCCTTGGCAACGGCAATCCGCCAATAAAGCTGAACAACCCCCAATGACGATCGCGTGTCATTGGGGGTTGTTGGCTGATGCGGGTAAAAGACAAGAGCTGTGCGGTACGAAACCGTTAGTGAATGTCGCGGAACAAGCCGACTACTTTTCCTAAAATCGTTACGTTCTTTAAAATGATCGGCTCCATTGTCGGGTTTTGCGGCTGGAGACGGACATGGTCCTTTTCTTTGTAGAACGTCTTCACCGTAGCTTCGTCATCCTCGGTCATCGCAACGACGATATCCCCGTTATTGGCTGTCGCCTGCTGGCGCACAATAACGTAATCCCCGTTATGTATGCCGGCTTCGATCATGCTCTCGCCGATAACATTCAGCATGAATACGTCGTGATCTCCGACATAATGTGCCGGCAGCGGAAAGTATTCTTCGATGTTTTCCGTTGCGGTGATCGGTATGCCGGCCGTTACTTTGCCGACAACGGGGATTTTGGTTACCGCCAGTGGAAAATCAACGACTTCGGATTCCTGACCCAATATTTCGATCGCCCGCGGCTTGGTAGGGTCGCGGCGAATCATTCCTTTCTTCTCCAGTCTGTCCAAGTGACCGTGAACCGTGGAGCTGGAGGCGAGGCCGACCGCTTCGCCGATTTCACGTACCGAAGGGGGATAGCCCTTGTCGCGGACTTCATTCTTGATGAAATCAAGAATGGCTTGCTGACGGTTGGAAATTTTCGACACCTGAATCACTCCATTAATGTATTTGCACAAAATTATACCATAGAACCGGAGTTCGTACAAACATAAGTTCGAGAAACAGAGGTTCGCATTTAGCCGGGAACAAATGTTCTAAAAGTGATTGACGACAAACAAATGTTCGTGTTATGATCAGAACAACAAAGACAGAACAAATGTTTGGGAGTGGTGCTCATGTTCGTGATGTCCATCAACAGTAAGGGGATTCAGTCCCATAAACGTTATCATAACCCCGCCAAATCCAATGCACGTAAAATCCGCTTGCGTCTTCTCTCGTTTATCGCAGCCGCCCTGTTTTTCTTACTATTGTTGTCCGTTACGCTTGTCCGAATCGATGCCCAGGGGGTAAAGCCTGACCCGGCCTTGCCAGGTGAACAGATTGTTGTGGTGACAGCCGGAGATACGCTGTGGTCGATAGCCAAAGACAGCGGACTTGACGGCGGAATACAGGAAATTATATTCAAAATCAAGGAACGCAACGGCTTGAAGAACTCCGTTATCGAGCCCGGACAACAGATTATTGTGCCTCGAAACTGATGATTTTTTCTACAAGAATGATTTTTGGCATTTCATTGCCGCTGTGCAAAGCCGCCCGGGAAACGGACGGCTTCTTTTTGGCTTTCTTGACAAGGGTGCTGCTGTAATGTCAAAGTAAAGGAATGAGTCTTGAACAGGAGGATAACAGATTGGATATTGACACGCTTATTGCCCGTATTAACGAGCTCTCCCGCAAAAACAAAGCAGTAGGTCTCGATTCCGATGAGCTGAAAGAGCGGGATGATCTTCGCCGTCTTTATTTGGACAATTTCAAGCGTAATTTCCGCAACCAGCTTAATACAATTAAGTGGGCGGAAGACGAAGACGAATCAACCAAGCATTAACGTTACGGAGCAAAGTAAACACAGCGCTATTATCACATATTGAGGTGCGATTCGATTCGTAACCATTCAAGCGGGCTGATATTGCGAGCGAAATACGGTCTGAACCGGCCGTCGATCACCGCTCGCTTGGATGATACATATTCAGGCCGGGAGGTAGAGAGGAATGAAGTATCGGCTGCTTGGCCGCAGCGGGCTTGCGGTGTCGGAATTATGTTTGGGTACGATGACATTCGGAAACACGACGAGTGAAGCGGAATCAATCGAAATGATTCATACGTTTCAATCGCTTGGCGGTAATTTTCTCGATACCGCCAACGTTTATGTGAATGGCCGCTCGGAGGAAATCGTCGGCAAGGCGATCAATGGCCGCCGGTCGGAATATGTGCTTGCCACGAAAGTACGGATGCAGGTCGAAGACCATGTGAATGGAGCCGGACTTTCCCGCAAACATATTATGGAAAGCGTCGAGGCGAGTTTGAATCGATTGGCGACCGATTATATCGACCTCTATCAGGTGCATGTCTGGGATTATGCAACTCCGATCGAAGAAACGCTGCGCGCGCTCGACGATCTGGTTTCGTCCGGAAAAGTGCGCTATGTCGGGTGCTCCAACTTTTTGGCATGGCAGCTGATGAAAGCGCTCGGCCTTAGCGATTTCAAAGGGTTGTCCCGCTTTATTTCGATTCAGCCCCAATACAGTCTCGTCAGCAGGGAAATGGATCGGGAAGTAATGCCGCTTTGTCTGGAAGAAAACGTAGGCGTTATTCCGTGGGCTCCGCTCGGCGGCGGGTTTCTGACCGGCCGGTACGGCAGGGAGGAGCCGGAATCGGGACGCTTGGCCGGTAAAGTTGGCGAGAGCTCGTGGCCGCTGCGGGCGACAGAGAAAAATTTCAGCATTTTAGACGCTGTCCAAGGCGCGGCTGCCGAGCTGGAACGTACGCCCGCGCAAATTGCGCTCCGCTGGCTCATTCAGCGGCCGGGCATTACGTCACCGATATTCGGCGCAAGCACGATGGCCCAATTCGAAGACAATATCGGAGCGGCCGGCTGGGAAATGCCGCAGGAAGTATGGGACAAGCTTGACGCTGCAAGCGCCCTGCCGGTCGAATATCCGCAGCGGTTTCTGGAGAAGTTCAGACGCTCGATTTAGTTAACGCCGTTAACGGCTGCAATCAACCACATTTATTAGGGAGGAAACCCGGTTGTCACGATCGTGGGAACGCAAGGTGCGCCGCAATACGGCGCAAATGAATCAAAAAAGAAAGAAACAGGGTCTGGGGCAGCTTGTTCCCGATTCTGAAAAAGTAGACCGCTTTCGCGGCCGAAACTACATTTTTCCGATCGTGCTCCTGCTGATCATTGCTGTCTATGCCTTTTTATCTACGGGCTCGACACAAAACGTGGGAACGACCTGGACGACGATCGGCCTTTATTTGCTGCTGGCGCTGATGTTCTATTTGCGCAGGCCTTATCTGGCCGTCGGCGCCGATTATGTGCAGACCCGCCGAATGTTCGGAGACCGCCGTCTGCAGCCGGCAAACATTAAAGCGATTTCGGTACAGCCGGGGTATGTTGTCATCCAGCCGGTTAAAGGGGCCAATTGGGTCTTCTCGCGGCTGCTGTACCGTTATCCCGTCGATGAGATGAAAGAGCGTCTGAGCAGCTTTGCAAAGCTGCATAACATCACGTTTGAAGAAAGATAACTAAAAATTACAACGTATGGAGCGAGAAACGGCAATGGCGAAAAAAGCGGTTCTGTTTGATTTGGACGATACACTGCTCTGGGATGAGCGAAGCGTAAAAGAAGCTTTTGAGGCGACATGCAAATATGCGGAAGAAAAGACAGCCATTCCTTATCTCAAGCTGGAAGAAGCGGTTCGCAGCGAAGCCCGCAAGCTGTATGAATCGTATGAAACGTTTGCGTTTACGAAAATGATCGGCATTAACCCGTTTGAAGGATTGTGGGCCCTGTTCCGGGCCGGAGACCATCCGTCGTTCCGTCAGCTTGAAGCGCTCGCGCCCGGTTACCGCAAAGACTCCTGGACCAAAGGTCTCAAGTCGCTCGGCGTCGACGATGAAGCTCTCGGTGCTGAGCTTGCCGAAATGTTCCCGGCGGAGCGCCGCAGCAGACCGATCGTTTATGAGGAGACGTTCCGTCTGCTGGACGCGCTCAAGGGCAAATATAAGCTGCTGCTGCTGACGAACGGATCGCCCGATTTGCAAAAGGAGAAGCTGGCCGGAGTGCCAGAGCTGGCGCCTTACTTCGACGAAATCATCATCTCCGGCGAGTTCGGGGAAGGCAAGCCGGCGGCTTCCATCTTCCGGCACGCGCTCGAGCGGCTCGGAATCGAGCCGGAGGACGGCATTATGGTCGGCGATAAGCTGACGACCGATATTCTCGGCGCCAACACGATCGGGATGACTTCGGTATGGGTCAACCGCGACGGCAAAACGCGCAATGACGACATTGTGCCCGATCATGAAATCTCCCATCTGGAACAGTTGATTCCGCTGCTCCAATAAGATACGGAAATGGCAAACAGCCCGTCTTCTCTTGGATAGAAGACGGGCTGTTTGCTGCATTTATAATTGCCGAAGCTACGGATTAAGCTTTTTGGAAGGTCGGATCCTCGTACGGATGGGCGATCCAGCCTTCGGTTTCGATAAAGAGGCGGACGGCGACAATTTGCCGGTTATCCATCAACGTAAAGAAATGCGGAATCGTTTCCGGCACGGAAATGACGTCCCCGGCTTCGAGCTCGACGTTAAAGTATCCCGTCTCTTCGTCGCCCTTGATGACGAAAATGCCGCGTCCGGCCGTAATGGCGCGAACTTCATCTTCTGTGTGCGTATGCACGGATTCGAACTTTTTAAGCAGTTCTTCCAAATTCGGCGTGGCGTCGGAAAGTGCGATAATATCCCACGTTTTATAACCGCGGCGTCCTGCCAAATCGCGGATCTCCGAATCGAAGGTGTTCAAAATTTGTTGTTTTTCCTCATCGGAAAGAACGAATTTCTCTTGCAGCGAAGCGTCCAGCTTGCCCGCATCCCAATGCTCGTACAAAACACCCTGCTTATCGAGAAACGCCAAAACGTTTTCTTCCCCTTTAATGCGCTCCTGCGTATTGCGAATGACGATTTCAGCCATTATTATTCCCTCTTTTCCTATCAAAATTAACTGATTAGATTTCTACCTCTTATTATAATCCAAAAATAGGCTGTTGTCGATGTTGCATCTTTTCACAAGGTTGTTATTCTGATACACTAGTGTTTAACGATTTTTGGGAAGGGTGTAGGCAGTGTCGAAACCGACAATACAAGAAATGATGCAGCAGCGGATACTCATCCTCGACGGTGCAATGGGCACGATGATCCAACAGGCGGATCTACATGCCGAAGATTTCGGCGGCGAAGAGCTTGAAGGCTGCAACGAAATGCTCGTCCTGACGAGACCGGATGTGATCCGCCGCATTCATGAGCAATATTTGGAAGCCGGCGCCGATATTTTGGAGACCAATACGTTCGGAGCGGCGAGCGTCGTTCTGGCTGAATACGATATACCCGAGAAAGCGCGTGAAATCAACTTGGCTGCGGCAGCGCTTGCTGTGGAAGCGGCCCGCAAATATTCGACTCCGGACAAGCCGCGTTATGTTGCCGGCGCGATCGGCCCGACGACGAAAACGCTCTCCGTTACAGGCGGTGTAACGTTCGACGAGCTCGTGGACAGCTACTACGAGCAGGCGCTTGCGCTTGTCGAAGGCGGAGTCGACGCGATTTTGCTGGAAACGTCGCAGGATACGCTGAACGTAAAGGCGGGCAGCATCGCGATCCGCAAGGCGTTCAAGACGCTGGAACGCGAGCTGCCGATTATGATCTCCGGCACGATCGAACCGATGGGCACGACACTTGCCGGTCAAAATATCGAGTCGTTTTATATTTCGCTGGAGCATTTAAAGCCGATATCGATCGGGCTTAACTGCGCGACCGGGCCGGAATTTATGCGCGACCATATCCGTTCCTTGAGCGAGATTGCCAAATCGGCCATCAGCTGCTACCCGAACGCGGGACTTCCCGATGAGAACGGAAATTACCATGAATCGCCGGAAACGTTGGCCCAAAAGATGAGCGCGTTCGCGCAGGCCGGCTGGCTCAATATGGCCGGCGGCTGCTGCGGCACGACGCCGGACCATATCCGGGCGCTTGCGGAGACGATGGCGCAGTATGAGCCGCGGCGCAAGGAAGGGGTACACCCTCCGGCCGTGTCCGGCATCGAGACGGTTTATATTGAGCCCGAAAACCGCCCCTATATGGTCGGGGAGCGGACGAACGTGCTCGGCTCGCGCAAATTCAAGCGTTTGATCGTGGAGGGCAAATACGAGGAAGCGGCCGAAATCGCCCGTGCACAGGTGAAGAACGGCGCGCACGTCATCGACGTCTGTCTTCAGGACCCCGATCGCGACGAAGCGGACGATATGGTCAAATTTTTGGAGCTGGTTGTGAAAAAGGTGAAAGTGCCGCTCGTCATCGATACGACCGATCCGAAGGTAATCGATCTATCCCTTAAATATTCGCAGGGCAAGGCGATCATCAATTCCATCAACCTCGAGGACGGCGAAGAAAAGTTCGAGAATGTCGTGCCGATCGTGCACAAATACGGCGCGGCCGTCGTCGTCGGCACGATCGACGAGCGCGGTCAGGCGATCAAGCGGGAAGACAAGCTTGAGGTTGCCAAGCGTTCCTACGATTTGCTGGTGAACAAGTACGGGCTGAACCCGGAAGACATTATTTTCGACCCGCTCATGTTCCCTGTCGGTACGGGCGACGAGCAGTACATCGGTTCCGCAGAGGAGACGGTCGAAGGGATCCGGCTCATCAAGCAGGCAATGCCGGAGTGCCAGACGATACTCGGCATCAGCAACATTTCGTTCGGTCTGCCCGAAGCCGGCCGCGAAGTGCTGAACTCCGTTTATTTGTACGAGTGTACGAAGGCGGGGCTCGATTACGCGATCGTGAACACGGAGAAGCTGGAACGCTACGCCTCCATTCCGGAGGAGGAGCGCAAGCTGGCCGAAGATCTGATTTACCGCACGAACGACGAGACGCTCGCCGCCTTCGTTGCCGCCTTCCGCGAGAAGAAAGTGTCGAAGAAAGAAAAAGTGTCCAATTTGACGCTGGAAGAGCGCCTTGCATCGTACGTGGTGGAAGGCACGAAGGAAGGGCTTGTGCCCGACCTGAACGAAGCGCTGACCAAATATTCGCCGCTGGAAGTCATTAACGGCCCTCTCATGAAAGGAATGGAGGAAGTCGGGCGGCTGTTCAACAATAACGAGCTGATCGTGGCCGAAGTGCTGCAGAGCGCGGAAGTGATGAAGGCGTCGGTTGCTCACCTGGAGCCGTTCATGGAGAAAAACGAAACGTCGGTGAAAGGTAAAATTATTTTGGCGACGGTTAAAGGCGATGTGCACGATATCGGCAAAAACCTCGTGGAAATTATTTTGTCCAACAACGGCTACCAAATCGTCAACCTCGGCATTAAAGTGCCGCCGGAGCAGCTGATCGAAGCGTACCGCAAAGAAAAAGCGGACGCGATCGGCCTGTCCGGCCTGCTCGTCAAATCGGCGCAGCAGATGGTCGTTACGGCCCAGGATCTGCGCAACGCCGATATTCACGTGCCGATTCTTGTCGGCGGCGCGGCCCTGACCCGGAAGTTTACGAAAACCCGGATCGGTCCGGAATACGACGGGCTCGTCATGTACGCCAAAGACGCAATGGACGGGCTTGATATCGCCAATAAGCTGATGGACCCGGACCACCGCGCCAGACTTGAACGGGAGCATGCGGAATTTAAAGCTTCGGGAGGAGCCGCCGAAGAGGAGAAGGCGCCGCTTCCGGCATTGACGCGCGCCGTCCGCTCGAACGTGTCGCAGGATGCGCCGGTATTCGTTCCGCCGGATCTGGACCGGCATGTGCTCAGAGACGTTCCGATTCCGCACATCGTGCCTTATGTGAACATGCAGATGCTGCTCGGACATCACCTCGGCGTGAGGGGCAGCGTGGAAAAGCTGCTCGAGGCGGGCGACGAGAAGACGGTGCAGCTGAAAGAAACGGTGGACGGCATATTGCGCGAAGCCGCTGCGGAAGGCATTATTAAAGCGCACGGCATGTACCGCTTCTTCCCGGCGCAGTCGCAAGGAAACGACATTATTATTTACGATCCGCAAGATTTCACGAAGGAAATCAAACGGTTCACGTTCCCGCGCCAGCAGGTGGAGCCTTACTTGTGTCTGGCGGATTTCCTGAAATCGGTGGACAGCGGCGTGATGGACTACGTCGGCTTCCTGGTCGTGACGGCCGGCGAAGGCGTGCGCGAGCTGTCCGGAGAGTGGAAAGACAAGGGCGACTATCTCCGCTCCCATGCGCTGCAGTCCGTGGCGCTTGAAGTGGCGGAGGGCATGGCGGAGAGGATCCATCACCGGATGCGCGACGTTTGGGGCTATCCGGATCCGCCGGAAATGACGATGAAACAGCGGCACGGCGCCCGCTATCAGGGAATTCGCGTCTCGTTCGGCTATCCGGCCTGCCCGAATCTGGAAGATCAGGAGCCGCTGTTCGAGCTGATGAAGCCGGAGGATATCGGGGTGCAACTGACGGAAGGGTTTATGATGGAGCCGGAAGCATCCGTATCGGCGATGGTCTTCGCCCATCCGGAAGCCCAGTATTTTAACGTGGATAAATCGTAAGCCGTTTTTGACCAATCAGCCTCTGCTGCCGTCATTTGCACGGCAGCGGGTTTTTTTTACCACATCCTCCTCTAACCGCGGTCGCTCATCTTCGAATGAGAATGACTCCGGTTGGAGTTTTTTCTCATGATTTCTTTCTTCATGCGAAAAAGGGCTGCAGGCAGCGGGCGGATTACGTCATTGCAGCGGTTGGGTATACTCATACTAGTAAGCTGAAAGAGCCGTAACGAGCCGGCCGGCAAAGCGGCTTGATTAGACGGATCGGGTGCGCGTGCTCGCGATGATTTTTGCTTTGAAACGGAGGTACGGACAGCAATGGAAATACGGTTTCTTGGAACGGGGGCGGGTCGTCCGGCTAAAGAACGCAACGTCAGCTCCATCGCGCTGATGCTGCCGCAGGAATGCGGCGGCTTTTGGCTGATCGATGCCGGCGAAGGGACGCAGCATCAGCTGCTGCAAACGCCGCTTAAGCTGAACAAGCTTGAGGCGGTCTTTATAACGCATCTTCACGGCGATCACGTATACGGACTTCCGGGGCTGTTAAGCAGCCGCTCCTACCATGAAGGCTCCGGTCCGCTGCGCCTGTTCGGCCCGGAAGGCGTAAAGGAACTGGTGCACGATATGTTCCGGCATACCTCCTCCGCTTTGGATTACGAGCTCATCGTCGAAGAATTAGCCGAGGGCGTCATATACAAGGATGAATGCATGACGGTGGAAGCGGCGCCGCTAAAGCACCGGGTTCCGAGCTGGGGGTACCGGTTCACCGAGAAAAACAAGCCCGGCCCTCTGTTGACCGGTAAGCTGAAAGCGCTCGGCGTTCCGCCCGGACCGCTTTACGGCCGGCTCAAGGCGGGCGGAACGGTGACGCTGGACGACGGCACGCTCGTGAAGGGCGAAGATGTGGTCGGACCTGCTGTGAAAGGAAGAATCATTACAGTGCTCGGGGATACGATCCCGTGCGATTGCGCCGTCGTGCTGGCGAAAGACGCGGACGTGCTCGTGCACGAGGCGACGTTCCGTGAAGGAATGGAGGAAAAGGCGCACAAATACGGACATTCCACAACGGTTCAAGCGGCGGTAACGGCCAGGGAGGCCGGTGCCGGGCAGCTGCTGATGACCCATTTCAGCTCCCGCTACTCCCATGCCGATCTGCCGTCGCTGGAGCTGGAAGCGCGGCGCGTGTTTCCCAATTCTTTTGCCGCAGCCGATTTCAAGGTGTTCAAGGTCGAATCGAAAACATAACAACGTAACTCCTATTATGTCACCTTTTTCGCGGCTGCTGCGGGGCCTCTTCCTTTCGGAAGGGGCTTTTTTTGCGGCTGAAAAAGGGAAGGACGTGAACTAGTTTAGAGGGAGGAGCTGATAAATCGTTGCGGAGCGAACATGTATTCTGTAAAATAAATTCATGACTCTAAACGACTATGAAACGATGAAATGGGGATGGGGAAATGAATCGTTGGACGGGGAGAGCGGCCGATCTCGACGAATGGCTGCACGAGCTGCGCAAACAGCCCGAACTGATGGACAACGTAACCCATTGGCATACGATTCCTCCGCGGGAGGCCAGATGCGAAGCGCTGCCGGAGGAGCTTGACCCGAGGCTGGCCGCCGCGCTGCGGAAGAAAGGCATCGGGGAGCTGTATACGCATCAGTCCGATTGCTACCGGGCTGTACGCGCCGGACGCAACGTCGTCGCGGTTACGCCGACGGCATCGGGCAAGACGCTTTGCTATAACTTGCCGGTGCTGCAGTCGCTGCTCGAGCATGAAGCGGGAAGGGCGCTCTACCTGTTTCCGACGAAGGCGCTGGCGCAGGACCAGGTGGCGGAACTGCAGGAGCTGGCGGATTTAATGGAAGTGGATATTAAAACGCACACCTACGACGGGGATACGCCGCCTACGGTGCGGCAGGCGATCCGCAACGCCGGCCATATCGTCGTTACGAATCCGGATATGCTCCATTCGGCGATTCTGCCTCATCATACGAAGTGGGTGAAGCTGTTTGAAAATATCCGCTATATCATTATCGACGAGCTGCATTCGTACCGGGGTGTGTTTGGCAGCCATGTGGCGAACGTGGTCCGGCGGTTGAAGCGGATTTGCCGTTTCTACGGTTCGAATCCGCAGTTTATTTGCGCGTCCGCAACGATTGACAATCCGCGGGAGCATGCGGAGCGGCTGACGGGGGAAGAGGTCGCGCTGATCGATAACAACGGCGCTCCGATGGGCGAGAAGCACTTCGTCTTTTACAACCCGCCGGTCGTCAACCGCCAGCTCGGCATCCGCCGCAGCAGCGTGCTGGAAACGCGCAAGCTGGCGGGCATGCTGCTGCAGCAGGGCGTGCAAACGATTGTCTTCGCCCGCAGCCGAGTGCGGGTGGAGCTGCTGCTCACGTATCTGCAGGATCTAATCCGCGATAAAGTGGAGGCGCCTTCGATACGCGGCTACCGTGGCGGCTATTTGCCGAAGCTGCGGCGGGAAATCGAGCGCGGTCTGCGCAGCGGCGAAATCCGCGGCGTCGTCAGCACGAACGCGCTGGAGCTCGGAATCGACATCGGCCAGCTGCAGGCGTGCGTGCTGAACGGCTATCCCGGAACGGTCGCCAGTACGTGGCAGCAGTCAGGCCGCGCCGGACGCCGGCAAACGAGCTCCGTCACCTTCATGGTGGCGAGCAGCAATCCGCTGGATCAATATATGATCCAGAATCCGGATTTCTTTTTCAACCGGGCTCCCGAACGCGCGCTCATCCATCCCGATAACCTGCTCATCTTGATCGACCATGTGAAATGTGCCGCCTACGAGCTGCCGTTTCAGGCCGGGGAAACGTTCGGCGGGGAGCGGCTCGAGGATATGCTCGAGTTTCTCGTCGAAGAAAAGGTGCTGCACCGGGCGGGCAGCCGCTGGTACTGGATGGAGCAGTCGTTTCCGGCCCATAACATATCGCTTCGTTCGGCCGCGCAGGAGAATGTCATCATTATCGATATGACAAACGGCAGCCGCGTGCTTGGAGAAGTGGACCGGTTCAGCGCCCCGACGCTTGTGCACGAGGAAGCGATCTACATTCACGAAGGGGTGCAGTACCAGGTCGAGAAGCTTGATTACCCGGAGAAAAAAGCGTACGTGCGCGAGGTGAACGTCGATTACTATACGGACGCGAGTCTGGCCGTTGAGCTGAAGGTGCTCCATATGGACAAGGAGCGGCAGAGCGGGGAACTGCTGCGGCAGTACGGAGAAGTGACGGTCAATGCGAAGCCGACGATTTTCAAAAAAATCCGGCTGCGCACGCATGAGAACATCGGGTCGGGACCGATCCATCTCCCCGAGGAGGAACTGCATACGACAGGCTACTGGTTCTCGTTCAGCGAGGAGGCGGCTTCCCGCAGAGGAACGAACGAGATGCAGTTTGCGCTGCTCGGACTGGCCAACGTGCTCGTCCACATCGCACCGCTCTATTTAATGTGCGACCCGATGGATATCCGGGTCGTGCCGCAGGTAAAGGCGGTGCATACGCAGCGCCCCACGATCTACTTCTACGACCGTTATCCGGGCGGAGTGGGCCTGAGTGAACGGCTGTTTGAAGTGCATGACGAGCTGCTGCGGCAGGCGAAGTCGGTGATTCAATCGTGCACCTGTCTCAGCGGCTGTCCGGCGTGCGTCGGCCCGATTGAGGAAGTCGGACTACTCGGCAAGTCGCAAGCGCTGCAGCTGATCGAGGAGGCGGGTGCACTATGAGCGGCCTGCGGGAGAGAATGAACCGGCTGCGCGGGCTATCAGGCGAGCGGGAGCGGGAAGGAGCCGAAGCCGCATCGCGCGCTCGGGAGCAAATGGAAGCGGAACAGGCAAGTCTGCCCGGGCCGCACGATCGGATGGCGCTGGAACCTATTATGGAGGCGCCTAATTGGGAGGCGGCGGAAATTTCGCCGGAGACCGGCAACCGGTTGCCGGAGGAGCCGGCGCGGGATACGGATGACACACATGCAGCCGCGGAGAAGCTCGATCCGAGGTGGGGGCGGCTTGGGGTGCGCATGGCGGGCAATGCATATGGCGAGTTTTTGCTCCGCAAAACGATTTACCCGCTGTTTCATCGCCACGGCCACCACAGTCTGTCGGAATGGGGGACGGTCGCCGGTCGTTTGGCCGCTATTCATTCCAGGGCCGCAGCTGACGGACAAAGCACCAGGACCGGAGGACAAAGCGGCGACGACGATTTGTTGCAGGCGGAGCAGGTGCTTTTTCTCGATCTGGAAACGACCGGTCTCGGCGTCGGGGCGGGAAATGTGCCGTTTATGGTCGGCATCGCTTATGCCGAGGGCGGCAGCTTTGTCGTGGAACAGTATTTGATCCGTCATCCGGCCGAAGAGCGGGCGATGCTGGGTCACCTGACGGAGAAGCTGGCAAAGTTCCGCTATTTGGTCACCTATAACGGCAAAACGTTCGATTGGCCGGTTATGGAGAACCGTTTCATCATGAACGGGATGGGCCGCGGCATCTGGCGGCCGCTTCATCTGGACCTGCTCCACCCGTCCCGCAGCATTTGGCGCAATACGCTCGTCTCCTGCAGATTGAGCCATGTGGAAGAAGAGAAGCTCGGCATCGAACGCGGGGAGGACGTTCCCGGTTCGCTGGCGCCGTCGATTTATTTTCAGTTTCTGGCCGACGGAAATCCCGAGCCGCTGGCGGGCGTATTCAGGCACAACGAGCTGGACATGCTGTCGCTGGCTGTCCTTGCCATCCGCTTCGGCCATTTGCTGGGCGGAGGTATCGGCCGCGAGCTTCAGGCGCCGTCGGAGCCGGAAGAGATGCTGCGCACCGGGCTGTGGCTGGAGAAAATGGGGCGCCGCGAGGAGGCGGAAGCGTTATATGCGCGGGTTACCGCAGCGGAAGCGGTATCCCCTTCGACGCTGCTGCCGCTTGCGGCCCGCGACAAGAAAGCTGGCAATTGGCAGCGGGCTGTGTTATTGTGGCAGAAAGCCGCAGCTGCGATGGAAGAAGCCGCCATTCCTTCCTGGTCGGCTCATGTTGAGCTGGCGATGTATTATGAGCATAAATGCAGAGATTTCGGCAAGGCGCTTACTTTTGCCTCCGTCGCTCTCTCCTTGGCCGTGCGCAATCCGGCACTCATGCGCAGGGAAAACGGGAGCAAACGGAGAGACGAGCTGGAGGCGCTGCGCAAACGGAAGGAGCGGCTGCTCCGTAAGACTGGGGGACTCATTCGTTGAACAACAGATTAAGCGGCGGAAGCGGCAAGGGGGAGAGCCGCCCGCTGAAAGGGCTGCTGCTCGACCTGGACGGCACCATCTATCATGGCGGCGTCCCGATTCCGGGAGCGGACATGCTGATCCGCCGGCTGAACGAAATCGGCCTCCCTTACCGCTTTGTGACGAACAATTCATCGGCCGCTCCGGAGACGGTGGCGAAGCGGCTGCAAACGATGGGAATCGACGCGCAGCCGCAGGACGTGTGCACGTCGGCGCAGGCCGCGGCGCGCTACGTGGCGGACAAGCGGCCGGGTGCGCGGGTGCTGGTCATCGGCGAGAGCGGACTGCGGGACGCGCTTCTAGATGCAGGATTAAATGTTGTCGATCGTCAAGCCGATGTGGTCGTGCAGGGGATCGACCGGGCTTTTACATATGAAAAAGCGGCAGAGGCGGTTGCGGCGATTCTCGGCGGCGCCGACTTCGTCATGACCAACCCCGATCTGCTGCTGCCGACGGAATCCGGCCTTAAGCCCGGCGCCGGCTCCATCGGCGCGATGATCGCGGCGGCCGGTGGCAAGAAGCCGGTCGTCATCGGCAAGCCGTCCTCGATTTTGATGGATTATGCGCTTGCCGAGCTGGGGATGGATGCGGCAGAGACGTGGGTCGTCGGCGATAATATGGCGACCGATATTGCGGCGGGCAAAGCGGCGGACTGCGGGACGATTCTCGTGCTGACCGGCCTGACGACACGCGGCAACTATGAACAGTATGCCAGAGCGGCCGGATGCGAGCCGGACGTTATTTGCGGCGATTTATCCGAGCTTATGTCGTATATTTCCTCTTTCATGAGGTCATAAGAGTAACAAATGCAGCAAACAGCAAAGAAGGGAAGAGAAGCATTCATGCCGGAATACCCCGAGATGGAACATTACCGACAGCTGCTCGGCGAACGGATTGCGGGGCAGCAAATCGTCGGAGCGAAAGTTACAAGAGACAAATCAATCAATATCGCACCGGAGCAATTCCGGCAGCGCCTGATCGGACGAAGCGTCTGGTTCGTGGAGCGCAGGGGCAAGCATCTTCTTTTTCACCTCGACAACGGTGAGCGTCTCGTTCTCCATTTGATGCTGGGCGGCTGGCTGTTTTACGGAACGGAAGAGCAGCGTCCGGAGCGGACCGTTCAAGTGACGCTTTCGTTTCCGAGCGGCAATCTGTATTTTATCGGTTTGCGGCTCGGTTACTTGCATCTGCTGTCCGCCAAAGAAGCCGATGCGAAGCTGTCCGAGCTCGGACCCGAGCCGTTCGACAAACGGCTCACGCTGGAGCGGTTCCGCGAACGGTTCAAAGGCAAGCGCGGGACGCTGAAGACCGCGCTCGTCGACCAGCGGGTCATTGCGGGCATCGGCAATTGCTATGCCGACGAGATCGCTTATGAAGCCGCTCTAAGACCGGATGCGAAGCTGACCGGCTTGACGCCGGAGTCGTTCGAGCGGCTGTACGCCGGCATGCATACGATGCTCCAAGAGGCCGCATCCAAGGGCGGTTATATGGAGCACCCGCTTTATGCCGGCGACGAGCTGACGGGCGGCTACAACGACGATTGCAAAGTGTACGACCGGCCGGGAGAGATCTGCTACCGCTGCGGCGGAACGATTGAGCAGCATGAGGTGTCCTCACGCAAAGTGTTTTTCTGTCCAAGCTGCCAGAAGGAACGGTGATCGGCGATGCCCATGCGGTACGGCAGTCACTTGAGCATCCGCAAAGGTTATGCCGCCGCCGTAAAGGAAGCGCAGCGGCTTGGAGCGGGATCGTTTCAATATTTTCCGAAAAACCCGCGATCGCTTGCGCCGAAAACGTTTGACCGCACAGATGCCGGACGCTGCGCTTCTTTGTCGCGGAGCCTCAGGATCGTCTCGGTCGCGCATTCGCCATATCCTTGCAATTTGGCGTCGGAAGACGACGGCGTGCGGAAACGGACGGTTTTGTCGCTGCTGAACGATTTGGACATTGCCGAGGCGTGCGGCTCGGTGGGCGTCGTCGTTCATTTCGGCATCTACAAAGGACCGGATATATTGCAGGGCTACCGCAACATCATCGCCGCGCTGGACGAAATTACGTCGAACTGGAACGGCAGCGCCAAGCTGCTTATTGAGAATCAGGCCGGCGACCATGCGAATATGGGAACGACGTTTGAAGAGCTTGCGCAAGTCCGGAATTTGAGCCGAAATCCGGAGCGGATCGGGTTTTGTCTCGATTCGTGCCACTTGTTCGCCAGCGGCGTCTGGAAGGGCGACCCGGATGCGAAATGGGCGGAAACCGCGGAGAAGCTTGGCGTGCTCCGGGAAATAGCGGCCGTTCATTTCAACGATTCGCTGTTTCCGTCCGGATCCAAACGCGACCGGCATGCGCAGATTGGGAGCGGATTGATCGGAGAGGCGGGTCTGCGCTGGCTGCTCACGCTTCCGGCGCTGCGGGAAGCGCCTTTTGTGCTGGAAACGGCGCCGGATGGCGACGGGACGCATAAAGCTCAGCTGAAGACGATGCAGGAATGGGGGAACCGGGCTTGATTCATGTTTATTTGGACGATTTCCGCAAATGCCCGCAAGGGTTTACGGCTGCCAAAACGGCGGAAGAATGCAAGCTGCTGATCGAAGCAGGTCCGATCGGCGTTCTGTCCCTGGATTACGATTTGGGCTGGGGAGAGCCGACAGGATATGAAGTCGCCAGGCATTTGGTGGAGATCGGGAAATATCCGCAGGAAATTTACTTGCATACTTCCAGCGATGCCGGCCGCATGCAGATGTATGAGCTGTTATCCCGACATATTCCGGACGGCGTAAAGCTGTTCGGAGGTCCGATGCGGGAGGAGCGGCTGCGCGAGGTGGCCGAAGGACGGGGGATATGAAGATGGGGGAACAATCGCCGCAAACGGTTGTGGACATGAACGATTTAGTTTTGCAGCGCGATGAGAGGACGATTTTGAATGGGGCGAGCCTGCGTATTTCGGGGGGTGAACAGTGGGTCATTCTGGGGCGCAACGGTTCCGGAAAAACGACGCTGCTCGAGATGATGACGGGTTATATGTTTCCGACTTCGGGAACGGTCGACGTACTCGGCAGCCGGTTCGGCGAGTGCGACGTGAGGGAAGTACGCAAGCGGATCGGATACATCAGCCAGTCGCTCATCGAAAAGCTGTCGCTGAGCGACCCGGTGTGGGAAGTGGTCGCAACCGGCGAATATGCGTTTTTACGCTTTTATCAGGAAATTCCGGAACAAGTACGCCTCAAAGCGGTCGGTTTGCTGCACGAAGTCGGTCTTGGAGCTGCTGCTTTGCAGCCTTTCGGGACACTTTCGCAGGGAGAGCGCAAAAAAGTGCTGCTCGCCCGCGCGCTCATGTCGGAGCCGGAGCTGCTTATTATGGACGAGCCGTGCTCGGGCCTTGATCTGTATGAGCGTGAAAAGCTGCTGCTTGAGACGGAGAAGCTTGCTTCCCGCAGGATGACGGTCATCTATGTGACGCATCATATGGAAGAAATTATGCCGATGTTCTCCCACGTTGCGCTCATTGCGGACGGGGAAGTGATCGCCGCCGGTCCCAAAACCGAAGTGCTGACCCCGGAAGTGCTGAGCCGCGCCTACGGGCTCCCGCTGGAGGTGGACTGGAGTTATGGACGGCCGTGGCTGAAAGTAAAGCCGGAAAGCGGAGGGATAAAGTGAGTCATTGGATTGGAACGGCTAACCGGAATTATGCATCCTATGCGATGGAGGAATTGCGCAAACGTTTCCAGGGGATGAATATTTCGCAGCTGGCTCCGGGTGAGACGTTCAAGATGGAAATACCGCTCGATCGCCAGGAGGTGCTGACGGAAATTCATCGCAGCGAGCCTGTTTTTTTGCGTTATTTGCAGCCTGTTGACGGATCGAGAACAATCTCCGGCGACGCCGACGATTTGGACTGGCTGTCGGACGCGGTCCGGCTTTCCCGCTCCAAGCTGGAAGGACAACGGACCGGAATTCATGTCAGACGCGCGGAAGGCAGTCCGTTTGCTTATTCCGCGGCCGATACGAAAGCAGTGCTCGACGCGGTGCTGGCGGAAAGCGGCGCGGAGCCGGAGGTCAGGTCGCCGGACATGCTCGTCGCCGTCTATGCGGGCCGCGAACAGCTGTATATCGGCATCGGCTCGGTTGCAGACATGCTTTCGGACTGGCCAGGAGGGGCGGTCCGGTTTCAGCGCGAAGAGGGCCAGATTTCGCGCGCGAAATTTAAGCTGCTGGAAGCGGAGCGGGAGTTCGGGCTTAACTATGCCGACTTTTCCGAAGCGCTCGATATCGGTGCAGCTCCGGGAGGCTGGACGTCGCTTCTGCTCGAAAGGGGACTGCGCGTGACGGCCGTCGATCCGGCCGAGCTGCATCCTTCGCTGCTTCAGTACCGGACGTTGACCGTGCTGAAAAAGAACGCCTCCGAAGTTAAGTTTGTCCCGGAAACTTTCGATCTGCTCGTTTGCGACATGAGCTGGAGTCCGATGCAAATGTGCAGGCTGGTGCTCGATTTGACGCCGTCGCTGAAAGCCGGCGCCGCAGCGATCGTCACCGTCAAGCTGATGCACCGCAAGCCGCTGCAAACGATCCGGGACGTAATCGCGAAGCTGGAAGAGTCCTTTACGGTAAACAGGGCGAAGCAGCTTTTTCACAACCGGGAGGAAATTACGCTTTACTTGACGAAGAAGTAAGTCGAAGGATTCTTAGAAGCACTGGAATAAGCAAGAAGTAAGCAAGGAAATAAGCAAGAAGATATAGTCTGATTGAAGGTAATCTCGGAAGCAGATCAAAGTGCTTAGAAAAAACTTCCGAACGGGAAAGCATCCCGAAGCCGCGCGGCAGCCGCGCCGGTTTCGGGATGCTTTTTTTATTGACACCAGACGGATAAGCCTGGTCGCCGGCTCATGCATAATTCGCAAGGAGGATGATCCGATGAATCACGATAATCGCGAGTGGTCCCGGAAACAGCGGCTGCTCGATATTGGAACGCTCGTAGGAGGACGTTACCGCATCAGCTGCCTGATCGGACAGGGCGGAATGGGCCGTGTATATGCCGCCGAGGATTTGCGGCTGCAAGGAAAATTAAGGGCGTTAAAGACGCATGCCGTTAACCTTTCCGACAGGAGCGGCTGCGCGGAGGAAGCGGAGCTGCTGATGCGGCTCAGCCATCCGCATCTGCCGCACCTGCTCGATTATTTTCCGCCTGATGAAGACGGGATGGAAATTATGGTAATGGATTACATCGACGGCGTCACGCTGGAGCAGCGGTTTCGCGCATCGGGAGGCGCAGTGCCCCTCAAGGAAGCGCTGTCGATTGCGCTGCAGCTGTGCGGAGCGCTTACGTACCTGCACCGGCAGCATCCGCCGATTGTGCACCGGGACCTGAAGCCGTCTAACATTATGATTGATTCACGTGGAAACGTCCGTTTGATCGATTTTGGAATTGCGCGCACTTACAAGGACGGCTCGCTTCGAGATACGGCTCTGCTCGGCACGCCCGGTTTCGCCGCGCCGGAGCAGGCGGGGGAAGGGCAGAGCGACGAGCGGACGGATGTGTACGGACTGGGCGCGCTGCTCGTTTATTTGCTGAGCGGCGGACGGCATTACCGGGCGGAGGACGGGGACCTCTGCCTTCCGGGCATCCCGCAGCCACTGAACGATGTGCTGGAAACGATGGTAGCCGGCCGCAAGGAGCTGCGGTACAGGACGATGGAGGAAGCGGAGCGGGAGCTGCGGAAGTGGTACGATCCCGCGACCGAAGCGGAGCGCAGACCGCGGAAGTGGTACGATTCCGGGACAGTAGCGGACCGCGGGCAATCTGCCAAACGGATCCTGCCCGGCCATATCGCTGCCGAAGGCGCAATTACTGCGCCGACCGCAGCCGTCGCCTCGATCTCCCCCGGCGCGGGGGCCACATTCATTGCGATCACGCTCGCTCATATGCTGGCGGATAAACGAATTCCTTGCGCCGCGGTTGAAGCCCCCGTCTGCGAGCCGGAGTGGTACGCGCTGCTAAGCGGAGATAGGCATTCCCCTCCGGGCGGGCACCCGTCTGAGGCGGACAGCCGTTATGCCGGCTGGAAAAACGGAGGCGTTACGTGGAAAACGCTGCTGCCGCACGCAAGGCAAACGGATAGCCGGGATGACGATTTGAAATTTCGTCTGCTAGCGGCAGGGTTGCGGGAAGCGGCGGCGGTCGTCGATTATTCGTCGCGCTGGCTCGGCGGCAGCGGAAGAGACGGGCTGCTTGCGTCCGATCTGCTCGTTGTCGTTGCCGATCCGAACCCCGCAAGATGGACGATTGAGCGGATGCGCGTCATGCGCGACCTTGTCCGCGAGAGGGAGCAGGCGGGACGGCAAACGGTATGGATCGCGAACAAAGACGCCGCATTTCCCCAGCGGGAACAGTGGCTGCGGCTGCTGCCGTCCGCGCCGGCGGCCGTCGTGCCTCATCTGCCGACCGGAGAATGGAACCGGCAGCTCTGGAGCGGCGGCTGGCTGAATGATGCGCCCAAGCTGTATGCGCCGGTAGGCCGGGCGCTGGGACGGGTGACCGGACTGATCGTCGATATGGTGCGCAAACAACAAACGGAAACGCCCAATTTGCGATGAAAATATCCATTAACCCTCAACGTATGGTACAATAGTCGGGATTCATTCTATGTGAACAAGTTTATACAGAAACGGAGATTCAGCAATGAGTTTGCTTACAGTTGAACATTTATCCCATACATTCGGTGACCGTGTATTATTTAAGGACGTTTCGTTCCGTCTGCTGCCTGGCGAGCATGTCGGGCTCGTCGGTGCCAACGGCACCGGCAAATCGACGCTGATGAATATTTTGACGGGCAATCTGCTCAAAGACGAGGGCAGGGTGGAATGGACGCCCAAGGTTCAGTACGGCTATCTGGACCAGCATACGAAGCTGACACCTGGCAAAACGATCCGCGATGTGCTGAAGGAAGCCTTCCTGCCGCTGCTTAAGCTGGAGCAGGAGCTCGGCGAAGTAACCGCAGCGATGGGCGATGCCGATCCCGACAAGCTGGAGGAGCTGCTTGTACGGATGGGCGAAATCCAGGAGGAGCTGGAAATCGGCGATTTCTACCTGCTGGACGTGAAGGTCGATGAAATGGCTAACGGTCTCGGCTTGAACGCGATCGGACTGGAACGCGACGTCGCCGCGCTCAGCGGCGGGCAGCGCACGAAAGTGCTGCTGGCAAAGCTGCTGCTGGAAAAACCGACCGTACTGCTTCTGGACGAACCGACGAACTATTTGGACGATGAGCATATTTCGTGGCTTGCCGGTTATTTGCGCAATTACCCGCATGCCTTTATTTTGATTTCCCATGACACCTCCTTTATGAACCAGATCGTCGATGTTATTTATCATCTCGAATTTGCAAAGCTTAATCGTTATACCGGCAACTACGAGAAGTTTCTGGAGATGGCGGAAATCAATAAAACTCAGCATATCGATGCGTATGAGAAGCAGCAGGATTATATCCGCAAGCAGGAAGATTTCATCCAGCGCAACAAGGCGCGCGCATCCACTTCCGGCCGGGCGAAGAGCCGGGAGAAGCAGCTTGACAGGATCGAACGGATCGACCGTCCGGAAGAAGCCGCCAAGCCGACGTTCAACTTCAAGGAGGGCCGGACGAGCGGCAAGACGGTGTTCGAGGCCAGCGGGCTGCTCATCGGCTACAACCGGCCGCTCCTGCCGAAGATGGACATGCTGATCGAACGCGGAGACAAAATCGCCATCGTCGGCTGCAACGGCGTCGGCAAATCGACGCTGCTGAAGACGATTCTCGGCGTGATCGAACCGCTCGGGGGTACGGTTTACCACGGCGACTATTTGCTGCCGGCTTATTTCCAGCAGGAAGTTAAGGCGCAGCAAATGACGCCGCTGGACGACGTGTGGAACGAATTTTCGCATATGAACCAGCATGAAGTTCGCGCCGCGCTGGCTCGCTGCGGCTTGAAAAACGAGCATATTACCCGCAACCTGAATCAGCTCAGCGGCGGCGAGCAGGCCAAAGTGCGGCTGTGCAAGCTGATGCTGCGCGAAAGCAATTGGATTGCGTTTGACGAGCCGACCAACCACTTGGATGTTGTGGCCAAAGAAGAACTGAAGCGCGCAATGAAGGCGTTCAAGGGCACGGTTGTGCTCGTTTCCCACGAACCCGATTTTTACGAGGATTGGGTGACCAAGGTGTGGGACGTGGAGACGTGGTCGATGAACGCTTAAGCTCCGTTTGATTGCGACTGCCGTTCTTTTTACGATAGATGAAAAAGATTCTTCAACTTTTAGGCTGCTTTGCGCATAACAGATAGCGTCCTTCTTACGGACGAAAGACCGGAGGAGCGAAGGTGAGACATCAAGATGAATGAACGCGTATTGGTCATTGAAGACGAAGAAAGCATCGCACGTGTATTGCAGCTTGAGCTCGAGCATGAAGGGTATACGGTCGGACATGCGACCGATGGCCGTACGGGCTTTACGATGGCCACTTCCAACGAATGGGATCTGGTGCTGCTGGATGTGATGCTGCCGGAGCTTAACGGCATCGAGGTGCTGAGGCGGCTGCGCCAGGCCGGCAATCCGATTCCCGTTATTTTGATTACTGCCCGCGACACGGTGCCGGACAAAGTGAGCGGCTTTGAGCACGGCGCCAACGACTATGTGACGAAGCCGTTTGCAATGGAGGAGCTGCTCGCCAGGGTACGGAATCTGCTGCGCATTTTTCAGCAAAATCCGAAGGAATCGGAAGGCTCCGACCTGATCAAGATCGGCGATTTGACGATCGAGCTGCGCACCCGCAAAGTGTACCGCAAAGAGCTGGCCATCGATTTGACGCCGCGGGAATTCGAGCTGCTCGTTTTTTTGGCGGAGAACAAGAACGAGGAAAAATCCCGTGAAGATATTTTGTCGCAAGTATGGGGCTACGACTTCATGGGCGAAACAAATTTGGTCGATGTTTATATCCGGTACTTGCGTCAGAAGCTGGACAAAGGGTTCCGCCATAAACTGATTCATACGGTACGGGGCGTCGGTTATATGATGAAGGAGCCGGACGCATGACTCTTCGCAAGCGGTTTACTTTATTTACAATTTTTTGGCTTATTTTTATTCTGATTTTGTTTAATATTTTCGTTTATTTGTTTGTCATCAAAATTACGACGCGCAGCGAACAGCAGCTGATGGCGAACAAAATGAACTTAATTTTGGAGAACACGAAAATTCAATCGGCCGGCCAGCTGGCCGATCCCGGGCTGCTCCGGGAATTTTATAATGTGAACGAGTTAATCCGCATCGTGACGCCAAGCGGCAAGACCGTCAACGTTCAAGGCTCGGACAACGAGCTGCTTTCCATTCCCGCCACCTTTCAGCCGATCCACCAATCCGGGCAAATGAGGGTTTCGGGCAAACGGGTCCTGTATACGAAGTTTCCGCTTTATGTCGGAACGGAAATTATCGGGATGCTGGAGATCGACCGCAAGCTGAATTCGCTCGACAGCTATCTGCAGGTGCTGGTCGTGGCGCTTGCCGTTACGAGCAGCGGAGCGATTCTGTTTGCGATCTTCGGCACGTACTGGTTCACATCGCGTCTGACTGCGCCGATCCAGCATATGGTGCAGACAATGCGGGAGATCGACCGCAGCGGCAAGCTGCGCAAAATCGAGATGGGAGACAAGGAGGAATCGGCAGAGCTGCTGCAGCTGATCCGGGCGTTTAACCAGATGATCGACCGTCTCGACCGCACCTTTGCGCGCCAGAAGCAGTTCGTCGCCGATGCCTCGCATGAATTGAAGACACCGTTGACGGTCATCAGCAGCTATGCGGGCATGTTGAAGCGGTGGGGCAGTGACGACGTTAACGTGCGCAACGAAGCGATCGAGGCGATCGCGAAGGAAGCGGAGCGGCTGCAAAATTTGACCAAGTCGATGCTTATGCTGGCGGAAGCGGAGCAGGAGGATTGGCTGAACCTGCAAACGTTCGATGTCGTGCAGCTCGTGGACGAGCTGGCGGGAATGCTGCATGCCACGTTTCAGCGGCCAATCCGGGTTCACACCGTCGCAACCGGCGTGAAGATGACCGGAGACAAGGACAAAATCCGCCAGCTGCTCGTCATTTTGCTGGACAATGCGCTTAAATACAGCAAAGAGCCGATCGATGTGACGATCAGCTCCGTCCGGCATACGGTGCGTGTTCTGGTGACGGACAAAGGGATGGGCATCCCCGAAAATGATATCCCGTTCTTGTTTGAACGGTTTTACCGGGTGGATGGCGCGCGCAGAAGAACGACCGGCGGCGTCGGGCTCGGACTGTCGATCGCCAAGCGGATCGTCGATATGCACGAAGGCCAGATCGACGTGTTCAGCAAGCCCGGCAAAGGAACGACCATCACGCTGCAGTTTCCCGACATTACCCGTTCGTAATTCGACGCAGCAGCCCCTGTTTTTCCCATAACATGCAAAGAACCTTCAGTCCCACGATATATAGTGGTTCTGAAGGTTCTTTTGCATTTTGCTGCGGTTGACTCATCCTGGTGGTACCAATTGGCAGTATTCAGCCGTTTATCTAAAGGATGACGCGGCGTGCCGTTGCGTAATGATTTTTCCAATAAGATGTACCCAAGCTGGATATGGTGACTCCGGTTTTGCCGTATGTATGCAAGATCCGGTTAGCGCCTGCATAAACGCCCACATGGCCGATGCTCCTGCCCGACCTGCCGGTGAAGAAAACAAGATCGCCTTTGCTCAAATAACCGCGCGAAACTTTTTTGCCCTTTGTGACTTGCTGCCGTGTCGTCCGCGGAAGGGAAATTCCGTTTTTCTTATAAATATATTGAATGAACGAGGAACAATCGAATGCGTATGTAACGCCGCTCGGAGCGCCGAGGCGGTATTTGACGCCCAAATATTGTTTGCCCGTTTTGAGGATTTTTTCCGCTTTCGGAGTGGCGGCTTCTGCCTTGTCGGAAGTGCCGAAAGCAAACGAGGAAAACCCGATGGCGGCGCAGAGGCTGACGCCGACGACTTTACGAATCCATCTCATGCTGCGCATAGTTATTGTTGTCCCTCCATCATGCTGACTGAAATATCCTTTATCTGAGTGTTACTTTACCATAATTTATATAACCTAATATTTACCAAGAAGGATGGAAGTGTTGATCTACGGCGTCTCAGACGTCTTTATGAGAATTGAGTGAGAATTTTCTAATTCTAAATGAATAAACATTCCTTTCGGACTCGGCAGATGCTTTTTTGCAGGAAATAAAAAGCGCATGAATATTGTAACGGACCCAAGCGGTGCTTATTCATGCAACGCGTTTATGGCTGATGGTGGTTGATAACGCTTGAAATGCACAATTCCGGCCAATATTTTGCGCAAATATGAGCAACAATGATATGCTCATATAGACAAAACTTAGCGATGAAAAGGGAGAACAGCCGTGGCTATATTAACGTTTCGGGGAACCGGAGACTCTATGGGAGTGCCCCGTGTATACTGCCCCTGCGCCGTTTGCGAGGAGGCGCGGGCCGTCGGCGGCAACCGCAGGCTGCGCTCGCTGCTGCAGATTGACGGTTTGGATGGAACCGAGGAAGAAAACACGATTCTCATTGACTGCGGCCCCGACTGGGGAAGACAGATGGAGGCGGCGGGACTGCGGCAAACGAAGCGGATCCTGATCACGCATGCTCATTTCGATCATATCGGCGGGCTTGTCGAGTGGGCGGACGCCTGCCGCTGGACCGAATCGAGAGGACAGGCATATGCGCCTTCCGAGGTTATTGCCGAAGTGTTGGGACGCTTTCCATGGTTGAAGGGACAGATCGATTTCCATGAACTGGACGCCCCGCGTATGTTCGGCGACTGGGAGGTCTCCTCGTGGAGAGTTCATCATGGGAAAAACGGCTATGCCTACGCCTTCCGTTTTGAACATAAAACGACGGGGCGAGCCTTTGCTTACTGCTCGGATTCGATCGGCTTGACAGCGGAGCAGAAGCGCCCTTTCGAAGACCTTGATTTGTTCATATTGGGCACCAGCTTTTATCACGAACCGTATCCGTACGAAACGCGGTCGGTATATGACGTAACGGAAGCGATGGAGCTGCTGAACGAACTTCGTCCGGGCCGAATGATACTGACTCATCTGTCTCATGACATTGATTTGCGCAAAGACTACGAACTTCCGCAACAAATGCAGTTTGCGCGCACGGGGATGAAGGTGGAGATTTAAAAAAGCGGAAGACAGCCGGTTACAACCGCTGTCTTCCGCTCTATTTTTAAATACGTGCTACCCGATCCCCATCTCGGCGCTGCCCTGCGAATGCCGGTACAGCTGCTCGTAGTAACCCCGCATGCGCAGCAGCTGCGCATGCGTACCTTCCTCGACAATCATGCCGGCGCTCATTACGATGATGCGGTCGGCCCCCATAACGGTGGAGAGGCGGTGGGCGATAACAAGTGTCGTTCTGCCCTTGGAAACCGCCTGCAGCGCCTGCTGCACCGTCTGCTCTGTCCGGGAATCGAGATTGGCCGTCGCCTCGTCCAGTATAAGAATGGCCGGCTGGAATACGACGATCCGGGCAAACGATATCAGCTGCCTTTCGCCGGCCGACAAGCCGCTTCCTTTATCCGACAGCATCGTTTCATAGCCTGCGGGCAGCCTGCGCACCAGATCGTCCGCGCCGACGAAACGGCAGGCGCTAATGACATCTTCCCTCGATATGCTTTCATCGAACAGCCTCACATTATCCAGGATGCTTCCGGAATAAAGATACGGCTCCTGCTGCACCAGCCCGACCGTCCGCTGCAGCTGCTCAAGCGGAATGTCACGGATGTCGGTGCCGTCGATCCGCACGCTGCCCTGCTGCACGTCATAAAACCGGCACAGCAGGCTGATCAGCGAGCTTTTGCCCGCGCCCGTCGTGCCGACGATCCCGATCATTTCTCCAGGGGCGATATGAAGTTCGAGCCCCTTCAGCACCGGTTCCTCCGCATTGTAGCCGAACACGACGCGGTTGTAATCGATTTGCCCCTGAACTGGTGATTCCGGCATCGATAATGGGCGGGCTGCTTCCTTCACATCCGGTTCCGTGCGGAACAGATTCCAGATCCGCTCCATTGAAACCGACGCCGATTGGAGCGTGTTCCACTGCTGGGTAATGGCGTTGATCGGCTGAAAAAACTGGCGGATATACGTAATGAACGCGTACAAGACGCCGAATTCGATCGTGTGATGAAAAACCGCCCTGCCGCCGATCCACGTCAAAAAAGCGATGGACAGATTGCCGAGCAGATCGAAGGAACGGTTGAAGAGCACGCTTGTGCGGATTTCCCGCAGATTCGCTTTGTAATAGAACCGGTTCCGCTCGTCAAACTCGAGCTGCTGCTCCTTTTCCTGGTGAAACGCCTGAATAAGGTTCATGCCTGCCAAATTTTCCGCCACGAAAGCGATCAGGCGAGAGAGCCGGGAACGTGACGCTTGGTACGTTTTGCGCATATAGGAGCGGAACGAGACCGCAATCAGCGCAATGACCGGCAGCAGCAACATGCTGTATCCGGCCAATACGGGATCGAGCTGGAACATCAGCACGATAATAAAAATTAACGTCATACCGTCGCGCATGAGACTGAGACAAACTTGCGTAAAAAACTGGTTGATCGTCTCGGTGTCGCTCGACACGTGGGTGACGAGGCTTCCGCTGGAGAAGCGGTCGAAAAACGACGGAGACAACCGCGTAATATGCGCAAACAGATCTTTGCGGATGCGGGCGACGATGCTCTGGCCGGCGAATTGGATCAGGTTGCTCTGCAAATAGGAGAACAGGAAACTGAGCAGCGACAGCAGCAAATAAATGCCGCAAATAATAAGCAGCATGCCGTAATCGTTGCGGCCGATCATCAGGTTGTCGTCGATGGCGATTTTGACGAGATAAGGCTGCAGCAAATCGGCGGAAATGGCAATGAGCGTGCAGCCGAAGACGCCGAAGAATGTTTTGCGGTGCGGCTTGGCATAAGCGAGAATGCCTTTGAAAGACGCTTTTCCCGGTATCGCGTTGTTGCCGGATACGGCGGGAGCGATACTGCCTGTGCCCTCGTTTCGGCTGTCTGTGCGGTTACGTTGCGGACGCATTTTTCGCGCCTCCTTCCTGCAGGCGATACAGCTCCCGGTATATTCCTTCCTCCAGCAGCAGCTTGCTGTGCGTTCCCCGCTGCGCGATCCGCCCTTCATCGAGCACGATGATTTCATCGGCGTGCTTCAGCGCGCTGATCCGGTGAGCGATAATGAGCGTCGTCTTCTTTTTGCGCAGCCGCCGGATGTTGCCGATAATCGCCGTTTCCGTGACGGCGTCGACGGCGCTGACGCTGTCGTCCAGAATGAGAATGGGCGCGTCTTTGATCAGTCCTCTCGCAAGCGAAGTGCGCTGCCGCTGACCGCCGGAGAGGGTGACTCCCCGTTCGCCCAGCTTCGTGCCGAAGCCTTCCTTGAAGCCCATTATGCTGTCATAAATGTGCGCTTCTTTGGACGCCGCTTCCACAGCCGCAAGCGATGCGTCCCGCTGCGAGAAGGCGATATTGTCCCGCAGCGTCGTGCTGAACAGAAATCCGTCCTGCGGAACGTAAGCGATGTCGCCGCGCAAACTTTCGAGCGTAACGGTGCGGATTTCGCGCCCGCCGATATATATCGTGCCTGCTGGCGCGTCGTAAATGCGCAGCAGCAGCTTGACGAGCGTCGTTTTGCCGCTGCCTGTTTTGCCGATGATGCCGACTGTTTTTCCGTCCGGTATCGTAAGATTGATGCCGAGAAGCGCATCGCGGCCGGACCCGGGATAACGGAACGACAGGGAACGGATGTGGATATCCGCACTATGCTGAAGCAGCGGCGCCGCTTCCTTCTGCTCTTGGATGTCGCCTTCGGTAGCCAGCAGCTTCCCGATGCGCTCCAGCGATGCGCGCGAGCGCTGCATCGTGTTGATGACGTTGCCGATTTGTTGAAGGGGGTTAATCATGAGCCGGACGTACAGCGTCAGCGACACGAAGCTGCCCATCGAGATGCTTCCCCGCATCGTCAAAAACCCGCCGTATGCGATCGTCACGATAAGCGAAAGCGTGCCGAGAAACGGAAGCAGCGCCTGAAAAACCGAGGAGATCCGTACGAGCTGCAGCTGATTCGCTTTAATATCGTCCACCTTGGCGCCGAAACGGGTAATCATAATCCGTTCCACGGCGAATTTTTTCGTTACCCGGATGCCGCCGAACTGTTCTTCCGCCGCTTCGGTCATGGCGCCGAGCGAATTTTGCACGGTCATCGAACGCTGCCGGATTTGCGGGCCGAACCGGACGACCAGCCATGGAATGAACAGCAGCGGAGCGACGCAGGTAACGATTAGAAACGGAGGGATGGAGCTGGTCAGCATCATGACGACGGCGGACAAAATGAGGATGGAAGCATTCGTCGTATGGTTGAGACAAACGGAAATCGATTCCCGGACAGAGGTGACGTCATTCATAACGTAGCTGAGCATCTGTCCGACTCCATGTTTGGAATAATACGATTCGCTTAAGCTTGTGAAGTGGCGGAACAGGCTGCCGCGAGTCAAGAGCTCGAACCCGCGTCCCAGCCGCATAATGACATATTGGCCGAGCCCGGCCATCGAGCCGTACAGCAGGCCGATCACCAGCAGAATAAGTCCGTACCGTTCGATGTCGGGAATGGTGATGCTGCCGCTTTTCAGGCGGTCGGTAAACTGTCCGAGCACTTTGGGGTAGTAGGCTTGAATCACGTTGCCTGCCGCAATCAACAGAATGGCGAACAAGTAGTAGAACGCTTTTGACCGCAAATAATAAGTTAGGAGCCGCTGCGCTTTCAATTGATCACTTCCCTGCGCCTTGATTAAAGATAAGAACATTTTTAGCTGCACACTTTAACTTTCACATTGCGGCGCGAAACTTCGATCGCCAATAGGACGGTGAAAGCAGTTGCTGGCTATAACCTTAAATATTATACCTTTGCGTGCAAAATGTTTCACCTCTAAGATATTAACGTTAGTGTATGTTTTCGGAAGAAAAAGGGAGCACCCGGGAGGTCGGTTCGGAAAATGAGCGTTATGGGGGAAAAGGGGCTAATCAGCCCCTGCTTTGGATAACGAGCAGATGCCCTTCGGAGATGGAAATGGTGCCGGTGCGGTCCAAAAGCCGGTTGCTGATGCCGAGCGATTGCCCGATTGTCAGCTCCGCATCCGTCAGCGGATACTGAAATCCGGTTAATGTAATGCCCGTAACGACAGGCGACAGCGGCAGCAGCGAAACTTGATCGTAGCCTTCGCTGCGAATGCAGAGCGCCCCGCGGGGGCCGATGAGACGCACGGCATTGTCGGCATCCATCACGACGGTGTCAACACCCGCTTCACCCGCGGTTCGAAGCAGATGCACATTGGCAAGCGAGTGGTCAAAACGGCTTCCGAGCCCCCGGCAATGACGATTTGCGCAGGCGCACGTTCCAGCGCAATCCGGAAAGCGAGCTCGGTATCGGTGTAATCTTTGTCGATCGGATCGAAGCCGCGAAAAACGCGGCTGCCGCTGCGAACCGCCTCGAGCTGCTCCGGCGTAACGGTGTCGAAGTCGCCGACGGCGAGATCGGGCGTGAAACCGGCCTCCAGCAGAAAAAATGCGCCTTTGTCTGCACCTATCAAATAATCGCCCGGCTGCGGCAGCCGCAGCGCCCAATCACCGAGGTTGCCCCCCGTGAAGATCACAACGCGGCTGCTGCTCATCTGAAGGTCCATATCGCATTCGTCCTTTCCGCGAAAAGCAATTCATGATGTTAGAAAGTATACCCGTGCTGGCGGCAGGGGGCAACCGGAAGGCGTAAAATGCGTTATTGCGCGAAGCGGCGGCTGGCGATACAATAGAACGGGCATAAAACAAAAAATGGTTTCGATTGTTAACTAAAATTCGGAGGAAGAAGCAATTGGATACGGAAATTTTTACAATATTCAGCATTATCGGTACGGCCGCTTTCGCCATCAGCGGCGCGGTTGTCGCCATGGAAGAGGAATACGACATATTGGGCGTATTTGTGCTTGGGCTTGTGACCGCATTCGGCGGCGGGGTTATCCGCAATCTGCTCATCGGAGTGCCGGCATCGACGCTGTGGAATCAGGGGACGCTGCTTAAAGTGGCGCTGGCCGCAACAGCCGTCGCATTTTTAATGCCGAAGGGATGGCTGAAGACGTGGAGGAGAGGCGAAGCGCTGTTTGACGCCATCGGCCTTTCGGCTTTTGCCATACAGGGTGCGATTTACGCAACGGAGATGAAGCATCCGCTCAGCGCAGTGCTCGTAGCGGCGGTACTGACCGGCATCGGCGGAGGCATGATCCGCGATATTCTTGCCGGCCGCAAGCCGCTTGTGCTCAGAGACGAAATTTACGCGGTATGGGCGATGCTGGCCGGAGCGGCAGTAGGCTTTGGATGGGTTCAAACGACCGTTGAACTGATGCTGCTGTTTGTATCCGTCATTGTGGTGCGCATGCTCTCGGTCACGTTTAAATGGAAGCTGCCGAGGCGTTCGCTGTACGGCTTTTCGGCGGAACCGAACGTTTCGCTCATTCACGGCAGACCTGCCCTTTTCGCCAGTCTGTTCGGAGGAAAGCGAGTCAAGGGCCGCATCGGCGGAGACGGCGAGCGTTAATGGGAAGGGGAGAGAAACGTATGGATCATAAACCGGTCAGCGTGCTGTTTGTATGCTTGGGCAATATTTGCCGTTCTCCAATGGCGGAAGCGGTCATGCGGCATTTGATTGAGGAAAGAGGGCTCGCCGGCTCGATTAAGGTTGATTCCGCCGGAACGGGGGATTGGCATGTCGGTCATCCGCCTCATAAAGGGACGAGACAGCTACTTGAAAGGGAAGGCATCCGCGCGGACGGCCTCATTGCGCGGCAGCTTCGCCGCGGCGACCTGGAGACGTTCGACTACTTGGTATGTATGGACGACAGCAATGTATCCGGTGTGCTGGTGGCGGCTGCGAAGCATGGGCTTTCCGCTTCCGGGAAGGTGTTCAAGTTAACCGATCTGGTGCCTGACAAGGGAGTTGACGGTGTGCCAGACCCTTATTACACCGGTAATTTTGATGAAGTGTATGAGCTGGTCCGCGCCGGTTGCGAGCGGCTGCTTGAACGGATTGTGAGCGAATCCCGGTAATATGGAAAACCCCCGAGCTTGGCAGTCCGCCAAGTCCGGGGGTTTCATTATGTCTAGAGCCTGCTTTCGCGGTTAGTCCAAAAAGTAGGCGAGACCGTCCGGAAGCTCCTTTTGCCAAGAGCCCCACTGGTGTTTGCCGTCTTTCTCGGTATAATGGAGGCTGGCGCCGCGCGCTTCAAGCAACTCTTTCATCTGCCGATTCAGCGTTACGAAGTCGAACGTCCCGTGATCGGTCTCATAAGCGGTTTCCTGGAGCCCGACATGCATGTACAGATTCAGCCCGGCAAGATTGTCAGCTGCTGCCACGATTGCCTGGGAAGCTTCATAAAAAGCGCCGGAAAGGGACAAAATGTTGGAGAACAGATCCGGATAGCGCAGCGCCAGATGCAGCGATACCGTGCCTCCCAGCGAATCGCCGGCAAGCAGCCGCTCCGAGCGTTCCCGGCGGATCGGGTACCGCGATTCCAGGAAAGGAACCAATTCTTCGCCGAAGAAGCGTACATATGCCTCGTGACGCCCGCCGTCAGGCGAATACTCGCTCGTACGCAGTTTTTTGTTCACATCGACGCCAATAATAACAAAAGGCTCCAGCTCGCCGTCCAGGATCAGCTTGTTGGCAATCGTGGCGATCCGCCCGAAGTTGAAGAAGTCTTCGCCGTCCTGGCAGTACACGGCCGGATAACTGAGCACTTCGTTGTAACCGGGCGGCAAATAAATGCGCAGGTCGCGGCTTCCTTCCGGAAGAAAGGAGCTTACGGCCGTTTCTTTTACAATCGTCCGTTTTAAATAGCGGTCGTCCGTCATTTCGATTTCTCCTTTATTTGCTGCATGGAATGATACGCTTTCGGGTAAACAATAGAATGAGATACAGCATCGGAATTAGGGCATTCAAAGGCCCCGTGCTGCGGCTGCGGTGCCGGATCGGTGAAAACGCTATTGTACTACTCTGTATTATTGATTTTGTTAAACTGTTACACATACAATTTCCCCGAAAAAAAGCCCAAATCAATGAAAAATGCGGTATTTTCACTTTTTTATTTTGACCAATTTCGCTAAACAGGTTTATAATAATTCTATAACAGAAGACAACGATATTCAAATATTTTGATCGAGGTGATCGTTGATTATGAGCAAGCTGCTTAACAAAGTTCCTTACGAAGTTGAAAGTCCAGACGTTGAAGCGCTGACGATTTTATCGCCGGAGGGCGAAGTTGTAAATCCTGATCTGATGCCGAATTTGAGCGACGAACAATTGAAAGAATTAATGTACCGTATGGTATTTACCCGTACATGGGACGAACGCGCCGTTAATCTCGGCCGTCAAGGACGTCTCGGCTTCTATGCGCCGGTATCCGGCCAGGAAGCTTCCATGATCGGCAGCGAATACGCGCTGAACAAAGACGACTTCATTTGCCCGGGCTACCGCGATATGCCGCAGATCGTATGGCACGGACTGCCGTTGTACCAGGCGTTTCTGTATTCCCGCGGTCATCAGCACGGCGGACAAATTCCGGAAGACGTGCATGTTTTGATGCCGCAGATCATTATCGGCGCGCAAATTTTGCATGCAACCGGAGTTGCGATGGCGTTTAAGAAAAAAGGCGAGAAGCGCGTCGCGATTACGTATACCGGCGATGGCGGTTCTTCCGAAGGCGATTTCTACGAAGGCTTGAACTTTGCCGGTGCTTACAAGCTGCCGGTCATTTACACGGTTCAAAACAACCGCTACGCGATTACGACTCCGTACGAGAAACAGACGGCTGCCCAATCGATCGCCCACAAAGCGCTTGCCGCCGGCATTAAAGGCGTTCAAGTCGACGGCATGGACGTTCTTGCGGTTTACAAAGCGGTATCGGAAGCGGCGGAGCGCGGCCGCAACGGCGAAGGCGCAACGCTGATCGAGCTGCTGACGTACCGTTTCCGTCCGCACTCCTTGGCTGACGACACGACCAAATACCGTACGAAAGACGAAGAAGGCGAATGGAGCCTGAAGGATCCGATTATCCGTTTCGGCAAGTACCTGGCCAAGAAAGGTCTTTGGTCGGAAGAAGATACGGAGCGCGTCAAAGAGGAAGCGAAAGCGGCTGTAAACGAAAACATCAAGAAAGCCGAAGCGACGGAAAAAATGACGGTTGCCGGCCTGATCGACACGATGTTTGAACAAACACCGCAACATCTGGAAGAGCAAAAATCCGATTTCCAATAATATAGATTGCTGAATTCGCTGATCGATTGAAGGAGGAACCTGTAATCATGGCTCAAATGAATATGCTTGAAGCACTCCGCGACGCCATGCGGACGGAGCTTAAAAACGATCCAAACGTGTTTATTTTCGGCGAGGACGTCGGTCATACGGGCGGCGTGTTCCGGGTAACGGAAGGGCTGCAGAAAGAATTCGGCGAAGACCGCGTCTTCGATACGCCGCTGGCCGAATCCGCTATCGCCGGTATGGCGGTCGGGATGGGCGTGCAAGGCTTCCGTCCCATCGCGGAAATCCAGTTTGTCGGCTTCATTTATGAAGCGCTTGACCAAATGTTCGTTCAGGCGGCGCGCATGCGTTACCGCTCCGGCGGACGCTACAACGCCCCGATCGTATTCCGCACGCCGTTCGGCGGCGGGGTAAAAGCTGCCGAGCTGCATACCGATTCCCTGGAAGGTCTCGCGCTGCAAACGCCGGGCATCAAAGTTATCGTGCCTTCCAACCCGTACGATGCCAAAGGCTTGATGATCTCGGCGATCCGCGACAACGACCCTGTCTTTTTCATGGAGCACCTCAATCTGTACCGGGCATTCCGCGCCGAAGTTCCGGAAGGCGAGTACACGGTGCCGATCGGCAAAGCGAACGTCGTTCGCGAAGGCACGGATGTTACGATTATCGCTTACGGCATGATGGTTCATACCGCCGTCAAAGCGGCCGACGAGCTTGAAAAGAACGGCATCAAAGCGGAAGTCATCGACCTGCGTACGCTGCTGCCGCTTGATATCGACACGATCGTTGCTTCCATCCAAAAAACGAACCGGGCAATCGTTGTGCAGGAAGCACAAAAAACGTCCGGTGCGGCTGCGGAAATCATCGCGCAAATTAACGAAAAAGCGATTCTTCATCTTGAAGCTCCCGTGCTGCGGGTAGCAGGCCCGGATACCGTTTATCCGTTCGCTCAAATCGAAGATGCTTGGCTGCCTACACCTGCCCGTATTGTGGCGGCTGCCAAAAATGTGCTGGAATTTTAATCCCTTTCCTATTTCTTAACGGCAACAATAGACGAAACTGACAGCACCGCTTGCCAGTATGTCGTGGAACGGCACCCAGTCTGCAGCCGGGCGTTAGTCCGGCTGCAGACTCGGCTTGTCCCGCAGTAATGGATTTTTATGGCAGTGCAGATATGAAGGAGGCTCGCAAGGTGGCGAAATTTGAATACCGGTTTCCAGAGCTGGGCGAAGGGTTGCATGAAGGCGAAATTATTAAGATGCACATCAAGCCCGGCGATAAAGTAACAGATGACGATATTATTATGGAAGTCCAAAACGACAAGGCGATTGTCGAGGTTCCGTGCCCTGTGAACGGTACCATTTTGGAAGTAAAAGCAAAAGACGGTCAAGTGTGCAAAGTCGGTGAAGTGGTTGCCGTCATCGACGCGGAAGGCGATCTGCCGGAAGGCGCGGTGCCTGGAGAAGACAGCAGCGCGGAAGTTGCGAAGGCTGAAGCCGAATCCGTCGCTCCGGGCGCGGTCAAAGCCGACGCCGAAGTGAAGGCGAAAGAAGTACCGGCAGCAGGCGGAGCGGAAGCTTCGAAGCCGGCGGGCGCGCTTGTGCTCGCAACGCCGAGCATCCGCAAGTTTGCACGCGAAAAAGGCGTCGATATTGCCGCAGTGAGCGGCACCGGCAAAAACGGCCGAATTACCCGCGAAGACGTGGAATCGTTCACCGGCGGCGCGGCGGCTCCTGCCGCGGCCGACAACGCGGCTGCAGCGGCCAAGGGCGCTGCCGAAGCGAAAGCGGCTCCGGTTGCTGCGCAAGGCGGAGACCGTCCGGAAGAGCGGCTGCCGTTCAAAGGCATCCGCAAAATCATTGCAAACGCAATGTCCAAATCGGTCTACACCGCTCCTCACGTTACGATCATGGACGAAGTGGACGTAACCGCGCTTGTTGAGCTGCGCACGAAAGCGAAGCCGGTTGCCGAGAAGAAAGGCGTGAAGCTGACTTACCTGCCTTTCATCGTGAAGGCGCTGGTCGCGGCGTGCCGTCAATTCCCGATCATGAACGCGACGCTGGACGAAGAAAATCAGGAAATCGTACTGCGCAAATACTATAACATCGGGATTGCTACCGATACGGAGAACGGTCTGATCGTGCCGGTAATCGAGCATGCCGACCGCAAAAACGTATGGATGATCGCCGAGAAAATCAAAGATTTGGCCGTGCGCGGCCGCGACGGCAAGCTTGCCGGAAACGAGCTGAAAGGAAGCACGATTACAATTTCGAACATCGGCTCCGCCGGCGGCATGTTCTTTACGCCTGTCATCAACTTCCCTGAAGTGGCGATTCTCGGCACGGGCCGCATTTCGCAGAAACCGGTTGTTAAAAACGGCGAAATTGTGCCTGCATCGGTAATGGCTCTGTCGCTCAGCTTCGACCATCGTCTGATCGACGGCGCAACCGCACAAAACTTTATGAACTATATTAAGCAGCTTCTGGCCGATCCGGAACTGCTCGTTATGGAGGTTTAATCCATGGTAGTAGGAGACGCATCTCTCGATATCGATACACTGGTCATCGGCGCCGGCCCCGGCGGCTATGTGGCGGCAATCCGTGCCGCCCAGCTGGGCCAAAGCGTACTGTGCGTGGAAAAAGAATACGTCGGCGGCGTCTGCTTGAACGTCGGCTGTATTCCGTCCAAAGCGCTCATTTCGGCTTCCCATCAATATGAGTCCATCGGTCATGCCGCTTCCATGGGCATCACGGCGGACAACGCTTCGGTCGATTGGTCCAAAGTGCAAGAATTCAAAGGCGGCGTAGTGAAAAAGCTGACCGGCGGCGTTGCTTCTCTGCTGAAAGCGAACAAAGTTCAATATTTCAACGGCGAAGTGATGTTCATCAACGAAAATGAAGCCCGCGTTTTCAACGACCAGGAAGCGCCGCGCTACCGGTTCAAAAACTGCATCATCGCGACCGGCTCCCGCCCGATCGAGCTGAAAGCATTCCCGTTCGGCGGCCGTATCGTTTCGTCGACCGGCGCGCTGTCGCTGCCGGAAATTCCGAAGAGCCTCGTCGTTATCGGCGGCGGTTATATCGGAATCGAGCTCAGCCAAATGTTCTCCAAATTCGGCACGAAAGTGACGGTCATCGAAGGCTCCGACTCCATCCTGCCGGGCTTCGACAAAGACATGTCCTCACTCGTGGCGAAGAAGCTGAAAGGCAAAGATGCGACGATCATTACGGGCGCACAGGCCAAAGGCGCGGAGCAAACCGACAAAGACGTTACCGTCACGTATTCGGTCGGCGACAAGGAAGAGAAAATTACGGCTGATTACCTGCTTGTTACGGTCGGTCGCCGTCCGAACACCGACGGCGATCTCGGTCTTGATCTGATCAACCTGAAAATGACCGATCGCGGTCTGATCGAAGTGAATGACGAAGGCCGTACGAGCATTCCGCATATTTTCGCTATCGGCGATATTGTTCCGGGACTCGCGCTCGCTCACAAAGCAATGTATGAGGGCCGCGTTGCAGCCGAAGTCATTGCGGGGCTGCCGAGCAAAGTGGACTACAAGTGCATGCCTGCCGTCTGCTTCTCGGATCCGGAATGCGCAAGCGTCGGTTACACGGAGAAGGAAGCGAAGGAGAAAGGCCACAACGTGAAGGTCGGCAAATTCCCGTTTGCCGCCAACGGCCGCGCCTTGTCTCTTAACGGAGCGGAAGGTTTTGTGAAGATCGTTGCCGACGCGGACAGCGGCTTCGTGCTCGGTGCTCACATTGCCGGCATCGAAGCTTCCAACATGATTGCGGAGCTGGGACTGGCGATTGAAATGGGCGCGACGCTCGAAGATATCGCACTCACCATTCATGCTCACCCGACTCTCGGCGAAATTGTGCTGGATGCTGCGGAAGTGGCGCTTGGCCATCCGATCCATACGTTTGTAAAGTAACCTAATCCGCCGGTTTGTCCGTCTGCCGCCGGAATCGGGCAGCGGACGCGGATAATCGGATATTTCAGAGGCTGCGCAGGCTCGATGTCTGCCGGCCTCTTTTTTCTTCCTTTTACATTCGCCGTGATGGTGTTCCGCTGCGTATATTCGGATCATACTTTCCGTAAGAATACTGCGCGTATTTGAAACGAGATGCATTTCGATTGGTATGAAATGTCGCACACGGACCGGCTGAATAATGGTACGATAGTTGGATATCAATAGGTGACAGGCGGTGCAGATTTGTGAAAGCGTATTTGGATTTGCTAAAGGATATTTTGGAGAACGGTACGGTTAAAGATGACCGCACCGGCACCGGCACCATTTCGGTGTTTGGACGCATGCTCCGCTTTGACTTGAGCGAGGGCTTTCCGATTGTAACGACGAAGCGGGTTCATATGAAATCGATCGTTCATGAGCTGCTCTGGTTTTTGAGCGGCGATACGAACGTCCGCTATTTGCAGGAAAACGGAGTGCGCATCTGGAACGAGTGGGCGGACGAAAACGGCGATCTTGGGCCGGTCTACGGCTCCCAGTGGCGGGCCTGGGAAGGGGAAGACGGACGTCTTTACGACCAAATTGCGGCCGTCGTAGAGTCGATCCGCAACAATCCCGACTCCCGCCGGCATATGGTGAGCGCATGGAACGTCGCGAAGATCGACGAAATGAAGCTTCCGCCATGCCATTATGTTTTTCAATTTTATGTCAGCGGCGGGAAGCTGAGCTGCATGTTTACGATGCGCTCCTCGGATACGTTCCTCGGCCTGCCGTTTAATCTTGCGCAATATGCGCTGCTGACGCATATGATCGCCGAGCAGTGCGGTCTTGAACCGGGGGAACTCATTTATTCCGGATCCGACGTCCATATTTATTCCAATCACCTGGACCAGGTGAAGCTTCAGCTAACGCGGGAGCCGTTTCCGCTGCCGAAGCTGCTCATCAAGCGCAAGCCGGATTCCATATTCGACTACCGGTTTGACGATTTTGAACTGCTTGATTATGCGCATCACCCGACGATCAAGGCGGATGTATCCGTATAGAAAGGGGTCATCAAGGATGTCCATCACACTGATTGCGGCAATGGACCGCAACCGGGCGATCGGAACAAACAACGGGCTGCCGTGGAGGCTGCCGGCGGATATGAAGTATTTTATTCGGCAGACGACGGGCAAAACGGTTCTGATGGGCCGCAAGACGTTTCAGTCGTTCGGGGAAAAACCTCTAAAAGACCGCCGCAACGTTATATTAACTCGCAGCGCCGACTATCGTCCCGAGGGTGCGGAGACCGTTTCGTCGATCGAGGAAGCGCTCGGCCGTTATGCCGGCGACGGGGAGCTGATGGTCATCGGCGGGGAGGATATTTACCGCCAGCTGCTGCCCTATGCGGATCGGGTGCTGCTGACCGAGATCGACGAGGCGTTTGGAGGCACGGACGCTTATTTTCCGGAGCTTGATGAACGCGAGTGGAAACTGGACGCAAGCGTACCGGGACAGCGGGATGAGAAAAACAAGTACGACTTCAACTTTCAAACTTACGTCCGCATCTGAACGGACCGGGATCGAGCCTGACTTCTTTCCGGATGAGAGCCGGCAGTTTTCTAACGCGATACGAAATGTTTGTGTTATATTTTTGCAGTTGATGTCGGCTATGGTGACATGGCATACCCATTTATTGGATATTCATTTATTTCCGCATTTTAATTCGGTATTTCGAATGAAAATACAAAAGTTTGTGGTTGAATTCTGACAAGTTTACCGATATAGTTTTATAGAGAGCAACACGGTTTAACGGGATTTCAAGGATGGAGGAAATGCGAAAATGTCTACACCAACTGGTTTTATGGAATACAAACGCGAGCTGCCTGCAGATCGTGACCCGATAGAACGGATTAAGGATTGGGATGAATTTCATAAGCATTTCTCGGACGACCAGCTTCGGACGCAGGGCGCCCGCTGTATGGATTGCGGCACGCCTTACTGCCATACGGGGATGGAACTTGCGGGATCTGCTTCCGGCTGTCCGGTCAACAACCTTATTCCGGAATGGAACAATTTGATTTACCGCGGCTTGTGGCGGGAAGCGCTCGAGAGACTGCATAAAACGAACAACTTCCCGGAATTTACCGGACGCGTATGTCCGGCGCCATGTGAAGGTTCCTGTACGGTCGGCCTTATTGGCGATCCGGTTACGATCAAGACGATCGAACAAGCGATTATCGACCGCGGCTTTGAAGAAGGCTGGGTAGTGCCGCAGCCTCCGAAGATGCGCACCGGCAAAAAGGTAGCCGTCGTCGGCTCCGGTCCTGCGGGACTTGCCTGCGCGGCGCAGCTGAACAAGGCCGGTCATACGGTAACGGTATATGAGCGTGCGGATCGTATCGGCGGCCTGCTCACCTACGGCATTCCGACGATGAAGCTGGATAAAGGCATTGTACAGCGCCGTGTCGATATTTTGGCGGAAGAGGGCGTTAACTTCGTCGTCAACACGGAAATCGGCAAGGATGTACAGGCTGACGAGCTGAAAGCGGAATTCGACGCCATCGTTCTGTGCGGCGGCGCAACGAAAGCACGCGGACTGGATATCGAAGGCCACGATCTGAACGGCGTTCATATGGCGATGGACTACTTGAACGGTACGATCAAGAGTTATCTGGATTCGAACCTGGAAGACGGCAATTATATTTCGGCAAAAGATAAAAACGTCATCGTGATCGGCGGCGGGGATACCGGAACGGACTGTGTCGCAACCGCGCTTCGTCACGGCTGCAAGTCCGTCACCCAATTCGGTACGCATGCCAAAGCGCCGCTGCAGCGCGATCCGATTCAGAACCCTTGGCCGGAGTTCCCGCATGTGTACACGCTCGATTATGCGCATGAAGAGGCAAAAGCGTTGTATGGCGAAGATCCGCGCGCATTTTCCGTTCTGACCAAGAAATTTGTCGGCGACGATAACGGCAACCTGAAAGAGCTGCACACGGTGCAAATCGAACGGATTGTCGACGAAACGGGCCGCAAAATTTATAAAGAAATTCCGGGAACGGAAAAAGTTTGGCCGGCCGAACTTGTGCTTGTTGCCGTCGGTTTTGAAGGTCCGGAGAACACGCTGATCGATCAATTCGCGCTCGAACAGGACCGCCGCTCCAACGTGAAGGCTCGTTACGGCGATTACCGGACGAACGTGGACAAAGTATTTGCTGCCGGCGATATGCGCCGCGGTCAAAGTCTGATCGTTTGGGCGATCAATGAAGGACGCGAAGCTGCCCGCGAAGTGGACAAGTATTTAATGGGCTCTTCGATGCTTCCTTAAGCAGCCAGTAGTGTTTGGAACGGATATTTAATATTGCTAAACGAAAAGGCGCCTGCAGGGCGCTTTTTCTATCTGTTTAACATACCCGATAACAGTTAAACCGGCACTGCTGAGAGGACGAAAAAAATGGCAGTTCAACGTGCCGAAGTTATTGAAAGGGGAGGGTAACCATGATCCGATACGGTTCCGACGAGTGGAACGAGCTTCGTTTTCATGCCTTTTATCCGAAAATGGAAGCGCGTGGAAGTTTGGTCGATGTGGAGCTTGAAATGGAGCTATCCGCGCTGACCCCCGCTCCCGCCGGCTTGACTCGTTTGACAGCCTTTATCATTTGCACGGCTGACGGGACGATTGTCGAGATGACTCCGCGCGATGAAGGGTGCGATTGCGAATTTCAGTTTACGGCGGAAGAGAAGGCCCAATTGGCAAGTTATATCTCTCTTCCCGGCGTGCAAGAAATGATTGCAAAAGTTTCCTCGCAAATGGATCTTTAGGATGTGCTAGAATGGTATAGGTCAACGACATTCTTGAGGAGTGATAGTTTTGCGTTATACCGAGGGCGCCGCAATTTTGACGCCTGAGGACATCCGAAATATACGTTCTTACGTTCATACGAAACATAACGATATGCCGATTGAACGGCGGGCTCAAATGATTGCCGATGCCGCTGGCCGGATCATTCACCGCCAGCTTCCCGATTTTAAGGAAGCAGTGAAGCACGAAATCACCCGTCGCCTGATTCGAACAACGATGAATAAGAAAAGCAAGACGGTTTTGGCAAGCGATATTTTGTCGGTATGTTTGGAACTAAATTTGCGTGAAGACGATATGAAGCATCCGCTGCGAAAGTGGATCGGTCAAAAATTGGACCTGTCGCTTGAAGTTTCGGAGTTCCAGGAAGCAATAACAAAAGTGCGCAGCATGAAGCAGCAATCCGGTGACGCCGGGGCACATCAGCTTTGGCAAACGTTAAAAAATCAGCTTTTACGGGAGCGGCAATATGCGGCGGGATTTAAATCCGTTTCCCGGCTCGCTGCTGCAGGCACGGTTGAGGTTCCGGTTGAAGCCCCGGGCGTGCAGCGTTCCCGCGTCATGGGATATGCGCTGCTGTTTATGCTGTTTGCTTTTTCAATTATAATATATGGCTTGAAGTTGTTTTCAGCTCCTGCAGATGACCCCTCCAAGCTGGCCGGCAACGAAACCGGTACTATTATGGAAACCAATCAAACACGGACAGCGGAAGCCGGTCAAAAGGCGGAAAAGGTCATTTCTTCACCCCCGCCTGCACAGAAAACGGTCAAGAAGGCTGTTCCCGGCAATGAACTTCCGCCATATTTGCGGTACCAGACGATTGATGCGGACAAGCTCAAAGCTTTTTTGCGAAGCCGCAATTCGCTGCTGGCCGCAAATGATGCGATGCATGCGATCATTTCCGCCGCCAAGCGCTACGATATCAATCCGCTCCTGATGTATGCCATTACCGGGCAGGAACAGTCCTTTGTTCCTGCGACCGGCGAAGTGGCGAAAAAGATTGCCAACAATCCGTTTAACGTGTACCACAGCTGGCAGGAATTCAACTCCAATATTCAGGAATCGGCATCGATTGCGGCGAAGACAATCGTCACGCTCAGCGCTCGGCGCCCCGGCGAAGTAGACCCGATTACGTGGATCAACCGCAAATACGCGGAAGATCCGAATTGGGCGAACGGCGTGCGCAGCATACTTAAGATGCTGGAGGAAATTGCGGGTACGCCCGGAGGGCCATAACAAAGGTGTGAATGACAACCAAACCGTTAAAGAGGCGATAGACCTGAAAACGTTAATTATTGCGGAAAAACCGGACATGGGACGGACGATTGCCGCCGTAGTGGAACCTAAGGCGGTCAATCGCCGGACTTATTTGGAAGGCGAGCGTTACATCGTGACATGGGCGATCGGCCATCTTGTCGGATTGGCGGAGCCCGATTCCTACGACGCCAAATATAAACGGTGGAACGAACATGATTTGCCCATTATTCCCGATCGCTTCAAGCTGAAGCCTAACCCGAGGACAAAAGATCAGCTCAAGACGATCGGCGAACTCGCGAAGCGGTGCGGAAGGCTTGTGAACGCCTGCGATGCCGGGAGGGAGGGGCAGCTTATTTTTCATCTGATCCGTACCTACCTGAAGCTCAATCAGCCCGCCCAGCGGTTGTGGATATCCGACTTAACCGCCGAAACGATTCGCAAAGGGTTCGACAACCTGCGCAGCGATAACGATTATGACGATCTGACACGGGCGGCAAGCGCCAGAAGCGAGGCCGATTGGCTGATCGGAATGAACGCCTCCCGCGCCTTCACGATCCGCCATCGGGCGCTGCTGTCGGTCGGACGCGTGCAGACGCCGGTGCTTGCGCTGTTGTATGACCGTTACCGGGAATTGAGCGATTTTAAACCGGAAACTTATTATGTCGTCAGCGCCGTCATGGAGCAGTTGTCCTCATCCTACCGCGGCGTTTGGCAGGGAGAGAGGCTGACCGATAAAGGGAAAGCGGAGGCGATCGCCGCCAAGGTGAAAGGCAAGCCGGGACGCATCCAGTCGTACGATGTGACGGAAAGCAAGGAATATCCATACCGGCTTTACGACTTGACGCTGCTGCAGCGGGAGGCGAACGGAAAATACGGCTTCTCCGCCAAAAAAACGCTTGACCTTGCACAAGCGCTCTATGAAAAGCACAAAGTCATTTCGTATCCGCGAACCAATTCCAACTATGTGACGGAAGAAAATTTGCCTGTCATGGGCAAGGTGCTGTCGATGCTTGGCGGCACATCTTATGCCGATCTGGTGCAGGGAGCGGACCGCAGCCGTGTACATAAAGGAAACAAAGCGGTATGCAATCCTTCCAAGGTCGAGGATCACCATGCTATTTTGCCGACGCCGAAGAAGGCACCCATTTTAAGCGCGGACGAGAACAAGATTTATGATATGATCGTGCGCCGCTTTCTTTCTCATTATTATCCTCCGGCAATCTATAACAATCATACGGTGATGACCGAGGTGGAACAGGAGCTGTTCCGGACGCGAATTAAGCAGCAGCTTGCTCCCGGCTGGAAAGTGACGCAGGCAGCGGGGGCGGAGGACAACAAAAAATCGTCCAAAAAGAAAGGCAAAGCCGATTCGGAGGAAGACGATGAGCAGCTCACCGATTCGGCGTTTGCCGTCGATCCCGCGCTTCCGGTGCAGTGCACCGATTCAGTGGCGCAGGAGAAAGCGACGCAGCCGCCCAAATCGTATACCGAGGGCACACTGCTCAAAGCGATGGAGAGCGCGGGAAAGACGATGGAGGACGAGGAGCTGCGCGAAACGATGAAAGACAGCGGACTTGGTACGCCGGCAACGCGCGCTGCTACGATTGAACGGTTGAAGCAGGTCGGATATATAACGCTCAGCGGCAAAAAACTCGATATTACGTCCAAGGGAGTCGCAGCAGTGGAGCTGATCCGCGGCGCGGGCGTCGAACTGCTCGCATCGCCTGTCATGACCGGACAATGGGAGCAGCGGCTTGTGCAGATCTCCCGGGGCGAAGCATCCGACGAACGGTTCATGGAGCAGGTGAAGCAGTTCGCCCGCGTGATCGTTGACAAAGTAAAGCAGCAGCCTCCCGCGCCACCGGGAACGTTTGAGGATGAGGGCGGTACAGCCGGCCGTAAAGGGCGGGGAGGAGCAAAAGCTTCCCGCAGCGCTGCCGCTAAACGCTCCGGAAGCTCCGGTCGCTCCGGAACCGCCCCGTCCGGCGAAGCGGCAGTACCGGGCGTACCGGACGGGGAAAGCGTACACAGTTCCCGAAGCGGCGGTACTGCAGCGGCTGTACGTACTCCGGCTGCTCCGTCATCCCCCGCCAAAGGAGCGGCGGCTGGTTTAGTCGCGCTGGAGGCTTGTCCGAGAGCGGGCTGCGGCGGCTCGATTATCGAGGGCAAGCGCGGGTACGGCTGCAGCCGCTACCGGGAAGGGTGCGGTTTTGTCATCTGGAAGGAGCAGCAGGGGAAAAAAGTATCGGTGCCGATGCTTAAATCGCTGATCTCCAAAGGCGCCACTTCCGTGCTGACGTTCAAGAACAAGGACGGCACTTCCTATAAAGGCAAGTGGGTGCTGAGCGACCGCGCCAAGGGTACGCTCAGTATCCGGTCCGAAACGTAAAACGGATACGCAAGCCGGCATCTCGTTCCAGCAGGGACGAATGCCGGTTTTTTAATGCGGAAATTGACCGGCATCTTTCAATCCTCGTAAAGTTCGATTCACGCAAAATGGTGTGGGATCATGTACGGCGGCCGATTTCATTTTGCCCAGCTTCAGTCGCATGACTAACGTCCGGTTGCTTTTTGCTTTCTGCCTGCCTGAAACGAACATCTCTTTTTCCCGGAACCGGGTTTAAACGTCCAATGATATGTCAAATATGGGTAAGATAAGAAGCCGTAATCGAAAGCTTCGGCCATTATAGAGCGAGGGGTGATCTCATGCTCTTTATGAATCAGAACCGAAAATCGAACAAGCCGGCGGCTGCGTCTGTACCGAATCAAGCTCTGGAAACGTACAAGGATGTGAAAATAGACGGGCTGCTGGAAAATACGATTGCTTTTTTCAATGGCATATTAGGAGACAGCGATGACTTTGTCCACCGTCGCTTCCATGTGTTCGGGCGGTATCATGCGGTCATGTTTTACTACTCCAATATGATCGAGCAGGGGACCATAAACACCGAAATTTTGAAACCGTTTATGTATGTACCGGCCCATTTGGAAGGGAAGGACATCGGGATCGATCGGTTAAAGGACATTCTCCTGAACGATTCCTTGTACCACAGCGAAGGAAAGCTGGAATGGCGGCTTAATGAGCTGGTCGAAGGCCTGCTTCGCGGGCAGACTGTCGTCGCAGTCGATGGGTTGGACGAAGCTTTTCTGATCGGTACGCGCAGTATCGACAAGCGGGGAATCGAACAGCCTGCTACCGAGCAGGTTATCCGGGGACCGCGTGACGGCTTTATCGAGCCTTTGGGCTCGAATATCGCCCTGATCCGCTACCGGCTGCAGACGGCTGATTTACGCGTGACAACAATGGAAATCGGCCGCCGGACCAAATCGAAAGTGGCGGTTTGCCGGATGGAAGGCATCACGGATCCGGACCTTGTAAAGGAAGTCAACCGGCGTTTGCACAATATTGATATCGATGCGGTAATGGATTCAGGTTATCTGGAGCAATTTCTTGAGGACAATCATCTCTCCCCATTTCCCCAAGTTCAATACACGGAACGGCCGGACAAAGTCGTTGCCAACCTGCTGGAAGGCAGGGTTGCTATTTTGGTCGACGGATCTCCGTTAGCCCTTGTCGTTCCGACCGTTTTCAACCAATTTTATCAGACAGTCGAGGATTATACGGAACGCTTTCTGCTGATGAGCTCGATTCGGTTGGCAAGGCTTGTAGCCTTGCTCTTCTCGCTAGTCCTGCCTGCGCTTTATGTTGCGATTATTTCGTTCAATCCGGAGCTGATTCCAACCGAGTTTGCAGTAGCGGTAGCCGGTGGACGGGCAGGCGTTCCTTTCCCCGCCGTTGTTGAAGTGCTCATTATTGAAGTATCAATGGAAGTATTGCGCGAAGCGACAATCCGGCTGCCGCAGCAAGTCGGCGGCGCGCTGTCCATCGTCGGCGTGCTCGTGATCGGACAGGCGGCGGTGGCGGCAGGCTTTGCCAGTCCGATCTCCGTCGTTATTATTGCTTTGACGACAATCGGCTCGTTTGCAACGCCGGCTTATAATGCGGCCCTCGCCCTCCGGCTTCTGCGCTTTCCGCTCATCATTATGGCCGGAATGTTCGGACTGTACGGCATTATGGTCGGATTGATCCTGATTACGAATCATCTTCTTTCCTTAAAATCATTTGGCGTTCCTTACTTGAGTCCGCTTGTTCCCGTAGATGCTCAAGGGTTGAAGGATCTGCTTATTCGCGGGCCGTTATGGTCACTGCAGAAAAGACCTTCGTTTCTTCATCCACAGGAAAAGACCAAACTGAACAGCAGTACGGTGGACGAGCTTCAGAATCCGCAGCACAATGTGCTGGAACCGACCAATGGCAATAAGAAAAAGGGAGAGTGACAAAGTGGAATCGCCTCGCCAGATAACCGTGCTTCAAGCAACAGCGATTGTTGTCAGTACCATTATCGGAGTAGGCGTGCTTGCATTGCCTTCCATAGCCGTAAAAGTAGCGGATACGGGGGCACCGCTCGTTACTTTGCTTGGAGTGGCGATCGCCGTCGTCGGGTTGGTGCTCATTACGCTGCTCGGCATTCGTTTTCCAAACCAATCCATCATGCAATACAGCGAGGACATTATCGGAAAATGGCCCGCCTGGATCGGAAGCGCCTGCTTGATCGCCTTCTTTGCCGTTCTGACCTCGCTAACCGCCCGCGAGTTCGGTGAAGTCGTCGAAACGTCAGTTCTGCAAATGACCTCGCTGGAAGTGACGGTTATTGTGATGCTGCTATTGGCGGCCATTTCCGCCCGCAACGATATCACCACGCTTGCTTACATTCATTTCTTTTATTCCCCTATCCTAATTTTTCCAATAATGCTGATGCTTGCGCTTTCCATGAAAAATGCCGATCCACTTAACCGGCTGCCGATTTGGGGGAATGAAGCCGGCGGAATGCTCGAAGGTGCCGTTACAGTGGCTGCTCTTTTTCAGGGATCCTTTATCGTGACCGTTGTCATACCGGCGATGCGCCGGCCAGAGAAGGTGATGACAGCAAGTTTATGGGGCATTCTCATTGCCGGAGGACATTACGTCCTGATTGTGGCGGGAGCGGTCAGCGTATTCGGTGCCGAAGAGATCAAACATTTGTTATGGCCTACCTTGGAATTGGCCAAGGCGACATCTTTGCCTGCGAATGTTTTGGAACGGCTGGATGCGGCCTTTCTTGCGGTCTGGGTGACGGCTGTTTTTACAACGCTGTACTCGAGCTATTTTCTTGTCATTCACGGGATAAGCAAGCTGTTTCGTTTACGGGACCATAAGATGTTTTCTTTTTTCATGCTGCCTTTTGTTTTTGTGATGGCAATGGTGCCTCAAAATATTTTTCAGATGTACCGAATCATCGAGGTCGTGGGAAGGTTCGGTCTTATGATGACGATTGTTTATCCCGGTCTGCTGTGGACCGTCTCCATTATTCGTAAGAAAAGAGGGGATCAGGTTGAAAATAAACCGATGGATGAAACCGGTTAAAATCGTATCCGGAATGCTCCTGTTCTTTCCGCTTCTGACCGGGTGCTGGGACCGTCTTGAAATCGAGGACCGGGCCGTCGTTTTAGGGATATCGATTGACGTCGCGGAGAAGGAAGCTGAAAACAAAGAAGATGAGATTGCGCATCTTCGCGGCTCTTTTCCCGCACCGGATAAAGAAATGATCCGCGTCGCCGTACAGATCGCCCTTCCGGGGAAAATTCCGCTCGGACCGGGAGAAGGGGGAAGCGGAGGGAGCAAGGGCTCAGACCAAACGATTTGGGTGATCAGTGTGGTGGGACATTCGATTGACGATGCGCTAATGGGTTTGCAGCAGCAAATTTCAAGCAGACTGTTTTTGGGACATTTGCGCATCATCGTCGTATCCGAAGATATTGCCAGAAAAGGATTGCAAAATTTCAACGATTATTTCCGGCGCGATTCTCAAGTACGAAGAATGGCGTGGATGATCGTTGCGCACGGAAATGCGGAAGCGATTATGAAAGCTGCGCCTAAACTGGAACGCGTACCGACGTTATATTTGATGTCCACGTTGGATGAAGCCGTGAAAATGGGCAAGTTTCTGGAAGACTACGTCGGAATGTTCTGGAGCAACTCCTCGAAGAAAGGCCAGGAAGGTTTTCTTCCTTATGTGCAAATAAAGAAAGAACAAAATGTTGAAATCAAGGGATTGGCTTATTTTAATAACGATAAAATGGTCGGTGTTACGAAACCGCTTGAAATCGCATCCTATTTGGGGATCAAAGGGGTGAATCCGGACGGGCTTCGGACTTTTGTGAGAGTGGATGGTGGTTGGAAAACGATTTCGCTTTTTGCATTCAACCGCAAATCCAAAATTGACGTCCGGATCAAAAACGGCCGTCCGCATATTCATGCGACCATCCTTTATGAGGTTAACGTCGAAGAAAAAATAAGTGAGCAATTTTACGTCAATACCCCGGAAATACTCGCCCAAATCGAACGTGATGACCAAAAAAGGATTAAAAAACTTCACGAAGAAGTGATTGAAAAAACGCAGAAGCAAGGAGCCGATATATTCGGATTTGGCGAATATGTGCGAGCGAAAAACCGGGGTATTGGAATCGTCATATCAAAACGAAAGAAAATGGCAGGAAATGTATAAAGATACTTCCGTCGAAATTCAAGCGATCGTCAAAACGCGGCGGGTCGGAATGAAAGCCAAATAAATCGTTTATCTTTCTGACAGGGGGCTTTACCTAAATATGATAGGCATCGGCAAAGCCTTTGAATTTTCGATACCGTTATGGTTCATGAGCGCATACCTCATTCTGCGGCTGGATGCAGTCGGATATAAGCTGAGAACAATGAAAAAGGAAGCGAGAGCGAGCCGATTGATCGGCTGGATCAACGTTGTGCTCGGGATATTGGCATTGATCGGGAGTTGGTTCATATAGCGGAGGCCGACAAACGAATGCCAGTCTAGAAGGATAAGCATCCGTCTCGGTAAAAGCGGAAAAAAGAGGGGGCTGGCTGCCCCCTCCCACTATAGTAAGCATCAGCGGCCGATATAGTCATTAATCGCTGACGGAACATCCCGCAGATGGTTCAGCGTCAGGAAGGCACCTTTCGGCTCCACATCAATCGAAACGACATTGAACAACCATTCTTTCTCGGTTTGAACATGAATCGCGTGAATGCCGGTCGTCAGCGCCGGCACGACATCGGTCCGGATCGAATTGCCGATCATCCACGTGCTGGGCCGGTCGAATCCGCCCTGCTGCAAAATTTCCTCGAGCGCTTCGCTGTTCTTATGGCGGCGGATATAAATCCGGTCCCCGAAATAGCGTTCCAGCTGGAAGTGGTCAATCTTCCGCTGCTGTATTAAAGGCTCGCCTCCCGTATAGAGATGCAAATGGTGGCCTTCCCCGGCCAGTTTGTCCAATGTGGCTTCCATATCGGGATACGGCTCCGCTTCCTGTTCATAAACGCTCAAGCCCATTTTCCACAGCAGATCGGTTTCCAGCGGCGACGGCTTGCGGCCCGTCATTTCACAAAAGAAGGAATATGTGTCGAGAAAAGATTGCGGGAAATGATCGCTCTTGAAACCGTGCAGCTGTACGCCCGCAATATCAATTTCCGTTTGTTTATCCCGGACCGAATCGGCGGTAACGTCGGGATAGCCTTTGAACCAGGTTGTCATCGCGTCGACAAACTGGTCGATTACAAGATTGAAATATTTGTTGCAGTGAATAAGCGTATCATCCAAGTCGAATACGATTGTCTGTTTCATCTTCGTTCACGGCTCCTCTAACGACGGAAATGCGGGTTGTTATGTACCCTTCAATCTACCGCAAACTTTCCGTTTCGTCAAACGGCGGAATAAAAAGAAAGCCCGGTCGGCATAATGAAGCCGGAGGTGATTTCCGTGCCGCATAACAAAGGAAACCGTACCGAAAATCTGCAGAACAAATCGAGCCGAAGCGAGCCGTCCATTACGACCGAGAACAGCAAGACGGCAAAGCGTCCGGCAAGCTTAAACGGCATTGAGAAGCAGCAGCATTAACAGCTTTTGATTTTCGCAGCGCGCGCCGCTCCCAGCGCCCGACCTCGCTGCATAACAGCGGTCCTACCGTATGAATAATGATGAACGAAAAGATTGTTAATAAGCCCAAACGAGGAAGAGAAACGGCTCTTCCTCGTTATGCGTATTTAATCGTCTTTGCGACGAGATCCTTCTTGATGAACGCAATTCGTTGCCTGACATAAAAGTCCATACTGTCCCCTTTCAAATCGCGGGGAGTAATCACCCGATCCGTATTGTTATCCAAAATAATCAATTTCCCGTCGGCAAAAAACTTGAACGTTAAATCGCGGTATGGACGATGCTTCTCTACAAAACGAAAATGCTCGCAATTCATCAGATGATCACTCCCTCAAATTTATTTTCGTAAAAGGAACGTTTGTTCTGTTCTCATTATAGCAAACATTTGTTCGTGTGAAAAGCATTTTTTGCAACGGTTAAACTGGATTCATCGCTTAAATTTTGATACGATTAATTTTGATCAATACGAACGAACAGACGAACGCGGTTGCAAAGGAGCGCTTTTATATGATACATATTGCCCATTTGACGAAGCAGATTCCGGGAGGCCCTAAGGTGCTGGACGACATCAGTTTCCGCGCCGACGAGGGGGAGTTTATCGCAGTGAAAGGAGCAAGCGGAAGCGGCAAGTCGATGCTTCTTCGCTGTTTGTCGCTGCAGGTGAGCTGGACAAGCGGCAAATATACGTTTGAAGGCAAGGAAATTCCGACCCAAAGCCTGCTGGGCAAATTTAAAATCCGCAAGCAGGTCGCTTATTTGGAGGAAAAGCCGACCCTGTATCCGGGCAAAACCGCTCTGAAAAACGTGCTGATCGGTTCCGCGGCGCAGACGACGTTGGTCCGGCGCGTTACGGGAATGGTCCGCAATGACGATTATATGGGCGCGATGGATATGCTCGAAAAAATGGGTCTGCTAGACAAAGCGCATCAGCGGGGAGACAAATTGAGCGGCGGCGAAAAACAGCGCGTCGCGATCGCCCAGGCCCTCGTGCACGGGGCGCACGTGCTGCTTGCCGACGAGCCGGTTTCGGGTCTTGACCCGCATTCGGCCGAAGCGGTCCTGCGTGATTTGAAGGCGCTGTGCAAGCAGCAGGGCGTTATCGTCATCGCGGTGCTCCATCAAGGCGACTGGGCGGAGAGGTTCGCCGACCGCATCATCGGTTTGAATAAGGGAAAAATCGTGCTGCAGGTTAACGGACGCCGATTGACGGAACGGGAGAAAATGCTGCTGTAGCCGCTCATGAAGTCAAACGGTTGTCATCAGAAACGATGCCGGACGCATACAATGGAACACCAACTTATAGGCAGGTGTTGTCCGTTATGGCTTTCCAGCCTCCCGTCATCGTTTATTCCACCCGCATTACGAGACCGAAGACCGAGCTATATATTCCCGTCGTCAGCGGCGTTCCGAATGCATCCGCCGGCAGCCGCATCAATATGGATATCCGGGCGGCCGTACAGCAGCTAGTAAAGGATCAGGGCTCTTTGGACGATCCGCGTGCGGAGATGCAGGGCTATTTCGAAGTGAAAACGAATGAAAAAGGGGTTTTAAGCCTTTCGCTGTACAATTATGCGTATACGGGAGGGGCTCATGGGCTGACTTTGCAGCGCTCGCTGACGTTTACCGTTTCGGATGGGCGCTCGTATACGCTTGCGCAGCTGTTCAAGCCCGGAAGCCCTTATGTAGCGCGCTTGTCCGAATTGATTGCTCTGCAGATCAAGCAGCGCGACGTTCCGACGCTGGAACCGTTCAAGGCGATCCGTCCCGATCAGGATTATTATATTGCGGACCGCAGTTTGGTCATTTATTTCAGCCTGTATGAATTGACGCCTTACGTATACGGATTTCCATACTTTCCGATTTCGGTTTACGACATTCAGGATTTAATTGACGAGAACGGGCCGCTTGCGCCGATGGCGGTAAATGATTAACCGTTCGCATCGACACAGGCGGCCGGGGCAGCGGAACACGAGTACATGAAGCGCATCCCAAGCCGGAAAGGGGCAGTCCGTTGACAAGCGGCATCCGGATAACGATCGGTATTGTGTTCCATCTAATTCTTGGACTTCTGTTTCCATATATTCTGGTCGGCAGCATACTGCTTCTTTATGGTTTTATGACCCCTCCAACGGTTAAAGAGCAGTGGACGGGAACGTTGATCGCGTTCATTTACGCCGCTGTGCTCATTGTTCTGAACGTCTGGCTGCTGCGGCGTCTGCACATCCGTGAGCGAATGAAACGGCTGCTGCTGCACGCAGCGGTGTGGGCCGCAAGCGCAGCGGCCATGCTGTTATGGCTCCGGTTCGGCTCCGGTTGAAAACGGGCACGCAGAACACCCCTCTTATTCGCCACGATTCCTATTCAACGGTAATTTCCCAAACGAAATGACAACCCGCAGGCGCTGCTCTTCAATCCGGCAGCCTTCCGGAAGCGGGTTTCCGCTGTAAACGTACAGGAAGTTTACCGGCCTGAACAGACGGGAAATTTCCCGGGTTCAGCTCCTATTTCCCGGGGAAGCGCAGGAAGCAACAAGAAGAAGAAACTTTCGACAATTCGCAGTGTACAGAGCTGTCGTTTTGTCGAAAAAGATGTCGTTAATCATTAACGGGATTAACAATTTCAATCATAATTCTACTTTCGAATCGGATAAGGTTTGGACGGCGTATTATGTTAAACACATTCGGGCAATTGCAGATTTTGGCAGTTAGCTCGTATAATGGACACATCCTGCTCTTGTCAAACGGAGCTGCAAAGAGAGGAGCTTCTTATGTCGACTTTATTTCAAGTTCGCTCATTTAACGTTGGTCTCCCTGTTGCCGTCGCTCACGGTGCCAAGACTATTGAGACGGGCATCTTCAAAACATCTGTCTCCGGCCGCGTAAACGTACATGCCGGAGGCCCTGAAGGAGACGGGCAGGCGGACCTAATCCATCATGGCGGCCCCGATAAGGCGCTGTGCGTCTATTTCAGCAGTCATTATCCATATTGGGAAGAGCGTCTCAACTGCAAGCTAGAATGGGGTTCATTTGGTGAAAATATTACGCTGGACGGCGGTACGGAGCGGGATTTGCGGATTGGCGATATCCTTACGATCGGCAGCGCAACCGTTCAAGTCAGCCAGCCGCGGCAGCCCTGCTTCAAGATCGGGATCCGGCACGGCTTGCCGGAGCTTACCGTATGGGTGCAGACGACCGGATACACCGGGCTTTATTTCCGGGTACTTGAGGAAGGCGCGATTTCCGCCGGCGATACGGCGTCGATTATCGAGCGTCCGTCTCATGAAATAACGGTTGCGGAAGCGAATCACATTTACTATGAGCGAAAAAGAGATATCTCTTCCATCCGCAAGCTGCTCACGACGCCGGAATTGGCGGCAAGCTGGCGCGAGGCGCTTGAGACCAGATTGGACAAGCTTGCGCATGAGGGTGAAGGAGGATGAGCGGGATGGAGTCGTCGGGAACCCGCACCGTAATCGTAACAGGCGCAGCCGGAGGAATCGGCAGTGCGCTGGCAGAGGCGTACTATTTGGACGGTTATAAGGTTGTGATGGCTGACAACGATGAAAAAAAGGGCCGTGAAGTCGCCAGCCGGATCGGCCGCGCTCGATCGCAAGGTGAAGAGAGCGGCGGGGAAGAGCCGAAACCGGACGCGCTGGAGCGGCTGCTTTTTTGCAAAACGGACCTGCGCAACCCGGAAGAGATAACGCGTTTGGTCGAAACGGGACAAAGCCATTTTGGCTCCATCGATATCGTCATCAACAATGCCGGCTTCGGTATCTGGAAAAGCCCTTACGATCTCTCGGTGGAGGAATGGGATGACGTGCTGCTGACCAATTTGCGCGGCACATTTATATGCGCGCGAGAAGCTGCGGCACGCATGAGAGACAGCGGCAGAGGCGGGGCAATCGTCAATATCGCTTCCACCCGTGCGATGATGTCGGAACCGGGCTCGGAGGCGTATGCGGCTTCCAAAGGCGGTATCGTCGCGCTGACGCACGCGCTGGCCGTCTCCCTCGGACGCGACCGTATTACCGTGAATTGCATCAGTCCGGGCTGGATCGAAACCGGGAATTACGAGGCGCTTCGTGAACTCGATCATCGCCAGCATCCTGCCGGAAGGGTAGGGCGCGTAGCCGATATTGTGCGGGCATGTCAATATTTGACCGATCCGCGCAATGATTTTGTGACCGGAATCAACCTCGTCGTCGATGGCGGCATGACGCGCAAAATGATCTATGAGCCCGATGAAAAATAGCGTAAACCGGCTTAATCAAGAGCTTTTCCGAGAAAAACAGAAGAACTGTACGGGTTGGATCGGGTTACATAAACATAACTACTATTATGTTAACTTAAATGCATGAAAATCCAGCAGAAAAGACAAAGAGTCTCGTAAGGTGATAAATCGATGAAAAAAATAGGCTGCTTTCACGCACACCATTCCAATATTGAGCTTATAGAGCAGGCTTTCGATTGCTTTGATGTCGAATGGGTGCATTTTGTGGACCCCGGCTTCGACCGCATGAAAGCCGAACCTTCTATGACAAGCGATATTTTACGCCGTAAAATAATCGAAACATTAGACTGGATCGTCAAATGCCGTGTCGATGCCGTCCTCGTGACATGCACGTATTTCACTGCACAATTACGGGATGAAGATTTGCTGGCGTATCCGATTCTGATCGTCAAAATTGACGAGCCTTTGTTTCAACAAATTTGCGACTTGAGCCAGCCGCTGTTGATGCTCTTTACCAATCCGAACACCGTCCAGGGCACGATGGACCAGTTGCTTTCTTTTTCGAAACAGAGAGGCAAAGAAATTCAGGCAGAGCCCGTCTTGCTGGAAGATACATTTGAGCTTCTTATGAAAGGCAGAAAAGCGGAGTACATGAAAGCCGTAACGAAAGGTATTCAGCAATTGGTTTCTGAGCGCCCGAATCAGGCGATCGTTGCGGCTCAGCTATCGATGGCGCCGGCGGCCCGCAGCGTTCAAGCGGAACGAAATGTGTTCGTAGGAAATCATATGGACTCGTTATCCCGCTTCTTGAAGGCAAAATTATACTACTCAAGCTAAAGAAGCGTGTGGTAATATATTCCTGACAACAACGATCCCGACTCGAATAACAGATGAAGCCAGTCCAGTATTAGCGGTCAACTGTTACGGGGCGGGATTTTTTATTGCCTCCTATTGCGCATCCATCATTAAATTGGAGAAAACGAGAAGGGAAGATTCGAGATGCCGCTTTCCGAGAAGAAAATCGTGGATTCGAAAAACGGGCTTGAGCTTCAAGATTTACGGGACGAAAACATTCATATGGTTTGTTTTAAAGGGTCGAACTTTCATGGAATTGATATGAGAAATACGACTTTTGCTCATACCAATTTCGTAAACTCCAAGTGGGAACATATCTATTTTTCAAATGTACACATCAATATGATTCAAATGGGTGGAACTGTATTTGAGAATATTGTCCGTCCGAAGTCGCACGAAAGCCATCTGCTCGAAGAACCCGGCACGGACGGTTGGGTTAACGTAGAACCGGTCCTTTTCCTAAACAGTAATCTGAGCACGGCTATTTTTGATCGATGCGATTTATCGGATGTCGAATTGAACCATTGCAATATTGACGGATTAAAGATTGACGGAATTGCCGTGAAGGAGTTAATTGAACAATTCAAGAATAAGAGCCGGTGACAAGAAATGATCGCTGAACAAAACACTTTATGAATGGGAGCACGATCATGTCAAACACAGTCGAAATTATTGAATTGGCGGAAAAGAAGTTTGTCGGCATACCTGTCACATCGGCATTTAAAAAATCATGAACCCAAAATAATCGAAGAGACCAAAGCTGTCTTTAATTCTTTTGTCCGCATTTCACGTCGGAAACGTTATTTACTTATTTTTATTGTATGGAAGTCGAACAATTGTCGGATGTGCCCGCGAAGGAGCTCGTTGCTGCATCGATTCAAAACTCGACGCTCTGCTATGGGATCTATGACGGCAATCCTGTTCATGGCGAAGCGAGGCAGGTCGGTTTTGCGTGTGTCATATCGGATCTGGTTCGGTTTTCGTGGTTAGGAGATGTTTTTGTCGTTCCCGAGTATAGAGGAAAAGAGCTCGGCAAATGGCTGATCAGCGTCATTGTCGAGCATCCGAAATTGAACATGGCTAGACCGTTGAATTGGGAAGCGGTTTATGACGGTTACGGTTTGAAAGAGAGCAAGTAAAAATAACGCGGCAATCAGTCGGAGGCATGTCCGGTGCGGTCATTTGCGGAATAAATGGCTTACTAATAGAGCGAAATGAGGCGGTCCTTATGGGAAAAATGTTTGATTCACTGTTGCCGGAACACGAAGCGTTCATTAAGGAGCAGCATCTCTTTTTTGTCGGGACGGCGGGAGCAAACGGTCACGTCAATGTTTCGCCAAAGGGATACGACGTGTTTCGAATATTATCTCCGAACAAGGTTGCTTACCTCGATTTGACGGGAAGCGGAAATGAAACAAGCGCGCACTTAACGGACACGAATCGAATGACGTTCATGTTCGTTTCATTCTCGAAAACGCCGTTAATATTGAGGCTTTATGGGAACGGGGACGTTATTTTACCCGGAACCAACGCATGGGAAGAGTTGAAGGGGCATTTCAACGTGCTGCCCGGGACAAGGCAAATTATCGTCTCGGAGATTCATGGCGTCAAGACGTCTTGCGGCTTCAGCGTCCCTTTCTATGAGTTTGTTGATGACAGAAGCATGCTCGTCGACTGGGCGGACAAACAAGGGGAAGACAAGCTGACGGAATATCGGAACAAAAAAAACACGGTCAGTATGGATGGCATCGTTACACCGATCGGGAAAAGCTCGTTCTAAAAGCAAGACCTTGCTTCCATGGGAAATGACTCATTACATACTTTTTATTTGTCTTAGAAAGCGCTAACATTATTTCGGAAAAAGCGAAAAAAACTATTTACAAGGGAACGTATGTTCGATATAATGTGTGTGGCAATAAATACCAACTGGGAGGTTGAATGTTATGAATCGAGTTGTCTCGTTTGAATTGAGCAGTCAAGATCCGGAACGTGCTGCCGGCTTCTACTCTACTGTTTTTGGCTGGAAAATAGCCGAGCCTAATTGGGGATATTACCCCGCCACAACGGGAGAAGCGGATAAGCAAGGAATTAATGGCGGCATTTCGAAAGGGCCTAGCGACTTTCCTCATGGAACCCGAATTCAAATCGAAGTCCAGAACATCGATGAAACGATAACCAAATCGGTTGATTTGGGGGCTCAGATCGTAAGAGAGAAGATGGAGTTTGACGATTTTTATTTAGCTTACTTGGTTGACCCGGTTGGAAATGGAATTGGACTTATTCAGTATAAATGATCCGGATTCGGATCAAATTCGATTTGCAAGCGATCCGATTGAAATGGATGGAAGCAAACTTCTTTGTTGAAGAAAACGGCCGTGCAAAACGTTATTTTATCGTTTTGCACGGCCGCTTTGTATTGGAGAGGGTTAAGTGCCTTGACGAAGCGAAGCCAGTTGCGCGGCGATTTTGCGGCCGTGGAAGCGGCCGGTCTCGATGAAAATTTCGTTGGCTTCCCGTCTGGAGGCGATAACACCCGCCAAATAAATGCCAGGCACATTCGTTTCCATCGTATCGGAATCGAAGTAAGGGTAGCCTTCAGGTTCGATCCGCACCCCGATTTGCGTCAAAAATTCGCGGTCGGGATGAAACCCGGTTAAGGCGAGCACAAAATCGTTTGGCAGCGAGAATGCTCCTTCCGCGCTTTCGATGGTGACGTGGTGCGGGTGAATTTCCGTAACCCGCGATTGAAACAGCATCGTAATTCGCTCTTTGGCGACCAAGCTTTCAAAAACCGGTCGCACCCACGGCTTAATTCCCGGCGAATACTCCATGCCGCGGTAGACGACCGTAACGATTGCACCGGCGCGTTCGAGCTCCAGCGCTGCGTCGATGGCGGAATTACTGCCTCCGATAATGGCGACGCGCATGCCGGTATAAGGATGAGCTTCACGGAAAAAGTGGGTGACTTTGTCGCTATCTTCCCCCGGGATGCCGAGCAGGTTGGGCTGATCAAAATATCCGGTTGCCATCACAACCGCATCGGCATGATACAGCTTGCGATCTCCGGTCCGGTCTTTGCTTTCGAGCTGGAAGCCTTGTCCGAGCGGCGTCACCCGGTTGACGGACTCGTATGCGTTGATGCGGACCCGGTGGCGCAGCGCAACCGTCCGGTAATACGTGAGCGCTTCAAGCCGGGACGGCTTCTCATGCGCAGTCGTAAACGGGATATCCCCGATCTCGAGCATTTCCGGCGTGCTGAAGAAATGCATGTATGTCGGGTATTGCGAAATCGAGTGGACCAGGTTTCTTTTTTCAATGATCAGCGGTTTCATTCCGATCTGCTGCAGCTCGAGCGCCGCAGCAAGGCCGCATGGTCCAGCGCCTACAATAATAACGTCTTCCTTTTGCATGAATCTCTTACCTCCTGAATGCGGCAGCTACTGTTAACGGTATAAATAATAAACGAGGTGAATTCATATTCCGTTATGATTGCGCCATTCTGTTTGTGTCGATACTTTATTTTAACCATGCTCAGGCTGTGACTGCAAACTCGGCTATTGACTCTGTGTACGAGCGTCGGTTTCATGTATAATAAAGACTAGCTTACAAAGTTCAAAGTAGTAGGAGGGATGCGGGATGAGGCGACGTTTTGTTATCGAGGCGGTAATGGTGGCGACTTACGGCCAATTGCTCGTTCCGGGTCATCCGGTGGACTATGTGCTGCCGTATTCGACGATTCTTGAGCTGTATGACATGAAGGACGGGAACGATCCGATTATGGACGATCCGAAGGACGATACGTATGTCAGGCAAAAAATCGGGGAGCTGATCGCTTTTTTCGAGGATCCGCTAAACCGTAAAAAAATCGAACGGGCGCTGCAGGCGCCGTGGCGTGAAAGTTCGCCGCTGCTGCTCAGCGATACGATACAGTTTACGGTCGTGCATGCACTGGATAACGCGCAATATGGGGAATATTTTGATCCGATTGAAACCGAGCTGCTGCTCACCGCTTCGAAGCTGGAGCTGCCGCTGCTTTCCGATCAGTTCGAGTTTCAGGATAAGCTGATTGAAGCGGAAGTGCCGGTTCAGGTATACGACATCGAAGATTTCGAGTTTGCGGTGGAAGAGGGCATCTCCCCCCAAGTATGGGACAATTAGTCTACCCAACCGTACAAGCCGATGCAGCATAGAAGCGGCAAAGACATTCAAACTGTCAGGACAGGCCAAAAGACCGGGAGCCTTCAGATGTCCCGGTCTTTTGGCGTTTGAGTGGACCAACTCCCGGCCTCGTGGGGAGAGACTTTAAGCTGTCGGCTCCAGCTGAAACGCTTCGGCAAGAAGCCGGTACGAATTCAGACGCGCTTCGAAATCGTGGGCCAGCGTGACGATCATCAGCTCATCGGTTTCGTAAGCGTCCTGAAGCGCAAGCAATTTTCTCTTCACCGTTTCCGGACTGCCGACAATGAGACGCTGCCGGTTATGCCGGATCCGCTCCATGTCGAATTCGTTGAACGAATACGCCTCGGCCGACTGAACGGACGGGAAGCCGGGCCATTCCTTGCCCCGCTCCAGCAGGTGGAAGGAGAGATCGAAGCTGCGGGAGAGGCGCACCGCTTCTTCGTCGGTTTCCGCGCAAATGACGAAGGCGGCTACAATTCCATTCGGATGCTCGTTCCAAACCGACGAGCGGAAATGCTCTTTGTAGTATTTCATCGCTTCCTCGCCGCCGTACGGATTAATGAAGTGGGCAAAGGCGAAAGATGCTCCCTGCAAGGCCGCGATGACGGCACTGTCGCCGCTGGAGCCGAGCAGCCACAGCTGCGGCGCGGTATCGACGACCGGGGAAGCCTTCAGTCCGGCAAACGGATGGTGGCCTCCCGGCGTACCGTGCAAATAGTCCGTCAAATCCGAGATTTGATCAGGGTACCGGTCCACGGATCTAGTTTTGCCTTCCTGCAGCGCGCGGGTGGAAAGCGGCATTCCGCCGGGCGCGCGGCCGAGGCCGAGATCGATCCGGCCGGGATGCAGCGCCTCCAGCAGCCGGAAATTTTCCGCCACTTTATATGCGCTGTAATGAGGCAGCATGACGCCTCCGGAGCCGATGCGGATATGCTTCGTATTCGCCGCCAGATGGGCGATCAGCACTTCCGGACTGGAGCCGGCCAGAGCGTTCGAAGCGTGATGCTCCGATACCCAGAAGCGGCGGAAGCCTAGCTTTTCGGTTTCCTGCGCCAGCTTCGTTGTATAGGCCAGCGCTTCGGAAGCCGTCTTTCCTTCCGGAACGGGAGACTGGTCGAGCACGCTTAAGGTAAGCATGGAAAAACACCTCCGTCTTTAAATACAAGGGTTGCTCGTGCGCGTGCGCCTGGTAGAATAACCGGGTTCTCTATCGGTCGGCGGCGCTTCTGCCTTCGGTGCGGTCGATCGCTTCCGCCATCGTTTTGTCGGTCAGATGAGCGTAGATTTGGGTCGTCTCCGGGGAGGCGTGTCCGAGCTGCTCCTGCGTCTTATACAAGTCGTTGCGCAAATAATAATCCGTCGCAAAAGAATGCCTCAGCTTATGTACGGACAGCGAAGGCTTGCCGAACCGTTTGGCGTATTTGATTACCATTTCCTGGATCGCCCGCTTGGTCATCCGCGAACCTTCGTTTTTGCCGTTGGCAATGGCGAGAAAAAACGCTTTTTCCCGCTTCGGGGCTTTGTAATGCGTATCGCGCAGCTGCATATATGCAGCTAAGTCGTCGACCGCTTCCTGCCGGAAATAGACGGGCGTCTTGAACGTATCGTCGTTTTTACCTTTGCGGTAAACGTACGTCAGCTTCTTTTTCAGATCGAGATCGTCCATATTCAAGTTGACGACCTCGGATACGCGCAGACCCGAATTCAATATGAGGCTGATGATGCAGGCATCCCGCACGACATTTTGTTTATAAGCGTACAGCGCCTGCTTGTTCGACGCCACATCGCTTCCGTAATCGCGTTTGACATAACTTAGAAACTCCGCGATCTCTTCTTCCTGCAGCAGCTTGCCTTCCAGCTTCGCCGCCGTATCCTTCGGCTTATGAGTCCGCTTGATCGATACCTTGGCCATTACGTTGCGCCTCAGCAGCGGATAGAACTGCTCATCCTCGGCAATTTGGCTCAAATAATGAAACAAAGAGCGCAGGGAGGAGAGCTTCCGCGACACCGTCGTGCGGGTATTGGCATTTTCCGGCCGCGTCGCAAGGAACATCCGGAAGTTGTCGATGCTGTCCATATGGAGCTTCTCCAGCTCTTCCAGCTTGACTTCGGCAAATGTCGGTCCTGCGGCCAGCCCTTCAGCCAGCAGCCAGCGGAAAAACGTCTCATAATCCCGGACATATTCCAATAGCGAGGAAGGGGAGAGGTCGGGCAGCTTGTAATTGATGAATTTTTCGACGTACCATGGCATCATCGGAACACGCCGGTCCAGCTCCTGCCGGTCTTTTTGCTTTAAAATATTCATAAATTGGCGCCTCCAATCGCGACCCGAAACGCCGGGTTTCAATTCCTATTTTAGCAATCCCCGTCAATAAGGACAACATAACGTAACTCCGAATATGTTAACTTATTGATCAAAGAATGGGCTTAAATCGGTAAGGCGAAGGAATTAATGTTTGGATTCGCGAATAAAGAACGGATAATAACGCTGTCATGCAGGCATGACTGCAAATCAGTCCATGAGGGAGAACAAGCTGTGACGAACGATCCTCGCGTGCAGGAGCTGATTACGCTCAAAACGATTGCGGAGAAGTTAAACCAGTCCAACGATTTGACGACGATGCTGGATACGGTTCTGGAAAAATTGCTCGACGTAACCGGTCTGACGACGGGCTGGATTTTTTTGTCGGACGGTACTTCAGATTATGAATTTGCGGCCGACCGCCGGCTGCCGCCTGCTTTGCTGCATCAAGACAAACAGCCGATGCGGTGCGGAACGTGCTGGTGTCTGGATCGTTTCTGGGACGGGCGGCTGAAAAATGCCGTCAATATCTTGAATTGCAAAAGGCTTGACGATGCCGAGGCGAACCGACTTGGGGATACTTGCGGGATTACGCATCATGCGACCGTTCCGCTCAGGGCGGGCAGCCGCAACTTCGGCGTGCTCAATGTGGCCGCTCCGGGAAAAGAACATTTCGCGGGCGAGGAGCTGGCGCTGCTTCAGGCAGTCGCGTTTCAGATCGGCGGAGCGGTGGAACGGATGCGCCTGCACGCCCTGGAGCAGAGAAGAGCGGAGCTGTTTACAAAGCTGGGAGAGTTCAGCCGTGCCCTCAGCGTTGTGGTGAGCGGCGGCGTTGCGCCCGGCCAATTGGTAGATCGGGCCGTTGAATTAATCGGCGAGCATTTCGATTGGCCGGCGGCGGGAATGATCGAGTTTCTGGGCGACGATATTGTGCTGCGGACCGTTCATGTCGGCGGGCGGACGGATACTCCGTTTATTCAACTTCCCATGACCGATATTGATATGTGTAACAGAGCCGCTCCCAAGATTTGTTTCCAGGAGATTAAGTCGAAGCCTGCAGAATGGCTGTTAAACAGGCCTGAGCTTCGGACAGTATTGCCGCCGCTCCGATCGGCAACGGCGGCTGTTGTTACGCTTGGAAGCGGAGCGGCTGCCGGATTGCTGTTTGTAGGCCATAGCAATAAGACACATAAATTGAAACGAATTGATGAGGAAGTACTTGAAGCGATTGCGGAGCATGTCGCCGTCGCATTGGAAAGCGCTCGTCTTGAAGAGAACCGGCGGGAGCTTGCCCGGATGGAAGAGAGGAACCGCTTAGCCCGCGATCTGCACGATTCCGTATCCCAAATGCTGTTTTCGCTTAGTATGACGGCAAAGGGAGTCGAATCGCTCCTTTCGAGCGAGCAGCTGGATTCGGCTCGCTCCGCCGTAAAAGATATGCAGTCCCTTTCCAAAAGCGCATTGAAAGAAATGCGCGCGCTCATTATGCAGCTGCGGCCCGCCGGACTTGAAGCCGGACTCGTCCAAGCGCTGCAACAATACGGCCGGAAGCTGGAATTGGACCTAGCGGTGCATAAGTCCGGCATCCGGGAGCTGCCGCATGCCGTGGAAGAGGCGCTATGGCGAATCGGGCAGGAGGCGCTGAACAACGTGAGCAAGCATGCCGGCACCGCTAAAGCGGAGGTCTCGTTGATTCTGGGCGGCAGCGAAATTATTTTGCGTGTCGCAGACAAAGGGCGAGGAATCCGCAATCGGGGAACGAGCAACGGTCTTGGATCGATCGGGCTTTCGACGATGCGGGAACGTTGCGAAGCGCTCGGAGGAACGTTTACGCTAGCGAGCGCCATCGGTCATGGAACGACGGTCGAGGCTGCGATTCCGCTGCCATCCGTAACAGAACGAGGTGAAGAGCCGTGACGATTCGATTATTGCTGGCGGACGATCACGCCATGGTAAGAAAAGGGCTGCAGGTGTTTCTAAATACGCAATCGGATATGGAACTTGTCGGCGAAGCGTCAAACGGGCTGGAAACGCTGGACAAAGCAGCCGCCCTGCAGCCGGACGTCATCTTAATGGATCTGAACATGCCCGGGTTAAACGGGATCGAAGCGACGAAGCAAATCAAGGCGGCATTTCCGAATGTCAAAGTAATCGTACTGACTTCATTTTCCGATCAGGATCATGTTCTTCCCGCCATCCGGGCAGGTGCCAAAGGATATTTGCTCAAGGACGTTGAACCGGAGGAGCTGGCCCGTGCGATTCGGCGGGTTTATCAAGGGCAGGTTGAGCTGCATCCCGAAGCGGCGGGGCAATTAATGGACCTGATCGCCGAAGCGGAGCCGCCGAAGCCGCCGGAGCGGAATCCGGATTTATTAGCGGAGTTAACGAAACGGGAGCAAGAGGTGCTGCGGCTTATCGCATCCGGCAAGAGCAACAAGGAAATTGCCGAGATTTTAGTCATTACCGAAAAAACGGTTAAAACCCATGTCAGCCATGTATTGAATAAGCTTGGAATGGCAGACCGGACACAGGCCGCGATTTATGCGATCAAGTACGGTCAAGGCGGATAATGCTTCCCAAAAAATCAGACGAAAGTCGTAGAAACGTTCAGCCCATAGTTGGACGTTTTTTTGTCCGAAAAATCATCCCCTCTGCCGACGCCCTTATCACGAAGATCGGGTACGATAAATGCATCAAATGAAGCGAAATAGAAAGGAAAGATGAACCATGAATATCGTCATTATTGCGGGCAGCAACCGGAAAGGCGCCACCAGCACGCGGCTCGCCGAATATGTGGAAGGCTTGATCAAGGAACAACATGCAAACGTGAAGTTATTCGACCTGTACCGGTCGCCGGTGCCTTTTTATTCAACTGATCAACCGTATTCGGATCATGCGGCTCTGAAGGAATTGAAACAAGCTGTCCTGAATGCCGATGGAATCATCCTTGCAACGCCGGAATACCATGGAAGCATTTCGGGCGTATTGAAAAATGCGCTGGACCATCTCAGCCAGGAGCACTTCGGCAATAAACCGGTTCTTTCCATGAGCTCATCGGGCGGGGCGGTAGGCGTCAGCTCGCTGCAGCAGCTGCAGGCTATTGTGCGCAACCTGCACGGCATTAACATGCCGGAATGGATTTCAATCGGAGGCGAACAGCGCAATTGGTTCGAGCCGGGCGGCAGCGGGGTCGGCCATGACATGGAGGTGCGGATCCGCCGCGCGCTTGGCGCCTTTTTGGAATTCACGCAGCGGCTTGCAGTAAAAGTTTAATCGAAGTTATAAACGCTTTGAATGGCAGCCGTCACGACAAAAAAATAAAGAGCCGTCAGAACGAGTGCGCGTTTCTGACGGCTCTTCTTTGTGCAAACCTCTTAAATTGCCGCACTTTTGAAATGAACGACGATTTTCAGCACTTCGCTGCGGCTTGCCAGACGAACGGGAGGGCCCCAGCTGCCGAATCCGGAAGAGACGAAAACATGCATGACCGCTTTGCGCATATAACCCCAGTCCAGCTCGAACAGGCGGCGGGTAATCCAGTGATTGGGGGCGAATTGGCCGCGGTGGGTATGCCCGCACAGCAGAAGATCGACGCCGGCGTCGGCAGCGAGCTGAAATTGATACGGCTGGTGATCCATTAATAGAATCGGGAACTTTCGGTCGGCGCCTTCAAGCAGCTTTTCCACGCTTAATCTTCCTTCTTCCATCGATTCGGCGGTTTTGTCTTTGCGCCCGGCCAAATAAAACGAACCGTCCACCATTATTCTCTCATCCTGAAGGACCGGAATGTCGATGGCGTTCATCCTTTCCACATATTCCGCAATATGGCCTCCGTAATACTCATGGTTTCCAAGCACGGCATACGTTCCGAGCGGCGCCTTCAACTTTGCCAGCGTGTCGCTCATCACGTTGCGCACGAAAGGTTCGAGAACATCATCGATGACATCCCCGGGAAGCAAAATGAGATCGGGATTAATTTGTTCGACTTGGTGAAGAAGGCGGCGCAAATGCCGGTTGCCGACGATGTTTCCGAGGTGGATATCCGAGGCGACTGCTATCGTGAGCATTTTTCGGGAACCGGCCGCTTTATCGACGGTAATTTCGTAAGAGCGAATAACGGGGCTCCAGGCGTTGCGGATTCCCCAAGCGAGCAGGATGATCAACAGCGCAAGCACGATAGTACCTTCCACTTGAACAATGGTGCGGAAAGGGATTCCGGCGGCATGAAGGATCAGTGCCGCAATGTCGGCGGGAATGAGCAGCAGGATGGCGAATTCCATGACCGCGAAATAGTAGGAACCGATAACTTTGAGCAGTCTGGACAAAGGGCCCAGCGTTCCGCCGCCGGCCCGTCCGATCAGGTAGGAGAAAGTAACGATCGTAAAAGCCGGCCAAAAAATAAATCCGTTATCAATCCCGGTCCATTGGAGGAATACGGCGATGTGCCAGCCAATATAATAGTTGACACCCAACCAGACGAGCAGCGCACCGGTGATGAAAATAATTGTACGAATGTTCCGCATCTGTTACTCTCCCTCAACCTTCATCGTATAATTTGCTGATCAGGACCTCTTCTTTCTTTTTACATGAAATTTATGGCAGCCGCAAGTTTTGTAACTTTCTTGAAACATTTTCGGTTCCGCCTTCGTTTATAGTAATAATAGAAGGTCATATTACCTGGTCCTAATAAGGGGCAATCCGTTTTGAGGCCGAATCATAAGGTTAAACAACTTCTAATGGCGCATCTTGTCGTCATGAGAACTAAAGGGGAGACATAAGGATGAAAAAAACAGCTTTCAGCATGGTTACGATCGCCTCTGTCTTGTTTTATTTTATTACGACCGCCAATGCCGTCGGCGGCGATTATACACCGGTTCCGAAATCGGCCGATACGCAATCTGCATATATAAACAAGCTTTACGAGCAGGGAGGAAAATGGTACATAACCGTTGACCCGATCGAATGGTACGAAGGGGAAGCGGCTAACAAAGTGTTTGCCGAGCAGGAGCCGGATTCCGGTTTGGATGAAGCGCCTGACGGCTATTATATCATCAACGGCAGCGAAGAGACGGCAACGTTTGAAGTGAATGCCGGTGCGGACGTGCAAATGCAAATTTTCGATCACGACGGCAATCCGGAAGATGCGCAAATTAACTGGAATGAGCAAATTACGCTGTCCAAGCTCGCCGAGCTGTTGACCACTGAGGATATCCTCAGTGTATCGGATTATCCGTATCACGTTACGATTCACGACGGTAAAGTGACGAAAATTGTCCAGCAGTACATTCCTTAACGGGTCCGGCTGAGATCCGGAATAGCCTTGCAAATGAAATGCACCTTTTGGAAATATTTTTCCAGAAGGTGCATTTTTAACCACAGATAGAATTTATAACTCAACTTTCGCAGTTGCGAAATCAAATTCTATCTTGGCGATAAAACCTTCGATAGAGGTTTTCTCATTGACCGCGATTAATTCGAGCCCCCGTTCAAATAATTGAAGAAGGGATGATCGACCCAAAATTTGTACGTTTCCACTTCGAGTGCAGGATCAAGCTTTTTGAAGCCGTTCACGATGGCCTCCGAATTTTCGTTCAGCGAGAACGATTGCGCATAATAATTGCCTTTCGTAATGCGGTTATTCGTGATGATATCGTAATCGGCAAGCTCCGTATTGGAATAATAAAGCGGCTGCCACCACGAGCTGGCGATCAGACCCGTCGCCTTGTCATCGTTCTTTTTGGCGTAGGCGAAAATAAGGGATTGAAACCGCTGCTTATCCGCTGCGCTTGCAAATTCAAACGCCAGGTCGTATTCCTTCGCATAAGCGATATAATTGCTGTTTTCGATTTGCACGACGTGGTAGTCCTCGGTATCCTTCGGTTCGCCCCATTCTTTCAGGTAGATGTAGGCGGACGTCTTCGGTTCGAATTGCACCTTGGCATCGATTCCTTCACTTCGCAGCAGACCGATCAATTGCTTGGCGTGCGTCAAGTTGTCGTGTCCGTATGTAATGGATAATGAATCGATAAATTCGGACTCATAACGCAAATCTTTCAAATTATAGCCGGTCACGAGGTTTTGTTTTAAGGCCGTGTCAACAACCTGCTGCAGGTCCGGAACTTGAATGAGGCGGGAAGTATTGTAAGCGTCGTTCAATTTGTTGTAAATGTCTGCATCGCTTGTATATCCGATGTAATGCTTGAAGCTTCCATTAAAAACAAGAACTTTGCCGAGCAGCGTCTCGACGAAGGAAGCCGATACCGGTTTCTTGCCGCTCAGTTCCGGAAACAGGGAGGACGGCACAAGTCCGTTGTCGATCGCCGCTGCAACTTCCTGTCCCGCCTGCTTGCTGAATGCGCCCGGCTTCAGCTTCGCTTTCGCGAGTGCGGTGTTTACTTTGCTTTGCGGATATGTATAAGCGAGCTCTTTCAGCCCGGCGGCTTTAACGGCAATGAATATCGCCGTGAATGCATCCAACGGCTTTTGCGTGTTTACGGCTGAGGAGGTAATAATGCCTTTTTCGAATAAAGCGGCTGCAGGTCCATACAGCGGATCGCTGACAGGCAAATCGTCAAACGCAACTTTCGCCTCGTTATCCGCCTTCAGTGCAAGAGCCAGACTCACATTCCGGATGAAGTCGCCTTTCGACGATGCAGGTGCAATGTCGATGCCGAACTTTAGCTCCAGAAACTGCGCGTATTCGGCTGCGGAAATTTCGTGCGCGGCAGAAATCGGCTTTACCGCAGGGGCGCTTGCATAGGAGATCGAAGATGCGGAAACGAGCGATACAGCGAGCGAGAGCGTGACAAGCGTCTTACGGAGCGGTTTACCTGCATGTTCAGCATGTTTAGAATGGATTGTCATCATGATGGCATGTCCTCCTTAAATCTGATTAAATCAATCAACATAGTATTGATTGCTCCGTATATTACGGCAAAAGGTAAAGGTTGTCAATGAAATAGTACCATGATTCTTGTGCCGGATCGAGAAAATCGTTGTGAACACCTGTCCGCAGGAAGCTTGAAAACAAAGATCAAATAAGACTATAGTTATAGAATAGTAATTTTACCCATTTGCAGCTGTTGAAATTAAGCTAATCCTTACGAAGTATTTTTGCGAAGCAAATATTTAAGGAGGACTCAAACATGTACCCAACCGCAAAACAATTGGAAGATTATGCGGAGCTTGCCGTCAAAGTAGGCGCAAATGTGCAAAAAGAACAAATCGTCGTCGTTATGGCGCCGATTGCTTCTGCGGACTTGGTACGTCTGATCGTCCGGAAGGCATATGACGCGGGGGCCCGCAATGTACACGTGGAATATAACGATGAGCAGCTATCGCTTATTAAATATAAGCATGCTCCGGAAGAAGCGATTGCCGAATATCCGATATGGCGCGCCCAGGCATGGGAGCAATTTGCGGAGAATGGCGCCACATTTATTCAGATCTACTCCCCGAATCCCGATCTGCTGACCGATGTTGACCCGGAACGGGTTGCACAAGCGGGCAAAGCGGCGGCAGAAGCTTTAAACAAGTACCGCAGCTATTTAATGGCGCACAAAAACGCGTGGACGCTAATCTCATACGCCACACCGGAGTGGGCGGCGAAAGTGTTTCCCGGCATTTCGGAGGAGGAAGCGGTGCGCAAGCTGTGGGAGAGGATTTTCGATGCCGTTCGTGTCGACCGGGACGATCCGCTTCACGCGTGGAAAGAGCATAATGCCAAGCTGCAGGAAACGGTGGAGCTCCTGAACCGGAAACGGTACAAGCAGCTGGTGTACGAAGCGCCGGGGACGAGCCTGACGGTCGATTTGCCGGAGAAGCATGTTTGGCTGGGCGGGGCAAAAGCGAACGCCAAAGGCGTCTTGTTCAACCCGAACATGCCGACTGAAGAAGTGTTTACGATGCCAAGCCGAAACGGCGTTAACGGCAGCGTTCGCAGCACGAAACCGTTGAACTACAGGGGACAGCTGATTGACGGTTTCTCGTTGACGTTCAAGGATGGAAAAGTCGTTGATTTTTCGGCGGAGCTGGGGTACGAAGCGCTGGAAAAGCTGCTGAATACAGATGAGGGCGCCCGTGCGCTCGGAGAAGTGGCTCTCGTCCCGCACGATTCCCCGATCTCCAATTCGAATATAGTCTTTTACAATACGTTGTTCGACGAAAATGCATCGTGCCATTTGGCGCTTGGACAAGCGTACCCGGTCAATTTGCAAGGAGGTGCCGGTATGGACGAGCAGGAGCTCCTTCGGAGCGGCGCAAACAAAAGTCTCGTTCACGAAGATTTTATGATCGGCTCGTCCGAGCTGGACATCGACGGTGTAACGCAGGACGGCAAGCGGGAGCCGATCTTCCGCAATGGAAACTGGGCCATTTAGCGCCCATGCAGCAGCAATCAAACCAAAATGAAACACTCCGCAGCCTAAGCTAAGCGGAGTGTTTCGTTTTGGTTTAGCGGGGAAAGCAGATGCGTCCGCTACCGTTTAGATAACGCTTTTTCCTCTTTGGAGATTTGATTGACTTCCAGCAGATCCAGCACGAACACAAACGCCGGAATGCCGATAATAAGTCCCCAGGTCCCGAAATAATGCTGGGAAAAGATCAGAATGATGAACGTATAAAACATCGGCAGCTCCGTTTTCGCCGACATCAGCCGCGGATTCAGGAAATAGCTCTCCAGAGCGTGAATGATCATAATCATGACGAGGATGTAGACGACCATTTTGATTCCGCCGATATCAAACGCGATTAGGCCGAGCGGCACCAGCGAAATGATAACACCAGCTACCGGAATAAGACTTAGCAGCAAAATCATGATCGACAAGGCGAACAGGTAAGGGAATCCGAGCGCCCATAATCCGAGTGTCGTAAAAATGGTATTAAACACGGCAATAATGAGCTGGGCTTCAATTACTTTGCCGAAGGAAACCAGGAACCGGTCGCCGAAATAGCTAAGCTCGTTATAGATCCAGCCGATTTTGCTGTCCCGAAATTTGGCCGTAAATTTTTTGGTGCTTTCTTTTTGGAGCAGGAAAAAGAAGCTGAGCAAAATTACGAACAATATCGTTTCAACCCACTTGCTGAATTTCAGCAGGTAGGTCAACATATGGTTGGCGTATGCTTGCACGTCCAGTTTTTGCAAAAATTCCGCCATATTGAACGGCAGTTCATTGACAAAGCTCGTCTCCGAATTTAGGTTCGATTGGACAAAGGTTATCAATACGCCGGACAGCTGCTTCATCTGCGTTATAATTTGCGGCAAGTAATTGGAAGCGCCGATGACGAAACCGAGAGTTGCCAGCAGATAAAGAAAAATAACGACGACTTTATAATTGACCGGAAAGAGCCGGTTCACCTGCCGAGTCACCAGCTGCTGAAGCCTGTCCATGACATAAGTAACAAGGAACAGCAGTAAAATTAAATTCAGCATGCCCCGCAGGAAGTAGAGGAGCAGCACCATCAGAAGAAGGACCGAAAATCTCCGGACCGTCACGTTTTCAAAAAAAGCTTTTACCGAAATCATTTCGTTCCCCCTATGTAATCTAGCCTCATCAATGTTGTACGCTTAAAACAGGCTCCAATCAAATTCGCGCGACAGCGTTTCGAGAAGATGTACGCCTGCGATGCTGTTGCCTTTCCGGTTTAAAGCCGGGCCGACCACCCCGATGCCGTATCTGCCCGGGACCATCGTCAGGATGCCTCCGGAAACCCCGCTTTTGGCCGGCAGACCGACTTGAATCGCAAATTCTCCGGATGCATTGTACATCCCGCAAGTGATCATGAACGTTTTGGCGATTTGGACGTAACGGCGGGGAATCAGCGCTGCTCCCGTCAAAGGATCGGTACCGTCGTGCGCCAATACCAATGCCATGCGTGCCAAATCCGCGCAGGTGACGTTGATTGCGCAGTGCCGGAAATAAACGTCCAGCACATCTTCGACTTCTCCCTGGAGCACGCCGTTGTCCAATAGAAAATAAGCCATGGACCGGTTCAGATGAGCCGTTGCCGATTCCGAGCGGTAAACGTCGAAGTTATAGGTTAACGTGTCGTTGCCCGACAGCTCGCGGAAAAAATTGAGGATGCGGGAAGATTTTTCATCGTTGCTATGTCCGGATATTAATGAAGAAATTACGATTGCCCCGGCATTGATAAGCGGGTTGAACGGAATTCCCGGCTGTACGAGTTCCAGCTTCAGCATCGAGTTGAAATTATCACCCGTAGGCTCCATTCCGACTTTGGAAAATACCCCTTCTTCGCCGTTGTCCATCAGTGCCAAAATTAAGGTAAATACTTTCGAAATGCTTTGCATTGTAAATGAAAGGTTGTAATCGCCGGCGCTGGCCGAGGTGCCGTCCGCACCTAAAATGTAAACTCCTAATGCGTCGATCGGCGATTTGGACAGTTCGGGAATGTAGGCTGCCACTTTGCCTTGGGAGGAGCGCTGACGGCTTGTTTCAACCCAATGAGGGAGCAGGGATTGGATTCGATCGGTTTCGATGGGTGACATATAGGTTCCTCCTTAACGATTCGCGCCGGCAACTACCGTTTCATGGTTTGCATCTAAGAGGCAAACGGGGCATGATCTGCGCTGTCGGTGTAAATTAAGTTTAACCTATCGCAATGGCAGAAAACAAACCAAATTTAGTTGTGAATTCTACTGAGGAATCTTAGTTTCGTTGGTTTATGCCGGTATCATTGAAGCTCGGGAAGGAAGCAGGAGCAATAGCCGGTTAAGGTAGGAAAATTGGAAGCGGGCAGATGCCAATTCAGCGCGTTGACAGCAGCGTCCAGCGTCCCGCCGTAACGCCCGGGGATGATTGCGAGCAGGCCGGCACGGCCGTTTCCGTGGAAATCCACAGCTAGCGGCACGGTATCCGCTCCAGGCGCCCATGGTCCGAAGGCATTGTCTCGAAGCACAAATGTCTTTCCCGTACTAAACGCAACGGACCAGTAGCCGGTCTTTCGATTCACCAGCAGCAGATCGGCCCGTCCGTCTCCGTTAACATCGGCCAGAAGTGCGCAGGAGGAGTTCTCAATCGCATGACCGGCCAGCCAGACTCCCGCCCATTGAAATTCAACGCCGTCATTTAGCCAAACCTCCCACGAACCGGAAGACCGGTCCCACAAAACCAGATCGTCCAGTCCGTCGCCGTTGACATCGCCGATGTAAGGGGAGCGGTTTTTGCCGATTAAAGGTTCCTCGGATACTCGCACAGGGAATTGAAACTTTCCGGTTTCATTATAAGCTGTCGCGAGGTGGCCCGATCTCGGGTCCCACAGTGCCAAATCGGTCAATCCGTCCCCGTTCCAATCTCCTGCTAAAGCACGCCACCCTTTGAAACGTTCTCCCGCAGCCAACCAATTGCCGTCCGGAAGCAGCGTTGTTCCACTATGGAGAGCAACGGGGCAAACGCCGGATTCCGAATGCCAGATGGCGATATCGTCCCGCCCATCCCCGTTGAAATCGCCGATCAGCTCCTCTCCTGCGGCAAAAGAAGGCCAACCCGTCAGCACGGTACGAATATTGCGGATACCGTTCTCCATCTTATTTCTGCTACCCTGATTAACTTCCGCGATGGACCAAATGCCGGTCGAATATTGGCGGACCAGAAGTTTGTTTCCTCGTCCATTGCCGCTCTTTACCGGCATGATGCGGTAATCTTTGCCTCCGAATAACCCGGTTTCCCTGAAATCCGGAATGAATGTGAGCACATCCGGAATCGAGAGAAATTTGCGCCCTGCGCCTTTGAAAGCGCGGATCAGCCTTTTGAGCGGCGAATGCTGTTCGTAAACCGGTGAAGCGCCTTCCTGCAATCGGATATAAGGAAATTCAAGAAACGGATGATAGAAAAAAGAAGCAAGCTCATGATCGCCGTACGATCGGATCGCTTCGGCAATCCGTTGCACGTCATCTTCAATGGCCGCTCCGCCAACATAGAAGAGGGGCGTCGGCACATACAAGGAGCCTCCCGACAAAGGAGAATGCGAAGCGCGGACGGTAACCGTCCGGCTATGCGGAGCCGAAGGGTTCGTTTCGTACATGATTCCGCTGCAAGCTTCCAAGACGGATCGCTGGATCGCCGATGCCGCGTAATGGGGCGTTTCGAACCAATCGGGCCGCAGCCCTGTGGACTGAAACATCCGCAAGGCTGCAGTAAACCGGCCGTAAGCATAGGAATGGCGCAGTGACTTGGGACGGCTGAGCGCTTCTTGCGAGTCATCCGGCGGACAATCGGCGCTGCAATCCGCATAATGAAATTCATAACCGTCGGCACTGACCGCTTTGCCGAATTGATGCGTATATCCATGCATGCCAAGCGATGCCCCTCGCTTAACCAATGCATGCAGCGTTTGGACAAAGCGTACGGCTATTGAGTCGGTACGATCCGTCAAGGCACGGTCGATCCCGCGGGTCGGATCGATATAACGGGAAATGACGGCCACTTGAAACGGAATGCCTTCCGATTGTAAATAATCGGCAACGACAGTCAGTTTCGTCTGGTTTTCGGCGGATTCGTAGTATCCCCCCGGACCGATATCCTCAAGCCGTATCATCGCCATTTTCACTGGAGTCCTCCTAAAGGTTTTGCCGGAGGCAAAACCACTTCGTAAGCATAAGCCTAGGTTTTGCCGGAGGCAAAACCACTTCGTAAGCATAAGCCTATTAAAAAGTATGTTGTTTCCGCTCGCGGTGTTCTCGTTCAGCGGTATCTTGTTTTTGCGGAGGCGCGAGACTTTTTCAGGATAAAAATCGCAGTAGTATGGGAGATTTATGTCAGGATGGTGGACAACAGCTTTACAGTAAACTTTACAGTAAACTTGACTTTTTAGACAATTCCCATTATTATATGAATATGCTTAGTTTCCGACAACGTCGGAGAGCGGGGGAACCACCTTTTGGGGCGAATCATTTCATTGCTTTTAATGAATGTAGGGTACCATCTTACCCGAGTCCGTCAGCTAACCTCGTCAGCACAAGATGGGTCATTTCTTTCTAAATTAATTTTTTAGAGTTGAGACCCTTTGAGTTAGGGGTCTTTTTATTTTTCCCCTGCTCAACAGCTGGCATGTCCCCGCTTGATCCGATCGTTTGTCTACAAAGAGAGAACAAGCAAATCGGAGGGAGTAGAGACCATGACTAAAGCGATTATTTTTGATTTTGACGGAACGATTATCGACACGGAGACTGCCTGGTACGTAGCATTCCGGGAGGCCTACAAGAAACACGAGGTAGACCTTTCCCTGGAGATGTACTCGGGATGCATTGGAACGAGTCTTCACAAGTTTAACCCTTATGAGTATTTGATGACCGATTTGAATTTGCCGATTGACCGGGACGAATTCCGCAAAGCGGTACAGCTGCACCACTCCCAGCTCATGGAGGTTGAGGAGATGCGCCCCGGCGTACTGGAGTATTTGCAAAGCGCCAAACAATCCGGATTGAAGATCGGCCTCGCTTCCAGTTCGCCTCTGGAATGGGTCGAGAAATATTTGAAGCAGTTAGGCATTTATGATTACTTCGATTGTATCCGTACCGCTGACGATGTGCAAAATGTAAAACCTGACCCCGAATTGTATCTTCAGACCCTGAAGGGACTGGGTGTAAAGGCTGATGAAGCTATTGCGATTGAAGATTCACCTAACGGCGCAAAAGCGGCTGAGGCTGCCGGAATCCCATGCGTTCTTACTCCGAACTCCATCACCAAAACTCTTGAATTTGGTAACAGTCTGCATCGAGTGGAGTCGCTGCGCGATCTTGCGTTCAGCACCGTGTTTGCAGGTGCAGTTGCCCAAACCAAATAAGCCTAAAGCGGCTTATTTGAAAGCAGCTTGTTAATAGAGCAATGATAAGCATGCGGCTCGAACGTCGTTATGCAGTGCCGCAACGCGCGCAGAATACTGTGTGCGTTGCGTTAGTTCAATTATCGCAGCTTAAATGATCTGAAAATTGCTAATATTACAACTTCAAGAGGTGGTAAGCAGGAATTCGGAAAGGGGAGAAGCAAATTGAGTGTCAGTTATAATAAAAAGGAATCGAGCAACGAGTGGAAAATTCGTCCTTTTCGTCATGAGAGCAAGAAAACGATGCCCAGCAAAAAAAGGAAAGCCGTTCATTTTGGAGCCGGCAACATCGGTCGCGGCTTTATCGGAATGATGTTATCCAATTCAGGCTACGAGGTCTGTTTTGTCGCTCGAAATGAAACTCAAATCGAGCTTCTGCAGCAAAAAAAGCAATATACCGTTACGTATGCGAATGAGAACGAAGATACGGAAATTGTTAAGAACGTCACAGCCGTTCAAATCAATAATCGCAAAGACGTCAACGAGCATATTACGGAAGCCGAGCTGCTTACGACGGCCGTCGGCGTATCCGCTTTGCCGTCTATCGCCAAAGTAATCGCCCAGGGGATCGAAAAACGTCTGAGGCATAATACACGCCCATTGCACGTTATTGCATGCGAAAATGCCGTTGGCGGAAGCTCGCTGCTCAAAAAATGGGTGTATCAACATCTTTCTGCCGAAGCCCGCGCCGAGGCAGACCGCTTGATTTCTTTCCCCGATTCAACGATTGACCGTATCGTTCCCGCCCAAAAGCATGAAGATCCATTGGCCATTAAAGTAGAACCTTTCTACGAATGGGTGATCGACCGTTCCGGTTTCCAGAACGGCTTTCAAGAAATTGAAGGAGCCAAATACGCGGACTCGCTCGAGCCATTTGTGGAACGGAAGCTGTTTACGGTTAATACCGGCCACTGCTGTGCGGCATATTTCGGGTTTCTGGAAGGGTTCCAGACCATTCAACAAGCGTTGAAAGATCCCGCTCTTGAAACAAAAGTTCGGCAGGTATTAGAGGAAACCGGCCAATTATTAATTCATAAATATCATTTAAATCCGGCGGAACACCGGAAATATATCGATAAAACGTTGGAACGATTCAAAAATCCGGCCATTACCGACAAAGTGTTCAGGGTCGGACGTTCACCGTTGCGCAAGCTCTCACACAACGACCGTCTCGTTCGCCCGCTAATACAGGCGCATGAGCGCGGATTGAAGGCTCCGCATTTAACGTCGGCTATCGCGGCTGCACTTCTGTTCAACAATGAGAAAGACCCTGAAGCCGTCGAAATGCAGTCGATTATTGAGAAGAAGGGCATTTCTCACTTTATCGCCCAACGGATGGGGATTGCAAAAAATCATGCCGTCCACTCCGAAATCGTTGCAGCATATGAACAATTAAAGTAACCGCGGATTTAGAACGAGTGCGAGCAACGGATCGGATTCGATGGAATCCGCGTTCACAACAACCCGCTGACGGATGCAGCGGGTTTTTATTTTGAACGAATGGAGCTTTCATTTCATTACGTTTGTTATTTTTCAACCGGGTTTGATCCTATTCGTTAACTTGACCGTCGCCAGCTCAGATGGTTTAATACAAAAGGACCATATATAGAAAAAGAAAAGAAATTGGAGAGTGGAAATGGAGAACATCGCTGTAGAGAAAGAAGCTGTCGAGAGCCGATCGGACAGCACCGGGCAGCAAATCAATATGCGGTTTGTTACGCTCGTTGCCATCGTAGCCGCGCTTGGCGGCTTGCTGTTCGGATTCGATACTGCTGCCGTGTCCGGCGCGATCGGCTTCATGAAAATCAGATTCGGTTTGAATCAGGTGGAAGTCGGCTGGGCGGTTTCGTGCTTGATTGTCGGCTGTATATTCGGCGCTGCCGGCGCGGGAGGGATCAGCGACAAATTCGGGCGGAAAAAGGTGCTGTATGCGGGAGCGGTTCTGTATTTGATCGGTTCCGTGGGCGCCGCATTGTCGCCCTCTTTTTCGGCTTACGTCATTGCGAGGCTCGTTAGCGGATTAGGAATCGGGATTACCGCCACGTTGGCGCCGCTATATAATGCCGAGATCGCACCCGCAAAATATCGCGGCCGTTTGGTAGCGCTTAATCAAGTCGCGATCGTATCGGGAATTTTATTGGTTTATTTCCTCAATCTGTTCATTGCAGGTTTAGGGGATGATGCTTGGGACATTTCCACTGCATGGCGCTGGATGTTCGGAGTTGGAGCGGTACCCAGCATCTTGTTTATCATTCTGTTGTTCTTTGTCCCTGAAAGTCCAAGATGGCTGATCAAGCAGGGCAGACCCGCCGATTCGCTTCCCATCTTGCTGCGGATTCACGGGGAAGAACTGGCCAGAAAAGAAGTATTGGACATTAAAGCATCGTTTAATGAAAAGCAGGCAACGATGCGGGAAATGCTGTCCGACCGGGGGTTGCGCGCCATTCTAATTGTAGGAATTGTAGTGGCGCTTACGCAGCAGATTACAGGCATCAATGCCGTCATGTATTATGCACCGGAAATTTTCAAGGCGGCGGGCGCCGGAACGGACGCTTCGCTCCTGCAAACGATTCTCGTCGGTTTAATCAATTTGGTGTTTACGCTGGTGTCGATATGGCTGATTGACAAAGTAGGACGCAAAGCGCTTGTTCTTGTCGGCTCATCTATGATGACGATTTCGCTTGCTGTCATCGGTATTGCGTTCCATACGGGCCATACAGCCGGACCTTTGGTGATGATCTTTATATTGCTGTATGTAGCGTCTTTTGCGATCTCACTCGGTACAGCGGTATGGGTGCTGCTTTCCGAAATCTTTCCGAACCGCATTCGCGGCATTGCGACCGCGATCGCCAACATGGCACTGTGGGCGGCAAATTATGTCGTGACGCAAGCTTTTCCGCCGTTGCTTAACACAATCGGATCCGCACCAACCTTTTGGATTTTCGGCGCGATGGGACTGTTCACCTTTTTGTTTATGTGGCGCGTCGTTCCGGAGACGAAAGGGAAATCGCTGGAAGAAATCGAGTCCATATGGATAAAGGCGGATCGAGCGTAGTTAAACGGACGTCATTCCGATCATGAAAAGGGTTATCCCACTTGTCTTACGACGGGGGATAACCCTTTTTCATTGATATCATTTAGGAGTGATGTTAAAATAATACAGGATGTGGCCTTCCATTTTTTAGTTGGTTATACCCCCTCATTTACTTAAACCCGCACGTTTTTTTCAATGTGTCTCCCTATCACGTTAAAAGGAAGTGGACGTATTGCACAGCAAGCTGAAGATTTGGAATATTCCTGCCAAAACAGCCGTTATCGCGCTGTCTGCAGCTTTGGCAGGCTCATTTGTCGGATCCGGAAGCAATCCGGCAGCGGGAATAAGGTTTGAGGCGGGTCCCAAAATGGCTGCTGCGGCAAGCGCGAACAGTGCGGAGGTTTCCACGGCCGGGACGCAGCAAAGCGGAATGTACCGGATTGTCGCCATCGGTGACTCGCTGACGGCAGGTTATGAGCCGGGGATGGAAAACGTGAAAAATCCGGTACCTTACGGCTATGCAGACCGCGTCTATGAGCAGGCTTTATTTCACGGACTTCGGACCGAATTTGCAAACTACGGAGTCCTCGGACTGAGCACGGAGGGTCTTCAGAACTGGCTCAATAGCGCCCAAAGCGGCAGTTCGAATCCTGCTGCGGACGAGATCCAAAGCGGAATCGCATCGATTGATCCGCGTGCAGAACGGATTTTTGCGGCAACCGCCGGGCTTCGTTCCGATTTGATGCAGGCCAGTCTGGTTGTCGTCACGATCGGCGGAAACAATTTCACCCCTTTGTTCAACAAATTGAAAGATAACGAAGATAAAGATGTAACCGACCAATGGTTGTCGGCGGTACTAGACGAATATGCAAGCGATGTGGAAGCTGCGCTTCGTTCCATCCTGCAGCTGAACGCCAAAGCGCAAATTGTTGTGGCGGATCAATATTTGCCGATTACGAAGTACTTGGCCGGCACGAACGCAAGCGGCGGAAGCAATTACGATTATTTGAATCAGGGCCGAGTACAAATAAAGGAACGGTTGTCAGGCATAGCGGAAGTGTTGTCTTCGGAAGGATACAACGTCAAGGTTGCCTCCGTCGGGGATGCATTTGCCGGGCATGAGAGCGAATATACGAATATTTCGAATATCGGCAAACGGGACATCCATCCAACTCAAACCGGATACAGCGTGATGGGCCGCGAATTTGCGTCCGCCATATGGGGAGATTATATTCAGCCGTCGCCGCGTCCCGCCAATGTGCCGATTTCCGTCGTCGTTTCAGGCAAAGAACTAGGTCCCGCCAGCAAGCCGATCGTAAAAAACAACACAACGTACGTTCCAATGCGCGATATTGCAATTGCGGCAGGCGCCGACCTGAAGTGGAGCAACAAGACGAGAACGGCCAGCGTAAAGCTCGGAGGACGAGAGGTCGCGTTCACCATCGGCAGCAAGTCGATGAAGGTTGACGGGAAAGCGGTGCCGCTTACCACGCCTGCATTTTTACAGCAAAGCGCAGCCGACACAAAAACGTATTTGCCGCTGGCGGCGCTCTCGCGCGGACTTGATCTGCAGGTCGTATACCGCTCCGGAATTAAAACCGTCTTTATTAACCGTTAATGTAAGATTGCCGACATGTGCAGGAAGAAGTGCAGGAAGAACTGCGGGAAGAAGGGAAGCAAGCATACCGATGCTGCCCTTTTTTCTTTTTATGCGTTAACTTTTCGCGCGTATCACCATTAAATCTAACAACAACATGACGCAATTTTGTTATTTTACAAGTTTATTTGAGCGAATAATTCAAATGAAAGTTAATTTTTTGATTGAATCTCAACAATGATGTAAAATATCATGACATTACTTATTGCCGACATGTCGGCGATGTCTTATAATGAGGTTATGAAATTGAAAAATTTCATTTTTGTTTGGCTCTTTGTTTACTGTAAGAAAAAAGAGTTACTAAAAGAAAACAATTCCGAACGAAAGGAAGGGGACGATTTCAATCGGGCAAGGCCAGTCTTTGTTGAGGCAAAGTGCGTTAGAGAAAAATTTTTTTAGCTTCTTGTTTACTTACAGAAAGAAAATTAACTGTAATTAAATTAATAGGGAGGCATTTCTATGAAACGTGGGTCTCGAATCGGTTTTTTCGCAATATGTTCTCTGCTCGTATTGACAATGACGGCATGCGGCGGCAAGGAAACATCGGGTGCACAAGAAACATCCGGCGGCAAGGAAACATCCGGCTCATCCGCAGCAGCGGAAAGTAAAGAGACGAAAGAGGTTTCGCTCGGCTTGTCCGCTCCTTTAACCGGCAACAGCGCCCAATACGGCGAAAGCTTCCGGAATGCGATGAAGATGGCGATCGACGAATTTAACGCCAAAGGCGGGGCCGTAAAAGTCAATCTCGTTGAAATGGATTCGAAAAACGATCCGAAGGAAAGCGCCAATATCGCTCAGAAATTGGTCGATAACGACAACATCGTGGCAGTCGTCGGCGACTTTTCCAGTACGACATCGATGGCCGCATCTCCGATTTACCAGCGCTCAGGACTGGTACAGCTATCCCCAACTTCCTCCCATCCCGACTTCACAAGTACCGGAGATTATATTTTCCGCAACGTTCCGACCCAAAAGATCGAAGGCGCATTTGTAGCCGATTATGCGAAAGAGCTCGGTTACAAAAAATCAGCGGTCATTTATATCCAGAATGACTGGGGCATTGCCGCCAAAGAGAACTTCGAGGCCAAATTTAAAGAAGCCGGCGGCGAAGTGTCAAACTCGCTTAATTTCAACCCCGACACAAAGGATTTTAACAATATTTTGATCAAGATTCGCGAAAGCGGCCCGGATGTTATCTACCTTGGCGCTCCTTACACCGAGTCGGCTCTTATCGCCCAGCAGTCCAAAAAATTGGGCATCAAAGCCGGTTTTATCGGCACCTCCATTCTTTACTCCGACCAGTATATCCAGTTAGGCGGGAAAGACGTCGAAGGGACGCATCTCTCCAGCTATTTCTTCCCGGCCGACCCTCGTCCGGAGGTTCAGAAGTTCGTTGAAGCTTACAAGAAAACCTACAGCAAAGATCCTGACATGTTCGCCGCACTGACATACGATTCCGCCAATATGCTTCTTTCCATTATCGAAAAGGGTGAAACAAGCCGCAAAGGCATCCGCGACGCGCTGGCAGCGATGAAAGATTTTCCTGGAATTACGGGTAAAACAAGCTTTAACGACATCCGCAATGTCGAAAAAGATCTTGCGAAACTGGACGTGAAGGACGGGCAGTTTACTCTGTACAAAAAGGAGTAGATCGGGTTGCTATTTCAACAAATCATTAACGGTCTAAGTGTCGGGATGACGTACTCCTTGACGGCGATCGGGTTTACGCTCATTTTCGGAGTGCTTGGTCTGGTCAATTTTGCGCACGGCGAAGTGTACATGAGCGGCGCTTTCGTCACATACACGTTGTCGCAATTTGCAGGATGGGGCATCGTCCCATCCTTTTGCGGGGGAGTGATCGCAGGGGCGCTGATGGGCATGGCGATGGAAAAGATCGCATTCAAACCGCTGCGCAATACGAAGCACGAAACGACGCTGCTGGCCACATTAGGTTTATCGATCTTATTAAAAGAAGTCGCCACGCTTATTTGGGGGCCCGAAACGCATTCGCTCAGCACGCAGAACAAATTTTTGACGAGCAGCTGGGGAACCGGCGGCGTCGAATTTTCGGGAACCCAAATTGTGATCATCGCGGTGTCGATCCTATTGATGATCGGCCTGCAGCAATTGCTTTACAAAACGAGAGTGGGGGCCGGTATCCGCGCCATTTCCCAAAACCGGGATGCAGCCTATTTAATGGGCGTCAACGTGGAACGAACGGTGAACTATACGTTTGCGATCGGATCGGCTTTGGGCGCGGCAGCCGGTGTTCTGGTAGCCCTTTATTACAATGCCGTCGATCCTCATATGGGTTATATGCCCGGTATAAAAGCGTTTGTCGCCATGGCATTGGGAGGGCTGACGAGCATTCCGGGGGCGGTCATCGGCGGCATTATTCTCGGGATGTCGGAGTCGCTGTCGGGCGCTTACATCAACTCCGGTTTTCAGGACGCGATCGCATTCCTGCTGCTCCTGCTGCTGTTGATTCTCCGTCCTAACGGATTGGGCGGGAAGAGGGGGCGGTCTTAAATGCAGAAGCGCTACATTTCGCCGATGTCGGCCTCTATGGCAGCTATTGTGATCGCACTGCTCATACCTGCAATCGCAAGTCCATATGTGACAAAAGTGCTGATCATTGCCGGCATTTATGTCGGGCTTGCGTGCAGCTTGAATGTGGTGTTCGGAATCGCGGGTCAGCTCAATCTGGGCCAGGCGGCCTTTTACGGCATCGGCGCTTACACGTCGGCGCTGTTATCGATCCACTTTCACATCCCGTTCTTCGTCACCTTGATCGCCGGGGCATTAATGGCGGCGGGGGCGGGATTTCTCCTGGCTCTGCCTACAATCCGGCTAAAAGGCATCTACCTCGCCGTTACGACGCTCGCTTTCGGCGAAATTATCCGCATGATCTTTTTAAACTGGATATCCGTGACGAGGGGGCCGATGGGCATCGCCGGCATTCCCGTTCCGTCTTTGTTCGGATTTCAATTCATGAGCAATTTCAGCCAATATTACTTGATGCTCGGGTTACTGCTGCCGGCGCTATATATCATGTGGCGGCTAAGCTACTCGCCGTTCGGCATGGTGCTAAGAGCCGTCAGGGAGAATGAGGAAGCGGCACAGACGCTCGGCGTCAATGCCCAGTCGTATAAAGTGAAAGCTTTTGTCGTGGGCAGCGCAATTGCCGGTTTGCTCGGAGCGTTTTTTTCCTTCCACGCCGCCTATATCAGCCCTAGCAATTTCTCGTTTATGGAATCGATCACGCTGCTGTCGATGGTCGTATTCGGCGGACTCGGCAGCATGCCCGGCGTCATCGTCGCTGCGCTGCTGCTCGCTGTCGCTCCGGACGTGCTGCGGTTTATGGATGAGTACCGCATGATCATCTATGGCGTGCTGCTGTTCATGATGGTGCTGCTGCGCCCGCAGGGGATCATCAGCGAAACGCTTTCCATCAAGTGGGCGGCAAGAAAGAAGCGAAAAGCTGCGGAGAAACAGACCAATCAGGATTTGACGGTCGTATCCAGCGAGGGAGGCGGTTAAATGCTTCTGCAAACCGAAAATTTAACGAAGCGGTTCGGCGGTCTCGTTGCGGTGGAAAGCTTGAACTTACAAGTCCGGGAAGGCGAAATTCTCGGACTGATCGGGCCGAACGGAGCCGGCAAAACAACGATGTTCAATTTGCTGACCGGCGTGCATAAAGCGAGCGAGGGCAGTGTCCATTTTGGAGGCGTCGATATAACCCGCAAGGCGGTCCATGAAATTGCGCAAATGGGAATGGCGCGAACGTTTCAAAATATTAAGCTGTTCGGTTCGCTGAGCGTCGAGGACAACGTCAAAATCGCCTTATACCCGAAATCGAAGGTGAACATGCTGAACTCCATTTTGATGACCCGGACATACCGGGAAGAGATGGAGAGGATCGAACAGAAGGCGTATGAGCTGCTCGCGATGGTCGGTTTGGAGTCTAAAGGAAAGCACCAGGCGAGCAGCCTCGCTTACGGGGAGCAGCGGTATTTGGAAATCATCCGGGCGCTGGCAACGGATCCGACGCTTCTTATTCTTGACGAGCCGGGAGCCGGAATGAACGGAACCGAATCCGAACAGCTGGTGGAGCATATTCGAAAAATCCGCAGCGCCGGCCATACCGTACTTCTGATCGAGCACGATATGAGCGTCATTATGGAAGTGTGCGAACGCATCTATGTCATTAACTTCGGCAAGCAAATCGCCGAAGGGACGCCGCTCCAAATCCAGAACAACACGAAAGTGATCGAGGCTTATTTGGGAGAGGAGGACGCGGAAGATTATGTCCATGCTGGAAATTAACAATTTAAGCGCGTATTACGGCAATATTTGCGCCTTGCGCGGAGTCTCGTTCCATGTGGATGCGGGTGAAACGGTGGCGCTCATCGGCAACAACGGCGCCGGCAAAACGACGACAGTGAGAACGATCTCCGGTCTGATGAAGGCACGGGAAGGCGAAATCCGCTTTATGGGCGAGCGAATCGATCAGCTTCGTCCGGACCAAATCGTACGTCTGGGCATCTCCCATTCTCCGGAAGGGCGCAAAGTTTTCCCATCGATGACGATCCGCGAAAACTTGTTGATGGGCGGCTACATCGTCCGGGATCCGAAGGCGGTGAACCGGTCGCTGGAATATGTGCTTGAGCTGTTTCCCCGCTTGAAGGAGCGATACAGCCAGCTTAGCGAAACGCTCAGCGGCGGGGAGCAGCAGATGCTGGCCATCGGCCGCGCGCTCATGTCGGAGCCAAAGCTGCTCATTCTCGATGAGCCTTCGCTCGGCTTGGCGCCGCTCATTATCAAGCAAATATTTGAGCTGATCCGCCATATTCAGCAGAAAGGCATCACCATTCTCATTATCGAGCAAAATGCCCGGCAGGCGTTAAAGGTATCCCACCGCGGCATCGTGCTGGAAACCGGCCAAATCGCTTTTGAAGAAAAGGCGGCGGATATGCTTCATAACGACCGCGTTCGCAAAGCGTATTTAGGCGAAAAATATTCGAAGGAGGCATGATGGCAATGACGATAAAAAACGATGTTATTCCGTACAGTGAAGCCGTAACGATGGTGCGAAACGCAATTGAGGACAGAGCGGCCTGGTTCGATCTGCTGACGAAGGAGGCGGAAGCGGTCGGGGCCGAGCCGGAGACAATTGCCCGCCGCGCCATTCAAAGGTTCGGTTTTTTGAAAAGCCAGAAAATGATTCAGTCCGATAACTTGGAAGAGTTTGTAAAGCAATTTGCGAGCGAGCTCGTTGCGAACGTCTTTGAGATGAGCGTGGAGCGGGTGGAAACGGATGAGGCGGAAATTCATCTTCATTACTGCCCGCTCGTGGAAAGCTGGAAGAAAGGCGGGAATTCGGACGAGCATATCGATACGCTGTGCCAATGGGCGATTGAAGGCGATCACGGCTTGATGCTCGGATTCCCGGAGTTTGAATATAAAGCGGAGAAGCGCATTGCCGCAGGAGACGGATACTGCAAATTTATATTTTCCAGAAAAGAAGAACGGAAGCAATCTTAACCTTCACAAAGCAGCGAGGTGTCCTATTTTGTCCAACGAAATCATCAACGAAGCTGTAGAAATAAGACGCATCGGCTACCGGCTGCGGGATCTTCGTAACCAAAGAGGACTGAGTCTGCGCGATTTATCCGAACTTACGGGGTTGTCTGCGGGCTATTTAAGCCAGCTGGAAAACGGGAAAGCGATCCCTTCGCTTCAGGTCATGCTCAAACTGAGCGATACGTTCAAAAAAAACTTGCATTATTTTTTTGATGCCGAAAACTCGGAGGAGCAGCAGTATTTATATTTTCCGTTCGAAGATCAAATTACGCTGGAAGGAAAGAACGGTCAGCGCAAAATTCGAATCCTGACACCGGGAGAGCATTTGGAAATCGAACCGCTGTATGTGACGCTTGAACCGGAAAATGGCAGCGATCCGGGAATAGTAACCCACGAAGGCTGGGAATTTTTATATGTCATTCAAGGTGAAATTACGCTTCATTTGGGCGATCAGCTGATTACGTGCAAGCAAGGCGACTCAATCTGCTACAATTCCATGATTCCGCATCATTCGGAGAATACGGGCGGCGATGTTGCCGTCGGAATCTGGATCGGATTCAAGCACAAGCCGGTTTAAACCAACTACTTATGGACTTTGGGAGAAGGTGAAAGGATGATTCAGCAGCACTCGATTCACGGCGAGACGACGAATTTGCTCCATTTGGGGGAAGAAAACAATGACCGTTATATGAATTCCGTAGTGCCTCCGATTTTTCAAACGTCGTTGTTTACAAGCAGCACCTACGAAGAATTTGCCGAAACGATCAATCATGGGGGCGACAGCTACTGCTATACGCGCTATGGGAATCCGAATTTCGATATCTTATGCCGAAAAATGGCTGATTTGGAGCAGGGCGATGAAGCGCTGTTAACAAGCTCGGGAGTTTCCGCGATTTCGATTGCGATAATGGCCCAGATCCAAATCGGAGACCATATTATAGCGATTTCCAACCTGTACGGTCCGACGCGAAGCTTGCTCGATTATTTGGAAGACAAAATGAACGTGCAAGTAACGTACGTCACCGGAGAGCATTTGTATGAGTTCGAGGAAGCGATGCAGCCGAATACCCGGCTCGTTGTGCTCGAAAGCCCGGCAAGCGTGACGTTTTGTGTGCAGGATTTAAGAGGCATCTCGAATTTGTGCCGGTCAAGAGGCGTTGTGACGGTCATTGACAATTCCTATTCGTCGCCGATATTCCAGAAACCGCTCAAGCTCGGCATTGACGTCGTCGTTCATTCCGCAACGAAATATTTAAGCGGCCACAGCGATACGATCGGCGGGGTCATCGTTGCGAACAAGCCGCATATGCCCAAAATCCGCAAGCAGCACAAAATAGCCGGTTCTTCGCCAGCCCCTTTTGAAGCGTGGCTCATATTGCGGGGGATGCGCACGCTGCCGATCCGCATGAAGGAGCATTCGAAGTGCGCGCTTGCGGTCGCTTCGTTTCTGGAGGCTCATCCGAAAGTCCGTAGCGTCAATTATCCGGGGCTGCCTTCGTTTCGCCAGCATGCGCTCGCGAAGAGCCAGATGAGCGGCTTCAGCAGCTTGTTCAGCTTTGAGATCGATGCGCCCAAAGAGCGGATGGCCCCATTTTTCAACTCGCTGCGGCTCATTAAAATCGGTCTCAGCTGGGGCGGTTACGAGTCGATATGCGTTCCTTCTCTTGTCAGCTTCGGGAAGGGGATCGATGAGGAGCAATTTGCGAAAATCGGCATTACCCACCAGCTAGTTCGTCTTCATGTCGGACTCGAAAATGCGGACGATCTGATGGAGGATTTGAGTCAAGCGTTGCAACAAGTGTAATCGGCAAAGCGGCGGCAATACCGGCAATACCGGCAAATCGGCAAGCAGCCTGGAATATCATGATAAACCGCGATCCCGGCAGCAGGTGGCGATTTCCATATCGTCAATCAGGCTGCCGGTTTTGCCATTCCCGTGCAGCTGTTTCTAAGCCTCATCCTGATAGGCGCAGCCCAAGCTAAATGAACTGCTCCTTTTTCAGCCGATCTTCCATTTCTTTGTAAATATCGATTTTCTCCGCGATTTTTTTCAAATTTTCCTGCAGTTCTCTCATCCGTTCCAGACTGAGTTTCTGATGCTCCTCGAGCAGCGCCCGTCTTTCGCTTACCGTTGATTCGCCCCGGCTCCGCAAATCGGAAAAAGTCTTCATTTCATGAATCGGCATCCCCGTTGCGCGCAGACGGATCAAAAAATCGATCCATCCAAGGTCGGCTTCCGTATACAGCCGATATCCGTTTCCATCGCGATTGACATCGGTAAGCAGTCCGATTTTCTCGTAATAACGCAGCGTATGGACACTCAAGCCGGTGCACTCGGCCGTTTGCTGAATGGTATATGCTTTTTTCATACCTTAATTATAAACGATGCCGCATTCGGCTGAACGTCCCGGATATCATTCTTTTTTTGCACAAGATTTGCATGTATCCGCAGCTCCCTTATTCAATTCATTCAACTCGTACCCGGGGTAGTAACAGCGAAGCTGACACCACCCGCAAAGTAGTTGTAAAAATATGGGGTTTGACCTAACGACTAAAGTAAGCAAAAAGCTGTCGAATAATGGCAGCGGGCCGATGGCGAAGAACTGTCGAAGCCAAGGCAGCGCGGGGGAAATTGATTATATTCAATAATTTATAATACGTCTACGAGCTTGTCCTATACATCTGATAAAGAATTTGAAAATTTTGTCTTAATTTCATTTAAAAACTTATCAGCAGCAGCGGAAAAAACCTGATGCTTTTTCCAAACAATATTCAAGCCAGATTCAAGTCTTGGCTTTAGCGGTCTAAAACAAAGGTTACTATCACTCGACGTATTCACTATTTTATCAATGGTTACTGCATAACCGATGCCCTCTTCAACCATAATAGCAGCATTATATGCAAGATTGAATGTAGTCACGATGTTTAATTTATCGAAATCTTCACCAAACCAATCCACAAAGTCATTTTTAGACAATGTCTGTTTCATAGCCTGTCGTGAACAGATTAGCGGAACTTTTAATAAATCCACTAGTTGAATGCTATCTTTGACAGCCAGAGGACTGTCTTTCCTCATAACAACGCCCCAAACATCTTTGGCTGGGATATTGATATAATTGTATTTTGATAAATCTGCTGGATCAATTAAAATACCAAAGTCAATCAAGCCCTTGTCAAGCCGTTCAGTCACATCGTCTTCGTTTCCGCTGAAGAGGTGATACCGTATATTTGGATACTTTAACTGTAAATCTTTTACTACGCGTGCAATCTGTTTCATGGCGTAAGTTTCCCCACTGCCAATGTATACATCACCACTTATTGTTTCTTCCATAGAACTGAATTCTGCCTCTAATTTATCGACCATATCAACGATTTCTTCTGCTCTCTTTCGCAGGAGCATTCCTTCATCTGTAAGAATGATACTGTGACTACTGCGAATAAATAGTTTTTTCCCTAACTCTTGTTCAAGGTCTTTTAATTGTCTGGACAAGGTTGGCTGTGTAACATGCAAAAAATCAGCAGCGCCCGTAATGCTTCCTTCTCTTGCAACAGTAAGAAAATATCGCAAAACTCTAAATTCCATCCAACACTCCTCCATTCTTATGTTTTAGTATACACACTTTAGAAATGCCCAACAAGCATATCTTGATATAAGATATAAGTATTTGTTATATGCAAAAGGCATAGCTAGAATAAATAACGAAGGGTGAACACAACAGTAAGAAAGGATGTTATCTAAGTATGTCAAACTATATTTTTGAGTTAAGCGATAAGGTAACAAGAAAATCAGTTTCATATAAAAACAGGTTTGGAATCAAAATTGCGGCTGATCTTTACTTGCCAAAAAACTTTGATGAGTCAAAGAAGCACAAAGCTGTTATTATAGGTGCGCCCTATGGCGGCGTTAAAGAACAGGGGCCCGGTATTTATGCTCAAAACATGGCAGAGCCTGGTTTTGCGGCTCTTGCATTTGACCCATCGTTCAACGGTTACAGCAGCGGAGAGCCGCGGCACCTTTCTTCGCCTGATCTATTCGTAGAAGATTTCAGCGCAGCCGTTGATTATTTAGGTACGCGTCCATTTGTAGACCGGAATCAAATTGGTGTAATCGGTATGTGTGGCAGCGGTGGTTTTGCGATCAGCGCAGCGCAGGTTGACAGGCGTATTAGATTTTCGAGCGCTTATCCCGCTCATCTACACGCACGTAAACCCTTACGGCACATTTAGGCTGAACATGAGTGAGCGCCTTCCGTTGGAAGAAGGTGTTATTGCGTGATGAAAGACGCATATCCCCGAAACGCAAAGCGAAGGAGCTGGCGAAATATCTCAGGGGGGGACGGCCAGATTATTCCTATCTCAAAAGCTTGTTTCAGCACCTTCGAGCAGAGCTTGAGGTAGAGGTTCCAAAAACAGGTAAGAAGCTCCCCGATGTACCTACAGAAGAGGAGCTTTAGCGCTATTACGATGTGGTTTGGCAAGCGAAGAACTTTCAAGACATGCTGATCGTCAAGACGCTGTTATATACCGGCGTTCGGGTAAGCGAGCTGATCAATATCAAGTTGTCCGATGTTGATTTCCACTACTGCCAAATCCGGATTAATAAGGGCAAGGGAAGCAAAGACCGCATCGTCCCTTTCCCTCAATCGTTCAAGGAAATGCTGGCCATGCACGCCGATTCAATGAAAAAGAAGCAGGCGGTTTATCTGTTCGAATCATCGTGGAAGAAAAAATATTCCGATCGGGGAATACGAAAGATATTGGCCAAAAATTCGGAGGATGCCGGTCTTGCCCAAAATCTATCGCCACACAAGCTGCGACATTTCCTGTTGACTTGGCTCAAAAAGCAGGGTATCGATGACGCGCTCATACAGCCATATTCGGGCCACGAAAGCCGTAAGTCGTTGGAAGTCTATTCAAAGTTAGCGATCACCGATGCACAGCAGGAGTACAATGAGGTTATCAATAAATTTCCCATTTAATAACATCTACTTTGAGGGTGGTGTCAGCTTCGCTGGTACTACCCCCACCCGTTAGAATGAAGCATCCGACTCAAAATTCATTTGACAATAGTATTTAGATGCTATACACTTCAGTCTATGATGAATAATGATGAACTTTCAAAAGAGAAAATTAGCAACATCCTCTTGGATGTGTTCAAAACGTTCAGCAAACTGGATAGGAAAAATAGGGATTATGGTGTAGACGAGCCTTTATTTCATTCCGAGATCTATACGCTAAATGAAATAAGAGAGCATGAAGGCATCCATATCACTGCGCTAGCTGAACGTTGTGGAGTTACGAAAGGCGCAATATCCCAAGTACTGAAAAAACTTGAACAGAAAGGGTTAGTCACCAAAGAAAAGGATGTTCGCAATCAGTCAAGGTTAATTCTAAAGGTAACCCCTAAAGGTGAAATTGCATACGCTCACCATTTGGATTATCAGAACCAATTCAAACAAATGATCGCGGAAGTATTAGGGGATGCTCCCGACGATAAGGTGTTATATATCAAAGAGTTTTTAATAAAGTTAGAAAACCAACTTGGAAAATGATAGCATCCATTTTTTTTGAGAAATGCGTTTAGCATCTATACACATTATGAATAATTTTATGGAGGTAATTTTATGGAACCCCTTATTGTGCTCGTCGTCGTCACGCTTGCCATTCTTGTTGCAGGAATTGCTGGAGTAAGCCGTTTGCGCCCATGGCCCGTTGCGCTTCGAGGCGGTCTTGCAGCGATGTTCATTTTAACCGGCTCAGTTCATTTCGTTTATATGCGGACAGAGATTATTAGAATGGTTCCTCCTATCTTGCCATATCCCGACCTGATTGTAACGATCACCGGTGTACTGGAATTGGCCGGGGCAATAGGTTTACTATGGCGTCCCACTGTTACATGGGCAGCCGGCGGGCTCTCACTTCTACTGATTGCCATGTTCCCTGCCAATCTCTACATGGCTATAAATGGCCTAGCGACAAGTCCGGAGGATGAATTGATTCCCCGCACCCTAATGCAAATCCTCTTCCTTTCCGTAAGCCTTACTGTATGGATGTTTTACCGCCGTCATCGGTCTGTTAGGAAACAGGGTAATGATTTCGAACTGTCCAAGTGATACAAACTTAAGCCCAGGGGACACCCTGGGTTTATTTTTACATTGCAGTGTCACTTAAGGATTCTTGAGTGGATTGGAGAATTTTCTACGCACGATTTCAGCAATGTCAGGAAATGGTTGGACAATCACGCGGTTTACTGGTTTTCCGATCTTAGCATTTAACCGCACATTTGCGGTATAATGGACCGATGAGCTTGACGAACGAGATGGAGGCACAACCCGACTTGAGAACATATCCTTTTGATTTTGACCCTTCGCAGCCTTTCGTACAGCAAGCAAGCGAATGGATTGCGGATGTATTTTATGACATTTTGCCTGAAGCCGGCTTTGAAGTCCGCGATGAGCAGATTTATATGGCCTTTCAATTGGAGAGGGCGTACACCGAGAAGCAAACGATTTTTGCCGAGGCCGGCGTCGGCACCGGCAAGACGCTTGTGTATTTGTTGTACGCGATCGCATATGCGCGTTATACCGGCAAGCCCGCGATCATCGCCTGTGCCGATGAATCGTTAATCGAGCAGCTGGTGAAGCCGGAAGGCGATATCGCCAAGCTTGCGCGTCATTTAGATCTGGTCATAGATGCCAGGCTCGGCAAATCGCCCGATCAATATATTTGTCTGAACAAACTGGACGAAGCCAGAACTGAACCGGATGAAGCTGCCGACCTATACAGGGACATTCACCGCGAGCTTCCGGATTTTGTCCATTTTCCGGATTCGATGCAGTCCTTTTATCCGTATGGAAACCGCAAAGATTACCCGGAGCTTACCGATGAGCAGTGGGACCGGCTTGGGTGGGATGTGTTTCAGGATTGCCTCGTCTGCAGTCAGCGCCACCGCTGCGGACAGACGCTTTCCCGGGAACATTACCGGAAGTCTGAGGATTTGATCATCTGCTCGCATGATTTCTATATGGAACATATTTGGACGTACGAGGCCCGGAAACGTGAAGGACAGCTCCCGCTTTTGCCCGACCACAGCTCGGTCGTCTTCGACGAGGGACATTTGCTTGAGACAGCCGCGCAAAATGCCCTCACCTATAAATTGAAGCATGCCCAGTTTGAAGGCATCATCACTCGATTGTTGGAAGGGGAAGTTCGCGAAACGTTAGCCGTCGCCGTTGAAGAGGCGATTGCTCAGAGCGAGGCGCTGTTTGTCCTGCTTGAGCGGACGAGCCGCCACGTTCAGGCTTCGGACAGAAAGGAGCTAGTGCTCAGCGAAACGCTGATGCGGGAGGTTGGTCGTTTTCGCGATCTGCTCGCCGCAATCGATGAAGAGATCGTATTTGAAAGCGGACTTTTTTCACTGGACCCTTACCAGCTAAAGATCGTCGAGGAGCATCTGGAAATGATCCAGCTCGCGCTCGGGCTATTTAATGAGCCGGAGCAGCTCATCTCGTGGGTTTCGGAAGATAAAGAGGGGATCACGCTTGTCATCATGCCGAAAAAAGTGAAAGAAGTGCTGAAGGAAATGGTATTTGTGAAAAAAATGCCGATCGTTTTTTCTTCCGCCACGCTTTCGGTCGACGGGTCCTTTGATTATACGGCGCAAAGTCTTGGAATCGAACAGTTTCTGTCGTTTTCGGTTCCTTCCCCGTACGATTATGAGCAGCAGATGAATGCAAGTCTTTATTTGGACAAAGGGGGTAAAATGAAACAGGCGCTGCAGCTGCTGCAGCAGACGGAAGGAAGGGCGCTAATGTTGTTCCCGTCCAAAGAGGAGCTCCTCCTCTTCAAGAAGGACCTTGCGTTATACCCGGAATCGGAAGCCTTCCGGTTTCTGTATGAAGGGTCGGCGGAAATCAGCCATCTGATTTCCGACTTCCAGCAGGATGAGCACAGCATTCTATGCGCAGTCACACTGTGGGAGGGGCTCGATATTCCCGGGCCGTCGCTTTCGCATGTGCTCATATGGTCGCTACCTTTTCCGCCGAACGATCCGGTGTTTATGGCCAAACGCAGCGATGCCCAGCATCCTTTCGAAGAGGTCGACATGCCGTACATGCTGCTTCGCTTAAGGCAGGGAATCGGACGATTAATACGCTCCCGAGACGACCGCGGCATCGTATCCATTTTCGGCAAAGAACTGGAGCAAGAGAGCGTAAGAAAACAGGTATGCGCGCTGCTGCCTGATGATAACGAAGGGATGAATCTATGTTAACCATTACCGAGTACAGCGTGGAGCTTGTGAAGGATCCTTTTGGAATATTGGCCGGGAAGCGGTATGAATTTATTCTCGATATCGATGTGCCCGAGGATGATGAGCTGCATTCCGATAACGGATTGTATGTAAGGGTCATTTACCGCGTCGAGGAAAGCGGGAGCGGCATCGTGAAATACGAAATTTTCGAAAGAACAACCGAAAAGTATATTGAGTTTGACCTCGAAGAAGATGAAATCGCGGCGGTTGAAGCCTTTTGCAGGGAGCACTATTCCGAAGCATAGAAAAATAGGGCATGACTATTCATTGAGGGGGGCTACCCGTGATTGTCAGCAAAGAAACCGCAAATCATTACGTTTGGGGAAATAACTGCGACGGCTGGCCGCTTGTCGAACGTTCGGATTTGAGCATCAAGCAGGAAAGAATGCCGCAGGGGACGATGGAGACCCGGCATTATCATCAAAAATCCCGTCAGTTCTTTTTTGTGCTGCGTGGAACCTTGAAAATGGAAATCGAGGGCGAATGGTTTGAAATGAAGGAGGGGCAAGGGATCGAAGTGTCGCCGACAAAGCTGCACCAGGCAGTCAACGATTCAAATGAAGATGTCGAGTTTATCGTCATTTCCCAGCCGACGACCAAGGGAGATCGAATTGAAGAGTGATCCGTTCGAAGACGGATAACTAACGATTGCCTTTAATGGGTAATCTAATACTGCCTCAATCCTCACAACCATTTCGATCCGAGGAGGAAAGTGCAATGGCTCGCAAAAAAATGTCGTTCCAAGGCAAGATGCTTGCGATGGGAGTGAGATCCATGCAAGCGGAGAACAACGTCGCGGCATCTACTGCGGAAAACAAGAACCAGAAAGGCCACGTGCCGAACAGCCCTTCGACAGGCTAGCCGGCAACCGGGTTGCGAGAAAAAAGGGCTGTCCCTTATGGTGTCTTCCTGCCTAAGGGGCGGCCCTTCCATTTTGTAAAAATGAATTTGTGCCAAATTGCGATATAATAGAGTCAACAAAGAGATGTCAATCTGTTCATCGTGGAGGATAGGAAGTGACGGAGAATAACGCGTTTAATAAGCTGAAAAAACAGGCGAGAGCGATAAAGCAAAACATCTTTATCCTTTATTTAGCCTATCAAGATCCGAGAGTTCCATGGTACGTAAAATTGTTCGCCGTCTGTGTCGTCGCCTACGCGTTTAGTCCGATTGACTTGATCCCGGATTTCATCCCGGTATTGGGGTATTTGGACGATTTGATTATTGTACCGATCGGGATTTCGCTGGCACTCAAAATGATTCCGCAGCGCGTGATTGAAGACTGCAGAGCGAAGGCGGATGAAATGCGAAAAAAAGGCGAGCCCAAAAACTGGACTGCCGCCGCTATCGTTATCGTCGTTTGGATTTTGCTTATCGTTTGGGTTGGAACTCTTTTCATTTGATCAGGCTTTCGTTCCGAACGCTTTCGGTCCGCGCGGATGATCCCCCGTATCGTCCGGTTCCAGTGTGATTCCGATCCGGTCATAGGATAAATCGCTTGATGCAATCGGCATCGCCAGCAAACCGACGCCTGAATCGTTGACGCGGAACGTTCCGGCGCTGATCCGGCTGCCGTCGCTCGCGAGCCAAACCTGATACGCCTGTTGTCCGCTGGTCGCTTGGGCGCCGAATACATAAACGGCGAACTGCCGGCTTGTGCCGTTGTCGATAATGCAGGCAACGCCGTATGCGTTCGCTTTTTCGCCCGGTTCCGCGATCAGCCTGTCGATCCGGACGATCTGAGATGCCGGAATGGACAACGCTTGTTCCAAAGAAGGGAGAGCCGCATCACGGCTGCGGAACGGATTGTCCCAAAACGAACCTGCTGCAAAAATCAATATTGCGGCAGCGGCGCCCAAAACCGCTTTTCCCCACCGGATTCGCTTTGGATATTGTTGGCTGTTTTGGCTGCGGGCTTCCGATTTGACGGCGGTCATGATTTGCTTTTTTAAATCTTTCGGCGGTTCGACCCGTTCCATATCTGTAGGAAGCGCCTCCCATACCATTTGCAGTTCGGCCAACTCCTGCTTGCAGCGGTTACAATGAGGCAAATGACGTTCGAAAGCCTCTTTATCTTCCTTCGTGCCAGTACCGGACAGATAGTCCAGCACCAATTCGCACTCGGCTGAGTATAGTTCGTCATTCATCCTTACGAGTCCCCTTCCGAAGCAAGATGCCTGCGCAAAATTTTCAACGTTTGATGAAGCCTGTTTTTAACGGTGCCGAGCGGTTGATCATACATCAGCGCGAGCTCGTTCAAGCTGTAACCGTGCCAGTAAAAATGCTCCAGCAACGTTTGCTGGGGTTTGGATAAATGTTTGCATGCATGGCGGATTTGCTCCCGCAGCGAATGACGGACGATATGTTCCTCGGGAGATTCCGCATGTTGGTCGGGAAGTGCATTCAACCGTTCCCGGTCGATTTGAATCCGTCCTAATGATTCTCTCCGCTGTTGGCGGATATAGTCCGTCGTTAAATTGCGGGTCACCGTGAGCAGCCAGCTCGTGAACTTTCCTTTCTCCGGATCGTATCCGGATCCGGTCGTCCATAGCCGGAGAAAGACAGCCTGCACAATTTCCCGCGCGGCCGTTTCGTCCCGAAGCGCCTTCATGGCAAAGGAGTAGACCAGGGCCCCGTAACGGTCATAAAGGACGGACAGCGCTTTTTGCTTTCGGTTTTTTACAAGCTGCATGAGTTCATAATCGGATAGATTCCGCATTGAAATGTGCCCCCCAACACAGGCTTGTTTGTTCTATCTTACCAGAAGCAGGGGCATCCGAGAACGGCTGCCCCTGCTTCACGATGTGCGCATTCGCTTATGGGTCTTTTACGACAATCGTACCTTTCATACCGGGATGAGGGGCGCAGTAATACGAAAAATTGCCGGTTTTTGCAAAAGTGATTTTCTGTTCGTCATCCTGTTCGAGAATACCGGTATCGAACGATTCGTCATCTGCCGTTGCCGTGTGGCCGATCTCATCGCGGTTAATAAACGTGACGGTGTCGCCTTTGCTGATTTCCAGCGTTGCGGGCGAGAAGACGAAATTCGAGATTTCAACCGTGTAATGTTGACTTTGATGCGAAGGCTGCTTTGGAACGTTTGCTGTGCTGCCGGAAGGCTCCGGAGCAGGCTTAACCGGATCGGTTTTCTCCTTAGTTTCACTTTTCTCGAGCTTCTCGGTTTTCTCCTGAGTTTCGCTTTTCTCGGGTTTCTCAGTCTTCTCCGCTGTTTCGGTTTTTTCGCGCTTTTCGACTTTCTCCGGCTCTTCCTTTTTCTCCGGATGATCCTCGTGCGCGGCAGCCGGTTCCGATGTCGATGTTCCGCCGGTATTGGAGGCGCTCTCCTGTGCCGGCGCCGGTTGTCCGGAATCGGGCGGCGGGGAGGCGGATTCGGTCGTCTCCGTTTGCTGCCCGGCGCCGGCATCCGCAGTTGCTGTGTTGGCGGCAGCTGCGCCGCTTGATTCCGAATCGGAAACGTTGCCGGATTGACCGCAGCCGAATAAGAGCAGGAGACAGACAAGAGCGGCAGGCCATCCGAATTTTCGCGTTATTGTTCTCATCATTGATCTCACTTCACAATTATTTGGCCGGTCATGAACGATTTATGGGGCTCGCAGTAGTAATCGATTGTGCCGGCCTTATCCAGCGTGACGGTATACGATTCGCCTTTCGCAAGCAACGGACTGGCGAATGAGCCGTCCACGGCTACCGCATTATGCTTCATGTCGTCATAGTTGGTGAAGATCACTTTAGAGCCTGCTTCTACGGTAAGCGGTTCGGAACCGAATGAAAATTCTTTAATGTCGATCCGGTACGTCTTAACTTCTGCGGGTGCAGAGGCAGCCGTAGTTCCGTTGAATTTGGCGGGATCCACCGTAAACCAGACTTTGTTGACTTGCTGTCCTTTCAAGTCGCCGTGGGCTTTGTCCTGAATGAAATAATAGAGCGGATATCCTTTGAATGCGCTCTGTTTGCTGCCATCCGGACGGGTAATCGTTCCGAAGTCGGCTTCTGTTACTGTAGAAGGCACGCGGGTACCGGAGGATGAATAAGCCGGCCAGTTGGCGATGCACGTCCCTTCGCAGACGCTCTTTTGCGGCGTATCTTTATCAAAATAGTAAAGCGCGCGTCCGTAATCGTCGGTTAAGTAATTGCCGGCAGTAGACGAGGTGCCGAGCATGAGAGCGTAATCCGGTTTAGCGGTAAACCATACGCCGCCAACCGCTTCGCCGTTCAGATCGCCCGCCGCTTTATCCTTCACAAAATAATAGAGCGGCCAATTTTTATACGTCAGCTGCTTTGTGCCGTCTGTACGGATCAAAACGGAGAAGTCCGCTTTATTCAGCGAAGACGGAATTTGCAGGTGATCCGAATAATAAATCGGCCAGTTGGCGATGCAGCTGCTTGCGCATGCATTCAGATTTTCGGCATCCTTCGTGAAAAAATATAACGTTTTTCCGCTGCTGTCGGTGAAGTACGTTCCTAATTTTGAATCCTGTTTCAGTCCGATCCTCTCACCCGTCTGCAAGGAGGCTCCCGCTGCGATAACGCCTTTCGATTGAAGCGATGAAAAAAGCGTTGTGCCGTTAGCGGTGTTGGCCGACAAAGCCTCTACGAGTGCTGTAGCGATGTGCCCGTTAAGCAGGGAGGACGCGCCAGCGATTTGGGTTAAACCCTTGGAGGCGGCAAACGATTCTGTCTGCTCGTATGTAAAGTCCGCTCCCGATTTGAAACCCATGTTTTCAAGCACCACCTTGTAAAATTGCTTCGCGCTGATGGCCGCACTCGGATCGAAACGGTTCCCTCCCGAACCTTGCCAGCCCAATTCCGGATGGTTTTTCAAATAAGCGAGAACAGGCTGATTGGCCTTGCCGACTTGTGAGGAGTCTGCAAACGTCGTTTTGCCGGTATAATCCAGCGCCGCTTGCAGCTGCCCTTGCAGCCGCAGCGAAATGATCGCGGCCTGCAGCCGGGTTGAAGCTTTGTTCAGATAGACGGCATCGACGCCGCGTCCTTCCCCGATCAGCAGGCCGAGACCGGCCGCCGTGTCGGCGTCGGATTCGATGACTGGGGCGGCGTCGGCGGCAGCGGCTCCCGATGCCGAGATTAACAGACCGGAGCTTAAGATAGCGGACAGAATCACCTTTTTAACCCGTTTCAAGTTCACTCCACACCCTCCTTAAATATTCGTTCATCAAAAGATAACGGCCAAGGATGCGAAAGGGTTTGACGTTCGCACGTTAAAGGAAGATAAAATTTTTCGCGGATTTTAATGGTCGGACTTGCATTCATAATTTTGATTGATAAATAGAAAAAAACGATTAGCGGCACGCGGCAGATTATGATAAAGTATCCTTGATTTTAATTCGACTATAACGATAAGAATTGTTGATTATTAAATTCCCAACAGAGGTGATAAAGATGGGAGAAGTATTTAGGCTGGCAACGGTTAACGATGCCGAAAGGCTGCTTCATATTACATACGATGCTTATGTTACGATTCGGGAACTCAATCTGCATTGGCCGGCGGCAAACGCGACTCTTGCTCTGATTCAAGAGAACATCACGACGAATGAGTGCTATTTGCTGGAGGTAGACGGCGAAATTAAAGCGACGATCACGCTGTCGAAAAGCGATGATATCAAATGGGTAACCGATCTGCCGTTCGTCAAATGGTTTGCCGTTGATCCCGCCTTCCAAGGTAAAGGAGTGGGCGGCAAGCTGCTTAATTGGATCGAGGAGACCATTATTAGAGACAAACTGGGTGCGCCGGCCGTCACTCTGGCAACGGCAGAGAAGCATCCTTGGCTTTTGCCTATGTACGAGAGGAGGGGCTACGAGCGAATTCGCGCTTTCGACAAAGGGAATGGCGACGGAACGATGCACTTGCTCCGGAAGATCGTCAATCCGGCATTGTTCGAACACTATCTTCGTCAAAAGCAGGAGCAGGTCATTAGCGACTAAACATGGCGCAGCGCCGGTTACTTGCGTTGGCCGATCTGGCAGCGAAAGGTGGGATATAATATCAAATTCGCTTTACAAAGATATAGGAACGCAGTATCATATTACGCAACAGAAGATCATGCAAATGATCTTTTGAGTTTTCTAGGAAACGCTTACTTGAATTGGATCGTTGTAGAGTGAATACAGGTTAATAGGAGAGTCGGACAGTATGCGTTATCCTGCTTCATGGTTGCACGGCATGTCTCTTGGGGAATCGATTGCCAGTGAATTAAGACTGCAAATTATTAAAGGCAGTATCCGGGCGGGAGAAGTCATTTCCGAAAACCGGGTTGCCGCTGAATTCGGTACGAGCAGATCCCCGGTTAGGGAAGCATTGAAAACGTTGTCAAACGAAGGGCTCATCCGTCTGGAGAGAATGGGGGCCGTAGTGCTCGGAATGAGCTTGAAGGATATCGTGGAACTGTACGATGTCCGTTTTATTATCGAAAGCTTTGCGCAGCAGCGGCTGGCGGGCTGCAACCTTGATGGGCTTCTGATCAATTTGAACCGGATCATCGATAAGATGACGTTGGCTGTCAAACATCACGATATTGTGGAGTTCTCCTATTTGGATTTTTCGTTTCATGAAACCATTATTGCCGCAGCTAACCATTCCCGGATCATGCATCTATGGAACAGTATTCGTCATATCGTACTGACGGTGATGCTGATCACCACCGATGAGGTGTTCTCTGAGGGGGAGCAAAAGCTGGCGATGGTCGTTGAAAAGCACCGTGAGATTGTTTCCGGATTGAAATCGGCAGATGTGACGGTTATTCAAAAAGTCGTAGAGAATTATTTTGCCGATTCCCGTAAAACGCTTCATAACAGCTTGTCTTAATTTCACAGATTAACCCCGTAAAAAGCTGCGGGCTCGTTTGTCGACTAGTATTCCGGTTACGATCAGATACGGAAGCTTCGATCGGTGGAACCTTTGCCGCCCAATTGAAGCTGCGGTTGTTAATTAGACGAAACCAATTTTTGTGTGATACTATAAATATAGCAGAATTATTCTTATTACCAGGCTTACATATTCTCATTCATATGGAGGAAACAATGGCGATCGCAATCAATAAAGATACGAAGCTCTGCATGTCGCTGGCGGGCAGACCAGGAAATTTCGGCACCCGTTTTCACAACTATCTTTATGAAGCGTTGGATCTTAACTTTATTTACAAAGCTTTTACAACGACCGATATTCAGGCGGCTGTCGGCGGTATCCGCGCGCTCGGAATTCGCGGATGCGCCGTTTCCATGCCGTTTAAAGAGGCTTGCATTCCGTTTTTGGATGAGCTGGACGCCTCTGCTGCAGCCATTGAATCCGTCAATACGATCGTGAACGATGACGGCCGGCTTCGTGCCTACAATACCGATTATATTGCCGTTTCCAATTTGATCGAGCAGCATCAAGTGCCGCGCGACGCGGTATTTGCTCTACGAGGCAGCGGCGGAATGGCGAAAGCGGTCGCATGCGCGCTGCGCGACGCAGGGTTTCGAAACGGATTCATTATTGCCCGAAATGAAAAAGCCGGACGTGCGCTGGCACAAATGTGCGATTATGAGTGGAAAGCGGATATGAGCTCGGTAAGCGCCGATATGCTCGTCAATGTTACGCCCATTGGAATGGCGGGCGGACCCGAGTCGGACGAGCTTGCGTTCAGTCCCGAGGAGATCGATGGGGCTCATACCGTATTTGATGTCGTCGCGCTTCCGCCCGAAACGCCTCTGATTCGCCATGCAAGATCGAAAGATAAGAAGGTCATTACGGGAGCTGAAGTCATTGCGATTCAGGCGCTGGAGCAATTCGTTCTTTATACCGGCGTCCGTCCGGATGATGAATTGATACAGCAAGCCGCCGAGCATGCCAGAGGATGACTTGCCGACAAGTGACGATAGAATGAGTTCCAAAACCCGCGATTTTTCGCGGGTTTCTTCATTTTTTTGCTTTATGTGTGTTGAATTTGCGATCAATGGGTAGTCTACAATTATGTGTTCTAATCAATTAGAAAAGAAAAGGGGTAGGGCAATGGAGACAACGATACGTGACCAATCAAAGAGCAGCGGCAGTACAAACAAGAAGATCAAAGCTATTATTTTCGATTTTGACGGCACGATCATCGATACGGAAACCGCCTGGTATGTGGCGTTCCGCGATGCGTACAAAAAGCACGGCGTTGACCTTACGCTAGAGCAGTATTCGCAGTGCATCGGAACGAACTTGAATTCATTTAATCCGTATGAATATTTGATCACGGAGCTGAACCTTCCTATTGACCGGGAAGAGTTTCGAAAATCGGTACAGGCTCACCATTCTTCACTGATGGAGCAGGAAAAAATGCGGCCGGGCATTATGGATTACTTGAACTTGGCCAAGGAAGCGGGTCTAAAAATCGGTCTTGCAACAAGTTCTGACCGGGCCTGGATCGATAAATATTTAAACCAATTGGGCATTCTGGATTACTTCGACTGCATCCGCACGAAGGACGATGTCAAAAACGTAAAGCCCGATCCCGAATTGTATTTGCAGGCGCTTGCTTGTCTGGGAGTCCATGCGGAAGAAGCAATCGCAATAGAGGATTCTCCGAACGGGGCAAAGGCGGCAATGGAAGCAGGGCTTAATACGGTCGTAAGCCCGAATGCGACAACCCGCCATCTTGAAATCGTTCAATCCCACCATAGAGTAGAATGCTTCAGCAAACTCAATCTGAACGATGTCATTGCTAATCCAAAAGGCAAATTGATCGGTGGAGTGCGGTCATGAAAGCCGTTCATTTTGGCCCGGGCAATATCGGACGAGGATTTATCGGGCTGCTTTTATCCAAATCGGGGTATGATGTTTGTTTTGTGGCCCGCAATAAGAAACAGATTGCGATGCTGCAGCAGCGAAAGCAGTACCCCGTCACGTTGGCAAATGAAAACGAAGATACGTCCATTGTGCGAAATGTGACGGCGATCAACGGCAATGACAGCAGGCAGGTAAACGAAGCGATTGCGGAAGCGGACTTAATTACGACAGCCGTCGGTGTTTCGAACCTGAAACATATTGCGCCTGCCATCACCACAGGAATCGAGCACCGATTCAAAACAAACGATCGGCCGCTGAACATTATGGCATGCGAAAATGCGATCGGCGCCAGCACGCATCTAAAAAAGATGGTTTACAAGCTGCTGCCTGCCGAACTGCATGAAAAAGCTGACCGGCTGCTCGCTTTTCCGAATACCGCAGTCGACCGGATCGTACCGGCCCAAGATAATGAAGATCCGCTGGAAGTTACGGTAGAGCCTTTCTATGAGTGGGTCATCCTGCGTCCGGCGATGAAGGAAGGTCCGAAAGAGATTAAAGGGGCTCATTATGTCGAATCGCTCGAGCCCTATATTGAGAGAAAGCTGTTTACGGTTAATACGGGCCACTGCTGCGCAGCCTATTTTGGTTATTTGGAAGGTTACAGGACGATCCAAGAAGTGATGGCGAGCCCCCGGCTGAGGCAAAAGGTAAAGGAAGTGCTGCAGGAGACAGGCAAGGTGTTGATCCGAAAGCATCAATTGGATGAAAAAAAGCATCAGCGGTACATCGATAAAACGATTGACCGGTTTGCAAATCCGAATCTGAAGGATAGTATCGTTCGGGTGGGACGTTCTCCAATCCGAAAGCTTTCCGCGAACGACCGGCTCGTTCGGCCCGCATTGTTAGCCTATCAGTACGGCATCGAGATTCCTCAGTTAATATCGGCGATGGCGGCCGGTTTACTGTTTGATTACAAGAAAGACCCGGAGGCCGTCAAATTGCAGGAAGTGCTGCGTAAACGCGGGATTCATCATGTGATCGGCCAATATTTAGGGATCGAAGAGGATCATCCGATTCACAGGCAGATCGTCGACGAGTACGAGAAGCTGGCAAAGGGCATTCGAAAGAAAAACGCCGCGATGTAGAAGAATGAGTTTAATAAAGTAAACAGACTTCAAAAACCGCGCCAAGCGCGGTTTTTTTATTTTGACCCAAGGGCGCGCGGCTAGGGCTAGAGTTGATTATTGTTAGTTAAGAACAATCGCATCAGTGAAGATCTGTTATCGAAAGACAATGATACAAATAAATTGACGTTATATAATATAACAAACATACCTAATTACCTTACATCAATTTAACAATTGGAGGTGTCACGATGTTCATTGAAGGGAATCCGTATCCGTTTCCTTACAACCGGGATTTAAGGGCCGGCAATTCCGCACTCGTCATCATCGACATGCAGATTGATTTTTGCGGTAAGGGAGGTTATGTCGATCGGATGGGGTACGATATCTCCTTGACCCGAAGTGCGATTGAACCGATCAAGCTGCTGCTTGAAGCCGCAAGATCGATCCCCGGATTTACGATCATTCATACCCGTGAAGGTCACCGGAAAGATTTATCCGATCTCCCGGCCAACAAAAGATGGAGGAGCAAGCAAATCGGAGCGGAAATCGGCTCGGACGGACCGGCGGGAAAAATTTTGATCCGTGGGGAACCGGGCTGGGATATTATCGAGGAACTGGCCCCGCAAGCAGGCGAAATCGTGATCGACAAGCCCGGAAAAGGAAGCTTTTATGCGACCGATCTGGATCTCCTGCTTCGAACCAAAGGGATTCAAAATTTGATTTTGACCGGAATTACGACGGACGTTTGCGTCCATACGACGATGCGTGAGGCGAACGATCGCGGCTACGAGTGCCTGATTTTGGAGGATTGCACCGGGGCTACGGATTACCAGAACCATTTGGCAGCCTTAAAGATGGTCACGATGCAGGGAGGGGTATTTGGAAGTGTGTCCCGCTCGGAGCATGTTCTTCCGGTCCTTCGAACGCTCGCCAATGAAGGAAGCTAAAGGATCCGATGGGAGCTATCGATAAGGTAGTTCCCTTTTTTCACGAACCAAATCATCGCTTTTTCTGTTAATTGTATGTCATCATTGTAATCTGGAAACAAATCTCACCTTAAAAATGTGTGGATTATGAATAAAGAAAAATGCCCGCATCTGTATTATAATCGGTCTTGTAAAGATAACTCATCTGAAATGTCATGAATAATGACGTAAAGGGGATGAATCAGCGGTGGAATCAATCGGTCATGTTACCTGCCTTCTGCAGGCGAAAGGGTTAACGAAGCGGTTCGGTTCACTGACCGCCAATCAGGGGATTGATCTCGAGGTCAAGCCGGGAACGATCCATGCTGTTCTGGGGGAAAACGGGGCAGGCAAGAGCACGCTGATGAAAATGCTGTACGGAGTTTACGAGCCGGATGAAGGGCAGATTATAATGGACGGAGAACCGGTTACCCTTCATCCACCTACAAAGGCGAGAGCAAAAGGGATCGGAATGGTGTTTCAGGATTTTCGGCTCATTCCCGCGATGACCGTGCTCGATAATATCGCGCTGGCCGTCGAGGGCGGATGGAGGCTTCGAAGAAAAAGGCTCCGCCAGCGAATTATGGGGATTTCTTCGAAATACGGTTTGTCGGTCGATCCCGATGCGTACGTCTGGCAGATGGATCTTGGTCAGCGGCAGCGGCTGGAAATTGTAAAGACGCTGCTCGTACCCTCTACAAAAATCATCATTTTCGACGAGCCCACCAGTGTGCTTGTTCCTCAAGAAGTCGAAGCTTTCCTGAACATGTTGAATCTCCTCCGGCAAGACCGCTACGGAATACTTCTTATCACTCACAAAATCAACGAAGTGCTCGCTGTTGCCGATCAAGTCACCGTGCTGAGATCGGGTCAAATCACCTACTCGGCAAGCCGCGAACAAGGTTTGGACAGTCATACGCTTATTGCGGCCATGATGGGCGATAAGTCGCTGAAGCCGGTCGTAAAGCCGGTTCCGGATTCGGATCGGGACACTTCTCCCGTATTGCAAATCGAACAGGGGACGATTAAAGGGGATCATGGGGAAGAGGTGCTGAACAATATTCAACTGACACTGCAAAAAAGCGAGATCATCGGTGTTGCGGGAATTTCCGGAAGCGGGCAGCGGGAACTGTCCGAAGTGCTTTACGGGCTGCGAAAGCTTTCGTCCGGGTCGCTCACGGTCGGCGGAAGAGCAATCATTGGCGGAACGCGGGCTTTTATGGAAGCGGGTATCAGTTTTGTCTCCGAGGATCCGATCAAGGAGTCGGTCATCCCGGGATTTACGATTTTGGAGCATATGGTGCTCGACGGCATTCCGCTGCGGGAAAAAGGCGCAGGCATCGATTGGCGGCATATCCGGTCCGTACTGGACGACAGCGGCGAGGCGAAAGCGCTTGCGCTCGCAGAGCCGGATCGTAGAGCCGATCAGCTGTCCGGCGGCAACGTGCAGCGAATGGTACTGTCCCGGGCGCTCATCCGGAAGCCGGACATCCTCATCATCAGTTATCCGAGCCGGGGGCTGGACATCGGAACGACCCGGACGATTCAGCAGAATTTGATCGAGCTGGCTAAGCAAGGAACGGCCATTCTTCTGTTCTCGGAAGATTTGGATGAGCTGTTCAAGCTGTCCGACCGGCTGGTCGTTTTGTCCGGCAAACAAATGCTTGGACCCTACCTGCCTTCCGAAACCGACATTTCGCAAATCGGTTACCGCATGCTGAAGGGAGAACCCGCATGAAACAACCGACCGGAACAGTCGTTCTGCCGGCAGGCGGCGTATCTTTTCGAACCAGAGCGAAGCCATTCGGCATCCAAGCCGGGCTTCTGGCCGCCCCATTTGTCATCTATGGACTGTTTCTGATGGTATACGGGGTGAATCCGTTGGACTTGTACATTTCGATGCTGAAGTCCACTTTCGGAGATTTGTACGGATTCGGAGAAGTGTTGCTCAAGGCTACCCCGTTTGTTCTGACCGGCCTTGCAGCCGCTCTTCCCGCGAAAGCGGGTCTGGTCAACGTCGGCGGGGAAGGACAGCTGGCCATCGGAGCGTTATTTTCCACTTGGTTCGGGGTGTTTTATTTGCAGAGCTTTCCCGCATGGATCGGCATACCGGTCATGCTGCTTGCCGGCGCGCTTGGAGGAGCGGCATGGGCGGCGTTAACCGCCTTGTTGAAGGTAAAAGGCCGTCTCAACGAGACGATCACCAGCGTGCTGCTCAATTATGTCGCCACCTTCACGGTCGGCTTCTTCGTTCACGGAATGTTAAAGGACCCCGAATCGTTTAACTGGCCTTTCTCGCCGGAGATTTCCCCGTGGCTGCGGCTTCCGATCGTGAACGGGACCCGCCTAAATTTCGGGTTTGTCATTGCGTTCGTGCTGGCGCTTGCAGTCTGGTACATTCTGGCTAAAACGAGACTTGGTTTCCGTATCCGTGTGCTTGGCAACAACCGGTTTGCCGCTGAGCGGGCGGGTTTCAACCTTAACAAAATGTATTTCTGGGTGCTGATAGCCGGCGGCGTGCTGGCGGGCATTGCGGGCATGATCGAAATCACCGGGACTGAAGGCCGTCTTCGTCCGTCTACGGGCGTCAATTACGGCTATCTCGGCTTTTTGGCGGCGATGATGGCGTGGAATCATCCTCTGCGTCTGGTGCTGACGTCCTTTCTCCTTGGCATGATCACTGTCGCGGGCAATACGCTTGAAATCAGCTCGGGTCTGCCTTCGTCCTCCGTTCATATTTTGATGGCGCTTGTTCTGTTCTTTATTCTTGGCAGCAGAAGGAGGGCCGCGCGATGATTTCGGACATTTTGACCGGAGCGCTCCGGTCGGGAACATCCGTCATGCTGGCAAGTCAAGGCGAGCTGTTGTCCGAGCGGGCGGGGGTCATCAATCTCGGTACGGAGGGCTCCATGCTCGCCGGCGCTCTTGGCGGGTTCATCGTTACGGTATGGACAGGCAATCCATGGCTGGGTACGCTCGCCGGCGGCTTGTGCGGGTTGCTGATCGCCGCGATTCACGCTTTCCTCGTCTTGACATGCCGGGCGAACCAGCTGGCTACAGGACTGACCATCATGTTTTTCGGAATGGGCATGACGTCGTTTTTCGGCCGGGATTTCGTCAGCCGACAAATCGTCGGTTTTAATCCCGTTCCGATCCCGCTGCTCTCCGATATTCCGTTCATCGGGGGATCCTCTTTAATCACGATCCGCTGACTTATCTGTCGATGCTGCTAGTCCCCTGCTTGTGGTATTTGTTGTTTCGTACCCGGCTCGGCATTATGCTCCGGGCTGCGGGCGAGAGGGAAGAAGTGCTGTTTGCGAGCGGCATTAACCCGAAGCTGGTCCGTTATTTGGCGGTGCTGGCAGGGGGATTTCTGGCCGGAGTCGGAGGGACTCAGCTCTCTGTAGCCTATACGCACAGCTGGGTCGAAAATATGACGCAGGGACGCGGCGTAGTGGCGGTCGCGCTCGTGATCTTCGCTTCCTGGAAGCCGGCGCGGGCGATGATCGGGGCGTATTTGTTCGGAGCGGCGCAAGCGCTGCAGCTTACGATTCAGCAGCAAGGGCTTCCAATTTCGCCGTTCTTTCTGTTTATGCTGCCGTATCTGCTGACGCTTGCGGCACTGCTGTTTGTTGAGCGCAAGAAGATAAGCTTAACCCCTGAAGCGCTCGGAAAAGTGTTTACAGGGGATGCCGGCGGGTAAGGCAAGACCGCCAACATTGAAGCGCCATAACGTGCGCCGGCAAGGCGGGCGAATATGAAAGACCGCCGAATAGAGTATCCAGCATTACGAATCGAGATGGAGGGGAACCGGAATGAGAAAGAAAATGAACAGGTTCGTAAACGGTATCGTTCTTTGCACGATGACGATCGTATTGATTCTTACCGGGTGCAGTCAGCCGGGCGCCGGCAACAAGACGGCTTCGACCGATCAAACCGGCGAAGCGGCGGCCTCATCCGATACGAACGCTCCCGGAACGGGCGGCAGCGCGGTCGGCTTCATCTTTGTTGGAACGAAGGACGATTACGGATACAATCAGGCAGCCTATCTTGGCAGCGTTGGGGTTGAGAAAGCGTTTCCGAATATGAAGGTGCTGCGCGCGGAGAACGTGCCCGAAACGGCCGAAGCCGAACGGGTTATGGAGCAAATGATCAAGGACGGCGCCAAAGTCATTTTCCCGACATCATACGGACATCTCGATCCGGCCCTCAATGTCGCCAAGCGCCACCCGGATGTTGTTTTCTTTCATCAAGGCGGCTTGAAAAACGCGGACAATCTCGGAACGTATTTCGGGACGATCTGGGAACCTGTTTATTTGGCCGGTATCGCGGCCGGAAAAATGTCCAAGACCGGAAAGCTCGGATACATCGTCTCGGTGCCGATCCCTCAGGTGCTGCTCAACGTCAATGCGTTTGAGCTCGGGGCGAAATCGGTTAACCCGAACGCGACGACGTCGGTCGTCTTTACCGGAAGCTGGTGCGATCCGGGCCAGCAGGCGAATGCCGCCAACTCGCTGATCGATAACGGGGCCGACGTTTTATCCCAGCATCAGGATTGCACCAAGACGGTAATCGAAACCGCCGAGCGGCGCGGCATGATGACAGTCGGCTACCATGCGGACGCTTCTTCTCTCGCTCCGAAAGGCTGGATCGTCGGATCGGTGTGGAACTGGTCGGATCTGTACGTCGATATGGTCAAAACGGCGGTTGATGGCAATTTCAAAGGCAGCAAGTACGACGGCAAATACCGCGGTACCTTGAAAGACAATATTGTCCAGATGACAGGTTTTGGAGCCGGCGTACCCGATGATGTCAAGCAGTTTGATGAGCAGAAAAAAGAGGAACTGCTAAACGGAACGCTGCAGCCGTTCAAAGGCCCCTTGAAGGACCAGGCGGGAAATGTGCAGATCAAGGAAGGCGAAACGCCAACGGTCGAGCAGTTGGAAGCGACCAATTATCTTGTAGAAGGCGTGATCGGAAACATCCCTAAATGACATTCGGAAAGAGGATAAAATGATGAAACAATCAACGCAAACTTCGGTGAAAACCTCGGATTCGATGGAATGGTCGCTCATGCCTGACCATGTCTCCCTCTTTCATCGGGAGATTGTCACAGCAGCGGAGGCCGACGGCTTAAACGTTCGCTTGAGCTCGGTGTTATGGGAAAAAATCGGCGTCGGCGGCGCCGTGCTTCCCCACTATCACGATGTGGCGGAGATTATCCACATTACGGTCGGCAAAGTCCGCTTGCTGTGCAACGGAGTTTGGATGTCATACCAGGCGGGCGATACGTTTCACGTTCCGGCAGGAGTCGTCCACTCCGTCGTAAATGACGACACGGCGCCGACCGAACAGATCAGTATTTTTCTTCCCGTAACGGAAGAAACGCCGTCAAACCGTTTTTTTGAAACGATCCAGGTTCAAGCGGCGCTGGAGAAAACATTGGAGAGCGGAGGCGGGTGATAAGATGAACGCTTACGTTCCCTCGATGCAGGTGGAGAATGCGCTGCCGTACCCGTTTGGTTTCGATCCGGCGTCAACGGCGGTGGTCGTCATTGATATGCAAAACGATTTCTGCGCGCCGGGCGGGTTCGGCCAGCGGCTCGGCAACGACATCGCCGCCGTCAGAGCCATCATCCCGACAATATCGCGGGTGCTTGACGCGGCAAGATCCGCCGGATTGTTAATTATTCATACGCGGGAAGGTCACCTGCCGGATCTCTCCGACTGCCCTCCATCGAAGCAGGAGCGAAGCCGCAGACAGGGCGCCGGAATCGGCGATGCCGGTCCTATGGGCCGAATCCTTATCCGCGGGGAACCGGGTCATGAGATTATTCCGGAATTAACGCCGATCCCGGGTGAACCGGTCGTCGATAAACCGGGTAAAGGCGCCTTTTACCAGACGAATTTTCATGACATCCTGATCGAATATGGGATCGAATCGCTCATTTTGTGCGGCGTCACGACCCACGTCTGCGTTCATACGACGCTGCGGGAAGCGAATGACCGCGGCTATCGCTGCCTGGTGCTCGAGGATGCGACAGCCGCTTTCGATCCGGACGATCATGCGGCGGCAATTCATATGGTGAGACAGCAGGGCGGAATTTTCGGATGGACGTCGGCTTCAATATCTTTGATCCATACGTTGCGGAAGTAGGAAATCGGTCGTTCCTGCCGGGAAGGGGAGGAAGCTATGAAAGAAGATAACAGAGACGGGTACATGGTAAAAGATCTGTTTGACATCTCCTATTTCAAAGAAGCGGTTCTTCTCGGCGGCAGCGCGGGATTGGAACGAACGATCAGCCGGATCAATGTGATGGAAGTTCCGGACGTCATCGACTGGGTGAGACCCGGCGAATTTTTGATGACGACCGGGTATACGTTCAAGCATGATCCGGAAATTCTGGTCACGCTGATCGCCCAGTTGGTGCAGAAGGGCGTAGTGGCACTCGGTGTCAAGACGAAACGATTCTTTGAAACCGTTCCGCGCGCCGCGATTGAGGCGGCCGATCAATTCGGATTTCCTTTGATCGAACTGCCGCCCAGCACCGCTTTTTCGGATGTTGTCCGCGAAGTGATGGAACGGGTGCTCGTATCCGAATTAAAAGATTTGTCCATCCTGCAAGGACGCGTTCAACGCCTGTCTCACGTGCTGCTGCACGGAGACGGGCTTGCTGCTTTTTTGCTTCACTTGCAGTTCATGATTCGAAATCCGGTCGTTCTGCTGGATCCTCACGATCAGTGGACGGCTTCTCCGGCAGCGGAGCAGCTGTGCGCCCGAATCGAGGAGAAGGAATGGCAAAAATTACGGTCGCAGCGGGACCTCGAAACGTACATTTTGCAAATTGGTGAACATCCTGTCCGCGTTCATATGACTAAAGTGCACGATGGCAAACGAAGCTCCTATCTGTTGTTGGTCGTCGAACATGAACAAGAGAACGATATTGTGGACACATTGACATTAAACTGGGCGGGCCGCTTGCTCGGATTTGAAATCAGCAACATGCAGGCACGCAAAAAGATCGAGGCGAAATACTTTGACCAGTTTCTGCAGGATTGGATGGCCGGACGCATTGTCTCCGCCGTAGACCTTCGTCTCAGAGCGGAAGCCTGCGGGTGGCCTTTGGCCGCCGACGCCGCTTATATGGCGGGCATCGTTTCGTTCCGGGACGGTAGAGCGGAAGTGAAAGAACTGCTAGATTTGGCCGCAAGACTAAATTGGGAAAGCGCATCCCGAAATAGCGAGATCAAATGGACTGTTTTGGAAGGGGAATTGACGGTTCTTCTAACGTTTCAACACGAAGGTGAAGGTCCCTACAAAGGTCCTTTCAATCGGAACGATGTTATCGGTCGTACCAGATCGATGCTTCAGTCGAGCCTTCACGAGCGGAAAATATCGTTATGTCTAGGACGTGAAGTGTCCGGGCAGGGCGAAGTTCCGGACAGCTACCTTGATGCCAAGAGGGCCGTGGAAGTAAGGCGCGCCTGTCAAATGGAAGACGACATCGTTCGTTATAACGATCTCGGGATTTATTTGCTGCTTTATCGCCTGCAGGGGACGGAGGAACTCGAAGAATATAAGCGGCTGTACTTACAACCATTGATCGAGCTGGACAAAAATCAGCAGGGAGAGCTATTAAATACGCTGCGAACGTACTTTCACTGCAACTGCAACGCCAAAGAAACAGCGGAACGGATGTTTGTTCATTACAATACGATCAATTACCGGCTTGAACGGATCAAAAACGAGCTGGGTCTTCGTCTTGACGATCCCGAAACCAAATTGCTGCTTCAGGTTGCCATTAAAACAAACGAGATCCGCGAGCGGCGATGAGTGTTTTTGTAGTATGATGGAAGGAGATGAAAACATAAGCATTCATGATTGCGAGGAGAGATAGCTGTGAAAATAACCGTCGAACAATCTGCTGCGCGCTGGTATAAAAACGAGTTGGCTTTAAATGCCGGGGATCAGCTGCAAATCTTCGTCCGTCTCGGCGGATGCGGAAGCGTACAGCCCGGTCTCTCTTTAGGCGTAATAAAAGCGGAATCGAATGCGCCAAGGATCAGACAAACTGCAGAAGACGTCGAGTTCTATATGCTGGAAGACCATTTGTGGTATTTGGACAACAAGGACCTGCATATTCGTTTCGACGAGAAGCAGGAAGAGGTTAGCTTTGACGTGATGTAAATATTTTACCGGTGGCATTTTCCATAGACTTCACTCATATCGTAGAGACAGTGAATGAAGCAGCTATGGGAGGTCTCAGCATGTCAAATGACTTTGTTCTGCGGTCGTTGGATGAAATTCGTTTCTGGTCCAGGATCATGAAAGAACATTCTCTTTTTTTGAAGCTCGGCTTTCGCTGCGAGGATACCCAGCTCATCAATGAGGCGAATTACTTTTTTTCGTTGTTTGAGCAAATCGAAGCCCGCTCATACGGTTACAATGTATCTACTGATCCTCAGACAATTAAATCGTTTAATACTGAGGTTCGTAATGCCGCCGCGAATATTTGGGCCTTCAAAAGGAAGGTATTGGGGCTGATCTTGACGTGCAAATTACCGGGTGCAAACAACTTTCCGCTGCTTGTAGACCATGTCAGCCGTGAAGCCAATTATTTTCGCAATCGGCTGGAGGAGCTGAACACCGGGCAGCTTGAGCCGTTACCAGACGCTATTATTGACGAGAACGTCTTTTTTCTTAAAATTATGGCGGATCACGCGAAATTTATCGGTCATTTGCTGGATCCATCAGAGCGAAAGCTGGTCCAGCAAGCGAGTGAGTTCAGCCATGATTTCGATCAGCTGTTATTTCAAGCGCAAGATTTAAGCTCCATGCGGCCTCAATCTCAAACCGTCCCTTTGCTGGATCAATTTTTGGATCAAAACAGGGTATCGGTTGTGAGCCTCAGGGATTTCAAGAAAACAGCCCGGGATTTGATCGAAGCCTGCCGGATCAAAAGCATCATTCATCCTTTGTTAGCCGATCATGTTTTTCGCGAGGCCGAACGGTTTCTAATGATTATTGATCTGTTTGAGCAAGCGTTGACCGGACACGGCAAAAGCAATCTCCCATTGTAATAATACCCGGCATTAAGCCGGGTCCGGTTCGAAGCAAGGTTGGCGGTTGAACCGAAAGCGCTCCCTGATAAGGAGCGTTTTTTGATGCAGACTGCGATATTGACAATAAAAGAAAATGGATATATATTGTTGTACATACAACGATAATGGAAAGGAGAAACATGTATGGATAAAGCATCGACAACGAAAGCTGCGGAGAACGCAGCGGAATCTGCTGCAGCAGATTCGAAAGACGACGCTTTTCTGCATCAGTGCTTGTTTTTCACTGTGAACCGGCTCAGCCGCGCGATTACAAAGATGGCTGAGGAAGAGTTCGCAATAACGGGATTGTCGCCCATGTACGGGTATTTGATTCGCTTGGTGATCGGCTCCCCCGGCATTTCGCACAAGGAATTGTCCGAGAAGCTGGCCATTACTTCATCCACGCTGACGCGTTTCATCGATAAGCTGGAGGGTAAGCAGCTGGTGGAACGGAATGTGCAGGGAAAAAATGTTTATCTATACCCGACCGATAAAAGCAAGGAATTGCTCCATACGATCCGAAACGCATCGAAAAACCTTCATCTTCGCTACGATGAGATTCTTGGCAAGGAATTTGCCGATCAATTGACGGAGAACCTTGAGCGATCTAGCGAGAAGCTGGAGAAACATTAATTTTTTTACACGGTTAGATGTATGTACATCAATGAATTAGGAGTGAGCCGAGTGAACGCGATTCGAAAAACGTCGGGGCTGCATTACGGGTGGGTCATCGTCTTTGTCACTTTTATTACGCTGATCGTATCAGCGGGTGTCCGCTCCATGCCGAGCATCCTCATGCTGCCGTTCCAGGATGAATTCGGTTGGAGCCGGGGCGGCATTTCCAGTGTCATTTCGATCGGCATTTTTTTGTATGGCTTGGTAGGACCTTTCTCTGCCTCACTGCTTCAGAAGTATGGAATCCGCCGCGTCGTTGTCATTTCGCTTGCGGTTCTGGGCGGCAGCATGGCGGTGACGCCGCTGATGACAGCGCTGTGGCAGTTTGAAATTTTGTGGGGAATTGTATCCGGCCTTGCTACCGGCATGATGGCGAATGTGCTTGGCGTAACCGTCAGCAGCCGCTGGTTCGTGAAGAGCAGAGGACTTGTGGTCGGCCTGTTGACGGCCAGCGCGGCGACCGGTCAATTGTTATTTCTGCCCCTGCTCGCAAAAATCACGGTTGATATGGGCTGGAGATATGCGATATATACCGCTGTTATTATCATTCTGGTTGTGCTCGCGGTTGTAGCCATCTGGATGCGGAACGATCCTTACGACTTGGGGATCGCTCCATACGGGGGAGAAGAACCGGTTAAGCCCGCACCATTCCAGGGCAATCTGTTTCTTGCTCCACTGATTGCGCTGCGTTCCGCGATGAAAAACGCGACCTTCTGGCTGCTCGCCGGAACATTTTTCTTCTGCGGGTTTTCCACCAACGGTTTGATTGGCACACATTTCATACCTGCCGGCCATGACCACGGAATTCCCGAAGTGACGGCCGCCGGTCTGCTGGCCTTCATGGGATTGTTCGACCTTGTCGGCACGACGGCTTCCGGATGGCTTTCGGACCGGTTCGACAGCAGGAAGCTGCTGTTCTGGTATTATGGTCTGCGCGGATTGTCTTTGCTGTTCCTGCCTTTTGCGCTTGGCGCAAGTCCCGCCATGCTCATTATCTTCTCCGTCTTCTACGGCCTGGATTGGATCGCGACGGTTCCGCCTACCGTAAAGCTGGCTTCACAGGAATTCGGCAAGGAAAAGGCGGGCATGATCTTCGGCTGGGTCGTCGTTGCCCACCAGATCGGAGCCTCCACTGCCGCTTACACCGCAGGCGCAATGAGGGACTGGCTCGGCAGCTATACCATGCCGTTCGTTGCAGCCGGATTGGTCTGTATGTTTGCGGCACTGATGGCGATTCGGATTTCGAAAGCAAGCACCGTCGCTTCTCAAGCTCAAGCTTGAGGAGAATGGGCCCCAAAGGAACAATGATCCAAGTTCCTTTGGGGTTTCATTTTGCCTGTTACGGGAGGTGCTGTGCCTCTTCCCGAACTTTTTTATCATATTGGCTTGGTGAGAGGCCGACATATTTCTTGAACACCTTGCTGAAATAATAAGGATCGTTTAAGCCCGTTAAGTAACCGATTTCATTCATGCTGAGATGGGTGGCTTCGATCAGCTCCTTGGCATGATTGATTCGGACCAGATTCACATAACGGGTAATCGGGTAGCCGGTCACTTCGTGAAAAATCCGATTGATGTAATCATAATTGCATTCAAATTTCGTTTCGATCGCGGAGCCCGTAATTTTGTCCGGATAGTTCTGGTGGATGTAATCGAGCAGCTCGTTTACTTTCATGAAAGACCGGGTTGACCGCTTATCGTTATGCTGAAGCTCGGAGATCAAATTTTCCCGCGAAACGCCGATCATCCACTCTGCGAATTTGAGCGCCGTCAAGCTGCGATTATATTGTTTCCGGCGATTCAACTGCAGCAATTCATTCATGTCATGCAGGGCATGATGGAGGTTATTTTTGTTCGTGTACCGGTAATACTTCGGAAAGTAGCATACGTCGCTCAGACCGGAAGCGTCCTGCGGGAGCGGCGACGGGATGCTTTCGAATATAACATGCTTGGCCAGCGGAAGCACATCGTCAATTTGCAGCGGCCGGATATCGCGGTGCTGGAAATGGATAAAGAAATAATCGCAGGGGTGCTTCTCCAGCCCTTCGTGCTCCAGCTGCGGTTCCAGGAGCAGCACGTCGCCTTTCATCAATCGATAAGGCGTTCCGTTTTCGTGCAGATGCAGCTCGCCGCTTTTGATGAAATACAATATGTATTCATCGGTGTTCCGCTTGAAATGGATCCAAGGGTTTTTGTAGGAAACATAACCTAACAGCTTGATTTTCGGAACATGCTCCAAATTGATCGCAAGCATACGTAACCTTCCTTCGAAAGTATAAAGTCGCTTTTATACAAAAAGAGTCTCGATTCAACATTCCCGATCATTGTAACACGAACTATACTAGGGAAGAAATTTAATCGAGCCAAGAAATGGATGGTGTCCATGAAGAAGCTGAATATCGGAGTCATTGGTTTAGGCGGAATCGCGAATTTCCATATTGCGGGCATATTGGCAAGCGGGGATGCGGTCCTCTGGTCCATCTGCGACTGCAACGAAGAAGCACTGAAAAAACGGGCGGAAGAATTTGATATTCCGGAAGCGCGCCAGTATCTCAATTACGAGGAATTGCTGCAGGATCCGGAGCTGGACGCGGTGATGATCGGCACGCCGAATGGGAGTCATTTTGCGATCGCCAATGAAGCGATCAAAAACGGCAAGCCGTTCGCACTTGAGAAACCGCTTACAATCGATGTCCGGGAAGCCGCTATTTTGAAGGAGCTGCTGGAAGCGGGTCGGATCCCGCACATGATCTGTTTTTCGTATCGCTACAAAACGGCTGCACGATATGCAAAATGGCTGATCGGGCAAGGAAAACTGGGCACAGTTCATCATGTCTACAGCCAGTACCTCCAGGGCTGGGCGATCAACGAGCAGCTTCCGCTGTTGTGGAGGTTTCGGAAAGAGCTCTCCGGCTCGGGAGCGCTGGGCGATCTCGGCTCGCACATTTTCGATCTGGAACGTTTTCTCGTTGGCGATATCAGCCGCGTAATCGCCGATGCGGGCACGATCGTCAAGGAACGCCGGCAATTAACCGGCAGCGGCAACGGTGAGGTTGATGTCGACGATTACTGCCATGTGTTGGCCCGGCTGGAGGGCGGTATTTCCTCTTCCATGACGATCACCCGGTTTGCCTACGGTCGCGGCAATTATCAGCGGGTAGAGATTTATGGCACAAAAGGCGCCCTTGTCTACAGCCTAGACGAGGAAGACACATTATATGTGAAGTTTGAAGAGGAGAATGACGAAGTTTTCCGCAAGGTCGATATTCCGGACGAATTCAAGGCCGATCAGATGCAGTCTTTCTTCAATCTGCTGAACGGCAGGGGAGACGGTCTCGACGCGACGATTGAAGACGGATACGTTAACCAGCTGACGATCGACGCCGTTATCGAATCGTTTACGGAGGAGAGATGGATGGAAGTCAAAAAGGAGGTATCGCAAATTGTCTAATATCCGCGTAACCGTATGGAACGAGTATCGGCATGAGAAACAAAACGAGCATGTGGCCAGCATCTATCCGCAAGGCATCCACCATGCGATCGCGGGTTATTTGATGAAGGACGATGCGGTGGAAGTCAGAACGGCCGTGTTGGATGAGCCGGAACACGGCTTGACCGATGAAGTGCTTGCAGGGACGGATGTCCTCATATGGTGGGGGCATCTGGCGCACGGCGAGGTGCGGGACGACATTGTGGAGAAAGTCCGTGGCAGGGTATTGGACGGGATGGGCTTAATCGTTCTTCACTCCGGCCACGGGTCCAAAATATTTGAACGTCTGCTCGGTACGCGGACGGGCTCGTTGAAGTGGCGGGACGATGGGGAAAAGGAGCGCCTGTGGGTCATCGAGCACGGGCATCCGATTGCCGAAGGCTTGGGCGAATACATCGAAATTCCGAAGGAAGAAATGTACGGCGAGCGATTTGAAATTCCGGCACCGGACGAATTGGTGTTCATTTCCTGGTTCGAGGGAGGCGAAGTGTTCCGCAGCGGCTGCTGCTACCGTAGAGGCAAAGGCAAGCTGTTCTACTTCCGGCCGGGGCACGAGACGTTCCCGATTTACCATCACCCGGATGTGCTGAAGGTCATTAACAACGCGGTACACTGGGCCTCGCCGACGGCAGGCGCGAAAGTTTCGTACGGCCGCACCGAACCGATCGAGAGGGTAGGAAAGTAAGCGGTCTTAACAATACCGGTGTCCTTCAACTTGTTGGAGAGACAGCGGTATTTTTTTCATTGACGCATTCATAGTGCGCTTACGTTTCTGGGCGAGCCGGAGAAATGGACGCTGCCGGTGGCGATCCGCATGCTGCCGTGGTAAAGTGCACTATATTTCGAAATTGGAAATAAATTCACTTTACGTAATTGTAAAAGCGGTTACAATTGGAAATAGACAGGCATTCGAAAGCAGGTGCACCATCCATGATCAGGATCAAAATGACCCATCGCATTGCGACAAAGATGGTTGCGGCACTGCTGGCTGTAATTATGATTCCGACCGTTTTCATCGGGGTCGCGTTCTATCACGCCTCATCCGCGATCGTGAAGAACAGTGTCCGGCAATCCTCGCTGCAGGTTGCGGAGCAGGCGGCCGATTCATTATCGAATATTCTTAACGTCGGCAGCGATACGTCGGATTTGGTTTACAGCCAAATAACGATCCAGAAGATGGTCATGCAGGAATTCCGCGGCATTTCGGACGATGCCAAAATGGAGAACAAAAACTATATCAGCAATTTTTTGAACAATATCATCTATTCGAGTTCATTTGTGAAAATCATCTATATTTTGGAGGAGCAGGGGACGAGCTGGGGCAGCGGGATTTTTAACCAAGCCAAAGTGGATCTCTACAATCTCCGCGATTTTTCCTGGATTCTGGAAGCGGAGCGCTTGGACGGACAGCTCGCCTGGACCGGGCTCCAGTACGACAAGTTCAGCGGTGCGGGGGATAATACGGATCTGGTCATCCCTGCCGCACGCGTGCTGAAGGACTTCAATACGATGAAGAACATCGGTTATGTCGTCATTAATATCGACGGAAAATCCGTATTGAACAAGATCAGCCAGATTCGCCTCGGAAAGACCGGCCGATTTTTCGTCGTCGACAAGCAGGGTAATATAATGATCGATCAAAATTTCGCGCAAATCGGCTTTCCCGTCGCAAGCGAGGCTCTTCAGAAGCGGCTGCAGTCGGAGTCGCTTGCCGAATTCGAATACGAACAGGACGGAACTCGTTATTACGGCGTTATGCAACCGCTTTCAAATGGTTGGCGTATCGTCGGTGTCGTGCCGCTTCACGAAATTACGGGACAGTTGGAATGGCTGCATAACTCCGTCTTTATTTGGAGCTGCGCCTTTGCTCTGATTGCCGTGGCGATCGGATTGTTTTTTGCCCGCCGCATCACCAACCCGATTCAGAAGCTGACGGAGCAAATGAAATTGGCGGGAGGAGGCGATCTGAACGTGCGGACGACGGTTGATTCGTCGGATGAGATCGGTCTGATGAGCAAACAGTTCAACCGGATGCTGTACAAGCTGGATCAGCTTATGGCCCAGGTCCGGGACGAGCAGCAAAAGAAACAGCGGGCGGAAATGCGCGCGGTGATGCACCGGATCAACCCTCATTTCATGTTTAATACGTTAAGCACGGTCAAATGGTTAATCAAATTCGGCGAGAATGACAAAGCGTATGAAGGAATATCGGCGTTTACCCGCTTATTGGAAGCGAACATGGGGAAAAAGGGACATATGGTCACGATCGAAGAGGAAGTCGATATCATCGTTAAGTTTTTGGCCATTTTGCAGCTGCGGTACAATTTGACGTTTAAGCTTGATGTGAGAATGGAGCCGGAGGCTTCCCGGTTCCTCATTCCCCGCATGCTGATGCAGCCTGTGGTGGAAAATTCAATCTTTCACGGCTTTGTTCCGGAAAACCGGAATGGAACGATTCAAATAGCGGTCCTTGATTTGGGGTATGCCGTCTCGATCCGAATCGCGGATAACGGAATGGGGATGGAAGTCGCCAAGCATGGCAAATTAGAGGGCCGCGCGCCGGAGTCGAACGAAGCCGGCATCGGACTGCGCCATGTTTATGAATGTCTACAGCTGTACTATCCGCCCGGCTCCAAAATGGATATCGAGAGTACCCCGGGGGAAGGAGCCGTTATTTCACTCTTATTGATGAAAGCCGCGCCGCAAGCTGCGCAACAACAGGGAGAGCAGGGGGGTAAAGTATGCTGAAGGTCGTTATTGTCGATGATGAGCCCATTATCCGGATGGGCATCAAGGCATCCATCCTATGGGAGCGGCTGTCTTTGGAGCTGGCAGGGGAATACTCCAATGGCGCCGAGGCGTTCAAATCGATGGAGCAGTCGGCTGCCGATATTCTGATCACCGATATTAAGATGCCGGTCATGGACGGACTGGAACTGACCAAACGAACGAGAGAGCTTAGTCCCGCTACCCAAGTTATCCTGATCAGCAGCTATAACGATTTTGAGTTTGTCCGTCAAGGCATCGTACTCGGGGCGACGGATTATATATTGAAGCCGACGATGGAACCTGAAGAGCTGAACGACGTTATCGGGCGCTGTGTCCGGAACATCCAGAGAGAAACCGACATTAAAGGGAAGCTGGACCGCTTCCGGAAGAATGAACACGAGCTGGACCGCAAACAGCTTGAGCAGGACATCAAACGGATCTTATCGCAAGAACAGAACGATGCGCAGCTTTCGCCGAAGCATGCCGACCGGTTTCGAGAAGGGTATGTGCTCGTGCGGGCGGTCATTGACAAAGCGGACGCGTTGCAGATGAAGTCTGGAAATCTGCATGTGAGCATGCTGCTGGACGAGCTGAAAGAACGGTTTTACGCCCTCCAGCCGGAGGGGGTTGCATTCGTTTCGGGCGAAGCGGAGCTGGTCATGCTTTTTACCGGGAGGGGAGGCGGTTCCGATCGGATTACGGCGGTAAAGGAAGAGCTGGAACGGGAGGGGGCGCTTGAGCTGACCTTCATCTGTACGGAGGAGCATGAACCTAAGCGCTGGTTATCCAGCTATGAACGGACTTCGCATATCTATTCCCGCAGGTTCTTCGACGGTTCCGGCGGATTGTACCGCATCTTGCCGGACGGCGAAGTCAGGCTTGAGAAACGAAGGTTTCCGCAGGCGATGCAGACAGGGGAGACGAGTCTGCCCTTCCAGGATCAGGTTCGGCAGTGGGCCAAATTGAAATATGATGCACAGCGGGTGAAAAATGAAGCGTGCGAACTGTTCTCCAGCCTGTTTGTCCGGAGGCTGGAGCCCGGAGTGCTGCTGGAATATTACAATCAGCTGGTAAAGGCCGAAACATTGGACGGGTTAGCCGAAACGCTGGAGTCCGGCATCCGGGAATGTGAAGATCAGCAGGCGTTCATGGAAAAGGTGAGCTCCAATCAGCTGGCGGTCAACAAAGCGATGGATTTTATCCGGGAGCGCTATACGCAGGAAATTACCCTTCAGATGGTGGCGGATCATGTGCACATCAGCAAAAACTATTTCAGCGTATTGTTCAAGAAGCAGACGAGCTATAACTTTATCGACTATATGATTCAGCTTCGGGTCGATCGTGCCAAGGAACTGCTTTTGGACAAAACAAACAAAATATACGAAATTGCCGAGCGGACCGGGTTTAACGACGTGAAATATTTCAGCAAACTGTTCAAGAAAATTACCGGATGCACGCCGGTCGAATATCGGGAGCGAAGTCTGCAGCAGATCTGAAGAAGGGAGAACGAAAGACGTGAACAAACGGATTATTGCCGGTTTGATATTTTTGCTGCTAACCGGCTGCGGGAGCTCCCGTTTTATCGAAGGCCCCTTGGAGAATCAAGCTGCATCTGTAATGAAAGAAGAAATCGTCGTTTGGCATACATACAGCGACGAGGAAACGCGAATTTTCGAAAATGCGGTCATTCCGGCCTTCGAGAAGCTCCATCCCGATATTAAAGTAACACCGGTTAGGCAGCCGTACAGCTCGGAGTTGAAATCGACCATTATTTCCAGAGCTTCATCCGGAAAACCCCCCGACGTCGTGCGCATGGACATTTCGTGGGTGCCTGAGCTGTCCAGTCTGAACGTTCTGTACCCGGTCAGCGACCTGCCGGATTTTGCCGAAGCCGTCAAGCCGCTGAAATCGGTAACGATGGAGACCAACCTGTATCAAGGCCGTTATTACGGTCTGCCGCTTGACGTGAACACGAAGATTGCGGTCTATAATCGGCTCCAGCTTGGGGCGATGGGACTTTCCGGGCCGCCTGAAACGTTCGCGCAGCTTGTGCAAACTGCTGAAAGCAATGAGAGCCAGCTTGGATTGGACGGCTTGTCGACCTGGTCGCTGCTGCCTTATTTCGTCGCGTTCGGAGGCAAGCTGCTTGATGACTCTTATACGCATGCAGAAGGTTATCTGAACAGTCAGGCCAGCGTTCAGGCGATGAACCGGATCCTATTGTTATCGTGGAAGGGCGTGTTTAACCGGAGTCTGATCCTGGGCAAAGGAGACCGCTGGACAAGTCTGCTGAAGGGTCAAATGCTCATGATTGATGAAGGACCCTGGTTCTATTCCATTCTGTCCAGCTCCAAAGACAACAAATACAACCTGCTGGACGATACGGTTGCTGCGCCCTTTCCGGGGAAATCCATCATCGGCGGCGAAAATTTGGTTATTCTCAAAAATACCCGGCATCTGCAGGCTTCGTGGACGTTTATGAAATGGATGACGGGAAGAGAGGCGCAGCAGATGATGTTCAAGGTCGGGCAAATCCCGACGAACATCGATGCCGCAACGCCGGTAGAGATGCAAAAAAATCCGTTTGTGATGGCGACGATGGAAGGAATAAAAAATCCTTATCTGCGGCCGCCGATTCCAAAGCTGAACGATGTCGAAACGATCTTTACGAAGTACATGCTGCTCATATTTACGAACAAGCTTCCGGTGAAAGAGGGCCTCGATCGGGCGGCGGCGGAAATCGAGTCTGCAATCCGGTGAATTTCCCGGAATATTGTCCACCTTCTCGTGAATCTATTGCACCGCCTTTTGCGAATTGGAATGGTAATATACAACAATGAAAGCGTTTCACCAAACCAAGACGCGGAGGGAATCAAATGTTGCGACGCACCAAGGCATGGTTATATTTATCCGCTGCACTGCTCGTTTTTGAAGCAGTCGTTCCGGGAATCAAGGGCAATGAAAGCTCCATCGCATATGCAAAGCAAGCTTCATCCATCCCATTGAAACCGATTACAAAATTCGCCGTGGGAAAAGCAAGGTATAATCCGGGAGAAAAAGTTACGTTTACGCTGCAGTTTGATCAAAGCAAAGATTGGAGCGGCAAATTGAACATCCGGATTTACCAGCTGGACACGCTCGTAGCCGAAGGCAGCAAACCGGTTACGGTGCTATCGTCCGGATCCGGCAGTCTCGAAGTTGGGTGGACGCCTCCATCGACCGATTATCGGGGCTACTTGGCCAAAGCATGGTTTGATGACGCTCCCGATGAAGCGATGACCGCTGCGGTCGACGTTTCCAGCGACTGGACGCACTTTCCCCGTTACGGCTACGTAACGGAATTTCCGAAGGAACCGCTGGGGCAGAGCGATGCCAAGCTTAAGCAGCTGTCGCAGGACTATTACTTGAACGGCTATCAGTTTTATGACTGGATGTGGCGGCACGACGTCTCCGTTTACTCCAAGACGGATGACAACGGCAATCCGCTCCGAGATGAGAACGGCGGCTTCATTTCGGCCCCGGTCGACGAGAACACGAGCATTACCGATTTGCTCGGCCGCTCGCTGTACCCGCTTACGATCAAGCAGGAGGTCGCGGCGGCGCAGAAATACGGCTCCGCGGCGATGGCGTACGAGATGAACTACGCCGCCCGGGAAAATTACGAGAAATTCGGCGTCAAACCGGAATGGGGTTTATATAACAAGGACGCCAAGGCGCCTTTCGATCCGCTCAAAGACCAGGTCGGGTTTTTCTTCGATGGCGTTAAGCCGAACCCGACGGCCTTGTACCTGCAGGATCCGGGAAATCCGGAATGGAGGGCTTACATTACGAAGGAGTTCAACCGCGCGGTCAACGAATATGGCTTCGACGGCATCCATTTGGACCAATGGGGAGCCTCCGATAACGATTACCTGCTCGATTATACAGGGAACAAACGTTACTATTCGCTTGATTTCAACAAAATCATCAATGATACGAAAGATGCTTTAACCGAAAATAACAGCAAAAAAAATGACGTCACCTTCAACATGGTCGGCGGCAACGCGGGGTACAGCACCGTGCCGGCCCCGGGCACAAAGACCGATTTTGATTACAGTGAAATTTGGCAGGACAAAGACCGTTACAAAGATTTGAAGCAGGTGATCAACGACACGCGTTCCAAAAACGGCCACAAGGCAATGGTCATTGCCGGTTATATGAACTACAAGCAGGCGACGGGCATTTCGGTGGACGCGGCTTCCGCCTTGGATGTCCCGCATACGGTCACGTTCCAGTCCCGGATCAATAAAGCGCCGGGTTGGGTCGGCGATTTCGGCAAGAAGGACGAAGATCAAATCGAATTTACCGTCGATGCTCCCGAAGCAGGCGACTATAACTTGAAGCTGTATTACGGGCATGGTAACGATGCCGGAAGCCCGGAAGGCTACCTGACGGTCAACGGCGTGCTGCAGGCCGATCATATCGCCTTCGACCAGAAGACCGACTGGGGAAATCCGGTTGCCGTGAAGGAATTTGCCGGCATACCGCTGAAGGCCGGCGAGAACAAAATTAAGCTGCAGCTCCATTCGAACGACTTGTGGCTGAACATCGCCAGGCTTGAGGCGGCCGGACACGGGCTGGACAAGATGTACCAGGCGGTTTTTGCAAACTTGATAAGCTGCAAAGTGGATCAGTACGGCAACGTCTATTATTTCGAGACGGACGGCGACTATGTAACTTTTCATGTCAATGTGCCGAGTGAAGGCGATTACCCGATTGCGGTCAGCTACAGCGTCGACAAGGAAGCGGTGAGCCGGAATCTGTACGTAAACGGAGATGCGAACAGCAAACAGGAGGTGGCGTTTCCATCCACCGGCGACTGGAAAGATTTCCGTGAAACGGCGCCGGTGACCGTTCACCTGCAAGCCGGCGACAACACCGTGACGCTGAAAGATGAAGGTTCTAACGATACCGGGGTTAAGCTGCAGTATTTGAGCCTGAACGGGGAGCGTTACATGGCGGAATTCGCCGATACCGGCTGGGCGCCGACGCAGCCGGCTCTGATCACGAAAGTGCCTGCCGTCGTAGCGGGCAAACAAGTGCAGAACTTGAAGAACGGTCCCGATACGATCGAATTTACAATCCCATCGGATGCTGCCGTTACGAAGTCGGTTTATTTTTCGTATGCGACGGCGAACAATGTGAACGGTACGCTGCAGATCAACGGCTCTACGCCGGCGCCCGTTTCTTTCGCGTCAAGCGGCGGGTGGTCGGGTGACGGTAAACTAAATGTGAAGCCCGTTTCTCTTCCGTTGATTAAAGGAGAAAATAAGGTCCGTCTCTCGCTGGAGAACGAGAACAATTACCTCAATCTGGAAAGCATCTACCTGAACCGTAAGCGGATTCTCGTCGACGATCCGTCCGTCGTCGTTACGGGCGGAGTGCAAATTGTCAATACGGGAGATAAAGCGAAAACGGACAATTTCGGTGCGGGCAGCGTAACCTTTACCGCGGAAAGCGACACGGATCAGGATGCGACGCTCCGTCTGTACTACCGCAGCGATATGGATTTGACCTGGAAATTAACCGTTGCGGGAACGGAATTAAGCTTAAGCACGTCCAAAAACGGCTGGTACGGCGACGATTGGTGGAAATCTGCCGATCTGCCGGTTCATTTGAACGCGGGCAGCAATACGATCAAAGCGGAAGTGACGAACGGTTATGCCAACCTTCACGGCATTGATCTCCTTTCGAACAAGTTCGATTCGAGAGCGGCCGCTGTGAACGGCATCGATAACAGCAAGCCGTTTACGGACGGCTTCGGCGGCATGTACGATACGGCCACGATTCCGGTCACGGGGGCGACAGGAGGGGATACGCCAGTTGTATTCCACTACAAATCAAACGCGGATCTGCATTATCAACTATTCGCTGGCGATAATCAGGCGCCCGTAGATGCGGACTTCCCGGGCACGGGCGGAGCGCAGGGCGAGCACACGCTTAACGTCACTCTGCCGCCGGGAGATAGCACGATCCGGCTGCAGCCGGAAGCGAACCTGACGGATTCGATCCAGCTGGACAAGATCGATGTTGGCGGTACAACGATAGAAGCGGAGGATCCCGCCGTGAAGCTGACAGGAGGAGCGGAAGTTGCGGCTGACGCCGCATCCGCCGGCTATATCGACAGCTTCAAGCAGCAGGGAGACTACGTTCAACTGCAGCTTGCCAATGTGACCGAATCCGGTGCTTATCCGTTAACCGTGACGTACAAAAACAGCGGAGGCGCTGCGGTGCGCAGCGTATACGTCAACGGCCGCAAAGCAGGATCGATCGAGCTTCCTTCCACCGGCGACAGCTGGAGTACGGCAACGGTGAATGTTTACTTGAAGTCTTCAGCGACGGACAACGAGATCATGGTGAAAAAGGAAGACGGCAAGACCGAAGAAGCGGGTATTCAGATCGATAAGCTCGTCGTCGGCGGCATGACGCTGGAAGCCGAAGACGGCGCCATCGGTTGGCAGCCTGTCGTGCCGCGCACGGGCAGCATTACGCCTGTCATCGGACAAACGGACGATTTCGGCAAAGCCGGTCAATCAGTTACCTTTACGATCGATGCGGCGGAAGACGTCGATCATTTCGATGTGCTGTACCGGACGGATAACAACCCGGTCGTCTCGGTATTGATTGATGGGGTAACAGCTGCGGCAAGCGTGCCGTTGTCGAAGACAAGTGGCGGCTGGGGCGGGGCGTTTGCGGCTAAGACCGTAAAGGCGAAGATCGCGGCCGGCAAGCATACCGTTACGCTGAAGATGGAATCGGACGGCCAATACGTTAATGTCAGCAGCATCGTTGTCGGCGGAGACGAATACGCGGTAGCGAACGCAGCGTTAACCGAAGCCGGCGGAACGCCGGTCAAGACAAAGATCGGATATGCGGATGACTTCAACGATGACGGCGACTTTGTTACGTTTAACGTGAAAGTGCCGGCGGAGGGCAGCTACAATCTCGTTTGGAAATATGTCAATGAAACGCGCGAAGTCTCCCGCGAAGTCGTTGTGAACGACGCAGCGCCGCAGACGGCCGCATTCCCGGTTCATGCATCCTGGTCTGACGTGACGATGAGCGGCGTTGAGCTGAAAGCCGGCCTCAACCAGGTGACGATTAAGGTCGCCGGCGCCGAAGACGACGGCATTAAGCTGGACGCGCTGAAGGTGGAGCAGGCGGCTTCGGCATTCTCGAAGATTTACGAGGCGGAGAAAGCGGATTTCCTGCCGCCAATGACCTTTTATAAAGACACGATTTTGAATTTCGGCCATATCGGCGATTCGGTATCGTTCGACATCGACGTACCGCAGGACGGAGAAGCGTCGCTGATCTATACGTATTCCAATCCGGGGTCGACGACAAGCCGGGCCGTGTTCATCGACGGAGTCAGACAGAACGATCTGAGCGGGCAGCCGGGAAGAATTTATTTTGACGGCACGGGCAGCACGGAGTCATACAGCGAGGACGGATATTTCATCGTGCCGTTCCTGGCGAAAGGGACGCATCGCGTGACGTTGAAGGCGGATGAGCTGAGCGAGAAGGGGAATATCCGCATTAAGCAGCTGACGCTCGGCTATTTCAACGAGCCGTCGCTCCGCTTGATGGATGCGGGTCTCGCGGCGCTGGGCGCGACGCACATCGAGCTCGGGACAGCGGAGAACATCGCGGACGGCCCGAACATGCTGGCCCATGAATACTATCCGAACCGCAGCAAGAAGCTGCTGAATTCGACCAAAGCGAACATGATGGATTACTTCAAGTTTAACGCCGCTTACGAGAATCTGCTTTTTGACAGCCGGGAAGATACGGCAGCGAAGCTTGAGGTTGCTCAGAACGGCAGCTTACTTCCACTCAGCCAGGACGGAGCGCGGAATACGCTTTGGTACACGGTCCGCAAAAACGATGACAACAAAGGCTTTGAACGTTACGATGTCATTCATCTGATCAATATGCTTAACAATGACGACAACTGGAGAAATGCGGCTGACGATCCGACGGAGCAGACGAATTTGAAGGTCACGTACCCGATCGGCATTTCTGAGAAGGATGCGAAAAAGCTGAAGGTGTTTGCGGCGACGCCGGATGCCGATCACGGCATGTTCAAAGAGCTGAATTATGCTTGGGACGGCACCAATCTGATCATCGATCTGCCATCGCTGCAGTATTGGTCCATGATTTTCATCGATAAGGATCCGCAAAAAGCAAAAGTTGACAAGCTGTTTGCCGAGCACGGCGAATCGGACAGCCACCCGGGCAATGGGAAGCAGAATCAAACTACGGGCGAATTATCCGGGGGAGCAGACCAGGACACATCCACCGATACGGGCGTTTTAAATGATCCCGGTTTGCGGCAAGCGACCGATGGCACGAATACGATTGACCGTCGGCAAATGGACGGCAACGCCTTCATTCAACAGCCGAAAAGCTTGAACGATTGAACTCCTCCCTCGCAAATTGGGCATGCGGTTCGTGCTCCATTTTGCGAGGGAGTGTTTTTTTTAAGAAGCCTTATAATTCGACTGGATTTGGTATTGGGCTGTTTTCTTCCGCAATGGCACTATGTTCTTCTCCGGCACCGATCCGTTTCTTGCGAATCAAATAGTAACCTATGCCGAAAACAAGCCAGATCCCGCCCATCATTAAAGCGTCGAGATCAAGCAGAGTGAGCAGCCAGCCGATAAAGGCCGCGCCGATCAGCGGGAAAATGAGATAGAGCACCGTTTGTCTAGGGGAACGTTTCTTTTCTTTAATAAATTTTTGAAAGATTACGGAAAGATTGACGAACGTAAAAGCGGTCAAAGCGCCAAAACTGACAAATTTAACAGCTGATTCCAGACTGATAACGATCGCAAGCATCGAGAAAATGGCGCCGATTGCGATATTGATGACCGGTGTTTTGTATTTGGGATGCAGGTAACCGAAAAAGCGTTTCGGCAATACGGAATCGCGCCCCATGACATACAGCAAACGGGAGACGCTCGTTAAGGACGTTAACCCCTGGGTGAAGGTGGCCAGGATGAGGACGGTAATAAAAACTGCGGAGAGGAAAGCGCCGCCTGCCATTTTCACAATTTCAAAGCCTGCGGTGTCCGCGTTCGAGAAAGTCACGTTCGGAAATACAAGCTGGGTCAAATAAGACGGGATGAAATAGACGATGAGCGCAATCGAAATCATCACGATGACGGCCTTTGGAATGGTCCGTTTGGCGTCGATCGCTTCCTCCGACATTGTTGTAATGGCGTCAAAGCCCAAGAAGCAAAAGCAGATCAGAGCCGAGCCCGCAAGAACAGCGGAAAAAGGCGCATCGGTCTGGAACGGCTGGAAAACATTCATGCCGCCGTTTAGGTTCCGAATAAGGAATGCGCTGAACAGCAGAATAAATAAGATTTGGATCCAAACAAAAATTTTGCTGATGTTTGCCGAAATTTTTATGCCCATGATGTTAATGACCGTAATCGCGACATTGAGCAGCGTAATCCAGATGTACACGGGTACCGATGGAAATTGGGCGTTTAAATATATCCCGAAGCTCAAGGAAGCGATTAGCGGCGAGAAGAAATAATCGAGCAGTACCGCCCATCCGACGACAAACCCGAGATTGGGATGCATGCTTTTGGCAACATAAGTATAGGCCGATCCTGAGGTTGGGAACGTTCTGGACATTATCCCGTAATTGCAGGCGGTAAAAAAGATCGCGACAAAAGCGAGCAAATAGGCTTGCGTGATCATGCCCCCGGACGTTTCGAACGAAATGCCGAAAACGGTAAAGTAGACCATTGGAGTCATCCAGGCCAATCCGATAAAGACGATATCGGACAACCGCAGCGATTTTGTCAGCTTAACATTTGACTTCATGGCAGCTCATCTCCCTTATGAACTCTTCTTTTTTTGTGAAGAAAAAAAGCCCGGGAGTTGTCACAATAAAAATGACGACTCCCGGGCTTTTATCCCTCCGTGTACACAGCGCACTGTGCGTTTTCTCTCGGACCTGTCCGGATTATCCGCGGAACCCTAGAAAACAATTTATAGATTCAGTTTTAAGCATTGCCGGTTAACAACATTGTCAAACAAGTGTAAGGGCCTTTACGTCAGCTAATATAACATCTCGATTTCAGATTGTAAAGCCTCAATTTTTTCGATGTTATGATAGCTAACAAATGTATTGACAGATCGAAATGCAAATGATTATACTACGTTCAAGAAAGCAATTCGCAGCAATTCGCCAGTTCACTTCACAACTTCATAAAGGTTCCTCCATTTATTTCAATACAGGTAGGAACGACAACTATCTAGGGTTCCGCTCGGCTTCCGTTCATATGGTTTCTGAGGACTGGTCCAAGAGATAGGCTACGGCAGATGGCGCGGTAACCGCAGCTGCTGTATGACACGGAAGGACAAAAGCCTGGGAGATCTAATCTCCCGGGCTTTTTTTGTACAACAAAATCAACGGGCCATGGAATCGATACGCCCGAACAGGAGGAATTGACAATGACTGCACTTTGGAGATCAACAATCGCCGGCGGCGGCAAATGGTCGGGAACGGTCGGACGGGGCAAAAGGATTACGTTCACCGCGCTGGAAGATGGGGCAAACCTGTCTCTGCTCATGTACCATGCCCACGATCCCAGCGAGCGCTACAATATGCCCGATACGCTTAAAGCCCAGCACACCTCGCATTTGACAACCGGAAACGTGCTAATGAGCGACAACGGTCGCGTTCTTGCCAGCATTGTACAGGACAGCACCGGCTGGAACGACCCTATCGGCGGATATACGACCAAAGAGCAGACCGACCGGAAATACGGGGTGACAACCTATCAGGAAAAAAGGAACGAACGGTACCGGAACGGCCGCGACAATTTCTCCGTGGAACTGGTGCGCAGCGGACTGAGTGTCCGCGATCTTATGCCGCCGCTTAACTTGTTTGCGAAGGTGTATTGCGACGAGAACGGCCGGATGCACCATGTTCCCGGCCACTGCAAAAAGGGCGATGCGGTTTCGCTGCGCACCGAGCTTGATCTTTTGTTGATCGTGTCGAATACGCCGAATCCGTTTGACAAGCGGACCGGCTATCCGTCCGTCCCGGTTCAAATCGAGGTTAGCGCTGCCGAGCCGGTTAGCCTAAGCGATGATGCATGCGTCAACCATTGCAGCGAGAATCGGCGCGCGTTTGAAAATACATGGGCTTATCACGCGTTGAGAGGATAACGAATCGAATCAGGCTTATGCTTACGAAGTGGTTTTGCCTCCGGCAAAACCTAGCCTATGCTTACGAAGTGGTTTTGCCTCCGGCAAAACCTTAAGGAGGATGAAAAAGAGATGACTGTATTTAACCGGGTGGAAAGTCACCGCAAAGCTGAGGATGCCGTTTACGACAAGACGATTTTGGCCGGAGACGGCTGGATACACGAGTTGAAGCCGGGACAGGTGCTGCGCATCGTTGATTTGGAAGGAAATCAGGCCGCAGATACGTTATTTTACGATGCGGACAATCCGGAAGATCATTACAGCGCCATCGCAACGATTGCCAGGCAGGAAAACATTTATTTGACAGCCGGAACGACACTTCTGACCGAATCCGGAAAAGAGCTGTTGACAATTGTCGCCGATACGTGCGGCCGTCACGATACGCTCGGCGGCGCCTGTTCGGCGCAGAGCAACACCGTGCGTTACGCGCACGACAAGCTGCACATGCATAACTGCCGCGATACGTTCATGCTTCAGCTGGCGCAGAGTGACGACGAACGATATTTGAAGCGCGATCTGGCGCCGAACATTAACTTTTTCATGAATGTGCCGGTTACGCCGGAAGGCGGATTGACGTTCGAAGACGGCGTTTCCTCGCCGGGCGCTTATGTCGAGATGACCGCGCATATCCGCACGATCGTACTGATCAGTAACTGTCCGCAGTTGAATAATCCATGCAACGCCTATAATCCGACGCCTGTCCGCGTTCTTATCTGGAATGAATAGAGGCAAAACCTAAGTTCATGCTTACGAAGTGGTTTTGCCTTTGGCAAAACCTGAAGGAGGACAAAAATGTTCAAAAAAGTTCTTATCGCCAACCGCGGCGCGATCGCCGTTCGGATCGAGCGGACTTTGCGCAGGATGGGAATTGCGTCCGCTGCCGTGTATACGAGCGCCGATCAGGACAGCCTGCATGTTGACGGAGCGGACGAAGCCGTGCTGATTGGAGCCGGACCCGCCAAGGAAAGCTACCTCGATGCCGAGCGCATCCTGCAGCTGGCCGTCGAGATCGGCGCTGAAGCCGTTCATCCGGGCTACGGCTTCCTCAGCGAAAATGCCGGCTTCGCCCGCGCCTGCCGGGAACGAGGCATCGCGTTTATCGGGCCGACTCCGGAGCAGATGGAAGTGTTCGGCCTGAAGCATTCCGCCCGCGAAGTGGCGGGCAAAGCCTGCGTTCCGCTCCTTCCCGGTACGGAGCTGATAACCGAGCTGAGCGACGCAGTGGAGCAGGCAGGCGCAATCGGTTATCCCGTCATTCTGAAAAGCACGGCCGGCGGCGGCGGTATCGGCATGCGGATCTGTGAAGACGAGCAAACGCTGATCGGTGCCTTCGAATCCGTTACTCATTTGGCCGAGACGAACTTTAACAACGGCGGCGTCTTCCTTGAAAAATATATCGCGCGCGCACGGCACGTTGAGGTTCAAATTTTCGGCAACGGGTTCGGCGAAGTCGTCGCGCTCGGCGAGCGGGACTGCTCCATTCAGCGCCGCAACCAGAAGGTCATCGAGGAGAGCCCGGCGCCAAATCTGCCGCAGGATGTGCGCGAAGCGATGCATTCGGCCGCGCGCAGCCTGGCTGCGGAAGTCGGTTACCGCAGTGCGGGAACGGTCGAGTTTCTCTATGATCCGGAAACGTGCGGCTTTTATTTTTTGGAGGTCAATACAAGGCTGCAGGTGGAGCACGGCGTAACTGAAGAGGTGCTCGGCATCGATTTGGTGGAATGGATGGTGCGCGAAGCTGCAGATGAGCTGACCGATTTGAAATCGCTGTTCGCCAAGCCGCAGGGCCACAGCATTCAGGCCCGGATATACGCCGAGGATTGTCTGCACGATTTCAGGCCGAGCGCCGGACGCATCGACCGCGGAGTGTTCCCCGAAGAAGCGCGTGTCGAGACCTGGATTCGGGACGGCATTACGGTTACGACCTTGTACGATCCGATGCTGGCGAAGATTATCGTTCACGGCAAAGACCGGATGGAAGCGATCGACAAGCTGGCCGATGCGCTTGCGGGCACGCGAATTTATGGGATTACAAGCAACATTCAATATTTGCAGGCGCTTCTCGGTGAACGAAGCGTGCGGGAAGGGCATGTGTTTACCCGGCTTCTCGGAGGTTTTTCGCCCCTGGAGCATGCGCTCGAGGTGCTTGACGGGGGAATTCAGAGCACGATTCAGGATTTTCCCGGCCGCGTCGGTCACTGGGATGTCGGGGTGCCGCCGTGCGGACCGATGGACCCGCTTTCCTTTCGGATCGGCAACATACTGCTGGGCAATCGCGAAGATGCGCCAGGTATTGAAATGACGCTTCGCGGCGGCTCATACCGGTTCCGCAGCGGGATGAAATTTTGTTTGACGGGAGCGGATATGGGAGCGGAGCTGGAAGGCAGCCCTGTTCCGATGTACCGTGTAATTTCGGCAAACCGGGGAGATATGCTTACGTTCGGTGAAGCGAAAGAAGGGATGCGCGGCTATTTGCTGGTGGAAAGCGGTTTTGACGTTCCGGCTGTGCTGGGCAGCGCCTCAACCTTCACGCTTGGCGAATTCGGGGGCCACGGCGGACGCGCGCTGCGCCCGGGAGATGTCATTCGTGTCCGTGAGGCGGCGGCTCCCGGCGAAAAACCGGCGTTTGTTACGGAATCCGGTTTCCCGCAAGACGATTCCGCCCGTTTCAGTGTAAGTGAACCGTTCGCAGTAACCGCCGAGGATGGACAGCAGACCGACTCCGGTTCCGAGCTTCAGGCTTCAAGCCGTCCGCGCATGACGAAGGAATGGACGATCGGCGTTATTCCCGGACCGCACTCTACGGTTGAATTTTTAAAGCCGGAATATTTGAAGCAGCTGGAGGGCACGCGGTGGGAGGTTCATTTCAACAGCTCCCGCACGGGAATCAGGCTCATTGGTCCGGCGCCTCTCTGGAGCCGGGAAGACGGCGGAGAAGCGGGATTGCATCCGTCGAACATTCACGATAACGCGTATGCCATAGGCGCGCTCGATCTGACCGGCGATATGCCGATTCTGCTCGGACCGGACGGCCCCAGCTTGGGAGGGTTCGTGTGTCCGGTTACAACCGCAACCGCCGAGTTTTGGAAAATCGGGCAGCTGCGCCCGGGCGATTCCGTTCGTTTTAGACTTATCACATTGGAGGAAGCGCGCGAGCTGCTGCAGCAGCAGGAACGGAGCTTGACCGAGCTTGGCGAGGGCAAGCGCAGCGGACTTTTTGCGGAGGCGCTGCCGGAAGCGAAGCTGCTGCCGCCTTCGTATCCGGTGCTTGCGGAGGGAGAAGAAGGAGAGCGGTTCCGCATCACGGTCCGCTGCAGCGGAGATCGCAATTTGCTCGTGGAATACGGCGAAATGGAGCTCGATCTGGTGCTGCGGTTCCGCGTCCATGCGCTGATGGAAGCAATCGTGTCTTCCGGTGCTATCCCCGTCCGCGATTTGACGCCGGGCATCCGCTCGCTGCAAATTCATCTGGATCCGGCTTTGATGACGGTAGAGGAAGCGTGCCGAAAGGTGCTGGAGATCGACTGGGAGCTTCCGTCCCCGGAGTCCATTCAAGTTCCATCCCGCATCGTGCGGCTGCCGCTTTCCTGGGACGACCCGGCGACGCAGCTGGCCATTCAGCGCTATCAGCAGGGGGTTCGTCCCGATGCGCCATGGTGTCCAAGCAATCTGGAGTTCATCCGCCGCGTGAACGGACTGGACAGTCTGGCGGACGTGAAGCGCATCGTATTTGACGCCAGCTATCTGGTGCTCGGTCTTGGCGATGTCTACTTGGGCGCGCCGGTGGCGACGCCGCTTGATCCGCGTCATCGGCTGGTGACGACCAAATATAATCCTGCCCGGACGTGGACGCCGGAAAATGCGGTCGGCATCGGCGGCGCATATATGTGCGTCTACGGTATGGAAGGCCCCGGCGGGTATCAATTTGTCGGCCGTACGATTCAAATGTGGAACCGGCTTCGGTCGACAGAGAGCTTCAAGCCCGGCAAGCCTTGGCTGCTTCGGTTTTTTGACCAAATACAATTCTTTCCGGTGGAAGCCGACGATCTGCTGCAGCTGCGCGAGGATTTCCTGCGCGGGCGCTATGAAGCGGACATTACGGAAACGACGTTTAATTTGGGCGACTACTTGGTTTTTCTCGAACAAAACCGGCAGACGATCGAAGATTTCCGCCGTGTGCAGCGGGATGCGTTCCGCGAGGAACGGGAGAGCTGGAAGCGATTGGGGCTTGCCGAATATGTGTCGGACCCCGATCCTGTTCGCGGAGCCGACGATTACGAGCTGCCCGAAGGGGCGGTAGCCGTACGCTGCTCGATGCCGGGAAGCGTATGGAAAGTGCTCGTCGAGCCGGGCCAGCGCGTCAAAAAAGGAGATACGCTCATAATTCAGGAAAGTATGAAAATGGAGTTCAACCAGCTGGCGCCTTGCGACGGGACAGTCGGAACGATACATGTGAAGCCGGGCGACGAGGTGCATGCCGGCAAGCTGCTGGCTGATATAATAAAAGAAGAGCGGGAGGCGGTCATCGGATGAACAGCACATTTCCAAAGGAGCTTACGATAAACGGTTTAAGAGCGTCTTATTTGAGCGGGGAATTTACTCCCCGCGAGATCGCATATGAGATCGTTCGCCGCGCAGCGTCGGACGAGTCGTATAACATCTGGATCACCCCGCCGTCTCTCGAGCTGCTGGAGCCTTATTTACAGCGGCTGGAGGCAATCCCGCCCGAAGAGCTTCCGTTGTGGGGCATTCCGTTTGCGGTCAAGGACAATATTGATTTGGCGGGCATCCCGACGACTGCGGGCTGTGCGGATTTTGCTTATACTCCCGAAAGCAGCGCGTTTGTCGTGGCGCGGCTGATCGGCGCAGGAGCGATTCCGGTAGGCAAAACCAATCTCGACCAGTTCGCCACCGGACTTGTCGGCACCCGCAGTCCATACGGCGAGACGCACAATGCGCTGCGTCCGGAGCTGATCAGCGGCGGCTCCAGCTCCGGATCTGCCGTTGCGGTTGCGCGCGGACAGGCCGCTTTTTCGCTTGGAACCGACACGGCCGGCTCCGGACGCGTTCCGGCAGCGCTCAACGGACTGGTGGGCTACAAGCCGGCAGTCGGGGCGTGGTCTTCGAGCGGTGTTGTTCCGGCTTGCAAAAGCTTGGACTGTGTGACCGTTTTCGCGCACTGCCTGGAGGATGCGGAAGCGGTCGACCGCTGCGCACGGGGAGTTAATCCAGAAGATCCGGCATCGCAGCATCGTCCGGTCGGACAAAAGGGACTGCCGTCGCGAATATTGCTTCCGCAGCGTGAACCGGAATTTTACGGTCCCTATGCGGACAAATACCGCAGCGCCTGGAGGAAAGCGGTTGAAGGCGTGGAGTCGTCAAATATTCCGATTGCGTATGCAGACGACGAGCTGTTTGCCGAAGCGGCGGCCGTTCTCTATGAAGGGCCTTGGATCGCCGAGCGCTGGGCCTCCTTGGGCGGCTTCACCCAAGCCCATCCGGGTTCGGCGCTGCCGGTGACCGAAGCCATTCTTCGTTCGGGCGGCGACGGGAAGCTGACTGCAGCCTCGCTGTTCAGGTCCATCCATCGTCTTAGCGAGCTTAAGCTTGAAGCGGCGAAGCTGCTTCAGGATGCGGTGCTCCTGATGCCGACCTGCGGCGGAACGTGGACCCGCGAGCAGGTCCGTCTGAATCCGGTGGGAGCCAACTCGGATATGGGCCGCTACACCAATCATTGCAATCTGCTCGATTTGAGCGCGGTCGCGCTGCCGGCTGGCGTTGCCGGAGACGATCTCCCTTTTGGCATCACGTTGTTCTCGCTGCCGCAGCAGGAGCACTTGCTGCGCGGTGCGGCGGCTGTATTCATGAGAATTACCGGTCAAAGCGAAGCAGATCATTCAGAAGAACATTCAACAGTTCATTCCTTACAAAGCGAGGCGCAAGCCGAAACAGCGGCTTCGCCGGAGACGACGCTTGTCGCCGTATGCGGGCTGCACATGCGGGGCTTTCCGCTGGAGAAGCAAATGATTGCCTGCGGCGCGAAATTTATCCGCGAGGATATAACGGCGGCAAAATACCGCCTGATCAAGCTTGCGACTACTCCGGCCAAGCCCGGCCTGCTCAAGCAAACTGCCGGCGGCCGTTCCATTTCGCTCGAAGTGTGGGAAATGCCGCTTGCCGCATTTGGCGGCTTTGCGGCTTCGATTCCCGGACCGCTCGGCATCGGCAAGGTTGAGCTGGCGGACGGCACGGAGGTGCCCGGATTTATATGTGAAGGCTACGGCGAAGCCGGTTCGGCCGATATTACCTCCTTTGGAGGCTGGCGAAATGCCGTTTGCTAAACAACCTGGATTGATATTTCCGACTTGAAAAGCATCAAGATTTCTATGAAGGGTCCTAAAAATTGTTCTAATATTTCCTCTTTTGGCAACATTCCCAACGGTACGATCGTCTAATGGGAAAACGTATAAGGGGGAAAGACAATGCGCAGAAGAGGAGTAAGGTGGATAACGGCAGCCGCAGTACTGCTGCTAATTGCGCTGACGCTGCTGGCAGGATGCTCGGCGGAGAATAGCGGGAGCGCGGACACTGCCGGAAGTTCAGCCGCGGTGACCAGCTCAGCCGACAAGGACATGTTTCAAGCAGCATCTCCAGCGGAGGAAGGAAAAGCCGAATCCGCCTCGTCGCCGGAAGCTCCTGCACTGAGCGATCAAGCATCGACCGGTACGGTTCCAGCGGGGAATAAGGCTTCCTCGCAACAGGAAACTTCCACCTCGGAAACAGAGACAGAAGGCGATGTCGCGTTCGATCGCAAAATCGTATACAAAGCGACACTGACGATGGAAGTGAAGGACTTTGCGAAGGCGAGCGTCGCGCTGCAAAACGTTCTCCATCAAAGCGGCGGTTATATCCTCAAATTCAGCGACAGCAAAAACAGCGCCGAAAATGGAGCGGCTTACACGCTGAAAGTGCCGGCTGACGGGTTCATGTCATTTCTGACGCGTCTGGAGCAGATCGAGCACAGCCTGTTCGAACGGCAAATGACAGGGACTGATGTAACGGAAGAATACGTCGATCTTACGGCGCGGCTGAAAGCGAAGCAGGTCGTTGAAGCGCGCCTGCTGTCCTTCATGGATAAAGCGCAGAGTGCCAGCGACCTGCTCGAGTTCTCCAGCCAGCTCGCTTCCGTGCAAGGCGATATCGAGCGGATCAAAGGACGGATGCGGTATCTGGATACGAACGTGGCCTATTCGACGATCGAGCTGAGGATGTACCAGCCGGTGACCGCTGCTCCGGTTGTTCCGGACGGACCTAAAGCGCTTGGTGTCCGGATGAGCGATGCTCTGACCGCAAGCACAAAAGGAATCAGCGCCATTTTTCAAGGCGTGCTCGTCTTCGCAGCAGGCGCGCTGCCCGTGCTGATCCTGCTTCTTATCGGATTAGCGCTGCTCTGGCTCTTCCGGCGGACATTCCGCGGCAGACCGTTGCACACATTGAAGCCCGGCACCGGACTTGCCGACCCGGCACCGCCGTCCTCCATTGCAGACGAAAGCCCCGATGCTGACAGAAAGCCGAAAAGTTGATGCCCTACCTCATCTATAATTTTGGAAACATAAAATGTTAATATGGAAGACTAACTTGTCGAAATAGAAGCGGCAGTCTGGGAAGAAAAAAGTTGTCCTGGACTGCCGCTTCTTTGTTTAATTAACGTAACCCGTTGCTTCGGATTACAAATATTTACTTTCGATCTCGGCAAAAAAGGCCGCGGATAGCCGTTCAAAATCTTCAGCATTTCGTTTAACTACGACGTTGATCTTTAAAATTGACTTCGTCGGATCAAGCTTTAATTGTCGGAGGACAAGAACATACACTCATTAAGATCTGCGCGCTGCGCGGCTTTTTTATTTTATGGATATATGTTCTTGTCTTTTGCTCAGGACAAGAACATATATCCTTTCCCATTTGAGGACAAGAACTTGTACTCTTGGCCACGAAGAATACACTTCTCAGCGCATGCGGGGGTGCGACACCTTGACCGCATTAAATGCCGAGAAATTTCGGTATTTTTGTTTAATGTGATAAAGCTCTGTCATTGCTGATGACAAGAGCTTTATCATTACAGCTTTATAAATTGTTCAAGGAAAATAAAATATTAGATTGAAAAAGAAAGATATAGGCTAAGCAAAGGGATCATTGCGGACTGCTTGTCTACGATTATCTAAAATCCGGCGGAATTCCCCGTGCAACACCGGTTAGGATGGCAGCTTCAATAATTCCTTTGCGTACTTTGGTTACGACCTCATGGTTGAAAATACTCGGAATGGCGTTACTTGAATGTCATATTAATATACATTTACAATTTAGTCTTTAAGTTTACTTAACGACTTGTTATATAACGTGACATAAAACAGTTGTATTTAATTCATTCATATCTTATAATGAAGGATATAATTCTTCGGTTTTTCCGATAGGAGGATGTTATGCAAACGTCAGCATTTGAGAATCTCGCCAAAGAAAAATTTAATGAGCTGTCAGTATCGCAAAAAAAGGTGGCCGAATATATTCTGGAAAACCTGGAAAGGGCCGCGCTTAGCACGGCTGTTCAAATCGCGCGCGAAGTAGAAGTAAGCGAAACAACTGTTATTCGATTGTCCTATGCTCTTGGATTTTCCAGTTTCTCCGCCATGCAGCAAACAATTAAGCAAAAGATTCTGCAAAGCGCAAATGATTCTGTGGAATATGAAAGGAAAGATATTCCTGTAAATGAAAGTAACATGTTCGCCAGAGTCGTAGAAAATGAGATTGCTATTTTAAAACAAGCGCTTCATCAACTGGATGTAGCGGAAATTTGTAAAATGGCGGACGCCATTCATAAAGCCGATCAAGTTGTAATTGTCGGAAACCGAGCTGCGTATACGGAAGCGTACTGGTTTTCCTTTATGCTTGGCAAGATGCGCGAAAATGTTCATTTATGTCCTTCTGTCGGAGGAAACAACGAAAAACTGTTCTATCTTACGGATCAGTCCGCAGTTGTGGCGATTTCCTTTCCCCGATATTCCAGGGATACTCTTATGGTAACTGAACATGCAAAAAGTCAGGGAGCAACGATCATCGCTGTTACCGACCGACTACTTTCTCCGATTGGGCGCATATCAGACATTACGCTTCTTACCGACGTCAACATGGATGCAGATACTGGGATAGGTTCCACTTCTTCTGTGATCAGTTTATTGCATGCGGTTATGATTGGCGTCAACTTGAAAGATCAAGAGCGAATTCGGGCCCGTCATCAAAGTATGGAACAATTTTATGCAAAACATCATGTATTCGTCGAATAATTCACGGAAAGGAAAGATAAGTTGATGATAATCGAGCGTGTGCGGTTGCAGCAATTGAAAGTGGCGTATAAGGCGCCGTTTGAAACGAGCTTCGGCCGGTCGGAGGAAAAAGATTTTATTTTGGTGAGCGTATATGGCGATGGTGCTATCGGGTACGGGGAAAGCGTAGCGATGTCCCATCCCGTTTATAATGAGGAAACAAGCGGTACCGTATGGTACATGCTGGAGAACTTCCTGATCCCGAAACTGTTTGCAAGCGATGTGACGGAACCCGAGGACGTCTCGCGATTATTTGCCCCTATTCGCCGCAATTACATGGCCAAAGCGGCCATTGAGGAAGCAGTCTGGGATTTGCATTGCAAACAGCAAGGGATTTCTCTGGCCTCCCGTTTAGGTGGGGTCAAACAAACGATTGATGTCGGGGTCAGCATCGGAATCGAGGCGACGGTAGAGCAGGTTTTGCAAAATGTGGAGCGTTTTTTGGCTGAAGGGTACAAAAAGATCAAAGTAAAGATAAAGCCGGGCTTTGATATTCAAGTGATCGAAGCGATTCGCAAGCGGTTTGGCTCCGATGTTCCGCTTATGGCGGATGCCAATTCGGCGTACACGCTGGAACAAGCCGATTTGTTGAAAGAACTGGATTCATATGGCCTGATGATGATTGAACAGCCGCTTGCGCATGACGACATCATCGATCACGCCAAACTGCAAAAACAGTTAAAAACCCCGATTTGTCTCGATGAAAGCATCCATTCCGCAGAAGACGCCAGAAAGGCGATCGAGCTTGGAAGCTGCAAAATTATCAATATTAAATTAGGCCGTGTCGGTGGGCATGCGGAATCTAAAAAAATCCACGATGTATGCGAGCGGCACGGCATTCCGGTTTGGTGCGGAGGCATGTTGGAAATGGGCGTCGGACGCGCTCATAACATTGCTCTCACATCGCTTAGCAATTTTACGATACCGGGAGATACGTCGGCTTCCAGCCGTTATTGGGAGCAAGATATCGTTGAGCCGAGCGTGGCGTTCATTGCGCCGGGAATGTTGGCCGTGCCCGCCGGTGACGGTATCGGCTACGAAGTCAATGAGCGGAATGTCCGCAACTATGTGGTGCGTGAAGCTGAATGGACGTCGAGATAAAGGCGGAGAGGGATCTTATGGACACCGAAATAACGTACAAAAATATCACAAAACCCGAAGAATTGCCAGGGATTATCGAACTTCAACAAGTGGTATGGGGTGCGGGATCGATTACCCCAATGCCGCACTTGATTGCGGCTATTCATCATGGGGGGGCGGTTATCGCAGCCTTGCATGGGGATAAAATCGTCGGTTTTTGTTACGGATTTCCCGGATTTGACGGCGGAGAAGTTTATATCGTCTCACAAATGGCGGCGGTGGTTCCTGAATTTCGCAATGCGGGATTAGGGAAAAGCTTGAAAGAAAAACAACGGGAGTGGGCGGTCGGTTATGGATACGGCAAAATCGTCTGGACGTTCGATCCGCTGGAAAGCCGGAACGCCTTCTTGAACCTTTGCAAGCTGGGGGGATATGTAAAAACATACATCCCTTCTTACTACGGCGAGATGAACGATCTGATCAACAAAGGTCTTCCTTCGGATCGGCTGCTTCTCGAATGGAAGCTGAATTCGTCCCGTGTCGAAAAGGCGCTCGCCGGCAAGACGCTGGAGACGGACGATTGGAAAACGTACGAGAAATTGTACGACTGGAAGCTGGAGGGAAATTTCCCGCATCCGGACAAGGAGCGCTCCCCGGATGGCGGCAAAGGTTATCTCCTCGTGGTTCCGAAGGCGATTCATGACATGAAGCAGACGGATTTTGAACTGGTCCGCTCTTGGCGTTTTCATATCCGCAACCATATGGAGCGGGCGCTTTCCCAAGGATACTTTGTTGTAGGTTTATTACGCGAGGATGGGCCTGTGAATTACTATGTTCTTGAAAATGAGGAACCGGTCTAATAGCACTTGATTAGCACTTATTGATGAGAAGGGGGGAGCAACGGGGCGATGTTGGAAACGATAGAGGCGTGGATAAAGGAAAATAACGAACATTTCATAGATCTTTACCGCAAACTGCACGATTTGGCCGAGGTAAGCTGGAAGGAAAAGCAGACAACGGCATTTCTTTGTCAGGAAATCGGCAAGATGGGGTTTTCCTATAAGACGATAACGGATCAAACAGGAGTAGCTGCGGTGTGGGATGAAAAGCTGGAAGGGCCGACGGTCGCCTTGCGCGCGGACATCGACGCTTTGTATCAACATGTAGACGGGGAATGGAAGGCCAACCATTCATGCGGTCATGATGCTCATATGACGATGCTGCTGCTCACGATGCGTTGTTTGAAGGAGATCGGGTTTACTCCTAAAGGACGCCTTAAATTCATTTTCCAACCAGCCGAGGAGACGGGTCAAGGAGCCAAGTTGCTCATAGAAAAAGGTGTAGTCGATGATGTGGATTACTTGCTGGGCATTCATCTTCGACCCGTTCAGGAGATGCCTTATGGGATGGCTTCTGCTGCGATTTATCACGGCGCAACAGTGCAACTGACCGGGAAAATCCGGGGAGAACAGGCTCACGCGGCTAGGCCGAATCTCGGGATTAATGCAGTCGATTCGTTAGCAGCCATCATTCATGCGGTCAATGCTGTCAAGGTGGATCCGACCGTCCCGATGTCCGCTAAAGTGACGAAAGCGCAGGCGGGGGGCGGCAATCTGAATATTATCCCTGATGAGGCCCATTTTGGCATTGACCTGCGCGCGCAGACAAATGAAGCAATGACCGATTTGATCGATAAAGTGACGAAGGCCGTATTGTACGCTGGCGGAGCAAACGGCGCTCAGGTGGAAGTAGAAACGGCGTCCCGGACAGCTGCCGCTATTCCGAATGCTTTTATGGAGCGAATAGTCGGCGAAGCAATCGGCGAAGTACTCGGGCCTTCGGCAGTCAGTCCGCCGCCGGTCACCCCGGGTGGGGAAGACTTCCATTTTTACATGGCAGAGAGAGGGCATATCGCCGCGACGATGGTCGGATTGGGGTCAGACCTGAAGCCAGGGCTGCATCATCCGAAAATGGCGTTTAATCTTGCGTCTTTGCAAGATGGCGTTGCGATATTGGCAACATCAACGATCAAGCTGTTTGCCTAATGATGAACTTAAGAGAGGTTCCAACATGGCAAAAAGTCACTGGATAAGGAGGGCTTCTCATGAGTGTGGCTTATTTCAATGGAAATTTTATTGAATCGGATGAACCTGCCCTCCCTATTGAGGAGAGAGGTCATCAGTTCGGAGACGGCGTGTATGAGGTTATGAGAATTTATAACGGCGTACCTTTTATGTTGGATGAACATTTGGATCGATTATATCAGAGCGCTACCGCTATTAAGCTGCCTCTGCAGCAAGACCGGGAATCATTGAAACATACGATCTCGGAATTGATGGACAAAAGCGGTTTAACGAACCTTGTTATTTATTTACAAGTGACGAGAGGGATCGCATCGAGAGATCATCTGTTTCCGGATTGTCCCGTTTCCGTCTCGATGACCGCTAAACCTTTCCGGGAACCTCCGGCTGAGGCAAGGGAAAACGGCGTAAGCGTTATGCTGCATCCTGATGAGCGCTGGGAAAATTGCTATATTAAATCACTCAATCTGCTGCCCAACATATTAGCCAAACAAGCCGCTTATGAAAAAGGATGTTTTGAAGCTATTCTGGTGCGAGACGGTAAAGTTACCGAAGGGACAAGCTCCAATGTATACATGGTGAAAGATGGTTCCATCCTTACAACGCCGCTTTCCAACCGTATTTTACCCGGAATTACGAGAATGGCAGTCAAACAAATAGCCGGGGAGCTTCACATTCCATTTGTTGAAGCCTATTTTACTCCGGAGGACATGCTCCGGGCGGATGAAGTTTTTATTACGAGTACAACAAGCGAGATTATGCCGGTGGTCCGTATTAATGACGAAGAAATCAACAGCGGTGAACCCGGTCCTGTTGCAAGAGCCCTCTATGAGCAGTTGAAGACGATGATCCAAAGATTTTGAAATGCTTTCTGTCCTGAAAACGAAATGAATTTGAATATGGGGAAGGATTTCGATTAATTTTCGGAAAAATCAAAAAATTATGCAATCCAAGTGAAGTAATTGAATTAAACAAAAATACATTGGGGTGGAGAGAAACTATGAAATTGAAAAACAAGATTTTCTCGATCATGTTAACCGTAAGTCTGGTCATTGCCTTATCCGCTTGCAGCAATAACTCCTCTCAGCCGGCTTCCACAACGACGCCTGCGAGCTCGCCGTCAGGAACGAATACGAGCGGGAAAGACACTTTAATCGTTGCCATGACGGCGGATGAGGGAACCCTTGATCCGGCCGTAACGGTGGATAACGCCGCTTGGAAAATAACGTATCCGACCTACGAAAGGCTCGTTGATTACGACGGAGAGTCGACGGAAGTGAAGCCGGGGCTGGCTAAAGAATGGACGGTAAGCCCTGACGGGTTAACGTGGACGTTTACTTTGAACGAGGGCCATCAATTCACGGACGGAACGCCGGTAGATGCGAATGCAGTCAAGTTCACCTTTGACCGAACTCTGAAAATAGCTAAAGGACCTGTGGATGTATTTGGAGTCATTCAAGAAATTAAAGTTCTAGACTCCAATACCGTTGTCTTCACTTTGAAAAATAGCTTCCCTCCCTTTTTATCCACATTGGCAGCAAACTATGGAGGAATTGTAAACCCTAAAGTTATGGATCATGAAGAAAACGGAGACCTAGGCCAAAACTATATGGCAAACCATACGATGGGGAGCGGACCTTACCAACTGACGGAATGGAAAAAGGGAGAGTATCTGAAGCTTGAAACGAACCCAAACTATTCCGCAAAGCCTGCGATCAAAACGGTTTATTTCAAAATTGTTGCCGATTCATCCGCCCAACGCTTACAGTTGGAGAAAGGCGAGATCGATATCGCCGAAGGGATACCGGTTGAACAGTTAAGCGCGGTAAAAGCGTTTGAAAACGTACAGATCGTTCAAAAACCAAGCTTATTTGTAGACTATGTTTACATCAATTCCAGCAAAGGCAACCCTGCCCTGCAAAATCCGAAGATACGGCAAGCGATCAGCTACGCAATCGATTACGGAAGCCTTACGAAGACGGTGCAGCAAGGCTACGCCACACAAATGCGCGGACCCATTGCGAAAGGAATATGGGGCCATGACGATCAGGCTAAACAATATCAGCTCGATGCCGCCAAGTCCAAGTCGCTGCTGTCCGAAGCCGGAGCAGGTAATCTTAACTTAAGCCTTCTCTATTCTGACAGATGGCCTTGGTGGGAGACAGAAGCGTTGGCCATTCAGGCGTTCTTGTCAGATGTCGGGATCAAAGTCGAGTTGAAAAAAGTGGCCTACGCTACCCAACGCGAAATGATCGACAAAGGCAATTTTGATCTGGCTCTCGGAGTTTGGAGCCCGGATTTTGCCGATCCGTTCATGTACATGAACTATTGGTTTGATTCCAACAATTTCGGTTTGTCCGGAAACCGCGCCTTTTACAAGAACGACAAGGTGGATGAACTCGTTCGCAAGGCCGCAATGAGCAACGATAGAGCGGAGAGAGAGCAACTCTACAAAGAAGCTCAAACAATCGTCATTGACGAGGCGCCGTATTTGTATCTTTATCAAAGGGATTTTCTCCTTCCGATGAATAAAAACGTAAAAGGATATATTGACAATCCGATGCTGAATGGGATTTATAATCTGCAAGAGATGTCAAAATAGGAGTTGGACGGGAGTTGTTTTCACATGGAGCGGATGATTACTAAACGGGTCTCCATGCTTCTGCTCGTGGTTTTTGGCGTCACCCTGCTGACCTTTCTGCTTTCCCACATTATTCCGGGCGATCCCGCGAGAATGTTGGTCGGCGAGAAAGCGAATGAGGAGACCTTAAACCTAGTCCGCCATCAATTGGGCCTGGACCAACCGGTCTGGGTCCAATATTGGATGTATCTAAAAGGACTATTAACGGGCGATCTTGGAAATTCGATACGTACGCAGCAGCCGGTCGTTCATGATTTGCTCGTATTTTTTCCGGCAACGATTGAACTTGCTTTGGTTGCCTTTTTGATTGCGATTCTCGTTGGCATACCGCTTGGGGTCCTGTCCGCAGTGAAAAAAGATACCGGATGGGATCACGGGGCGCGTGTTTTTTCGATCGCCGGCGTATCCACACCCGTCTTCTGGAGCGGATTGGTCGTCATCCTCATCTTTTATGGCTATCTGGGCTGGTTTCCTTCCGGCGGACGATTGGATTTAACGACAACCTCTCCTTCGAAAATAACAGGGTTGTACCTGATAGACAGCCTGCTGACGGGGAATTGGCCGGCGTTTAAAAACAGTTTATGGCACATCCTGCTTCCGGCGATCACGCTCTCGTACGCACAGCTGGCGATCATTACCCGTCAGGTAAGGGCCAGCATGCTGGAAGTGTTGGGACAGGAGTATATCCGTACGGCGCTCGCCAACGGGATCAGCGGCGCATTTCTTCTTTTCCGATACGCGTTGCGAAATGCGCTTATCCCGACCGTTACGGTGGTCGGATTGTCCTTCGGGTCCCTGCTCGGCGGAGCGGTTGTAACCGAAACCATTTTCGGATGGCCGGGAATGGGCAAATACGTCGTTGACTCCATTGCGAATCTGGATTTTCCGGCGATTATGGGGTTTACCTTGGTCATATCAATCGGGTATTCGCTCATTAATCTGCTGATCGATTTGATCTATTACATCCTGGATCCGCAAATTAAACAATAGGGGGGATTCGCGTTGCAAATTCAAACGAATGAAGTCAACTTCCCCGTTAAAGAGGTCAATCCGCTCTGGTATAAGCTGAAGAAAAATCCGATGACGCTGATCGGCCTTTCCGTTATGGGGGTCATTATCCTGCTATCGTTGGCAGCCCCGCTGCTCACTTCCTACGATCCGAACAAAATCAATATTCTCGACCGTTTTCAAGAGCCGACGATGAAACATTGGTTTGGGACGGATGAAGTGGGCCGGGACATTTTTTCACGTATCTTATACGGTGCGCGTCTTTCTTTAGGCATAGGGATCGTTTCGGTAGTTGTCGCCGCTGCTTGCGGTACGGTTATCGGCACCGTTGCCGGTTATTTCGGAGGCAAAATCGATCAAATCCTGATGCGGATTATGGATATGATTCTTGCTTTCCCTACTCTTATTTTGGCCATGGCATTAGCGGCCTCGCTCGGACCGAGCCTGCAAAACGCCATGATCGCGATCGCGATTGTGAAAATACCCGTTTACGTCCGTTTGGCAAGGGGAGAAACGCTTGCCTTGCGGGAGAAGCTGTTCGTCAAAGCGGCTCTTACGTTCGGGATCAAACCATGGCGGATTATTGCCCGTCACATCGTCCCCAATGTCGTCTCTCCTATTGTGATTCAGCTTACGCTTGATGTCGGGGATACGATCCTGTTGGTCGCAACGCTTGGTTTTCTCGGCTTGGGTGCGCAACCGCCGACCCCGGAGTGGGGGGCGATGATTAGCATTGGCTGGAAATACTTGCTGGATTATTGGTGGTATGCGACATTCCCCGGTTTATTTCTTTTTTTGGCATCCGGTGCGTTGAATCTGATTGGGGATGGCATTCGGGATATTCTCGATCCCAAATCCGCTCGATAGGAGGAGAAAAGATGCTGCTCGAAATCAACAATCTTTCTGTGGAATTTCAAGGAATCCGGGGTACGGTCAAGGCATTGCAAAACGTTAGCTATTCCATTCAAAAAGGCGAAATCGTCGGCGTCGTGGGGGAGTCGGGTTCCGGGAAATCGGTTACGGCATTATCGATTCTTGGCCTGCTGGAGAAGAACGCTACGATCACGGGCGGCGAAATCAGATATGCCGGAAGAAACGTCCTTACCCTCAACAAAAAGGAAATACAGGCGCTTCGGGGGAAAGAGATCGGCATGGTCTTTCAGGAACCGATGACAGCCCTTCATCCTACGATGACGGTGGGTAGCCAATTGGCGGAAGTCATCAAGAGACATCGGGGCTTGTCCAGGAAAGAGGCGTACCGGAAAGCCGTAGAGGCTTTGGAAGAAGTCCATATCCACGCCCCGGAGGTCGTGGCCCGCAAATATCCGTTTGAATTAAGCGGCGGGATGAGACAGCGGGTGGTGATTGCGCTTGCGATGGCGGCTCCACCTAATCTGCTCATTGCCGACGAGTCGACCACAGCTTTAGATGTCACGATTCAACACGAGATTCTGAAGATGATGAAAGAACTCTCAGATAAACGCGGAACATCGATTCTGTTCATTACGCATGATTTAGGCGTCGTCTCCCGAATGTGCCATCGTATTGTGGTCATGTATGCGGGAGAAGTCGTGGAGACAGGTATCACATCGGAGGTTCTTCGCTCCCCGAAGCATCCATATACAAGGGCATTGCTGAGCGCCCTTCCAGATTTGGCAGATCCGGACGAGCCTTTGCTCGCCATTGGCGGAGAGGTGCCCGATTTGCGCAATCGTCCGAAGGGCTGCAGCTTCGCGTCGCGTTGCATTCAGGCCGTTGATAGGTGCCGGGTTCAAAAGCCTATATTGGAACGGCGAACGGCCGATCAGTCGGTCGCATGTTGGTTGGAAAGGGAAGGAAGCCATGAATGAGCTTATACAAATTCAGCAAGTCCAAAAGAGGTATGGCAAAGGGAAGAAGACGGTAACAGCCGTTCAGGAGGCCAATCTGAGCATCCTTCAAGGAGAAGCGTTCGGACTCGTGGGAGAATCCGGTTCCGGGAAAAGCACGATCGGCAAGATGCTGATCGGCCTGGAAGATCCGACAAGCGGAAACATCTCTTATCTAGGCAGCCCTTTATGGAAAAAAGGGCGATTTCAAAATCCGCGCGCCGGAGAAATTCAGATCGTTTTCCAAGACCCGCAATCTTCACTTGACCCTAGAATGACGGTAAGAGATATTATTCTTGAGCCATTGTACGCACTTTCCCGAAGCGAACGCCAAGCAAGGGGGGGGCCGTCCAGGCTTCATTCCTTGATGAAACGGGTTGGATTGAAAGAAGAACACCTCTCGCGATACCCGCATGAATTCAGCGGCGGTCAAAGACAACGGATTGCGATCGCCCGCGCGCTCATTACGGATCCTTCTTTTATCGTTCTAGACGAACCTACTTCGGCTCTTGACGTCTCGGTTCAAGCCCAAGTGTTAAATTTGCTCAAAGAATTAAAAAAAGAACGGAATTTAACCTATTTATTCATTTCCCATAATATGGCCGTCATCCGTTATATGTGCGATCGGGTGGCTGTCATGTCCAGAGGGGAGATTGTGGAAACAGGTCCTTCCCGATCATTGTTCGAAAATCCGAATCATCTTTATACTCGAACGCTGCTATCTTCTCTCCCAAGCATCCTTGACTCGTGTATCGATACTGGTAAAGGGGGTTGAACATGGTTGAGGTTCCCGGAGAATATCTGATGAAGGTGCGAGGAGAATGAAAATGAGAGTTGCAATTGGTCAAATTGAACATGAAACGAATACTTTTTCAAACGTAAAAACTACGGTTAATCATTTTCATGAATGGGACCAGGGTCAACAGATCATTGAAAGGCATCTTGGTGTGAAAGACTTTCTAGGCGGGATGATAGATCAATGCAACCAACTAGGGGTTGAAATAGTACCTGCCTTTTCGGCTTTTGCTCAACCCTCAGGTATTATTACGAAAGAAACGTATGAAATATTGAAAAATGAACTTGTTGCCAGCATACAAAATGCGGGCGAACTTGATGGAATATGTTTTTACTTGCATGGAGCTGGGATCGCTGAAGGTATTGACGATGTAGAAGGAAGTCTATTGGAAGCCATACGTGAGGTTGTGGGATATGAGATTCCTATTGTCGCAACCCTGGATCTTCATGCGAATGTTACACAGAAAATGATTCAGGAATCGAACGCCCTTATTGGCGATAATTATTATCCCCATACGGATTCTTATGATAGGGCTATCGAAGCGATCAGCTTACTTGTACAAATCATTCAGGGCACGGTTCATCCCGTAATGAACCTGGTTAAATTGCCTTTGTTGATTCCCGCAACTACGACTTATAAATCCCCGGCTAAAGATATCAATGAAATTTGTTGGGAATGGGAGAAGGCGCCGGATATTATAGATTGTACTTTCTTCCATGGGTTTTCTCGTTCTGATGTACCGGATGCGGGCGTTTCTGTTTTGACGATCTCAAATGATAATCTGGACTTGGCCAAACAAGTAAGTGAGCATGTTGCTCGAATCATATGGAGAAAAAGGGATGAATTTCAATCCGTCTATCCGACACCGGAACAAGGGATTAAACAGGCATTAACGCTTGAGGGACGTCCGATTGTCATTAATGAATATTCGGATAATCCCGGTGGAGGAGGTCCTGGGGACGGTACACACCTGTTGAAGGCAATGATTGAACAAAATGCTCCAAATACCTGCTTCGGTTTTATTTGCGACCCGGAAGTGGCGGACAAGGCTCATAAAGCAGGTATCGGTTCTACTATTGATGTGAAACTGGGAGGAAAAACGGATTCCTTGCATGGCGAACCTTTGTTAATTAAAGGCTACGTTAAATGTCTCTCAGATGGAAAAATTATCCAATCATCACCTATGTGGCAAGGCCTCAAACATAATTTAGGGAAATCAGCCAGACTTCAAGTAGGCAATGTCGATATCATCGTTTGTTCAATCAAAATGCAAACTTTTGATGAGCAGGTTTTCCTCTTGCATGGAATTGATGTAACAAAATATAAGATCGTTGCGTTAAAGTCCGCCAATCATTTCCGGGCTTATTATGAGTCCGTTGCAAAGGAGATTATTACGGTTGATTCACCTGGATTGACCACAGGCAAACTGTCAACCGTCGATTATAAGAGGATTAACAGACCGATTTATCCCTTGGATAATCGAATTGATTATTGGATGCCGAATGACGGGAGATGGATAAAGCCTATATAGGGCGATGCCAGCCCGAATCATATCCAGATGCATTTCGGGATACTGGATCGCCGCTGCACTGTTGCTGGCATGCTTAATGGGAACAGTGATGCCGTGATCTTCAAATCGTCGGATTTTGGTGTCCTGTCAAAACTATCCTTGTCGCTACGAACAAAAAACCAGTCTAAAACGCTGCCGCGTTTTGGACTGGTTTTTTGTTCGGGCCGGTTTACCGTTTGTGAAGAGAAAACGATCCTTTAGCAGCGCTGGAAACGGTCGCTCTTGGCTTGCGGACCAGCTGCTTCAGGCTGTCCAGGTTCGCCAATATCGTTCCGGCGATAATCGTTGCAGCTCCGAGCGCCATCACCCAGGTGACCGTTTCGCGGTAAAACAGCACTCCGATCACAAGGGCAATAAGCGGCGAAACGTAGAGCCAGGTCGACGGAAAGACGGGATTTGTTTTCGAGATGAGCCAATAAAAGAGGCTGTGGCCGATCATGGAGCCGATGACGATTAAATAAAGAAGCGAACCGAGCGCGCTCGTCGAGAGCAAGCTCGTCATCTGCACGTGTTCAGTAAACGCCGACAGAAGGAGCAGCAGCAGCCCTCCGTACATCATTTGGGTGGCATTCAACGCGATCGGCGATGACTGAGGGTAGCGTTGAATCACCTTTTTGGAGTATAAAGCGCCTGAAGCATAGAAAAGCTCGCCGATCAGAATCGCGATGCTTCCGACGACCTGCCATCCGCCGGCTGCAACGGTAAGAGTGGGAAGCAGCAGCAATATAACGCCTGCAAATCCGATGATGCAGCCGATGGCGGAGGTAACCGTTGATTGCTGCCGCAGCACAACGCTCTGCAAAATCAGAATGATGAGCGGTCCCGTTGCCGATAACACGGCGGCGATGCCGGAGGAAACATATTGTTCGGCAAAGTATAAAGCCGAGAACGTGCCAAACGTCAGCCCGATTCCGGTAAGCAGCATTTCTTTGCGCAGCAGTAAAGCGAAGGCGGCTTTTTTTCTCCACACCGACCAAACAAACAGAAGCAGCCCGGCGATGAAAAATCGTATCCCTGCCGAGAAGAATGGCGGTGCGGAGGCATCGACACCGATCTTAATGGCCAGGAAGGTTGTGCCGAAAATGGTGCATACAAGCAAGTAATTAAAAATAATCATAGCTGATTCCCCCTTTATTTATGTATCATACAAGGTAGAGAATAGAACAGATGGAAAGAGATAGAACAGGTGAAAACAGCTTCGTGTACAATTAACGGTAAAAGGAGGTCCAGCTGTGAAAAATGCACCGATGACATCCAGGGATTCCGGCCATCTATTCAGGCAAGTATACGAGTACATCCTTACCGGAATCGAGCGCGGAGAGTGGAAAGCCCATCATAAACTCCCCTCTATTCGTCAGCTTGCCGATCAATTTCAAATTCATCGGCTGACGGTTTTTCGGGCCTATCAAATGTTGAAACAGGACGGAAAAGCCTATGTAAAAGAGAAAGCGGGTTATTACGTAAGCCCCGGCGATCCGAAAGAGGAAGCGCCGGAGTATGCGGGGAGCCGTCCGATTGCCGCTTCTGTTCTGCTGAAAAACGATTTGTCCGAAATCCAGCGGCTGCCGGTCGTTTATCAATTTTCGCAAGCGCTGATTGATCCGAACCTGTTGCCGAATCTATATCTGTCCGAATATGTCAAGAAGGTATTCGATACCTACCCGAAATTAATGGGAAGCTACTCTCCCGTAGAGGGGGATGAGGAGCTTCGCCAAGTTCTTTGCCGGTACTTGGCGAAGCATTCCCGAATTCAGCTGACGGAGGGCGAGATGCTGATTACGACCGGGGCGACACAGGCGATCGACTTGCTTTCCCGCACGTTTATCAGGCCGCTCGATGTTATATTGGTGGAACGGCCGACGTATAGTGCGGCGCTGGACAATTTCCGGCAGCAGGGCTGCCGGATTCTTCCGGTTGAGATTCATCCGGACGGTTATGACCTCGAAAGGGTCGAAATGTTAATGAAACAGTTCAAGCCGCGCTTCTTTTATATGAATCCTACCTTTCATAATCCGACCGGTTATACCGTTCCTTCTTCGCAGCGCAAGCGGCTGGTCGAATTGGCCGAGGAGTACCGGTGTCTCTTGATTGAAGACGATGCGTTCCACGAGATGTATTTCGAAGAGCCGCCTCCGCAACCTTTATTTAGTTACGATTCCGAGGGGTGGGTCGTGTACCTCAGAAGCTTCAGCAAATATATGGCGCCCGGATTGCGGATTTGCGCCGTTGCAGGCCGGCGGTCCGTAATCGAGCCGCTCGTAACCGCCAAATCGTTAACGGACAACGGTACGCCGCTCGTTAATCAAAAAATCTTTTTGCATTACTTTGAATCGGCACGGATGCAGCAGCACTTGGATAAGCTGCGCATCGCTCTGCAAATTCGCAAAGACATTATGGAGGAGGAATTGGCCGCTGCCGGATGGAATTGGGTCAGTCCCAAAGGCGGTCTTAACCTGTGGGTTCATTTGCCCAAAACGATTGATATGAAAGCGCTGCTGGCGGAGAGCATTCGGCAATCCGTCTCCTTCGTGCCAGGTGCCATCTGTGATCCGCTTATGGAGATGCAATCTTCCCTCCGTTTATGTTATTCCTTTGTCAATGAAGGGCAATTGCGGGAAGGGATTAAACGGCTTGTGAATATCGCACATCTATCCCCTTGACGTATTCGGGTAAGCTGGAATATGATGGATTAAAATGAAAGCAAGTACTTGCATTCAATTTGGAAGGAGGATCAATTATCGTTATTAACCAATTGAGCAGCAGCGATAAGCTGCTGTCGGCGGCGATCGAACTGATGGCGGAAAAAGGCTATCACGGCGTTACGACCAGAGAAATCGCGGCCGCAGCCGGGCTGAACGAAGTGACGCTGTTTCGTCAATTCGGCAGCAAGCAGAAGCTTCTTGAAGCTGCATTTGAACGCTATCATTACACGGAAGAGATGATCAAGCTATTTAACGAGAAGCTCGAGTGGGAGCTGCATACGGATTTACTTCTGATCAGCCGCACGTATCACGACATCATGAACCGCAATCGGAAGATGATCCAGATCGGCATTAAGGAAGGCAACAACCTCCCCGGATTTCATGAGCGGGCAAGACGGGGGCCGCAGCAATTGAAAACATTGCTGACGGCATATTTTACAGCGATGGTTGAGAAAGGAAGATTGATCCGGACGAACCCGGAACTGCAGGCGTTGTCCTTCATGTGGATGAATTACGGCGCATTCGTAAGCAGCCTGGGTGCCGACGAAACATTTCCGGGCGTGCCGATGGAAGACTTTATTGAAGAGAGCGTGCGGCTGTTTGCTAGGGCATTAACGCCCTAGTTTTTTTACCACCTCCATGCAAGTAATTACTTGCATACATTTATTGAAAGGACGCGATAAGGATGGAAGAGGAAATCCGGCAGCAAAACGGAGAGAAGCTGATTCGAATCCTGATGATGACGCTCACACTGTCCGTGATCAGCGCATTTATGTTCAATATTGTACTTCCCCAGATTCGGGACGAATTTGATCTGACGACATCGGAGGTCAGTTGGATGTCTTCCGCTTATACGCTGATCTACGCGATCGGTAGCGTGACGTACGGGAAGCTGGCGGATCGTTACAGGCTTAAGAACCTGCTTACGTTCGGGCTGCTGCTCTTTGCTTTCGGTTCACTGATCGGTTTGTTCTCTCAAACCTTTGGAATGGTTCTATTCGGCAGGTGCTTGCAGGCTATGGGGGCGGCCGTAGTCCCCGCAACCGCCATGCTCATTCCCGTGCGTTACTTCGCTCCGGAGCGCAGAGGCGCCGCGATCGGCACCGCAACGGTAGGCATGGCTCTTGGCAATGCTCTTGCTCCCGTTATCGCAGCTTTTGTCGTCAGTGTCACAAATTGGCGCTGGTTATTTGCTCTGCCGCTTCTTATTTTGCTTACACTGCCTTTTTACCGAAAGTATTTGGATGACGAACAAGGCCGGCCCGTTAAAATGGACTGGATTGGCGGAGGGTTGTTAGCTGTAACGGTGGCCATGCTGCTGCTTAGTGTGACAAACGGAACGTGGTCGTTTGCGGCCTGCGGCTTGCTGACACTGGCGTTATTCATCGCCCGCACTCGCTCCGCGGACGAACCGTTCATCGAGCCCCGGCTTTTCAGGAACAGAAGGTATACGCTCGGTTTATCGATCGTTTTTCTCGTAAGCGGAATCGGGTTCTCGCTAGTATTCCTTACTCCGCAGCTTCTCGCCCAAGTCCATGAACTGCCGCCCGAACGAATCGGCTTTGCCATGGTTCCGGCAGCGATCGCGATGGCCTTACTCGGGAAGACAACCGGCACAATGGCCGACTCGCGGGGGCACGTTTATGTATTTTATTTGGCGTCGGGATCGTTAATCGCCAGTTTTGGGCTGCTTTCAACCTTTACCGCCATTTCACCCTTTATCATTGCTGTATTTCTGATCTTCGGCAATGTCGGTCAATCCTCCATGCTCATTGCAATGTCCAAATCGATTTCGACGACATTGCCGAAGGAACACACAGGAGTCGGCATGGGGATATTCTCGCTGCTGAATTTCATTTCGTCCGCAATGGCTGCCGGCCTGTACAGCAGGATGGTGGATCTCGGTTCCGATTTCCGCTTGAACCCGGTATACTTCTACACGGGCGGTGTTGTATTCAGCAATATTTATTTCGTCCTTGCTGCACTGCATGTCGCCATTCTGGTGTTTTATTACTTCCAGTTCGGGCGGGAAAGAGAGCGGGTCTCCGGTCATTTGGTTGTAAATCGAAGCAAACAGGGATGATCGTTTCGAGCAAGTCTTATCCTCGTTTCGCTTCCAAATAAAGCACCTGTACAAATTTTTTCGTATTGATCCGAACCTGGGATTGCGACGGCTCCAGATCGTTTTGCAATTCCAGCATCCGTTTGCGAATTTCGGTGAAGTCGAAAAATTTCGAAGCGTAATTTTCAAACTTTGGATGGGAATAATCGGTAAGGCCTAGAGATGCAACGTGCGTTATCGTTTGAAAAATGGCCCTGCGTACCCGCTGCTCCGACGCTTTGATCTCCTTGTTCAGTTCCGCGGCTGCTGCGGAGCTTCCCAGCTTTTTTGCGGCGATATTGATAAATATTTCCTTCAGGGAAGGGAAGGCCGCCGGAAATTCAACCGATTCGGATTCTTTTTGGTGCAGATAAGCCAGCATATCCAAGAAATCATTGCTGCCCGCTTCCCCGATCATCCCAAGCTCAGACAAAAGAAAATGACCGGACGTAACGATTTTATTTTCCGTAACCGGCGGCTCCTGGCTCTCCTGCGGCTTCTCGATTTGAATTCCTTGTAACGTCTGCTGAATAATGGAGATCGATTTTTGCAGCCTCAATCGTTCTTCTACCTTGCGAATGACCGCCAAAATCTCAAGCCGGTTGACGGGTTTCGTAATATAATACTCGATTCCGAGCGAGTAGGCTTCGCCAATCATATTTTTCGATTCGATCTGGGAGATCATAATAATTTTTCCTTGAAACCGCGATCCTAATGCCCGCACGGTCTGAATTCCGTCCCGAACCGGCATCAGCATATCGATCAGCAGAATATCGACTTTTTTCAGCTCCAGCAGATCTCCGTTTATATTAGAACCGTCATCCGTTTCCCCGACAACTTTCCCGAGACCTTCCTCTTCAATAATATCCGCGATCATGGAACGGACTCCTTGATCGTCATCGACAATAAAAAACCGCATCTGTTCTCATCCCTTCCCGACAATCTTATCGACAGGCAGTTGGATCATAAAGACCGTTTCGCCGGTTTCGCCGTCATCCTGTAATTCAAATTGCCCTTGAAGGCTTTTCACGACCTCCTGAATGTAATACAATCCCATTCCGGTAGAAGGTTGTCCTGAATCATCATACTTTGAAGTATATCCCGGCGCGAAAATAAGCTTCCGTTTCTTGAGGGGGATGCCGGGTCCGTTGTCGCTGACGCGAAATTCAATCATTTCGTTCAAGCGGCGGACAGAGATGTTGATTGTCCCGTCGCAGCGGATCGCTTCTACCGCATTGGCGACCAAATTGTTCAACAAGGACAGCATCGTATATACATGCACGGGAGGCAGCGCCTCTTCCACATGCAAATTAATCTGGAGCTGTTTGCCCAAGACGGCAGCATATTTTTCATTCGTTCGGACAATCAGATGCCCGACATCTTTCGGATTCATATAGTCCGCAGAGCTCTGTTCGGCGATCATTTTCGATAGTCCCGCCAAAATACGCTGATTATCTTTTTTTATATCATGGACTTGTCCGGAAATTCGCAGCGCTTTCTGGGCAAAATGTTCAATTTCGTCGGATGAGCCGGCATTTTGCAGGCCGCGGTACAAATCATAGCATTCTCTCGTTATTTCTTCCGAATCTCGCAGCGTTTTTTGCAGCTGTACGGACTCTTCGTATAAATCTGAAACGAGCAGAAGGATGCGTTCTTTTTCTTTCCGCTGCAGTTCTTCGTTCACGATCGACTGGCGCAATTGAATGATATTAAAAAAACCGAGAACAAAAAAGGTTCGGATGACCGCGGTTAATAGCAGCGTACCGATGGCATAGAGCTCCGGCGTGTTCAAACTGAAGGACTGGCGGAAAGAGAGCTCGACCCCATTTGCGATAAATTCGGAGACGATGCTGAGAACTCCGACCCGCAGCGGCCGGTACGGGAGCTGATTCAATTTCATGAACTGAAACAAAGCAGCGTAAGTCAGGTAATAAAAAAAGGCTGGATAATGCAGTTGAAAAAGCTCCGCAAACGAAACATCTCCCGTGTAAATGAACTGCCAGCCGATGCGAAACGCAACCACATCGATGCCGACCAGAAGACCGGATAATAAGGGGGGAACCCTTTGAATCCATAATAAAAAAAACAAAAATACCGATGTGGCCAGACTGAACCTGAATGGGTCTTGAAAAGGATGGAAATTGATTTCTCCGGCAACAGGTACGGCAAACAGCATAAGAATTAACGCAGCTGTATTCGCTTTCAACAATTGTACACTTCCCAACTTCCACTGTGGCGTCAAGATTTCACAACTAAGGATTCGCATCTCAGATTGGATTTTTATTATACGGAATTTCAAGGATTAAAAACAATATTCGAAATGAAATAAAGCGTCAAACTTTGCCTCTAGCAACAGCATTTGCGGATCTCATGAAACAGTGCTGCGGAAGGCATGCGTCACATAAGATGACACTGATTTATTTTTTGAAGTCTGTTTTTGTAGATTTTAGTAGGTGTCCATTTAAGATCTTAACACCATGTTATGAAAATTGGCTAATCTTCAAGCGTCGATGCGGGATAAGCAATAACATTAATCGGAGAGGTGCTGTAATGCAAGAGCTGTTATCAAATGTTGTTCTTCAAATCAATGATTTTTTATGGTCGTATCTCATCATTATTTTGCTCGTCGGAATCGGTCTTTTCTTTACATTCAAGTCCAGATTTCTGCAAATCCGAATGTTAAGAGAGATGTTTCGTGTTTTAAAAGAAGGAAGGACGAGCGGGGGTAACGGGATTTCGCCTTTTCAAGCGTTCTGTATCAGTATGGCGGCCCGCGTCGGAACCGGCAATATTACCGGGGTTGCAATTGCGATTTCATTGGGTGGCCCCGGAGCGGTCTTTTGGATGTGGATTATTGCCATTATCAGCTCTGCATCCGGTTTTGTTGAAAGCACACTGGCCCAAATCTATAAAATAAAAGATAAAGGCGGGTTCCGGGGCGGTCCGGCTTATTATATGGAACAAGGCCTGAAGAAGCGCTGGCTGGGCGCGCTGTTCGCCGTATTGATTACACTTTCTTTCGGGCTTGTGTTTAATGCGGTGCAATCCAATACGATTACCGTCGCCTTTGAAAATTCTTTCGGCACGGACCGTTTAACGGCCGGCATTGCGATCACCATTCTGTTAGCCGGAATCATATTCGGCGGAGTGAAGCGGATTGCGAAAATGTCGGAGTACATCGTCATCGTTCTGGCCGTGATGTACATCGGTGTCGCTTTATACATCGTTTTGACAAACATCGTCCGGATGCCGGAAGTGCTTGCTTTAATCGTGAAAAACGCTTTTGGCATCGAACAAGCCATCGGCGGCTCGTTGGGCGCCGCATTGATGAACGGAATCAAACGCGGGCTGTTCTCGAACGAAGCGGGAATGGGGAGCGCTCCGAATGCCGCTGCGACAGCGATCACGTCCCATCCGGTAAAGCAAGGTTTGGTGCAAGCGTTCGGCGTACTGTCGGATACACTCATTATTTGTACAAGCACCGCTTTTATCGTCCTGCTTTCCAATACCTATCAACAGCCGGGTCTTAGCGGTATTGAACTTACGCAGGCTGCATTAAGCCAGCATATCGGTTCCTGGGCATCGGCCTGCCTGGCGGTCATGATTTTTTTGTTTGCATTCAGCACATTGATCGGCAATTATTTTTACGGCGAAACCAATATCGAATTTATCAACACCAATAAAACGTGGCTGTTTATTTACCGGATCAGCGTGCTCGCAATCGTATTGTTCGGCTCGGTGGCCAAAGTTCAGCTTGTATGGGATATGGCGGACTTGTTTATGGGCTTAATGGTTGTCGTCAACTTAGTGGCGATCACATTGCTGTCCAAAATTGCATTTCTGGCATTGAAAGATTATGCAGCGCAGAAAAAAGCAGGGAAGGATCCGGTCTTTTATAAGGACAGCATCGAAGGACTTGAAAACATCGAAAGCTGGGAAAATTCCCCGGCCGCCCGAAACAAAGCGAAGGTCGGTTAAACATCCGGGGATATATTCGAATGTCTCTCAACGCTCAGTTTCCTTACGAAGCATGCGCCAACCGAAATATAATACCCAGAAGAACACGGGACCTGATGTTGCTGCCAAAATAACGATGCTCCAATCCGATACGAACAGCATGGCAACGATGCCAAGAGCGCCTAGTGCGCCGAAAAGGATGCCGGTTGAAGCGAGGGTGCGGGTCATTTCATTGCTCCTGAGTAATGCGTTTCCAAGCAGCGCGATACCGATCCAGGCCAGCATCATCGCGATATCGCCTGCTAAGATGCCGTATGCAAACAGTCCGGTAAATATAACGCCGGTTTCTTGTGACTGCGTTTCGCTCCAATTCTCAGCAAGATGTGGGATTATCGTCAGTTCCATGACGAGAATAAGGATCCAAATTGTCATCGAGACAATGAATAGACCGAATGTTATTCGGGCCGGTTTAGCCTCGTCTGCAACAGCGTTTGCTCCTGCCGCTAACCCGCTGAACAATAACAGGATCGCTGTAAGCATTAAAATATGATCGAATTGCCAGTAGACTGGCGAATGGGCGATATGCGGAAGTACTTTCAAGCCAAGCCATGGGTCCGTTACAAGCGGATGCATCACCGTAGCCAGCAAAAACAGAACTCCGCCCGCCAATATTGCTGTTCCCGCTGCAAAGCTGCCGGTTGCTTTCGTCATAAGCATCCTCCCTTCAATATGAACATTTATCGCCTATTTGCTGCGTGGATAAACGTGATTGGCAATAAACTTGAAGTTGTAAAAATACCAATTTCAATCTTTTTTTATTTGACTTATAATGATAACTGCAATAAAATGTTCAGATTGTCACAGCTGATGCGATGTACTTTCGCAATCACGATGCAAAATATGAACATGAAGAAATAAGGAGAGAAACAGTTTTGAAACAAGCCTTTCGTATTACGGCTTTTCTTCTGTCACTGGCTTTGCTGGCGGTGGCGGGATTTCCGGTCTTGAACGCCTACGGGGCGGAAAGCCAATCGCAGAAAACGTTAGTACTCGGAACAAGCGCCGACTTTGCGCCGTATGAATTTCATAAGACAATTGACGGCGAGGACAAAATTGTCGGTTTCGATATTGAAATCGCGAAGCAGATCGCAGACGATCTGGACGCAAAGCTTGTCATTCAGGATATGAGCTTCGATGCCTTATTGCCCGCCCTGCAAAGCGGGAGAGTGGACCTTGTCATATCAGGTATGACTCCAACGGAGGAGCGGAAGAAGAGTATCGACTTCTCCGACAGCTATTATCAATCCAACCAGGTCATCATGGTCCGTTCGGAGGATACAGACAAGTACCCGACGATGGACAGCTTGAAAGGGGAGAAGATCGGCGTCCAAAAAGGATCCATCCAGGAAGAAATTGCACAGAATATCCCGGATGCCGTTCTCACTTCTCTGGACAAAATTTCAGATTTGGCGCTTCAGCTTCAGACGCAACGGGTGAACGCGGTCGTGATTGAAGACACCGTCGCCAAAGGTTACTTGTCGGACGGGGCGCTGGCGCTTGCGGCGGCAACTCCGGATGAAGCGCCCGTTCAAGCGGCGATCGGAATCCGTAAAGGCAATACGGAGCTGCTCGGCAAAGTAAATGAAACGTTAAGCCGATTGAAAAATGACGGCAGCATTGACAAGATGGTTACGGAAGCCAGTCTTCTGTCAGCGGATAGAGTGCCTCCTTCTGACAACATTTTTAGCATCTTCTGGCAGTATCGAAATTACTATGCGGCTGGACTCGGCTACACGCTGCTGTTGTCCGCGCTTGGGGTATTGTTCGGATTTGTCATCGGCTTGCTGATTTGCTTGCTGCGAATGACGGGAATTAAAGTTTTACAGTGGCTCGGATCGGCATATGTCGAGCTGCTTCGCGGAACGCCGATGCTTGTCCAGCTTATGATTATCCATTACGGATTGGCGTTAACGCTCGATATTAATTTTTCGCCGCTGCAGTCCGGTATCATCACCTTGTCCTTGAACAGCTCGGCTTATTTGGCGGAAATATTCCGTGCCGGCATTCAAGGTGTCGACCGCGGCCAGATGGAAGCCGCCCGCTCGCTAGGCATGACCCGCGGCAAAGCGATGAGGCTTGTCATTTTACCGCAGGCATTCAAGTCTGTGCTGCCGGCCATCGGCAACGAATTTGTGACCATTATCAAAGAATCGTCGATCATTTCCGTCATCGGCATGGTCGATATTATGTATCAGGCACAGGTCGTCAAAAATATTACGTACAAGGGACTCAGTCCTTTTTTGATCGCGGCGGCCATGTATTTTATGTTGACATTCATTCTGTCCAAGCTGCTTGGAGTCTGGGAAAGGAGGCTCTCCGTTCATGATCGCCGTTAAACAGCTGCGCAAATCGTTCGGCAAGAATGAAATTCTGAAAGGGCTCGACATTACGATCGCCAAAGGCGAGGTTGTCGTTGTCATCGGCCCCAGCGGTTCGGGGAAAAGCACATTCCTGCGCTGTCTCAATTTGTTGGAGGAGCCTACTGGCGGGGATATTTTATTTGAAAATGAACCGATCACGGCTCGCGGCCATAATATCAACGCAACCCGGGAGAAGATGGGAATGGTGTTCCAGCATTTTAATCTTTTTCCGCATAAGACCGTACTGCAAAATTTAACGCTTGCACCGGTTCAAGTAAAAGGCAAGTCGCCGAAGGAAGCCGAGAAGATCGCTCTTGATTTGCTCCAGACGGTAGGCTTGGCCGATAAACGGGATGTCTATCCGAACCAGCTATCGGGCGGCCAGAAGCAGCGCATCGCGATCGCCCGCGCTTTGGCCATGCAGCCTCATGTGATGCTGTTTGACGAGCCGACATCGGCGCTTGATCCCGAGATGGTCGGGGAAGTGCTGGATGTCATGAAGAAGCTTGCGGAAGGCGGAATGACGATGATCATCGTGACGCATGAAATGGGTTTTGCCCGCGAAGTAGGGGATCGAATCATTTTCATGGATAACGGCCTGATCGTCGAGGAGGGCACGCCTGAGCAGGTGTTCGGCAATCCGTCACACCCCCGTACGCGAGATTTTCTCGCGAAAGTATTGTAACGGGATACAGCTCAAACTGAACGCATGAACGGCAAACAGCCGTAAGCAAGCCTTTCCGGATTTTTAGTCCGGGAAGGCTTTTTTTATAAAGAATCGTAATACCGTTATTTCAGGAATCATTCGACTCTCTAGAGCGATAACGAACCCTGCAATCATTATTTCATCAAAAAACAAGCCAACCGAGTCGATAGGAATAGAATAGTGGCGCTACGATTCGTTAGAGCTTGGAAGAGGTTCAATATGCACAAATAACGATGACTCGGTTCGCAAGCCATACGAGTGGTTTTCTCATCATCATTTCAAGACAAATCTTTCTCTTCACTGTGCGCTATTCGCGGTGCGGCTTGATCAAAGCGATTGTCGCATTAATGATGCCTGCAGCAGGAAAAAATTAAAATTTTTGATGAGAAAAATATACGAATAACAACTAAACGAGCCGATACTACATAGGAAATGATGAATGTGAGCAAAGGAGTCTTATTTACATGAAAAAGATCATTGTCTATCTGCTTGCTGTCTTACTTTCCTTGACGGGGGCGGGCCTTTGCTTCGCAAAGGAAAAACAATTAGGTTATACCGATCCTCAAACGAATCGAACGTTCGTGCCGATTCGGTTACTAAGCGACTATGCCGGCGCAAAAGTAACATGGAATGAAGAGGAGAAGCGGATCGACATTGTAAATGCCGATAAAAATGTAACAATTGTTGTCGGTGAAATGAAAGCAAGTATAAACGGTGCCGCTGTCATGCTCGAAAGTCCGCCTTTTACGAAGGATGGGATTACGTATGTGCCTTTGAAATTTGTGAGTTTTGCTCTCGGGATCCAGCTCGAATGGAAGGCGAACATATCAGCCGTGCTCATGACGTGGAATGGTCAATCCATGCAGCTTCCGGTTATCAAACGAGGATCCATTCAGGAAGATGCGAATCCGATCATTGCTGAACAGCGGACCTTTAAAGTAGGCAATAAAACGGTTCCGGTCCATATGGTAACCGTTTCGTTGTTAGATCCCCGCATTGATCTTGACATTGCGTTGGCTGGCAATGAAATCGGAAAAGTAGAAGAGCTGAAAAGCATTGCGAGCCGTAATGGAGCCATTCTGGCGATTAACGGAACCTTCTTCGATGCCTATACAACGTCCGAAAACAAAAATCCGTACGGATATCTTGTAAACAGCGGAAAGATGCTTCATAAAAGCTCCGGTGATCTTCGAACCATTTTCTTATATGACAGGAACAACTTTGCTGAGCTTATTGCCGGTGCCGACTTCCCCGGCCGCTTCCGGAAGGGGACGATTGACGGGGCGCTGCAGGCAGGGCCGAGGCTCCTGCTCGACGGTAAAGTTGACCTGAATGTGAAACAAGAAGGGTTTAGAGATCCCAAAATTTTGACGGGCGGCGGTGCCAGAAGCGCTCTCGGGATTACCCGTGACCATAAGCTGATCCTTTTGACCTCAAGTGGTGCTACGATCCCACAGCTGGCTTCCATTATGAAACAAGCGGGCGCCTTTCAGGCCATGAATCTTGACGGCGGCGCGTCCAGCGGACTCTACTATGACGGCAAATATATAACGGCTCCCGGCCGACAAATCAGCAATGCAATACTCGTCAAGTATGTGTAGAGAAGGTTCATTTGCTCCACGCTGTACGAATGGCCAATCCTCCACGTTCGTTTAAACGTTAATAAAAAATTAAAATTTGCAAACATATGTTCTATATATTATAATCAAGTTGTGGTTGTAAGGAAAATAATAGGACCGAGGAGCTGTGTGAAGATGACGCTGCGTTTAATTCCTTATTTAGTATTGAACGGAAATGCTAAGGAAGCGATTGATTTTTACGAAAAAGCATTGGATGCCACACTACTTTTTAGCCAAACTTTCGGAGAGATGCCGGAAAACCCCGACTTTCCTTTACCGGCAGAAGCTAAGGATCTTGTGGCACACGCAACGTTAAAAGTTGGCGAGTCGGAGCTTATGTTTTCCGATGCATTCCCGGGACAACCTCACCAATCGGGAAATCAGGTCACCATTTGTATTTCAACGGACGACAAGGAAAAATCAAAACAAATTTTTGAAGTGTTGCAGCAGGACGGCCAAGTGGGTTTGCCTCTGCAAGAAACTCATTTTAGCCCATCATACGGCATTGTTACGGATAAGTACGGTGTTACCTTCCAAATTTACACAGAGGGACAACATTAAATTGTTATAACTCAAGTCGCTATATTTATTTGAATCGATTGGCTGTGAACGGTGAAAATACGCTAAGCCTATGTTGGTTGACGGCTTGGCGTATTTTGTATTTTGATGAAAGAGCGTTTCATGTGGGGGAAGATTGAAGCAAAGCTTGACATTTTTAACTGTATCTAATATTATTACAGTAACAAGTTTAAATTAGAAGACGATGAGCAGGGGGTACGGGCGGATCGTCAATTTTTTAAACCTAAATGTAACCACATTGATTACAGTTAAAAACTTTGGAGCAGGCGGTGAATAAACAATGACAGTTCAAATTAGCGATTGGGTGAAAGGCAAAACGAACAATGGCGAGTTATTTCACGGATTTGTTGAAGCGGAAGCTGACATGCATGGAATCGTAAAGGTGTATGTCGTTAGCTCCGATAACGAAGAAGCAGTCGGCAAAGAGGTCGCCGTGCGTGAACAGTGGCTGAAACTGCTTCCTGAAAGTTCATTGGATGATGCGGGGGCCCTGCAAAATTTTATCGACCTTGCGTTGTCAACACGAGATGAATCGTGGTTTAAGGAGCTTTCCGAACAATTAAGCTCTAATTCAAAATCAGAGAACACCATCAAACAAGCTGCGATTCCCAACCCGTTTCTTAAAAATCGGCTGGGATATTCGGGAATCATGTAATTCTTGCCTCTAGAATTGTCAGAATAGTAGTATAAATCTATTGAGGGCAACGTTGCATTCCCTTTGTTTTTACCAGTGTGTAAAAAACCGCCGCTCCGGCGGTTTTTTCGCATTGCTCAATTCGGCAATCCGATTTCACAGATTCATAAATCGCCGTACAGGTTAACTAAATGATCATATCGTCGGCTTTGAAGTATCTCCGCAATAAAACAGCAGTTGCGGGGTTTCGAACCGGTCGGTGCGTCTTAAGTCTTAAATGAAGGAGAAATTGTCTTTTTCGTGGTATAATGTAAGAAACTAACTTTAGGAGGTGTTCAGATGACCGAATCCGCCTTCCATTAGTTCTTTTGACCAGGAGACTACATACCGTCCAAGAATCAGTTCATGCACATCGCAAGCAATACAGAAGTCCGCATTGCAATGCAATAAAACATGCAGATACTGTGCAAGGATATCAAGTCCGGAGACGGCTTGATCAACTTCCAAGATGGTTTCATAATACTTAAGAAACGCATGTTTTCCAATGTCCCAACGGTTCATCACAAAGGACTGCCATGGCCTGCTCGTATACATTACGGCTTGACGGCTTGGATACGAGGCATTTCTAACGTTACCGACTCATAGAATAATCCAAACCGTTCGAAAAGGAAGTGAAGCCATGAGGAGATATCGATGGATAAAGTGGCGTAAATTCCTCCTCTGGCTAGCAGCCCTCGTCATCATCGGCGTGCTGTTGTGGGCAGGAGGGCCCACAGCTTGGGGAATCGCGTTGAGCATTGTCAGCCTGTTGATGCAGCTGCTCTTCGCCGTAGTTTTCATCATCATTCAATTCGCAGCCCTATTCTGGTTTCTGGCTAGGGGACGCACATACTGGATTTTGCCCGGGGAGACCGGCGCTACATGGAGCGATTACAGGGGCAACCCCGAAATCGTTGAGAATGCTAAACGGATTGTCACCCTGCTCAAGAGTGTCAAAGAGTTCAAGGAGATGGGCGGCGAGGCGATCCGGGGGTTGCTGCTCTGCGGGCCTCCCGGGACCGGCAAGTCCTATCTGGCCCAAGTTATCGCAAACGAAGCACAGGTGCCTTTTGCTTACGCTTCGGCCCCAAGCTTTCAAAACATGTTCTTCGGCGTCGGCAACCTAAAGGTGATGAGCCTTTACAAGAAGGCCCGGAAGCTGGCGAAAGTGTACGGAGCCTGTATTATCTTTATCGACGAGATCGACGCGATCGGCATGAGCCGAATGAGCGGCGGCGGTCAAGGCGGAGGAGGGATGTTCGGCATGGGCGGTGCGGGCCTGCTTAACGAACTGCTTCTGCAGATGGACCCGCCGAACATCGACAACTCCCGGTTTGTCAAGCTGCTTCGTTCACTCGGGCTGAGACGCAAGAAAGCGGAACGGCCGGCGGTGCTTACCGTCGGAGCGACCAACCTGCCCGACGTGCTCGACCCCGCGCTGCTTCGTCCAGGACGCTTCGATCGGCAGCTCTGGGTCGATCGGCCAGACTATGACGGACGGGTAGATGTCTTTGACTACTACCTGCAGAAGGTACGGCGTGACTCTTCATTAACTGCTGAGCGTGCGGCGCTCGACACGATCGGTTACAGTCCGGCACAGATTAAGCACATCGTCAACGAATCGGTCGTCATCGCCCACCAGCGGGGCGTTCAGGCAACCAGTTACGAGGACTTCCGGGCCGCTATGGAAACTTACGAGTGGGGTGTCCAACAGCCGCTCCGCTCCATGAAGGATGATGAGAAGCGCAATGTCGCTTACCACGAAGCCGGCCATGCAGTAGTCCAGTATCTGTTGAAACCTCACGACCGGGTTTGGAAAGTGACGATCATCCGGCGCGGCGGAGCTCTCGGCCTAGCTGCAACAAAACCGACGCATGAGCGGTATAACCGGAGCGACAGCGAGATCTTGGCGGAGATCCAAGTTTGTCTGGCGGCCCGGGCGGTGGAAGAAGAGTTTCTCGGGAAAAAATTAAATGGTGTTACCTCCGATCTGCAGCAGGCTACTGAGTTGGCCGGAGCCTACCTTGGTATGGTCGGCATGGGCGATGAGCTGTTCAGCTGGCTCGCGTTAGGCTCGCGGCCCGATGCGCTCAAGGCGCTCCGGCCAAAGATCAACGAGCTGCTGAAGGACCAGATGCTTCAGGTGAAGACGCTTGTACTGGAACATACGGATTTCGTTCATACGATTGCGGAAGAGCTGCTGAAGCGGGGCGATCTGATCGGCGAAGAGATCGAGGAGATTTATATGCGGCTGTATGGCCGTAGCCGGCCTGAGCCTCCTGAAGTAAAACCCGGTGTATTTATCGATTCATATGCCCAGGCAGCTCCTGCACAGCAGCCGGCAGAGTCCGAAAATGATTCGGAGGATTCCGACTAAACTGTAGCGAAGCTGTTTCCCGGAAGAGCACTTAATGAATGAATGGGAATCATAAGCTTAATATAAACGGGGCAGGCCATTGCGGCGCTGCCTCGTTTTTTATCGTCATCCTTATCGATTGGGATAACTATTCTACTATGGTATAGTGGAAGTAATTATAGTGGAAACGGAGCGAGCAAAACATGGCGCAGGATGTGAATAAGCCGCAGCAACGGGAACGTAAGCCTAATAGCGGACCGGACAAGCGTTACAATGCAGCGGGAGCAGTCAATTCGGCAGGGAACAAGGCGGCTCAATCCCACAAAGGGAACAAACCGCACGAGGCCAATAAGCCGAAGAATACGACCCGGAAGCCAGCCGGTCAACCGGGAACAGCAACCTCAGCCGAGGAAGTTCGAGTGGGAGACCGGATTATTATAACGATCAAACGGATTGGTATAAACGGTGAAGGAGTCGGCTACTACAGGCGCAAGGCCGTATTTATCGGTGGAGCGCTGACCGGTGAAGTCGTTAAAGCAAAAATAACAAAGGTGGAGCCGAGTTACCTGAGCGCGGAAATTATCGAGCTGGAGAAGCGGTCGCGCGACCGCCAGAAGCCGCCCTGTCCCGTCTATGAATCGTGCGGAGGCTGCCAGCTGCAGCATATGACATATTCGGCGCAGCTGAAGGCGAAGGAGGAGATCGTACGTGAATCGTTTCAGCGCTACGCCGGTCTTCAAGAGCTGCCGCTGCGCCCGATTTTTGGGATGAGCGACCCATGGGGATACCGCAACAAAGCTCAGCTGCAAGTCGGGCGTAAAGGTGAGGAGATCATAACGGGACTTTATGCGACAGGATCGCATCGCTTGCTTGATATAAGCGGTTGTGCCGTTCAGCACCCTGTTGTTAATCGCGTAATCGATCAGGTGAAGGCGATTTTAGCGGAGCTGCGGATCCCTGTCTACGAGGAGCGTACTTGCGAAGGGGTTGTCCGTACCGTCGTCGCCCGGGTCGGTCAAGCTTCGGGAAATGTACAGCTGACACTTATCACCGCTAACGACCGACTGCCGGATTCCAGGCGGTTAGTGCAGCGAATCCGTGAAGCATTGCCTATGGTCACCACAATCGCCCAAAATATCCATAAGGGCAAATCGCCGCTTATTTTCGGTGAGAAGACTGTTGTGCTCTGGGGAGAGGACCGGCTGGAGGAAACGCTTGGCGATGTCCGCTTCTCATTATCCCCGCGCGCGTTCTTCCAGCTCAATCCGGAGCAGACCGTGAAACTGTATAACGCCGTACGGGAAGCCGCCTCGCTTAACGGCTCGGAACTGGTCGTCGACGCTTACTGCGGCACAGGCACAATTGGCTTGTGGCTTGCTCCGCATGCCCGGGAGGTGCGGGGCATCGAGATTATCCCCGAGGCGGTGCAGGATGCTCGTGACAATGCGCGCTCGAGCGGGGTCGAGAACGCCCGCTTTTTTGAGGGCCGTGCTGAGCAACTGCTGCCCGAGTGGGTTTCGCGCGGCATCCGACCAGACGTCGTCGTCGTCGACCCGCCGCGCACGGGTTGCGACCGCCCGCTGCTGAACGCTCTCACGCAAGCCCTGCCGGCACGGCTCGTTTACGTATCGTGCAACCCGGCCACCCTGGCCAAAGATTGCCAGGTGCTGCTCGGCAGCGGCTACCGTCTCGAATGGGTGCAGCCGGTTGATATGTTCCCGCATACCTCACATGTGGAGTCGGTCATATTGATGGTTCGAAAATGAGTTCAACGCTCTTGGGCAGAAATGCATGAAAATGTCGCATTTTTGCCCGGTTTGAAGTTCCATTTGACAGATAAATTGCACATCAAATATAATTAGAATGAACGTTCGATCTTTATTTTTTTCTAAAAAATTAGATTGAACGTTCAATTTAAAACTGGAGGTTTTAGCATGAGTAAATCAGTCTTTATTACGGGAACAAGTTCAGGATTGGGAAAACTAACGGCGATACGTTTTGCTCAAATGGGCTGGAACGTAGCGGCCACCATGCGTACGCCCGAGAAAGAAACGGAACTTACGGCTTATGACAATATTAACATTTTCAAACTGGACGTCACAAAAGTGGAGCAGGTTCAAACTGCCGTGGATCAAGCCATAGCCGCTTTCGGGAAGATTGACGTCGTCGTCAATAATGCAGGTATGGGCACTTACGGTGCGTTGGAATTAGCCAAGGAGGAAGCGATCGATTGGCAGTTCGCCGTTAATACTCGGGGGCCGATCAATGTCATTCGAAAATTTTTACCGCATTATAGAGCCAATGGCGGAGGCATGTTTATCAATGTGAGCTCCTTCATGGGGATCACGACAGCGGTGCCGCTCGGATCGCTTTACAACATGTCTAAATTCGCTTTGGAAGGGTTGACGGAAGGACTTTATTATGAACTGAAACCGTTGAATATCGAGCTTAGATTGATCGAGCAGGGCGGCTCTTCAGGAAATAATTTTAGGGAAAGTATTACTTGGAACAGAGATGAAAACATTAAAGATTACGATGATCTGATGACAAAAGTGCAAAATTTAATGAATACCTCTCAAACCAGCGGACTCTTGGATGATCCTCAGATAATCGTTGATGCTATTAGCGCTTTGGCAACGGGAGAAAGCAAGAAATTCCGTACCGTCATCGGAGCAGCAGGCAACGATCTAATGGCTCTTAGAAACTCCGTGCCGATCGAAGAATATTTGGAGACAATCGCAAAGAATTATATGTAACGCAGTTCGGGCGTCTGGAACGGATCTTATTACCGCACTAACGATCGGGCCCTCTTTAGTTGACAAATCCAAAATCAATGCCTAAAATCATGAATGAACATTCGTTTTATGGGACGAAGTATCATTTTTATTGGAGGAAATCAACGGTGTTCGATAAATATCATAAAGTCCAGAAGGCGGTTCTGGAGACTACATTGTCCCTCATTATCGAGAAGGAGCTTCAGGCGACTTCCATGTCATTGATTGCCAAAGAAGCAGGTGTTTCAACAGGAAACATCTATCACTATTTCGATAGCAAAGAATCGATTATTAATGAACTATACAAAGCGATCGTCGAGTTTAATGGAGAAAAAGTGCTTTACGGCTTTTACACCGACGAACCTATACGAGTCCGCATAGAGCGCGCTTGGGAGAATTTGATTCGATTGTCCCTTCAATATCCGCAAGGATTTCGGTTTATTGAACAATATTCTTTCTCGCCGTACATTCACGACGACGTTAAAAAAGAGGCGTATGATGGCGGATGGTGCGGCCCTTTGGAAAAGCTGTATGCGCAGGCGATTCAGGAGAAGTTGTTCATTGAAATGGATCCGTCGCTCATGGCTCAAATGCATTACGGCTCTTTCGTATACGTAATAAAAGGAAATCTGCATGGCAAGTTTACGCTATCGGACGAAGAAATCAAACGTCTTATCGAAGCCGCATGGAATAGCGTCAGTGTTCGCTAGAGGAGGTATTAGATCCGTACGTGTTCAGGCGACGGGTGAAGTAACTCGCAAAGTCGCTGCATGCGGATAGATAATCATGCGCCAAACGATGTTCCCGCTTCTCCGTTTATGTAGTCGTGGGAGTCCACCATTACCGGTTGCAATGTAGAAGCGGGTATGTTAAGATCGTGCTGACACTTAACGATTGGAGTTGAAGAGGATAATGTAATATTTCTTGCCACTTTTTTAAAGAATAAAGCAGCATTTGTTTTATTCTTTATTGGCAAGAAAGTTACCTTATTCTTTTCACTCAAAAAATATATCCTTTTCATACCCTGCACCGGGTTGGATGTGCCGTATTTTTTGAGCTACAAGAAAGGTAACTTTCTTGTAGCTCTTTTTTATTTTGACAAAGGAGGTTGCCGACACATGTCATTGATCAAGGTAACGAACCTGACGTTTGCCTATGACGGCAGTTACGACAACATTTTTGAACATGTAAGTTTACAAATCGATACCAACTGGAAATTGGGCTTTACGGGGAGGAACGGCCGGGGCAAGACTACGTTTCTCAATCTGCTGCTCGGCAGGTATGAATACAGCGGAACGATTTCCTCTAACGTCAGTTTCGAGTATTTCCCGTTCCACGTCAAGCACAAGGAGAACCATACATTCGATGTGGTCGCCGACATCTATCCGGACTATGAGCACTGGCAACTCATGCGCGAGTTTTCGCTGCTGAAGTTGTCAGAAGATGTGTTGTACCGACCGTTCGAATCATTGTCGAGCGGAGAACAAACGAAGGTGCTGCTGGCGGCCCTGTTTTTGAAGGAAGACCGATTTTTGCTCATTGACGAGCCGACCAACCATCTGGACCTGCATGCCCGGAAGCTGGTCAGCGATTATTTGAACGACAAGAGCGGGTTTATCTTGGTGTCGCACGACCGGGCGTTTCTCGACAACTGCGTGGACCACGTTCTTTCGATCAACAAGACCAATATCGAAATCCAGAAAGGAAATTTTTCAGACTGGTGGGAGAATAAACAGCGACAGGACAATTTCGAACTGGCCGAGAACGATAAGCTGAGGAAGGACATTAAGCGGCTGTCCGAAGCGGCCAAGCGAACGAGCAACTGGTCGAACGAAGTGGAAAAAACGAAAAACGGCACCCGTAACTCCGGCTCAAAGGTCGACAAAGGGTACATCGGTCACAAGGCCGCCAAAATGATGAAGCGGTCCAAGTCGATCGAGCAAAGACAGCAATCCGCGATCGAGGAAAGATCCCAGCTTCTAAAAAACGTCGACAGCTCGGAAAGCCTGAAAATATCGCAGATGACTTATCATAAACACCAATTGCTCGAGCTTGACCGCGTTTCGATTCATTATGGCGAGAAAAACGTTTGCCGCGACATCAGCTTTACTGTCGAGCAAGGGGACCGCATCGTACTCTCCGGTCCGAACGGCTCAGGCAAATCCAGCTTGCTCAAATTGATTTGCGGCGAGGAAATTCCTTATTCCGGCACGTTTCGAAGAGGGAGCCAGATGAAAATTTCCTACGTTTCACAAGACACCTCGCAGTTGCGGGGCAATTTGACGGAATTCGCCAGATCCAGCGGGATTGACGAAAGCTTGTTCAAAGCGATTTTGAGAAAACTCGATTTTTCGCGCTTGCAATTCGAAAAGGACATCGCTTCTTTTAGCGGCGGTCAGAAGAAGAAGGTTCTGATCGCGAAAAGCCTCTGCGAACGCGCTCATTTGCATGTTTGGGACGAACCGCTCAATTTTGTCGACGTCATTTCCAGGATGCAAATCGAAGAGCTGCTGCTGGAGCATTCGCCGACTATCCTTTTTGTAGAGCACGACAGCGAGTTTTGCAAACATATCGCAACAAAAATTGTGGAACTGAAAGTTTAACCCACTCTAGGAGGATGAAAGCGATGGACATTGAGGTTGTAGATGATTATGTGAACCGGTTCCTGTTAGGTGAAGCGGTTCACAAAAAAACGAATCTGTTGCCGGAGGTTTACCAATCTATCGACAGATGCACGTAGCGATTACGTCCGCAAGCGCATCGTGTTTTTTCCTGCGTAGTTGGTTAATGACGCATTAAAGCGCCGGATGACGGTTGCTTTTTTGCATTTTCTCCGGCGGTAAGGAGAACACATGAAACCAACCTCGAAATATGAAACGATTGGGCAGATCTTGTCCGACTTCAAGCAGCCTGCGTACCGGTATGAGCAAATTATGGACGCTATTTTTAAACAAAAAATTGCTGAATACGAACGGATCACCATACTGCCTAAATTTTTGCGGGAAGAGTTGGCCCGGACGCTGGGTCCGCACGTCTCCAGTGTTATTCCAGTAAAGGAACTCACATCGCAGCAGGTCAGCAAGGTGCTGTTTGCCATCGGGGGTGGCGAACGCGTAGAGGCCGTACGACTTACCTATGAACGGGGGTGGAAATCGTATTGTATTTCCACTCAGTGCGGCTGCGGGTTCGGGTGCCGCTTTTGCGCCACTGGTACCATCGGCTTGAAACGAAATCTGACCGCCGACGAAATTACCGACCAATTGCTTCACTTTCACATGAACGGCCACGCCTTGGACAGCGTGTCCTTCATGGGCATGGGGGAGGCGCTCGCCAACCCGCACCTTTTCGATGCGCTGGCGATTTTGACCAACCCTCATCTCTTCGGTTTAGGACATCGAAGAATTACGATTTCCACCATCGGCCTGTTGCCGGGAATCGATAGGTTGACGCGGGAGTTTCCGCAGATTAATCTAACCTTCTCGCTGCATTCGCCATTCGATGATCAACGGAGCGAACTGATGCCGATCAATAAGAAGTTTCCGCTCCGCGACGTGCTGAATGCATTGGATTGCCATATCCGGCATACGGGGAGAAAGGTGTATATCGCGTATATTCTTCTTCGAGGGTTCAACGACTCGACGGAGCATGCGAAAGCGGTTGCCGCTCTGTTGAGGGGAAGGGGATCTTGGGAACATCTCTACCACGTGAACCTAATTCCCTACAATTCGACAGAAGTGACGCCTCAAAGCTACTTGCCGTCTGACCCCGATAGGGTCAAAACGTTCGTTCGGACGTTGAAGATAAATGGTGTGAACGTTACGGTCCGAACTCAATTCGGATCGGACATTAATGCGGCATGCGGTCAGTTATACCGAACCGAATAGTCGATTTCGGAAACTAACTTGATTACGCCGGACGCAGCGGGTCTCCGACTGGAAAGAGAAACGGCTGCCATGAAGAGGGCAGCCGTTTTGATTTGCGGCGTAGGCTTTGTGGGGAGTTATCGTATTTCCCTTCATAATGCATACTCCGTCTACTCATGTGGAGTGCTGCTCACTGTTGGTGCGGAAGGACAGTTAAATCGGCAGAAATAGAAGAGACGGGAGTCTGCCGGGGCTTATTGATCAAATAAATGCCGAACCCGATGCTCGCTGCACCCGCCCACACATACCAATGGAGTTCTTCCCCCAATATCAACCATCCTGACAGCACTCCAAACAATGGAACTAAGAACAAGAAGGCGCTGGCTTTTCCGGGGTCGCTTATTTTCAGTATATAAAACCAGGAGACAAATTGGCCGATCGAGCTCATCAGCACAAGCCATGCAAGAACGAATAATTCTTTCGCCAATTGAGTTTTGTCAAGTGCGAACCATGGTTGTTCAAAAAAGACGCTTGCGATCAGAAGGATCGCACCTCCGATGAGCATTTGGTAGGTCGTCATCACCAAAGTATCGAAATGCTTTCCCCAGCGGCTGGTCAGGAGAGTGGCCATTGCCCATGTCATACCTGCAAACAGCGCCAACAAGGCACCAATGTGAAACTGAAAAGAAAATCCTTGCGTCGTCACCACAACCCCAATGAACCCGAGGACCGCACCCGTCCATTGAACCGTCCTGTAATGAATCCCGAGAAACAGGGTACTGAAGATGATAAACCAAATCGGATTTGTTGAGCTAAGAATGGAAGAGGTGCTTGACGGGATCGTTTTCATGCTCAAGTAAATGAAACCCAAAACAAGCGCCGACTGAAATAGCCCGATCATGCCGATTTGCAGCCAGCGAACCGGTTCGTGCGGATGGGGTCTCTTTACGACAAAAGGCAGCATCAGCAGTCCGGCGGCGATGAATCTAAGACCCAATAACAGCAACGGAGACGCAAATTCAAGGCCCATTTTTCCAATGGGAAAGTTCAAACCGGCAACCAGTGTATTAAACAGGATCAGTACGGCAAACATTGAATTTTTCATTGATTTTCCCTCGCATCGATTGACTTTAACCTGAATTTTACAGAACGAGAGGCATCATGTAAAATGAACAAAAAAGATGCTTCGCATTAGAAAAAATGATATCAATTTGAAAGGAGCAGGTGAGATTGGAAAGCGGAGATTTGAAAATTTTTCAGGCGGTCGTCCGGGAAGGGAGCATTACGAAGGCGGCTGCTCAACTAGGATATGTGCAATCCAATGTGACAGCCCGTATCAGGCAGCTTGAAGAAAAACTGCAGATACCGCTCTTTTACCGCTTGAATCGGGGAATAAGTTTAACTTCTGCGGGAAAAAATCTGGCAGTCTATGCCGACCGGATTCTCAGCCAGTTGGATGAGGCCTTCATATCAACCCGATATTCAGAGCATCCCAATGGACCGCTCACGCTTGGTGCGACAGATTCGACGGCAGCGGCCCATCTGCCCGATCTGCTTAAGCCTTATCTCAAAAGTTATCCGGATGTAAAGCTTTCGCTGATTTCGGGTTATTCCAACGATCTGATGAACAAGGTATTGAATTACCATTTAGACGCGGCTTTTATAAACGATCCGGTGAATCATCCCGATTTGCAGCAAATACTAGTTCTCGAAGAGGAGTTGGTCTTGATTTCCGAGCCTGTTGAGGCCGAACCTCGTCAACTGTTGAACAAGCCGTTTCTGTTTTTCGGGCCTCGTTGCATTCACCGGGAAAGAATGGTGCAGTGGCTAAAAGAGGAAAATGTGACTTCGACCAATATCATGGAATTTGGAAGTCTGGATGCCATCATTAAAGGCGTATCGTGTGGTTTGGGAGTCTCTGTGCAGCCAAAATCGTCGGTCAAAAAACTGGTGGAGGAAGGCGCTCTTCATTGTTACCCAATTCCGGAAAAATACCGGAAAGTAAAAGTTTGTTTCATTTATCGCAGGGACATGTTTATGACAAGCGCTATGAAGAAGTTTATCGAGTTGTTGGAGGTAACATTTTCACTGTTAATGAGGTAATTAGGTAGGTAAGATCATTTCGTTCGTAAAATAAAACCGCTCCGGATCGATACTTGCACAGGCAAGAGAGAAAGGAAGGGGATGAGTTTTAGCCCCTTCCTTTGTATTTACCAGCTAACGGATCGGATAAAATGGATGTGTTAGGTGTTTTTTGAATACACAAAAAAACCGCTTCTTTTCTCCCAACCAATCGAAGTCCAAAAGCCATTTCCAACCCTATTATCTTCAATCACAAATATGTGACACTTATCAATTCCTTCTCTGTTTAATTTTTCTAAACTTATTTGCACGAGTTTGTTGCCAATTTTTTGTTTTCTGTAGTCCGGATGTACAGCCAAATGGTAAATGAAACCTCGTCTTCCATCATGCCCGCACAATATCGTCCCGACAATTTTACTGTCATGTTCACATACGTAACTTAATCCTTTGTTTCTGTTTAAATACATATCAATGTTTTCCTTGGAATCAGCATCACTTAACGCTAACCCCTCAATGCCGTTCCACAATTCAATCATTTGTTCGTAATCGTTAATCGTCATCTCTCTGATAATATTCATATCCAAATCCCTTTCTATATAAAAATTTACAATTAATATTCGATGGAATTATTAAGTTTCCTTCTCGCAGCTTATCTTTGTCTATAATATACCGTTACCTGTAACAGGCCTCCTATGTTACTATATGGGAGAAGATTTAGTGAACATCATACAATCACAGACATCTGGAACGGGGAAAAATGTTGAGAACATTTAAAAAGGTTTATATCGAAATTACGAGTATTTGCAATCTCGCCTGTTCCTTTTGCCCGCCAACGGAGCGCAAGGCAAGTTTTATTAAGATGGACGACTTCTCGAAAAGGTTGGATGAGATCAAACCGTTCACCAATTATATTTATTTGCACGTCAAGGGGGAGCCGCTTCTTCACCCCAAGATCGATGAGCTGCTGGATATCAGCCACGAGAAAGGCTTTAAGGTCAATATTACAACGAATGGAACACTGATCGCGAAAAATCGGCATAAATTGCTGGGGAAGCCGGCCCTCAGACAGATGAACTTTTCACTCCACAGCTTTGACGGGCATGAGGGATCAACCGACCGCGAAGGATATTTACGGGAAATCCTCTCGTTCGTCCGTGAAGCGGAAGAGCATAATATCATTTTTTCATTTCGACTATGGAATTTGACGCAGAACAACACAACAAACCTTCAAAAAAGCAGAAATCGCCAGACTCTCGAAATCGTGGAAAAAGAATTTGGCCTTGATTACAAGATCGAAGAAAAGGTAGTGCCGGGCAGCGGAGTGAGAATCGCAAGCCGCGTCTATTTGAACCAAGATGTTGAATTCCAGTGGCCTAGTTTGACAGCGCCCGAGGATGAAGGCAAAGGCTTTTGCCATGCACTTCGCAGCCAGGCGGCAATTCTCGAGAACGGGACTGTCGTACCATGCTGTCTAGATGGGGAAGGGGTAATCAATCTGGGCAATATTAATCAGACATCGTTTTCTGACATTGTGAATGGCGAGCGGGCGAATAATATCGTCGAAGGATTTTCCCGCAGGGAGGCTGTTGAGGAATTATGCAGAAGATGCGGGTATCGCCAGCGGTTTGGAGCGTAATGGTTGAGGGAACAGCCCGATCAACCTGCTATAATGGGAATGAAAGCCTGTCCCATGAAAGGAGAATCGTTCCCATGAAAGACAACAAAATCACTTATGGGTCGATTGACGAATATATTGCAACGTTTTCTCCGGAGATTCAGGATATTCTTCAAACGTTAAGGCAAGTCATCAAAGAGTCGGCGCCGGGTGCAAAGGAGAAGATCAGCTACCAGATGCCTACATTCGAGCTCCATGGAAATTTAGTGCATTTTGCGGCTTTCAAAAATCCGACTCCGAGCGGAATCGAAGAATTCAAAGAGGAGTTAAAGGAATATCACAAATCGAAAGGGACAATACAATTCCCCACCGGTAAGCCGCTGCCATATGAAATTATAAGCCGAATCGTTAAATACAGAGTTGCAAGCAACATGGAAAAAGCTAAATCGAAAAAGAAGAAGTAACAACCGAATGACCACAATGGTTGCCCAACTTTTTTAAGCGTTATCCTAAAGGGACCCGGTACTGGATCATAATAAAGAAAGACTTGGCAGTGGCGGTTGTCATACATAGGCCGACACTTCAACGCAAAGTCTTTCAATGAAACAGGACTGATTTCTGCGGTCCCGTCTTATGCCCCATTTAGCAATAATAAGCGAAAGTTGGCGGTTTCTCTGATACAACCGAAATAAGGAGATTTTTTCAATGAAATTGCTAAAAAGGTTATTTGGAATATCGCCGGTACCCGCAAAGTCGTTTCGGACCCGTTCAGGCAAATCGTTTTCGACCTTCGCACCTGAAGGCTTGAAGTTTCGCGAAGCCGAATCTCTGCGGCAAATAGAGGTCCGTTTTGAACAAGTATTCCGCAAGCACGAGAGTTACTGGGAAAATGTGAAAGACCGGCTGTTCGCAGAGCATCCGGGGATGTCCGAGAAAACGTACTCGTGGCTGCTGTTTGAATTTAAACGTTTTCTTGGTATGAACATTTTGTTGAAGAAGGTAGGGATGTACAGTTCCTCCGTCGATGAGGTTTGGCATGCCGCCCTTATGTTCACGCAGCAATACCAAACGTTTTGTGAGGATCTGCTTGGCTCCATGGTTCATCATGCCCCGCATGTCGGAAATGCGGTAAAACCCGGGAAACACGATCGGGCGTTGTTTGAGCTCGTTTATTCCACCATTTTTGAAGTGTTCGACGAGAATATAACGCTGCTCGGCAAGTTTAACGTTCATAAGCTCGATCCCAAATTTTTGAATCGCGTTTTGTCTTGCGATCGCGCTTTTCTTCTCGACAATTATTTCAAGACGAATTTAATCCGCGAGTTTGAGGCGGCAGCAGCCGATACGGTTAGTCAGATCATAGAACAATTTAGAACCGCTAAAAATCGTCCTCAAAACCGCAGCAAGTCGGAACGCCGTCGTGCCGGAGCTTCTAATACATCGGATAGTTCCGGCAGCGACGTGCTTAACACAATCCTGTTTTGGAACCTCTTTAATGATGACGGCGGTAAAAGTACCCGCGATTCTTCGTGCAGCAGCGAATCTCACGATTCCGGTTCGGGTTCATCTTCCGGCAGCGATGGGTCATCCTCGTCATGCAGCAGTTCATCGTGCGGCTCGTCATGTTCATCATAAGGAAAGCAGACAATTTGAACGTATTGGTGAAACTCAAGCTGAGACAATGCTTGAGTTTTTTTGCTGCCGTCAAAAAATGACCGTTAGAAGAGCATCGGCGGGTTCCGCTCAACTCGCAAGCGTCAGGATCCGACGCGCTTATCGCAGCACGCTTCGCCTGTACAAAGGGGTCATGACTCTTCATGGTAAATCTTCCGCAGGCTTGATAACCGGTAATAATTAGCAAATATCATAGTCCATTGAGCAGTCTTTGCGGCATGCCCGGCTTAAAGTGACGGGGGATGGGGGACCAAACATAACATTAATGTGACACATTATTCATCGGAAATCGAGATGATAACCAACTTATGCTGAACAATCAGTGCATGATGCATAGAAACAACGTTTAATTTTATGGAGTTTAACAATTAGACGTTAACTTTATTGACCGTATTGTGTGATGGAATATATAGTGGATTCAAGAGATCGGCATTCGCTATAACGAAGCATGTTGAATTGCAATGAGCGAGGATTCATCGTGCACATTGTCAGAATATCGGTTATAATAGGGTCTTCATTTGTTCATTCTCTTTGAAAAGCACCTCCTGACTTTATTTTTTCTGGTCCGGAAAAGGTTTTCCTATTATTAGGAGACAGAAATCAGCTTAACTTTCATGGTATAGGAAAAGGTTTTCCTAATGTTGGGAAAGGATTTACGAGAATGGATATCACGATAAAAGATGTTGCCCTTAAAGCGAATGTATCGATTGCTACTGTTTCGCGTGTACTTAATCAGAGCAAGCCTGTCAGCAAAGCTGTGCGGGAAAGAGTGCTGAAAGTTGTGGGCGAGCTCAACTTTAATCCCAATTCGGTTGCGCGCAGTCTCATTATGAAGGAAAGCAAATTAATCGGGGTTTTGATTCCAGGTATTGAAAATACGTACATTTCGATTTTTGTACAGGCTATTGAAGAGGAATTTTTCAAACACAATTATACGACGCTGCTATGCAATACGAAACGTGACACGGATATCGAGCTACATTATTTAAAATTGCTGAGGGAAAAATATGTCGATGGAGTTGTGCTGCTAACATCAGCTCCCAAACCGAAACATATCGAGTTTTTTGAGAACAACGCCGTTCCGGTTGTTTTTGCAAGCCATACCGACAAACAGAGGCGATTTTCAAGTATTAATATCGATGATTACAAGGCTGCGTACGATGCAACCCGGTATTTGATTCAATTGGGACATCGTCGAATCGCTTTTTTCGGAGGGCCTCGGATGTATGTTCAGGTCATTCGGCGCTTGGAAGGATATAAGCAGGCGCTCACCGATCACGGAATTGAGTACGATGAGAAACTGTATTATCCGCTGGACTACACCATCGAATCCGGTTATGAAAGCGGGATGAAGTTGTTCCGACAGAATGACAAGCCCACTGCCGTCTTCTGCATCAGCGATATGGTGGCCATTGGGGCGATTCGGGCGGCGGATGACAGCGGGCTGCGGGTGCCTGAAGATATTTCGGTCATGGGATTTGACGATATCCCGATAGCCAAATCGTACTTGCCGGGCTTCACGACGGTACGCCAGCCGGTCTACGAACTCGGCGTTCAGGCGGCGCAAATGCTGCTCAAGCAAATCCGGCAAAAAGAAGACTATGCTCCTGAAGCAAAAATTCTGCCGCATGAAATTATTATAAGGGGGAGTTGCATAAAAGTATCGCTTTAATCCGCTTCTTCCTGTTTTTCGCTTGTTTCAATCAACTGCATCATTGAAGACTAAATTTAACTAAAGGGGGTTAAAATCAATGAAAAAGAAACTGGCTCTTCTTGCACTTTCCAGCGTTATGACGATGTCCCTCGCCGCATGCGGCGGCAAAACGGATTCTGCCAATTCGGGCAATGAAGCAAGCAATGGAACCAATCAGCAAAACGAAGCAGCGGCGAACGAGGAACTGAAGCCGGAAGAAGGCGCTACACTGGTATGGTGGACGTTAGAAGACCAGAAACCGTACTACGAATATGCCGTGCAGGAATTTGAGAAGAAATACAATATCAAAGTGAAGGTTGAAAATGTGGCCTACTGGGATAGTGTGGCTCGTATGTCGACGGACGGACCGGCCGGAACGGGCGCCGACGTGTTCGGGCTTCAGAACGAAGGTCTTTCACAAGCCGTGAAAGGCGGCCTCGTCATTCCGAACGACTATTTTGAAGAAGATACGAAACAGATCAACCGTGACGAAGCGATCGGCGCAGCTACTTATGAAGGCATTTTGTACGGGTATCCGTGGAACGTATATACAACTTCGCTTTACTACAATAAAGATCTCGTGAAAGACGCCAAGTTTGACACTTGGGACGACATCATCGCGTTCTCGAAAAAATTCAATGACGTCAAAAATAACAAATTCGGCTTTATGTTTGAAGGAAGGCAGTCATTCTTCGATCTTGCATTTATGACAGGATATGGCGGTTATATCTTTGGCAATAACGAAACCGACACGACCGATATCGGCCTGAATAATGAAGGCTCCGTAAAAGGATTGCAGTTTTTCCAATCGCTTAAGGAAATTTTGCCGATGAAATTGACGGATATGACAGGCGACGTTAAATCAGGGCTATGGCAGCAAGGCAAATTGGCGATCAATTTGGATGGTAGCTGGGCAATTGGCGCCAACAGCAAGCTTCCGTTTGAAGTGGGCGTTCTGCCAATGCCGACATTGCCGGGCGGAGAGAACGCGAAGCCGCTTGCCGGCCACACATCGTATTTCGTCAGCGCATATTCGAAATATCCGAATGCGGCGAAGCTGCTTGCCCATTTCATCACGACAAAAGAAATGCAGGTTAAAATTAATGAATTGACCGGCGCCATCCCGGCAGCCAAAGATGTCGAATCGGTTGAAGGGATCCGCAAAGATGAAATGACGCAAGGTTTTTTGAAACAAATCAAAAACAGCCATCGCGTGCCGAACGTGCCTGAAACCCAATACGTATGGCAAAGCCTGGATCCTGCTGTAGATGCGATCTGGAACGGCGCCGATGTCAAGACAACGCTGGACAAAGCGGCCGCAAATATTAAATCGAACATCGAAAACCAAAAATAGTACAAAAACAACAGCGTTGCATAACAGGCGATCACCCGGCGGGTGATCGCATTTCATTGAAAAGGAGTGGAGAGTGATGCAGCAGCTCGCCATGGAGAGAAGCGGATCGCCCAATACAAAACGTTACAGCCGGACAGCCGCCCTGCTGTCTGTGCTTGCGATGGGACTGGGCCAGCTTTATAACCGGCAATATATGAAAGGGTTACTGATGCTCGCCTTTTACGGCTTCGGGATCTATACGGCCGTTACCCGGCTGCCTCATGCGCTTTGGGGCATCGTGACGCTGGGCGAAACGGAAACGAAGCTGAGAAAGGTCGGCAAATTGTACAAGCAGGTGATGGGCGACCATTCAATCTTTTTGCTGATCGAAGGTCTGATCACCGTCTTTATTATGATCGTGTTCGTCTGGCTGTACGTCATCGCCGTTAAAGACGCCTACCATACCGGCAAGCTGCGGGAAGAAGGCGGGAAGCCGAATACGTTCCGCCAGACGATGAGCTATGTCGCTTCCTACCGCTTCCCGCATATCGTGCTGACGATTCCGATGATCGGCGTCTTTTTCTTTACGGTTATGCCGATCGTCTTTATGATTTTGGTTGCCTTTACGAACTTCACCCGGGAGAACATGCCGCCGGCGCATCTGATCGATTGGCACGGCTTCGAAACGTTCCGGGATATTTTCCGGATTAAAGCGTGGAGCCACACCTTCTACAGCGTTACCTTGTGGACGTTCGTTTGGGCCGTACTGGCGACGCTGACCGGTTATTTCGGCGGATTCGCCGTCGCGCTGCTCGTGCAGCAGAAAGGAATCCGGTTCAAATCGTTTTGGCGGACGCTTTTCATTTTGCCGTTTGCGATCCCGATGTTTGTGTCGACGCTCATCCTCCGCAACATCTTCAACGGGCAGTTCGGGCCGCTCAACCAATATTTGAGCCTGCTCGGGTTCGATAAGATGCCGTGGCTGACCGATCCGATGTGGGCGAAATTTACGCTCGTGCTGGCGAACTTCTGGTTAACCTTCCCGGTTTCGATGCTGATGATCATCGGGATCTTGACGACGATCCCGAAAGATATGTACGAAGCGGCGGACATCGACGGCGCAAGCGCCTTCCAGAAAATTGCCCTGATCACGTTCCCGTCGGTCATGCATGCGATGGCTCCGCTCGTCATTATGCAGTTTGTCGGCAACATCAACAACTTCAACATCGTTTACTTGCTGACCAACGGCAAACCGGTTAACGGGGACTTTCAGTTCGCGGGAGATACGGACATTCTGATTACGTGGCTGTTCAAGCTGTCGATGGAGCAGGGGCAGTACAACTTCGCATCGGTGATCGGAATCTTCATCTTTATCGTGCTGTCCGTCTTCGCGATCTGGAACGTGCGCCGTACGAAAGCGTTCAAAGAGGAGGATGCTTAACTATGACACGCAAAGCCAAAACGACGCTGTGGCTATCATTCAGTTACGTGCTGCTCGCGATCATCGGAGTCTTCTGCGTTTACCCTGCGCTGTGGGTGACGATGTCGTCGCTGCGCGTCGGAGACGCGCTCTACAGCGATACGATCATTCCGTCCGCCTTGACGCTGGAGCACTACACGAACCTGTTCGACAAATATCTGTTCGCCGGGTGGTACGTCAACACGCTGAAAATTTCGGTCGCCAGCATGATCATCGGGACGGTTCTGACGCTGCTGACCGGATACGCCTTCTCGATGTTCCGCTTTGCCGGCCGCAAAAATCTGATGAGCCTGCTGCTCGTGCTCGGCCTCTTTCCCGGCTTTATGAGCATGATCGCCATCTATATTTTGCTCAACCAAATGAACCTGCTCAATACGCATTTGGCGATCATTATCGTCTATGCCGCCGGGGCGCCGCTGTTTTTCCTGTTCTCGAAGAGCTACTTCGACACGATTCCGAAAAGCCTGGTCGAGGCGGCGCGCATTGACGGAGCGGGGCATCTGACCATTTTCTTCCGGATCATTATGCCGCTGTCGACGCCGCTGATCGTGTTCACGTCGCTCATGACGTTTACCGGCGCGTTCACCGACTTTATTTTCGCCAAGCTGGTGCTGCGCACGCCGGAGAAAAAGACGCTCGCCGTCGGACTGTTCGATATGATCACCGACCCGTTCTCGACCGAGTTCACCACCTTTGCCGCCGGCTGCGTGCTCGTCGCGGTTCCGATCACCGTTTTGTTCATCCTGATGCAGCGTTTCCTCGTGGACGGATTGACGGCCGGGGCCGAAAAGGGATAAGATTCGTGTTTCTGGTAACGGAATATATTTATTTTTATCTTGAGCCGCGCAAAGCGCGGTTTTTTGTTGTACAGATATGGATGGGGGATAGGCAAGATGGTATGGAGCAGCTGAATTTAGGACATTTTAATCAGAAACAGGTGCTTGTCCATTTTGCCGTAAGAGCAGTCGAGGATTGAATGTAGTCTCGAACTGCTTTCGTATATTGAACATTACTCCATTTTGCTTCGCAACTTACATATCACTTTCAACTAATTGGCAAAAGCTCTCGGGAACTGCTGGACGATGCCGGACGTCATCACATCGGCCATTCCAAGCGCCTGTTCTTCGATACGGTCGCTTATAGCGACGTTCTCCGCATAATTCCCGGCCAGACGGGAGGCTACTTCGCTGCTGAGAAGCTTCAGATGCTCATGAAGCATTTTTTTCCATTCCTCTTCAGACCAGTAAGGATTGATTCGGCCTCAATATTAGGCTTGAATTGAACTACATCCGCACCTGTCAGCATTCCTGGCATAGTATGTAGCAGGGTGGTGATGATAAATGCATTTATCTCTTGCAGACTGTATGATCTACACAATGTGGGCCATTTTTGGGCTGATGATAATTGATTTCTTAATTGCCTTTTTCCGGTTATTTTGGGAAGGCTCTTTCAATCCAACATTTGTATTAGGTTATTTGAAGGATGTCCTGTACTATGTCCTGCCATTGAACGTTATTATATCCATGAGTCCAATTGACCCTACTCGGTGGATTCTTGTCATTTTTTATTTCGTTGGCGGTGTCGCAGTTGTTCTAAAGTATCTAATGGATATCAAAAGAAAATTTCATTAAATGTAATTATTGCCCTCCTTCATGGAGGGCTATATCTTTGTTATTAAAACGCAGTATCCAATTAATGGATGCCAAGCAGTTTTAAACCTAGTTTTACACTGATGTGTTCGCGATTCTCCGTCAAGTAAAGGGCAAAAGCTCTTGTAATCGGCGTATTCATCTCAGATCGAAGCTCAAACAGCTTCTTGGAATCGAGAAAAGGCTGTGCAATGGATCGGGGTAAAAATCCAAAACCGGCCCCTTGCAAAAGCATCGTGAGCATGATGGTGGAGTGATCGGTTTGAAGCGTTGGGACATATCCTGCACCGACAATACTGGAGAACCAGTCTGGGAACGGGGGACCCCACTCAATATGACAATACTCCTGGGAAAAGAAATCTGCCCTGCTTATGATGGATTCCCTTTTTTTAGCGGATACAAGTATTATTTCGTCCTCAAATAGAAATTCTTTTGTAACTTTGGGATGATCCGGCGGGTCGTATCGAATCGCGACTTGCACAATTCCATCAAGCAAGAGATCGCGTACCATATAGCTGGGATCGACATAGCTTAGGAATTTAATCGCAACCTTCGGGTGGTTCCGCCTAAACGAAAGGATGTGCTGCAAGTAATAATAATGCCAGACGGATCCCGGCCCGCTAAGTATAATATAATTCTCCAAATCCTCCGATAAGGTAACCTTGCTCTCTTCAAACAAACGCAGCATCCTCTCGGCATAAGGAAGAAAAGCGATACCTGACGGGGTTAAGTTTACATTGCGGTTATCACGAAGAAACAGCACCTTGCCAATAGAGCTTTCCAAAGCTTTTATTCGAGCTGTAACTGCAGACTGTGAAATATGCAGGTGCTCGGCGGCTTTTGTAAAATTTCGAATTCTGCATACGGTTAAAAAAGCTTCTAATTGAGATAAGTCCATAACATACACCTCAACGATTTGAAAAATTGATTATTGTAATACATAAAATTCGTTATACAAATTATACACGCTCAGTTAATATTTCACTATACCGAATGGGTAGCCGTTGATCATTAAAGGCAACTACGATATTGGAGGGAATTTTATGGTTGATGTTGTGAAAATCGAACAATCAATATCCATTGCAGAGCATGTTGATGATCTTTCGGAACTTATGATTGAGGTCGTTGGAGATGGAGCGTCGATTGGTTTTTTACCGCCATTAAGCCCTTTGGAGGCGGCAAAATATTGGGAACATGTGTTATCCCCTGAAGTGATTTTATTCGTCGCTTTAATCAATGATCAGATCGTCGGAACGGTTCAACTGCATTTGTGTACGAAGCAGAACGGCGGCCATAGAGCAGAAATCGCTAAGTTGATAACCCATCCTCATTATCGGCGCAATGGTATCGGTCGTTCCCTTATGCACAAGGCTGAAGAAAGAGCGAAGCAGGAGGGGAGATCTCTGGTCGTTCTCGACACCCGCGAAGGAGATCCTTCGAATGACCTCTATCTTTCGATCGGTTATCAGGAGGCCGGACGAATTCCCAATTATGCGAAATCTGCAAACGGAGAGCTGCATTCGACGGTTTACTATTATAAATTATTTGGTTAAATGTAACTGAAAAGCTATAATATGTTGAATTTTGCGGGTAAATAATAACTTTTATCAGGCTGCCAAAGGAACGATCGGCAGCCATTACTTTTTTGTGCCTATGACACTTATAAGTACGTACTTACTATTTCGATCGTATAAATATATAATTTCCCCAAGCAGCAAATACAGCCGGGACTGGAATACGGAAGTTCGGCTTCATACAAATGATTCAATTAGGAGGGTGTATACAATTGATCGGAATTGGCATTGAACAATACGGAGATGAACATCAAATAAAGACGATCAGCGTTCCAACCGAACAAGTGGGTCTGAACGATCTATTGATCTCGATAAAAGCTAGCGGGGTAAACCCCGTCGACTGGAAAGTAAGGGATGGACTTTTAAAACAAGATTTCCCATATCAGCTTCCTCTAATTTTAGGCTGGGATGGAGCAGGGAAAGTGGCTGCTGTCGGATCGGACGTAAAGCAATTTCAAGTCGGCGACGATGTCTTTTTCAGACCGGAAATGGAAAAACACGGTACGTACGCTGATGAAATCGTCGTTCCGGCACATCTTGTCGCCCCGATGCCTCGCGGTTTGACCTACGTTGAAGCTGCTTCGCTTCCATTGGTGGGGTTAACGGTTTGGCAGGCGCTTGTAGAAGCAGGAAATATTCAGCCTGGGGATAACGTTCTCATTTTAGCGGGAAGCGGCGGAATCGGCTCTTTTGCCGTTCAATTGGCGAAAGCAAGAGGTGCCTATGTGGCGGCGACAACAAGCTTGAAAAATCAAGATTTTGTACGTGATTTGGGTGCGGATGAAGTTCTTGTTTATGATTTGGGCCGCATCGAGACAACGACGAAATTTGACTTTATGCTGGATACGCTTGGAGGTGCGGCATACGGCGATGCATTGAAATTGATGAAGCCGAATGCAACCGTGGCGACAATCATTAGCGCGCGGGATGCCGTACGTCCCGATTATGTCGATGCCATGGAAGATGAGCTTCAGTTGACCATAAAGTTTGTTTTTACCCGTCCGGACGGAAGAAATATGAACCATATTCGGGAGCTGGTGGAATCTCAGAAAGTGAGGCCGATTGTAACCGAAGTTTATCCGCTTACGGTTGATGGCGTAGCAAAGGCGCACCTTTCCAATCAAACAGGGAGATCAAGAGGCAAAATCGTTCTGAGCAGAGAATAAGATTTGATATAAATATATTTATATATAACCGATAATAATCTAATTTGTTTTATAGCAAAAGTGAATATACAATAGGACTGCAACAACAAATAACAAACAGAGGAGAGGAATCAAAAATGTCAAAAAAAATCTTAATGGTCGTAACATCCGCCAATCAAATAAACAGTGAAAAGTCTACAGGACTTTGGCTGTCGGAGTTTGCTGAGCCGTATATTGAGTTTACCAAAGAAGGATATAATATTACGGTAGCAAGTCCTTTGGGCGGAAAAACTCCTGTTGATCAAAACAGCTTGAGCGCCGATTTGCCTCAAGAAATCGTAGACGCTCAGAAGTACCTTGCGAATACGATTAAACTGGATGAAATTATCGCTTCGGATTACGATGTTATTTTCTTGCCGGGCGGCCACGGAACGATGTTTGATTTGCCGGACAACGAGAAGCTTCAATCCTTGCTGAGCCAATTCTATGAAAACGACAAAATCGTAGCCGCGGTATGCCATGGACCTGCCGGTTTAGTAAATGCAAAATTATCGAACGGCAAATATCTCGTGGAAGGCAAACGGATTACAGCCTTTACGGATTCGGAAGAAAAAGCGGCCGGTTTGGATCAATACATGCCGTTTCTTTTGGAGTCCAAGCTTCGTGAAGCCGGCCCGATCTTCGTTACGGCGGCTGATTGGTCGGACCATTATGAAGTTGACGGAAATTTAATAACGGGTCAAAACCCTCAATCGACACTTAGCGTGGCAAAAGAAATCATTGCCAAGCTGCAAGCTTGATAATCTTTTTTTTATTGGCAACCATCGCCCGCGTTTGTTACGGGCCAAGGTTGCCAATTTCTTTTTTTTCAAATGGCGGGACGGATCGGGGTATGTTATCGTTCTCAAAAGAAGGATTTGAGGAAGAAAGGAAGAATGTTTTTTTAGTACAATCTAAGAAATTTTCTGCAGCTACCCGCATATTCTAGACTAACCTCCACGATTTACCATTGTTAACGTTGTGAAGTTGAGATAGAGCCTTAACAAAACAGCCATTTGCTTTCGACACTCCATTTATTAGCCTAATAACAACCCAAACATTGTCAAAAAATAGTTACATTTATGTGCCTATATTACGAAAAAGTTACTATATCACAAGAAAGTGCGTACTTATCATTAATATTAGGCAGATCTATAATAGCACCCATAACCATTCGAACCGGCTGTGATGGCAAGCCGGCAAGAAGGTTTGGATATAAAAATATTTATAGAAGTGGAGTGGGGTAGATGTCCAAGATAACAGTTTATCCTCATTACGGCTCGATCAACGGGGTGGTTCAGGTACCGCCATCCAAGTATCATTTGCATCGTGCTTTAATTTTTGGATCGCTAGCCGACGGTGAAACGACCATCCACGGAAAATCAGGCGCTCTTCATATCCGTGATACGCTGAATTCCCTCAGTGACTTCGGTGTTGATGTGCAACATTTGCATAACGGTTATGCAGTCCGCGGAGGAACGTACAATCCGTCGAACGGTAAAATTCGAGTCGGAAGCTCCGGTTCGACGCTGCAGTTTATGCTCGGCTTGGGCAGTCTCTCCGAAGGGGTGGCGCCGACATACAATGGGCACAAGGCGCTGAGGGAAAGACCCATCGGCCCGCTGCTCGAAGCGTTGGGTGCCATGGGCGTTGAGTGGCAGGCAAACAACTACAAAATGCCGGTTACAATTCAACCCGGCAGACCTAAAGGCGGTCATATTCAAATCCCCGGAACGCTAAGCCAATGGATATCGGGACTGCTTATTCTCGCGCCATTTGCTGAGAAAGATACGATTATTGAAGCCCTTCCCCCTCATAACGAGTTCACATATGTCCAATTGACGATTGAGATGCAAAGGAAATTCGGCATCCACATTGAAGAGGATCCATCCGGAACAAAGTGGAGAGTACCAGCCGGCCAGAAGTATCAACCGACAGAAATACATATCGAGCCGGATTTATCTTCCGCTGCGTTCCTGCTGGTTCTTAGCGCGTTATATCCTTCGGATATCGTACTGCAGGGTCTAGAGGGAGTTGGAACACATCCGGAAAACAAAATACTGGATATAATAGAAGAGTTTGGCGTTTCGCTGAAGTACGACAAACAAATCAACGGGGCTCGAATCAGCCACCCATTCTTCCGTCCGGTCGGCGGTCGCGAGATCGACATGCGCCATATCCCGGACTTGATCCCGGCGTTGTCCGTACTGGCTGCACTATCTCAAGGGACGACGGTTCTCAAAAACATCGGTCCGGGCCGCATGAAAGAGTCCAACCGGGTCAAAGCCATGCTTCAGTTAAACAAAATGGGAGCCAAAATTCAGGAGATCGGCGACGACTTGATTATCAAAGGGGTTGAACGACTGACGGGTGCCTCGATTTCAACATACAATGACCACCGCGTCCAAATGGCGTTCACAATCGCCGCAATGAGGGCGGCAGATAAGGCCAGCCAATTGACCTTTCCGAACGCTTATCGTATCTCTTATCCGGAATTTTTCGATCATCTGGACGTGCTCAGGAATTCCGGGCTGGAAACAGCCCAGCTGAAGAGAAACTCGTTGGCAGAGGAGATTATGCGTGTATGATTACGACTAATCGCATAGAAAGTGAATTGTTGATTCTGAACAAAATAGATCATGCCGACCCCAACAAAGATGCGATCGTTGACTTGAGCGGACCGACTCCAATCACCTTAAGCTACGGCGAACTGAATGCACTTGCGAATCGCGCCGCGCAAGGGCTTATCGAGTTAGGGGTGGAAAAAGGTGAAAATGTCGCTTACTTGCTTCCTAACTACTGGGAATTTGCAGTGCTGACTCTTGCCATCTGGAAAGCCGGCGCGGTTGCCTGTCCTATGCTCCCGGCTTTAAGGGAGAGAGAAATTCTGTTTATAATGAGCAGATCCAAAAGCAAGCTGTTAATTATCCCTTCGGAGTTCCGCAATTTTCATTACGGCCCCATGATCGAAAGCATCCGCTCCGACTTGCCGGAACTGAGGTCTGTAATTACAATCCAGTCGAGAGACCCCGGGGATTTAAAGGATGGACTTGGCGGACTGGCCTCTAAGGAAGCGGATCTGGAAGAAATCGGACGCCGCCGGCCGGATTCCAGTTGTCCGTCGCAGCTGCTGTTCACATCGGGTACAACAGGCGAACCGAAAGGAGTCATTCATACTCACGGTTCGCTTGGCCATGGCGTTTCCGCTCATGTGCAGACGCTCGGACTGACTGCAGAGGATACGATTTGGGTTCCGTCCCCTATGGCGCACCAAACGGGTTTCCTCTACGGCATGTCAATGGCGTTTTATCTTGGAGCCAAACATGTGGGCCAAGCGGTATGGAGCGTTGAAACGGCTCGAACCGCCATTGAAGAGCACGGCGTTTCGTTTGTTCAGGCGGCAATGCCTTTTCTTGCGGATTTAACCCGTGAAGAACATCCGCCGAAAGGGCTTCGGATATTTATTGCCACCGGCGCTCCGGTACCGCGCAAGCTGGCGCAGGAAGCAAGCGACCGGTTGAAATGCAAAGTCGCGGGTGGCTGGGGCTCGACCGAAACCTGCATGATCAGCGTCGGATCCGTAACGTGTTATATGGAATCATCCTGGAATACGGATGGTCAGGTTATTGCGGGCCGGGAAATGAAAGTTACGGGTGAAGACGGCCGCACGCTTCCCCCTGGACAGGAAGGCTTGTTCAAAGTTAAAACTCCGGCGATGTTTACCGCATACTTGGATCATCCGGAATGGTACGAAGCGGCTGTCGATGCCGTCGGCTTTTTCAATACGGGGGATATGGCGGTCATCGACGAGCAGGGCAATGTGCGATTGACGGGCCGGATAAAAGACATCATCAACCGCGGCGGAGTAAAGATTCCGGTTTCCGAGATTGAAAATCTGCTTTACCAATTTGAGGCGCTGCGGGACGTCGCGGTAGTCGGCATGCCCGATCCGCGGTTGAACGAGCGTATTTGTGCCTATGTATCGTTAAAAAATCCGCAAGATACAATCACTTTGAGCGATGTGACCTCTTATTTGCATGCAAAAGGCGTCACCAAAATTTATTGGCCAGAACGGCTTGAAAGCATTGAGGAGATGCCCCGTACGACAACGGGGAAAATTCAGAAATATGTTCTGAGAGAAATGATTGCGAATAAGCTGGGCTCCAATTAAGTTATCATGACGAGTCGGAGTCGTTTATGCCCGGCTGCTATAATCGATGATCATAACGAGACTAATCCTACTAATTGAGCGAGGAGATCCAGGGATGAACGAAGCTGACTTTCTGAAATTGAAAGATGAAGTGAAAACGTATGTAAACGGCCGGCTGCGGGAGCTTTCCGAGCGGATCGAAGAAACCGGACAGTGCGGATCGGACATTTGGCAGGAGCTGAGGGAGCATGGTTACCTGCGCTTGGCTGCTCCGACGGAATACGGCGGATATGGTCTCAGCTTTTCTCAATATCTGCAAATTCTCGAACTGTTTTCCCAGTCGCACGGCTCCATCCGCATGGTCGTGCACGTTATCAATGGCATTTGGCGCCCGATCGACTTTTTGGCAAGCGAGGAGCAGCGGGAACGGTTCGTGAAGCCGCTGGTGCGCGGCGAGATCACCGCGGCCTTTGCCCTGACCGAACCGAATGCGGGTTCAGGAGCCGATATCCAGACATCGGCGCGCAAACAAGGCGATGAGTACATATTGAACGGGGTAAAATGGCTCATCACTTTCGGTGATACGGTCGATTATCTGCTGCTGTACGCGCGTATGGAAGGTACCCGGGGCTACGAAGGCACTATCGCACTGCTCGTTCCCAGAACGGCGGACGGCGTCGAGATCAATGTGATGCCTCCAACCCTTGGTCTTACGGGAACCGGCCATGCTCACATCGTTCTTAAAGACGCGCGGGTTCCGGCGGGCAATTTGCTGGGCGAAGTAGGACAAGGCCTTGCCGGTGCATTAAACGGCTTTCTGGATCCGAGCCGGATTTGCGTCGGCATGACCTGCGTCGGCTTGGCTCAACGCGCTTTCGATTTGGCTGTTCAGCGGAGCCGCGAACGCGTGACGTTCGGCAAATCGCTCAGCCAGCGTCAAGTGGTGCAATCTTGGATCGCGGAAATGGCAACCGACATTGAAGCTGCCCGGCAGCTCGTGATGTATGCGGGAAGGTTGAAGGACGAAGGCGCTTTGACGCCGCCGCCGGCTTCGATGGCGAAGCTGTATGCGCTCGAGATGCTGCAGCGCGTTACAGACAAATCGCAGCAAATCTGGGGCGGCATCGGTTACTTCAAGGGATACGAAATCGAACGGATTTACCGCGATGCGCGGGCGCAAAAATTCGAAGAAGGAACGGCCGAGATTCAAAAAGCAGTTATCGCCAAGCATGTGTTGGCGGGAGAGTGAAGCAGACGATGGGAGAAAGTTTATTGTTCAGACCGGGCCGCATCGGATCGCTAGATCTTAATCACCGCATCTTGATGGGGGCCATGCACCTTGGGATCGAGGGACAGCGCGATTCGCTCCCCCAGCTCAAAGCGTTCTATGAAGAACGGGTACGAGGCGGAGCGGCGATGATCATTTCTGGCAATGTCGCCGTTCTCCCTGAGGGAGGGGGCCACGGCATGTTTTGCCTGACCGAAGCGGATCATCTCGCCCAGCTGACGGAATTGATCAAAGCCGTTCACAACGCCGGGGGAAAAATGGCACTGCAGCTCACCCACTGGGGGCGGTATGCGAAAAGTTCGGAGACAGGGCGTACTCCTTGGGCTCCGAGCCCGATCGCTTCGCGGCTAACGAAGGAAACGCCGGCCGAAATGACGCTCGCAGATATCGCAAAATTGAAGAAAGCGTTCGCCGCAGGCGCAACGTTTGCCGCTTCCGCCGGTTTTGACGCCATCGAAATTATGGGTTCCGAAGGATATTTGCTGAACCAATTCGTGTCTCCGCTGACGAACAAACGCACCGACGGATACGGTCAAAGTTTGGACGGGCGGATGAGATTATGCCTGGAGATCGTGGAGGAAATCCGCAAGCAAGCCGGAAACGATCCTCCTATCATTTACCGCATCTCGGGTGACGACTTTATGGAAGGAAGCACGACCCGGGAAGAAACGCTGGAATTCGCCCGCCGATTGGAGCAGAGCGGTGTCGATGCGCTTAATGTCGGGATCGGCTGGCACGAATCGTCCTTGCCGACGGTAGGAGCGATCGTGCCGCCGGGTGCGTTCGCCCATATTGCCGCTTCCATCCGGGCAGCAGTCTCGATTCCGGTTATCGGGGCGAATCGCATCCATACACCCGAAACGGCCGAGCAATTGCTCGCCCGGGGAGACATTGATTTTGTCGCCCCTGCACGTCCGTGGCTGGCCGATCCTGCATTTGCGCAAAAAATCATCGAATCGGACCGCGACGGCTTAAATCTGTGCTTATCTTGCAACCAGGCATGCTTGGACCATACATTGGGACATCCGCCGAAGCCGGTCAGCTGTTTGGTAAATCCGCGTGCGGGCAAAGAGGCCGTAACCATCCCGCCGGCGGACAAGCCGCTTGCCATCGCCGTCGTTGGCGGGGGCGTTGCCGGGCTGCAAGCGGCTAAGACGGCTGCGGAACGCGGTCATCATGTGACGTTATTCGAAGCTGACAATCGGCTTGGCGGGCAATTCAGACTCGCTTCGCATATTCCCGGCAAAGATATTTTTCGTGAAACGATCCGGTATTTCCGGGTTTCATTGGAACGGCTGGGTGTAACCATTCGGCTGAACACGTCCCCTTCCATGCAAGAGTTGAACCCGTTCGATCGCGTCATTATGGCGACCGGCGTTCAGCCGTACATCCCTGAAACACTCGAAGGCGTCGATTTACCGCATGTATGCACGTATGCCGATATTTTGTCAGGAACGAGGCCTTTGGGGCGGCAAATCGTCATCGTAGGCGGAGGGGGAATCGGCAGCGATGTAGCCCACTACATTGTCGAAAAAATGAAGCTTCAGCCACATGTGCAGACTTTTTTTGCGGAACGGGGTTATGGATCTGAACATCATGAGACGGTAACTATTACGCTCGTTTCTCGTTCGGAGAAAGTAGCCAAGGGCGTCGGTCCAACTTCCAGATGGGTGCTCCTTGCAGAGCTGAAGCGAAGCGGGGTTCAAATCGTGAAAGGCTACCGCTGCACTGCTATAACTTCGGAGGGCGTCTGGGTAGAGAACGATTCGGAAAAACGGTTTTTGAAAGCTGATCAGGTTGTGCTTTGCACGGGCCAGCGATCGCGGACGGAAATGGCGGAATTCATGAAAGAACAGCTTCATGCCGATTTAATAGGCGGGGCCAGCGATGCTTCGGAGCTGAACGCCGCGCGGGCCATCCGCCAGGCTTACGAACTTGCTGCCGGCGTCTAATCTTATCTTCTTTGTGAAAGGATGCGATATCGTTGTCTCAATCGTTAAAAGGAAAAAAAGTGCTTATTACCGGCAGCTCGCGCGGAATCGGACGTGCCACTGCATTGGCTTTCGCAAAAGAGGGCGCGGATGTAGTGATTCACTACCGCAGAGATGAGGAGGCCGCAATCGCAGCGGCCGAAGAAGTGCGCAAGTTTGGCGTACAGGCTTTAATTTGCAAAGCCGAGCTGGAATCTCCAGCTGAGATCGACGAGATGTTCGATACGATCACAACGGAATGGGGAGCGCTCGACGTCTTTATGGCCAACGCTGCGGCTACTGCATTTAAACCGGCTATGGAGACGAAAGATTATCATATTGACAGAACGTACCAGGTCGTCATCAAAAGCGTTCTGCATGCCGTTCAGCGCGCCGTACCGCTAATGGAAGGAAGAAACGGGCGCATCATAACGATATCCAGCTTGGGGAGCCAGTTCACGCTTCCCTTCTATTCGAATATCGGATCCGCCAAGGCGGCTTTAGAATCGCTGACGCGTTATTTGGCAACCGAGCTCGGGCCCAAAGGCATTACAAGCAACACGATTTCCCCTGGAGTCGTGGAAACCGACTCGGTTCGATTCTATGCCAAGGATGCATTCGAGACGTTCAAAACAAACGTCATCAGCCGCACTCCGCTCCAGCGGCTTACTCAGCCGGAAGATGTGGCGGGGCTTGCTTTGTTTTTGGCAAGCGACGCAGCGAGCTTTATTACCGGCCAGGTAATCGGAGTCGATGGAGGCTTGACGCTGATCGCTTATGGACCCGACGGCAAATGACATTGCGACTCTGATTGGGTTAAGTAAATTTAGGAGATATAATAAATAAAAGAGAATAAGGAATGATGAAAATGGGCGCGATTTCGATAACTGCAATTCTTCAAGCTAAACCAGGCAAAGAGCAGCTTCTGCGGCAAGAGCTGTTGAAAGTAGTGACCCCCTCCAGAGCGGAAAAGGGTTGCTTGAACTACATCCTTCATCAATCTGTCGAAAATGAAGCAATTTTTGTATTTTATGAAACGTGGAAAGATGAGGAATCAATAAATCTCCATATTGAAACAGACCATTACAAGCAATACCGCCATCATACGGAAGCCCTTATTGAGACAAGGCAGGTCTATCGATTACAAGAAGTCGTTCATTAGGTTTGTACGAGAGGAATTTGTTCATGGCCAATTTTGAATGGTACCGAAGCTTTATCAGTATTTATAAACATAGTTCCGTATCGGAAGCTGCCAAAACACGGATCATGACGCAACCGGCGATGAGTCAGCATTTGGCTTCATTAGAAGCGGAGGTTGGCGAACCGTTGTTTACAAGAACATCAAGGAAGATGGTTCCGACCGAAAGGGGGAAAGAGCTGTATTCGCAATTGGTACCTCTCATTGAGTCATTGGAGGAGACAACGCTAAATTTAAAAGCGGTCTCATCTCCCACGCTTCCGATTATAAAAATCGGCTCAGCATATGAGTTTTTCAGAGAAAAAATTGCTCCGTCTCTCGGAGACTTTAATATGCGTGTGAACGCTTATTACGGCTTTGCATCGTATATTTTAGAATTATTAACGGAAGAAAAGGTCGACATTATCGTAACCTCACAAAAATATTCAGCGCCCGGTATCGAATATGTTCATTATGTAGAAGAAGAGTTTGTAATCGTGGCACCTTACGACTTTGATATTCCTGACTTCGATAACCCGAAACAACTTGAAGCGTGGCTATGTTCACAAGCTTGGCTTAGTTACGGTCTTGAATTGCCTATTATTCGCAGGTTTTGGAGGAAGAACTTTCAAAAACGTCCTCAAATGAAACCTCAGCACGTATTGCCAGATCTGCATATTATTTTGTCTGCGATCGAGCATGGCGCCGGTATAAGTTTATTGCCTACTTACATGTTGGCTAACGCCTTGCAAACCAATAAAGTAAAAATAATATGTGAGCCTTATATCGTAACGAATGATTTATATATCGCGGTTAAAACAAAGAATCGAAACTTGCCAAATGTAAAAATGATGATTGAAGCTTTAAAAAAAATCATTTAACTTCATCGCAAAAGAACCTTCAAAACCACAGTAGTGGATGAAGGTTCTTTTTCTTATCACGGTTAATTCCGTTCAAGTTTGGCCGAAATGCCGGTTAGAATGATCGCAACGATAACCATGATCGATCCGACCCAAGCCGTATGCACGAGTCCCATCGAATCGACAACAACCCCGCCGATAAATGCGCCGACTGCGATCCCGATGTTGAACGCTGCAATATTGAGTGCCGAAGCAACGTCTACTGCTGTTGGAACGTATTTTTCAGCCAGCTGGACGACATACAATTGGAGACCCGGTACATTCATGAATGCGAACAGTCCCATTAATATTACACCAATCAGTCCAGCCACTTTAAATGGAATGAGGAACGATAAAAGAATGAGAACAGCGGCTTGTAAAATAAACATCATCAGCAGTGCGCGTATCGGATTTTTGTTGGCCCATTTTCCTCCGAAAGAGTTACCGAATGCTACAGCAATGCCATAGACGATCAAGATAATGTTAACCGCGCCTTCACTGAATCCGGTAACATCGTGCAGGAGCGGGGTCAAAAAAGTGAAGGCTACAAATGTTCCGCCGTAACCGAGCGCAGTGATAAGAAATCCAAGAAGCAGCCGGCTGTTTGTAAGCAGGCGGAACATATCCGCAAATTTAGCCGGAGGTGATTGCTTCAAATAATTCGGAATGAGTGCGGCGCTGGAAATGATCGCAATGATACCCAGCAGGGCAACACCCCAAAAAGTCGCTCTCCAGCCGAATGCTTGCCCGATGAATGTGCCTAAAGGAACGCCTGTCACAATTGCAATCGTAAGTCCGGTGAACATGAGCGCGATGGCGCTGGCCTTTTTTTCCGGAGATACTAGCTGAACCGCGATGGTTGCCCCAATGGAGAAAAAGACGCCGTGTGAAAATGCGGTAATGAATCGTGCGATAAGCAACAGTTCAAATGAAGGGGAAAGTGCGGCGACAACGTTGCCGATGATAAATACAATCATCAGCGACATAAGCAATGATTTGCGGCTCATGCGATTAGTGAGTGCGGTTAAGATTGGGGCTCCGACTGCAACACCGATCGCATAACCTGAAATAAGAAGGCCGGCTAACGTAATGCTGATTTTCAAGTCGCCGGCGATGGCTGCCAGCAAACCTACTGGAACAAACTCCGTCGTTCCGATACCGAATGCGCTGATCGCGAGGGCAAGCAGTGCCCAGGTTCCTGATTTTGGCGTCACTTTATGTTGAGACGCGGATTGTCCAATTGATTGGCTCATCATAATCCTCCTGATAACATTGAATTTGAATTTGCACCGGACTTTACTTTCGGTTCACGAGTGTTATTATAAAGTCATAAAGACGTTCTTGGTAAGTACGTACTTTCAAGTGTCATAGAAACCTTTTGGGTATATAGGCACCAAAAAGTACCTATATTAAAGCCGCATCAGTGCCGCTCCGCGATTTCATCCGATTCAAGCCATCCTATCTGCCAACTTTCTTTAAGGCGTATCCCACGGAAATAATTCATAGAATAGTTCATACCGCCGGAGTCATATTTTAGCTTCACAACCCCTTCATTCTCTCAAAATTGGTATAATATAGGCAGTAGGATAGAGATGTGCGCCATAAGCCTATGCTTACGATGTGGTTTTGCCTCCGGCAAAACCTTAAGGAGGTTATCATGCTTGCAACTACTACCAAAAAAAGAACAGGATGATCAGCAAGAAAAGAAAATGATCAACCGAAGGCAGTTTCTGTTCCGGCTTAACTTGTTTTTCGTGGGTACGTTTGTCTTGTTCAGCGTTTTGATCATACGACTTGCGGTATTGCAGTTTGTCGAAGGACCGACATTAGCCGGCGTGCAGGAAAGGATCAGCTCGCGAAACGTGAAGACACCGCCGATCCGGGGCAATATTTATGATTCCACGGGTAAACCGATCGCGTACTCGACTTCGACGCAGTCGCTTTATTTTACGATTGAACCCGGGTTTAACAATTCGGAGGCACAGGCGCTTGCAGAGCGGTTAAAGGATGTCTTCATTAAGTACGGCAATCCGAAAGAGGCGCTAACCATTGATGAAATAATCGACAATATGGATTTGGAGTTCAGGCAAAACACCATCTCCGTTCCGCGGCGGATCAAGTCCGGGTTGACGAATAAGGAAATCGCCTATTTTTCCGAAAACCGTGACTTGTTCCAGGGAATCGACATTGTCGAGGAGAGCATCCGCCAATATGATACTAGTTCTGTCGCCGCGCAGCTGATCGGATACTTGAAGAAATATAAAGGTGCGCAAGACCTGGATTATTATAAGAAAAAAGCAGAAGAGGACGATCTAAAGCTGCAATATTTGGACGATGAAGAAGTAGGGTTCGACGGCTTGGAATATATGTATCAAGACATCCTTCGCGGCAAGAACGGCTTGAAGACGTACCCGATTAACGCATCCGGGCGGGTTGTCGGCCCCGCTCAAATTACGAAACCGGAGCAGGGAAGCGATTTGTATTTGACCATTAACGAAAATGTCCAGCTGAAGACCGAGCAAGCGATCATGGATCAAATACGCCATCTGCGTTCTTCCGGCAATCCGGCGGAAAAAGACGGAAGGAATGCCAGTACGGGCTATGCCGTAGCTATGGAAGTTAAGACCGGCAAAGTGATTGCGATGGCCAGTATGCCGGATTACGATCCGAATGTCTGGTCGGGAGGCAGTATTTCACCTCAGGAATGGGCTGAAAATTTTTATTTTATTCCAAACGGGGCGATCAATGGCGTTCAACCGCCATACAAAGAAGACCGTGAAAGAAGAAAACATCCGTCCTCTTTAGTCTACTTGGGATCGACGCAAAAGCCGCTTTCCATTTTGGTAGGCTTAAACGAGAAATTATTTTCGACAACATCGACATACAACGATACCGGAGCGTTCTATTTTGGCCGGGAGGGGACAAGTCGTGTTCGTATTGGCAATGCGGGGGGACATGCGTACGGATTATTGGATCCGGCAAAAGCAATTGCACGGTCTTCCAATCCTTTTATGTCGGCTATGGTTGGGAATAAATTGTATATGAAGTATAGAGGGGACGAAGGCGTCAACGTCTGGGATCGATATATGAATCAATTTGGTCTGGGCGTCTTGACAGGAAGCGGATTAATCGGTGAATCGGCCGGAGTTGTCGACTACTTCCACGAAGCCGAAGATGCAAGTGCCCAATCCGCCTTGGTTCGCGCCTCGTTTGGCCAGATGGGACGCTATACGACACTCCAGCTGGCTCAATATGCGGCGACGCTCGCAAGCCGGGGAAAACGGATGAAGCCGCAATTCGTAAATGAAATCCGTCATTCAAACGGGGATCTGATCCAAAGTTACAAACCGGAAATCCTTAATACGGTCGATTTTCCCCAAAGCTATTGGCAGGAAATTGAAACGGGGATGCAGCAGGTTGGCGTACAGGGATTTGACGGATTTCCATACCGCTTTTTGCGCAAAACCGGCACTTCCGAGCAAAGTGTCGCGGGAAAAAAAGTAAACAATGCCGTCTTTATCGCGGCAGCACCGGCGGAAAATCCGGTACTTGCCGTAGCGGTGGTCGTTCCGGAAGGCGGCTTCGGCGGTTGGGGAGCGGCGCCGATCGCCCGCAAAATATTCGACGCATACGATGATGAAATCGGGCTGACCGGCAAACCAAATCGTGGATAAAGTTTGCAAACCTAAGCGGCAAAATTTCATGCGCAAACCAGTATGCGAACAATGCGGCAAACAGCGGTTCGAGAGCAAAAATCAATCCTGTTCGGGTAGGAGTCGTATACTTTTGTGCGATTTGCTGGAGATAATTATACATTTGGGCTGCGCATTACGTTCGAGAATCAGCAATCGCTCCGCGAATACGCTACACACCCGGTGCACCAGCAGTTCGTTCAATCGTTAAATGGGATATTGGACAATGTCGTCGTTGTCGATTATCCAAAGCTTTAACTTAATGACTTAATAATCGTGTTCCTGAGAGCTTATTTACAAGACTCACTTTGGAAAAGCAGGAAGAAGCATGATGGGAAAGAGGAGATAGAAGAAAAAAACAGCGCTATCGATAGATCGGAACATCTCGATCATTGGCATGAGATAAGAGCATGTTCCGATATATCTTTCGCTATACAACATTTCGGCAGCGCTGACGATGCCCGATTAGTCTGAAGTAGGAGGCGGAGGATAAACTTTTTAAAAATTGTGATTGACTAATCAATCACAACATGGTACATTGTAATCAAGTTAGTGATTGACCAATTACAAATTTTATATGAGGTGATCCCATTGAAAAAAGCGATTGTGGTAGGAGCAACTGGCGGCACCGGCGCTTCGGTTACGGAGGAGCTAGTCAAGCGGGGGATTCAAACGGTGGCTTTCGGGCGATCGCGCGAGAAGCTGGAGAAGCTTAGAGCTAGTCTGGATAATCCGGAGCATTTATCGATTGCAGTAGGTGACGCTTTTCGTCCGGATGACATCGTCTTGGCTTCGGTAGGCGCTGACGTCTTGTTCCACTGCGCGAACGTGCCGTATCACGAAATGGTGAATAAGCTAATTCCTTTGGGCGAATCGGTGATGGAAGCCGCCCAGCGTCTGAGCTTGAAGGTGGTTGTGATCGACGGCATCTATCCCTATGGAAGAAGACAGATGGAGCGGGTAACCGAAGACCATCCGAAGGAGCCGCATACACGGAAGGGCAAGACGAGGCTCGCTTACGAGAAAATGCTGTTCGACAACCGGTGGAACCGGGCCAAGGTTATGATCGTCCGCTTGCCGGATTATTTCGGCCCAACGGCGAATGAAGCTTCTTATCTGGGCTCTACGCTTGAAGCGATTGCGGCCGGGAAAATGGCTTTTTTCATTGGCAATATGCGAGTCCCCCGGGAATTCGTCTACTTGCCGGATGCGGCGTTCATGATTGCGGAGCTCGCTGGCCGGGACGAGGCATATGGAGAGAACTGGCATATTCCGGGCGCAGGCTTAATCTCGGGCAAGGAGATCGTACGAATAGCCCGGCAAGCAAGCGGAAGCACCAAACCGGTCATTCCGCTCGGAAGAGGCGGGTTATCTTTGCTCGGCATGGCCGTGCCGGTCATGAAGGAGGTCGTAGAGATGCTCTATTTAACCGAAGAGCCGCTTGTATTGAGCGGGGACAAATACGAGCGCTTGATCGGACCGGTACGGGCGACGGCATTTGAAGAAGGATTAACCGTTACGGTTCGCGCGCTGCAAAGAAAAAAGGACTCTCTTTTAGTGGTTAATAGTAATTGATCAATCAATCCCTAAATTGATGAGGACAGGAAATGAAGCATCTGATTATCTACACACATTCAAGAAAAAGAAGTTTTAGTCGCGCGATTCTGGACGGAGCGGCGGAACACCAGTAATTAATTCATCAATCACTAAACTTAAAAAAGGAGAAATGAATCATGAATTCCATCGCACATCAGATACCGACGGGTCAGATATCGACGTCATTGCGCGTTAATCCATATCGCTGGTGGGCGCTCATCGCACTTGCGCTGGCCCAATTCCTCGTCGTTCTGGATGCCTCCATCGTCAACATCGCGCTTCCATCCCTGGGAGCGGAACTTCATCTGGATACGAATACGCTCAGTTGGGTGATAACGGCTTACGTGCTTCCTTTCGGAGGGCTGCTGCTCCTCGGCGGGAGACTGTCCGACCGGTACGGACATCGACGGTTGTTCATTGCCGGGGTCGCCGGATTCGCTGTCGCTTCGGCGGCAGCAGGATTCGCGAGTACGGGAACGTGGCTATTGACGGCTAGAGCGGTACAAGGCGCCGCGGCCGCGCTACTCGCTCCGGCGGCTCTTGCTCTGGTCACAAGGCTGTTCTCGGATCCGCGCGACCGGGCAAAGGCGCTTGGCATCTGGGGTGCGGTCGCCGGCGTAGGGAGCGTCGCGGGCGTTCTGCTCGGAGGAGTGTTAACTTCTTCCTTCGGATGGCCGTCGGTGTTCTATGTGAATGTTCCCATAGGCTTATTGGTTATTACGGTGACTCCGTTTCTTATCGCCAAAGATAAGCCGGGCGAACGAACAAGTCTGGATATGCCTGGAGCAGCCGCAGTTACGGCCGGCATTGCGACGCTAGTGGCCGCGCTCTCCGAAATCGAACGAGTCGGATGGACATCTCCGCTGACGTTGACGCTTGTCGGCGTCTCCACCATACTGATCGCCGCGTTCGTCTCCATCGAACGACGCGTCACAAATCCTCTTATGCCGCTGGGCGTATTTCGCAACAAGTCGATCTTAGGAGGCAATCTGGCGATGTTTCTCATCGGGGGAGCGACCACAGGTCTGTTCTTCGCGCTTTCGGTCTATATGCAGCAGGTGCTTCACTATGACGCCATGAAGGCGGGGCTTACCCAGCTTCCATTGGCTGGAGCGCTTGTCGCGATAGCGGGAGCGGCGCCGGCGGTAATCAAGAAACTCGGAACAGGGCGGACAGTTGCCGCTTCGTTATTCTTGTTAGCCGCAGGGTTGATCTGGCTGTCTTTTGCTCCGAGCGATGCATCTTTTGCCTTACATCTGCTTGGACCCAGTGTCGCAATTGGAATCGGATTGGGAGGGGCTTTCGTCGCCGGGACGGAATTGGCGGTCCATGGAGTGGCTGACAGCGAAGCGGGGATGGCAGCGGCCTTGTCAATACGAGCCAGCAAATCGGAGGAGCAATCGGGCTTGCCGTATTATCCACCTTATCATCAACCCGAACAAAAAATTTATTGGGTGAAGGAATGACCGAGCCGCAAGCGCTGACCGGAGGCTTCGCGTGGGTATTCCTTGGGGCGGCCGCCTTCGCCTTGATAGGGGCGATTATTGTCCTCACGGTTGTTCGGCCTTCCTTATCAAGGCGAGTTATCGATTGATCAATAATCAAGCGGAAAAGAGGTAATCGCTCATGACCAAGAAGAAAAGTTCTAAACGTCTGTTCAAATTCGGCGTTCCATTGCTGTTCTTACTTCTGATCGGCATCACGATTAGCGTTTATTTCTGGCAAATACGGCTTCAGAAACCGCAAGAGATCAATATGGCCGACCATCTGCATAGCTCAGGCGCTGTCTCAGCAACGGGAATGCATGATCACTCCGCGACAGCTGTTCCCTGCGAGGCGATCGTAGCCGGGGAGACTTCGGGGCCGGTCCGCCAGTTCGATCTGACGGCCGCACGCACCGTTCTGCAGCTGGACAACGGCAAGACGGCCGATGCGTGGACTTTCAACGGCTCTTCACCGGGTCCGGAGCTTCGCGTCAAGGAAGGCGATCGAGTCGTCGTGATGCTTCGCAACAAGGACATCGAGGACGGCGTTACGATTCATTGGCACGGGATCAATGTACCTTGTTCGCAGGATGGCATTGCGGGGGTGACGCAGAACGCCGTACAGCCCGGGGAACAGTTTACGTATACTTTTGTCGCGTCAGCTCCAGGTACTTATTGGTACCATTCTCATCAGATGAGTTCGATTCAGGCGAAAAAAGGGCTTCTCGGAACGATTATCGTCGAACCCAAGGAACCGTCCGCTCAGCTCTCTTCAGTTAAAGACGTATCCGCCCTCTATCAGCAGTTGGGTTCAACCTTTCTGTTGAATGGCAGCACCAAGGGACTGAATGTGCAGGGTGACGCTGGTGATCAAGTCAGACTTAGGCTGACAAATGGAGGCAACGAAACGATTAATTTCTCGGTCGACGGGGCTCCGTTCCAAGTTTTTGCGATGGACGGTCATGATGTGCATGAACCCGGCCTCTTGGACGGCGTTCTCATTCCGATTGGAGCCGGCCAACGCTACGATCTGCTCATCCGGCTCCCCGAATCGGGCAAAGTGGTCGTAAGAAACCAATCGGCCAAGAGCTTGCCGATTACACTCGGAAGCGGCAGCGATCCGGAACCATCGAATGGCGGAGAGATGTTCTCGTTCGTCGATTATGGCACCCCGATGCAAGACGACCCGCTACGAAAGCTCAAGCCTGACAGAAGCTTCGAGCTAAAACTCGGCCAATCTCTCTTCGTCAATACGATTAACGGCCGTTCTTTCCACGAAATACCTTCGATGACCGTGAAGGAGGGTGAGAGTGTACTCATTACTCTCGTCAATGAAGGAGGAGGCGATCATCCGTTCCACTTTCATGGCCACACCTTTCGCGTGCTCAGCAAAAACGGTATTCCGTTAAAGGGCAGCCCCGTCTATCTGGATACTCTTCTGACGAAGAAAGACGAAATCTACGAGGTGTACCTGGAGGCTAATAATCCCGGCTTATGGATGGCGCACTGCCATAATCTCGGACACGCCTCGATGGGGATGAGCATGATGTTGAACTATGAGGGAATTACGACACCGTTCCGGGTGGGAACCAAATCGGGCAACCTTCCCGATCTATGAAATCGATCAGTGAATGCTCCCTCCACCTAAACCAGAGAGGCGGGGGCTTCTTGCTTCTACGATCGCTGCCTTTCCATGGGGAAAGGTCTTACATGATCTCCACAAGCGTTCGATGCTTTCGCATCCCGTTCGGGGCAAACCCTCCCTACGGTGTTCGGTCTTTCAAGCTGACATTTCCAAGGCCCTCTGCAAAATGAGCTTGGCCGAGACGATGTCCCGGTCTTGAATAAGTCCACATGTGCGGCATTCATGGATGCGGACCGCTAGTGATTTCGAAACATCTGCGCCGCATAGGCAGGTCTGCGATGTGCCGTGGGCGGGCACTTGGACGAATCGCTTTCCCTGTTTTTCGGCTTTATAACCTAAGTACGTCATGAACCGTCTCCATCCGGCAGAGGAGATACTTTTGGCCAGACGGCGATTTCGTACCCTATTTCTGACTTTCAGGTTTTCCACCGCGATCAGATCATGGTCGCGAACCATGCGGTATGACTGCTTATGTAGAAAATCTTTTCGTTGCCTCGCTACTCGTTGCCTCGCTACTTTTTGATGGGTTTTGGCTACCCTTTGTTTGGCCGTGTGCCGATTTCTCGAACCTTTTGGTTTACGGGAAATCCAAAGCCGGGTTTTTCTTATTTGCTTTGTGCCGGTACTCCCGCGAAACAACACTTACGTTTGCGATCTTTTGGATACTATCCCGCTCGCTCAGGATAACGCTTGGAATAGATTCCTCCCATTTGAATAAAGGTTTCATACAGTACAGTATCTTCCTGAGTAAAAGGGATAGTGCCGCCAGGCTCTTAAATTCATGTCTATTAGTAACGGGTCAGGATCAATGAAAACAGTCGGTTAATTCATCTCTCGCGGCGCTATAAACGACAAACGATTGCTGGACCGATGGAGCTCTTTTTTTCAGTGACCAATCTCCCGCAATTCAGTAAATTATGTCGCAAACGCTGTGGAAGAAATTTGGAATATCTTTAAATTACCTCTCTTTCGTATACCACTTATTGTAAAACAAAGAAAAAAACTCTTTCTATGTTTTTACGACATCTTTTTTGCTATAATTCTATTTATATTAATTTAGTTATAGATTGGGAGAAACAATGAAAAAGTATTGGAAGAACACAAGTATGCTCATATTAGCCGGTCTTTTGACATTTGGTGGAATAGGGGAAGGGAGCGCTAGTGCGTTAAATCAGCCGAAACCGGTATCAATCCTGCTTGACGACGTACCTCTTCCATTTGACAGCGAGCCGAGAATTGAGAAAGGTGTTACTTTGGTTCCGTTTCGGGCCATAGCTGAAGCGCTGGGCATCAATGTGACATGGAACGCCGCAAATCAAACCATGCGTGCGTTAGGAACGGATGGAAGCGGTCATAAGATTGATGTGGAGTTAAGGATCGGCAGCAAAACCGCAGTCGTAAACGGCCGGAAAGCAGCGCTAAGCGGACCGCCTATTTTTCAAGGAGGAAGAGTTCTTATCCCGCTCGCATTCTTCGGAAAGCAATTCGGCGCAAAGGTGAGCTGGGACGGATTGAACCGTACCGTTGTCATTGCGTCGCCGCTGAAGAAGATAGAGCTGCTCGCTTTTTATGCGCTTTCTTCTTTCGATCAACGTTCTTTGATCCCTCAGTTCAATGAAGTCGCTTTCGGTTGGAGCCGCATCAATGATGACGGAGTATGGACGACAAGCGGGAAAGAATACAAATGGCCGCAGCCGGCGGGAGAAATTACTCCAGAATCCATAGTGCAGAATACGGCGATAGGGAACACCTCTCCATATTTAATGGTCTATTCCGGCGACAGCAAACGTGAATTGACGAAGATGCTCAGCGACACGTCCTTGCGCAACGCATCGATAACTTCGATCGTTAATACCGTTCAAGAAAAAGGGTTTCAAGGTGTCGTCATTGACTACGAGGGACTTGGTTGGAAGGAAGGGGCAGAAGAGCAAAAAAAATTGCTGAACGGCTATGTTAAGCTGCTTAACGACCAGCTGCCGAAAGGCGTCCAGTTATCAATTGCCGTTCCGCCTCCGAATGGGGCTTATAAGGGCTACGACTACACTTCGCTTTCGCGTATTGCCGACAAACTTATTCTTATGGCTTACGAGTATGTGCCGGACGGCCCCGAGCCGAACGATAAAGTCGATGAGGCCGTTCGGATGATGCTTGGTCTGGGTGTCCCTAAAAGTAAACTTATACTTGGTGTCTCTGTACATAGCGAGACGGAAAATACGATCACCGCGAAGATCGGTTTAGCGAAACGTTACGGTTTAAAAGGCGTCGCCTTCTGGCGTCTTGGGCTGTTAACGGCTGCTGAACAAAAAGCAATCTCGGACAGCGTTGTTAAATTAAATTGATTAACATTTCAGGCAAGGCACAAACATCTCCAATTTAAGATGGTGGGCCTTGCCTTTTCATCATATTGGTAGATGATGGTACAATAGTTAAAGATAATTGAATCTTGGGTGGCCGTGGGATCCCTTCGAAAGGAGGTGATACCATAAAGTATGAAAACACAATTGGATGACATCATCCGGAAAGGGATTATAGAAATATAGATTATAGATCGAATGAAAAAACGGCAATTTATCATTTCTATGAGAAGCTTCTGAAAATTAAAGATCTGTTAAAGCGTTCGTATTACCAAACAAATATTATTTAAGGAGAATATTTATTGTTTCCTTCAATTAAATCTTTTCAAAAACACGCATTAGGTATTCCTTTTATTGCAATTGTTATATTAATTCAAGTTATTCCATCGCTTCTTGCTGTTCTATTAGGTATATTTATTTTGCTCCTTTTTTTGAATAAATCATTCCGAACTCATAATATTTATATCACATGTATGATGTACATAAATGGATTTTGGATTTCAGATTATTTAAGTTCGGTAGTTTTAGATTCTGCCTTGTCCACAGAGTGGAGAGTGATTTTATCAAGAATGAGTCTTATTGGATTTATCCTGCCATTCTTCATCATGAATAAATTGAATAGAACCGAAATTAATTATCTGTCGGTTGGGTCGTTTCGTAACACGATTTACTTTCCTTTCATTTGGAAGGGGTTGTTCAAGGATCCGATTTGGAGATTTCTCATTATTTCTTCAAGTATTATTATAATTTCATTTAGTTTTGTCATTGATTTTAATCAACCGGACCTTATTTTATTGCTCATGTGTGCAGTAATGTTTTCAGTAGTCAATTCCATATTGGAAGAAATATTATGGAGAGGGTATATACTTAGTAGAATTGTAAGCCATTTTGGTGAGAAATATGGACTTATTATTACGAGTGTAGGATTTGGTTTTTATCATTACTCATTAGGAATTCCTTGGTTAGTCTGTGCGCTTTTTTCAATTTTCGGCATGATTATGGGTGGAGTTGCGATAAGGGCTCAAGGTTTATTGCCTACAATTATGATGCATTTCTTGATGAATATCATGTTTGTATTAATTGGCATTATTTTTTAGTGATTAAGAGAGACACACGCGCGAATTGTACGAATCCTCGGTCATAATCATCTTTTGATGTGCCGACGCTGCGCGGAGTTTGGGCGTCTGCTCTATATTTGCATGACGTCAGTGCAGCAACGAGCCGCTTACTCTAAGCTGAGGAAGCGGCTCCATTCTATTGATTTCTGTTTCAAGGAACACAGGGGATTATTGGATGTGACAAGATATTGATTATATTGCGGGAGATTTTTGGCAGTGGAAAAAGAAGGTTGCGGACAGTAACTTAACCGTTTGTTAAGATGGAAGCGACTTGAATTCCAATGAACGAATGAATGGAGAACCCGATATGAAAAAGGGAATCGCCATCATGCTGCTCGCCGCTTTGTGCCTGTTGCAATATATACTGCATTCTACCCCCGACCAGGATCCTTTTCTAATCACGGATTACAGCCGGCTCCATCCGGTTAAGGTAGAGAAAATCGTCAGGGGCAGGGAAGAGAAGCAGCTGATTGCTCTGCTGCATGAAGCAAAGGCAAGGAAATTGACCGTCTCGATCGCAGGACAGCGGCACAGCCAAGGCGGCCATACTTACTATAAAGACGGCATTGTCGTCGACATGACTTCTTTTAATAAAATTTTGTCCGTCGACCCGGCAGCGAGAAAGGTACGAGTGCAGGCAGGGGCGACCTGGAAGGATGTTCAGGATGCCGTTAACCCGTACGGCTTATCCGTGAAAACGATGCAATCGCAAAACATTTTCACTGTAGGCGGCTCCATCAGCATTAACGCTCACGGTCGGGATATCCGCAACGGTTCGTTGATCAAAAGCGTCGAGTCGTTCCGGCTGCTTACCGCAGACGGCCAAATTCGACAGGTCAGCCGTACCGAAAATGCCGATTTATTCCCGCTGGCATTGGGCGGATACGGGCTGTTCGGAATCATTTTGGATGTCACGCTGACTTTGACGGAAGACGAGGTTTATCGGGTATTGACAGAAGAAACGGATGTCCATTCATATGCGGACTACTTCCAAAAGTCTATTCAGGGCGACCCGGATATCCATCTTCACATTGCCCGTATTTCCGTAGCGCCCGACGGTTATCTCTCCGATATGTATGCCATCAACTACCGCGTCGACCAAACCATCACGCTTAACGAACATAATCAGTTAAAGACGCGGGAGGAATGGGTAATCCCGACTAAGCTTATCTTTAACTTGAACCGTTCGTTCGAATGGGGCAAAAAAGTGCTGTGGTCGATGCAAAAAGCATACTTCGCCAAGCAGCAGAATGCCGTATTAAGCCGCAACAATGCGATGCGCTCGGAGTCGAAGTTCATGGAGTATCATGAAGCGGGGAAAAACGACTTGCTGCAGGAATATTTTATCCCGATTCGGGAATTCTCCGGTTTTGTCGAAGATCTGAAGACGGTGCTGACTCAAGAGCATTTGAATCTGCTGAACATTACGGTCCGGTATGTCAACCGCGATCAGGAAGCGAAGCTGTCGTATGCAAGAGATGATATGTTCGCGCTTGTATGTCTTTTTAACGTTCCGCTTTCGGATGCGAAACAGGCCACGACCCGGCGAGGGATACAGCGAATTATTGATGAAGTTATCCGTCATCAAGGCACGTATTATTTGCCTTACGTCGGCTATCCGACTTTGGAGCAGTTTCGGGCAGCGTATCCGGAGAACAAAGCTTTCTTCGCAAAAAAGGACGAATACGATCCGGATCATCTTTTTATGAACCATTTCTTTGAACAGTATAGAGGGGACGAAACGTAGTGGAGATCAAGTGGCTCATCCGCTCCCAAAGCATCGTGACGCTGGCAGCCGGTATGATATATCCGTATTACCTGTTGTTTCTCAAAAATCTCGGAAACAGCTACTCGAAGTACGGGCTCGCGTTCGCCGTATTTACAATCAGTTCGGCACTTGCATCCCAATGGCTTGGAGCAAGGCTCGACCGGTATGGCCCGCTAGTGCTGGTCTTGAGCTCGCTAGGAATGACGGCGGCCATGCTGGCTTTTCCGTGGGTGGGCTCCTACTTCTGGGTAATCGTGCTGCAACTGCTGATGGGCACCTGCAGCGCCATGCAAAAAATGGGGGAGCGCCTGCTGCTAGCCGATGGGAGCCAGTCCGGGGTACGCGGACCCGTTCTAGCAAACTACCAGTTCTGGACGTCGGTTGCTTCAGGGTTTGCCGTCCTGATCGGCGGTTACCTGCTCGATTGGTTAACGATCAATGCCCTGTTCTACACGAGCGCCTTGCTCTACGCGGTTAGCTCGTGGGCTGTGTGGAAGCATCGGACAGGTTCAAGGCAATGAAGCTTTGCAACGAATACTCTGTCGAAGCGATAAGGAAATATAGAGTAGACGAAATGATGAACAATATGTTATAGTTCAAATTATTTGCACATATTTTATGGAACCAGGTGTCGAGTGGAAGCATTCGACTTAATAGGGAAACCGGTGAAATTCCGGTACGGTCGCGCCACTGTAAGCGGGGAGCTGCTCTATTGCCACTGTTTCAATGTTTGAAATGGGAAGGCTGTGAGCACAAGCTATGATCCGCAAGTCAGGAGACCTGCCTGTTCTATCAACACCATTGAACCTACGCGTAATAGGGAGGTGTAAGGCAGCAACTTGCGGGTGTGAGGTATGCCGTTAATCGGTTTGCCGATCGGAAGGCCCCTTGTTCATTTCCTTATACTAGTTCTGTTCGTAGGCATCTCCAATGGGGGTGCTTTTTTTGTTGCATTCCTAGAAGGGTGTTGTTTGTTCAGGGCAGCGGATTGCGAAATGATTGTAATGGATAGGGGGAGCGTTATGGCTGAAACAAAGGGCAAGCTGCTCATTATCGGATTTGGGCCTGGAGCATTTGAACATATTACGGAGCGGGCGCGGCAGGCGATCGAGGAGAGCGACGTTATTATCGGCTACAACACTTACGTCGATCTCATTCGCGGGCTTTTGACCGATCAGGAAATTGTGCGGACGGGAATGACGGAAGAAGTTAGCCGTGCGCAGGAAGCGGTACGTCAGGCAGAGATGGGAAAAAAAGTCGCGGTCATCTCCAGCGGCGATTCCGGGGTATACGGCATGGCCGGACTCGTCTACGAGGTGCTGATCGAGAAAGGCTGGAAGCCGGCATCGGGCGTAGAGGTCGAAGTTGTTCCGGGCATTTCTGCGATTAATTCATGTGCTTCGCTTCTTGGAGCACCTGTGATGCACGATGCGTGCACGATCAGCTTAAGCGATCATTTGACACCATGGGAGACGATCGCAAAGCGGGTGGATGCGGCAGCGTCCGCTGATTTTATTATTGCGCTGTACAATCCGCGAAGCGGGAGACGCACCCGCCAGATTGTGGAGACGCAGCGCATCTTGCTGAAATACCGTTCGCCGGAAACGCCGGTCGGTCTCGTCAAAAGCGCTTATCGTGACCGCGAGCAGGTGATATTAACGACGCTCGGCTCCATGCTGGACCATGACATCGGGATGCTGACGACGGTTATCATCGGCAACTCCACGACGTCTGTTTATCAAGGTTTAATGATAACGCCGCGCGGTTACCAGCGTAAATATACGCTGCAAACGGACGAGCAGCCGCTTAAGCCTCATGAGCGACTGCGCACGGAGGCGGAGCCATGGTCGCTAAACGCCCGCGAGGAAAAAAAGGACATGCGAGAAGAGGCGGATGAACCTGAAGTGGTCGAGGCGGCGCAGGCGGTACGGACCAGCGTGCCGGAGGCTCCGGTTGCGCTGGCGATGGAGGCTCTTGGCGCATTGGAGGCAAAAGGCATCATACAGGGCGGATACGCAGTCCATGCGAAGTCGCAGCCGCCTGCCCGCCGGCAGGTCGCCGTTTTCGAAGTGGGCGTTGCGCCAGGCATCGCGAACAAAAAGTTCAGCGCCCGGCAGATGGCGCTGCTCGCAGAGCTTGCAGGCGATAAAGGGGAGATGGAATATACGCCCCATCATCAAATTATTATCCGGGTGGAAACGGAAGATCCGGCGGATATCGTCGCCAGGCTGAAGGCGCAAAAGCTGCTTGTGTTTCCGATCGGGGACGTGGCGCAGATCAAAGCGTGCGATTTTTGCAACCTGGAAAAAGACGAAGCGATCCCGGTCGCGGAGGAGCTGAACAGGCTGATCGGTGGGTTGAAGACGCCGAAGGAATTCAAGATCGGTCTAAACGGATGCGGAATGGCTTGTTACGGAGCGGTACTTGAGGATATCGGCATCGTGTACCGCCGCGGGGCGTACGACTTATTCCTGGGCGGGAAAACGATCGGACGCAACGCGCATGCGGCGCAGCCGGTGGCGGAAGGCATTTCGGCGGAAGAGATTGTACCGACGGTCGAGCGGATTTTCCGGCAATATGCCGAGCAAGGGCATCCGAACGAGCGGTTTCATAAATTTTTCAAGCGCGTCGGCATGATTACAGGATTCGAGCATCGGGATTTCGTACCCCCCGTTGCAGTAGATGCCGTTTGCGGCGATTAATGAGGGGGAATGGAAATGGAAGCAATTTTGCTCGTTGGCCATGGCAGCCGGGATCCGGAGGGAAACGAAGAACTGCTGCGGTTTGCGGAAATGGTGCGCACTAAGGCTCCGCAATTTTTAATCGAAACGTGTTTTTTGGAATTCGCCAAACCGGCCATTAATCAAGGCATTGAGAACTGCGTTAGCCGCGGAGCGACAAGAGTCGTGCTCGTGCCGATCATTTTGTTTGCGGCGGGACATGCGAAGCTGCATATCCCGGATGCGATCGACCATGCAAAGCGGAAATATCATGACGTGCAGTTCGTGTACGGAAGGCCGATCGGCGTGCACCAGAAGGTGGTAAACATTTTGAGGTCCCGGCTGTCTGAGGCGGGGTACATAGAAGGGCTTGAGAGCGGTGCCCGCGATCAGCAAACAGCGGTGCTGCTGCTTGGCAGGGGTAGCAGCGACAGCGATGCGAACAGCGATTTTTATAAAATGGCGCGTTTGTTCTGGGAGCAGGTCCCGGTCAAATGGACGGAAAGCAGCTTTATCGGCGTAACGGAGCCTTCTTTCGAAGACGGGCTGGAACGGTGTCTGCAGCTGGGGGCAAAGACGATTTACGTGCTCCCTTATTTCTTGTTCACGGGTGTGCTGATTAAGCGGATTGAACAGATGGTTGCGGAATTTGCCGCACAGCATCCTGATTGTAAAGTCGTGCTGGCCGACTATTTTGGCTTCCATCCCGAGCTTGCAGAGCTGCTGATCGAACGGGTGGCGGAGGCGAGCGAAGGCCGCGCATTCATGAACTGCGACATGTGCAAATACCGCCTGCAGGCAGCTGCGGAGATAGACCACCACCATCATCACGATCACGACCATCACGATCACGACCATCACGATCATGACCATCATGCTCACGGTCATGACCACGAGCATGATCATCATCATACCGATAAAACTCCGGCAGGCGCATAGCCGACATTCGTTTAACGGGACGGTCAGACATTGAAGGAGGAAAAACGATGATCTTTATGCTTTGCGGAACGAGCGATGCGCGGGAACTGGCGCTGCGGATCAGGCAAAGCGGCGCCGGGCTGCTTACGTCGGTTGTGACGGACAGCGCGGCCAAAAGCTTGCAGGATGAGGGGCTGGACGTGCGGATCGGTCGCCTGACCGACCGAGAAATGACGGAACTGCTTAAGAGCGGTGGCTTCCGCGCGGTTGTCGATGCGAGCCATCCGTTCGCCGAGGAGGCTCACCGCAACGCGATGCAGGCGGCGAGACAAGCCGGCATTCCGTATATCCGCTATGAGCGGGCATCGCTTGTCTATGATAACCATCCCGGGTTGACGGTTGTGCCGGGATATGAGGAAGCCGCTCTAGAAGCGAAGCGCCGCAAAGGCTCCATCATGCTGACCACGGGCAGCAAAACACTGCATATCTTTGCGAAGCATTTGGCAGGAGAACCGGAAATCCGGCTCGTCGCCCGGATGCTGCCGCGCCGCGACAATATGGAGAAGTGCGAGGAGCTTGGCATCGAGCAAAAAAATATTATCGCCATTCAAGGGCCTTTTACAAGGGAAATGAACGAGGCCTTATATCGCCAATTCGGAACTACGGTTATGGTGACGAAGGAAAGCGGCACTACGGGTGCTGTCGATGAAAAAGTGGAAACGGCGCTTCGGCTCGGAATCGATGTCATTTTAATATCGAGGCCGGAAATTGAATTCGGGACGGTATTTGCGGATTACGAAGGCGTGCTTGCGCAATTGCAGGCGATGACCGGTTAGATTTTGATTTGGATGACCATTTGAGGAGGGGTATTATGGATTTTAGAACGGAATTTAAGCCGCTGACGATCCAGCCGCAGGAAATTGAAGATAAAAGCTTCGCCATGATAACCGAGGAGCTCGGCGAGCATCCGTTTACGGAGCTGCAATATCCGGTCGTACAGCGTGTCATCCACGCATCGGCGGATTTTGAGCTCGGCCGCAGTCTCGTTTTCCATCCGGATGCGATCGAGGCCGGCATTGCAGCAATTCGAAGAGGAGAGACCGTCGTTGCGGACGTGCAAATGGTGCAGGTCGGCACGAGCAAGGAACGCATCCGCAAATACGGCGGTGATGTGGCCGTTTATATCTCCGATCCCGACGTAATGGAAGAAGCGAAGCGGCTGAACACGACGCGTGCCATTATCTCGATGCGCAAAGCGGTTCGCAGCGCCGAAGGCGGCATTTACGCGATCGGCAACGCGCCGACGGCGCTGCTTGAATTGATCCGTCTTGTCAAAGAAGGCATCGCGAAGCCGAGCCTTGTAATCGGCATGCCGGTAGGCTTCGTTTCGGCGGCGGAATCGAAGGATGAGCTGCGCAAGCTCGATATTCCTTTTATTACGAACATCGGCCGCAAAGGCGGCAGCACGATTGTTGTGGCTGCGCTGAACGCGCTTTCGATCATGGCCGATAAACGCGGCTAAACGATGGTTTGGGAGGTGATCCGGTGAGTGAGCGGCAGGAGGATCAAGGAGCGCAATCCATGAGGCACGGCTTTACGACCGGCGCGTGCGCCACAGCGGCCGCCAAAGGCGCGCTCACGATGCTGATCACCCAGCAGTCCGTCAGCGAAGCGGAGGTGTGGCTGCCCGCAGGCTTCGTGCACACATTCGAGCTGATCGAAGCGGAGTTTACGCAGGATATGGCTCAGTGCGCGACGATTAAAGATGCGGGCGACGATCCGGATGCAACGCACAAGGCGAAAATCGTGGCGACTGCAACCTGGAAGGAAGAGGGCGGCATTGAGCTGGACGGAGGCGTCGGCGTCGGACGGGTCACGAAGCCGGGATTGCCAGTGCCGGTCGGCGAAGCCGCGATCAATCCGGTTCCGCGCCGCATGCTGACCAAGTCGATCGAATCGGTGCTGAACGAATTCGGCGTGAGCAGCTCACGCGGAGTGAAGGTTGTCATTTCGGTGCCGGATGGCGAGGAAATCGCCAAAAAAACGCTGAACGCGCGTCTTGGCATTATCGGCGGCATCTCGATTCTCGGCACGCGCGGGATTGTGGTGCCGTTTTCCACCGCGGCTTATAAAGCGAGCGTCATTCAGGCGCTGCAGGTCGCCAAGGCGTCGGGATGCAAACAGGCGGTGTTGACGACGGGAGGCAGCAGCGAAAAGTACGCGATGAAAATGTACCCGGAGCTTAGCGAAGAAGCGTTCATCCAGATGGGCGATTTCGTCGGTTTCTCGCTGCAGCATGCCAAACGTCTCGGGATGAACAAGATCTGCCTGGTCGGCATGATGGGCAAGTTTTCGAAGGTGGCTCAGGGCGTGATGATGGTGCATTCGAAGAGCGCCCCGGTCGACTTTGCGTTTCTGGCGCGAGCGGCGGGTGAAGCGGGTGCGGGACCGGAGCTGCAGCAGACGATCGCGGCAGCGAATACGGCCTCTCATGTGGCGGAGCTGGTCGTGGAGGCTGGGACCAGCGAATTTTTCAATATATTGAGCGAATACGCCTGCCGGCATGCTTTGGAACATGCCGGCGGCGGAATAACGGTAGAGACGGTGCTCGTCACGATGAAGGGCGATGTGCTGGGAAAGGCGGAAGTGAGTGGATAACCGGATTCATATTATCGGCATTGGAGACGACGGGCCGAAAAGCTTAACCGCGGCGTACCTTAACCTGATTCAGGAAGCCGAAGTGCTCGTCGGCGGGGAACGCCATCTGGCGCTGTTTCCTGACATCGGCAGCGAGCGAATCGTGCTGAAAGGAGGGCTGACCCAAACCGTCGACCGGCTGATCGGACTTCAGGAAAGTCATCGCGTCGTTGTGCTTGCTTCGGGCGACCCACTGTTTTACGGCATCGCCGGATTTATCGCCAAACGCGCGGGAAGCGGTGCCGTATCCATTCATCCGCATTTGAGCTCCGTGCAGCTCGTTTTTGCCAAAATGGGTGAAAGCTGGCATGACGCGGTGCTCGAAAGCGTGCATGGGCGGCCGCTCAAAGGGCTTGCGCAGCGGATCGACGGCAAGGCGAAAGTCGCCCTGCTTACCGATGAAGTAAACAGCCCGGCAGCCATTGCCGCCTACCTGCGCGAGTTCGGCATGGATGAATACGACGCGTTTGTGGCGGAGAATCTCGGCGGAGAGGGCGAAAAGTACGGCTGGTGGACGCTTGCCGACATGGCGGGCGGCGAGTTCTCGCCGCTGAATATCGTGGTGCTGCGGCGCAAGCATGACGCTCCGGCGATTCGAGCCGGTTTCGGCTTCGAAGATTATGAGTTTGACCAGCGCAAGCCGGATAAAGGGCTGATTACGAAAAAAGAAGTGCGCGTGCTCAGCCTTGGCGAACTGAAGCTGAAGCGGGACAGCACGGTATGGGATATCGGAGCGGGCTCCGGGTCGGTCGCAGTGGAATGCGCGAGACTGGCGCCCTTCGGACAAGTGTTCGCACTGGAGAAAAACGAAGGCGATCTCGTCAACATCGAGAATAACCGGCGCAAATTCCGTGCCGACATGACGATTATTCACGCGAAAGCGCCGGACGGACTGGATGGCTTGCCCGATCCGGATGCGGTATTTATCGGCGGCAGCGGCGGCGAACTGCGGGAGCTGATCCGCATCTGCTGCCAGCGGCTGAAGGATGGAGGCCGCATCGTTGTGAACGCAGCGACAATTGAGACGCTGGCTGCGGCCCAGTCGGCGCTGAAGGAGCAAATCTTTGCGGTAAACATCGCGCTTGTGCAGATCTCGCGGAGCAAGCCGATTTTGGACATGACCCGATTTGAGGGGCTGAACCCGATCTACGTGATCACCGGCTTCAGGCAAGCCGGCGCAGCGGCGGAAGAAGGAGGAAAGGAGCGATCATGACAACGGCCGTAACAACAGGAACGCTGTACGGAATAGGCGTAGGGCCTGGCGATCCGGAGCTGATTACAGTCAAAGCGTTCCGGATGCTGAAGGAATGCCCGGTTATCGCTTATCCGAAAAAAAGGATGGGCGCGAAATCGTATGCGCTCGAAATTGTCGAGATGTACGTGAATACGGCGGAGAAAGAGATGCTCGGTCTCGTTTTTCCGATGACGAAGGATCCGGCTACGCTTGAGAGGGAATGGAACAAAACGATTGACTTATGCTGGCAGCAGCTGCAGGAAGGACGGGATATCGCGTTTGTTACCGAGGGCGATCCGAACCTGTACAGCACGTTCATCCATATGGCCCGCCTGATGCAGGAGCTTCACCCGGAGGTGCCGATCCGATCGGTTCCCGGTATTTCCTCGGTGCTGGGAGCTGCTGCCCGGCTGAATGTGCCGCTGGCGGACGGTGACGATCAGGTGGCGATCGTGCCGGCGACGGCGGACCGTGCGGAAATGAAACGCGCTATTGAACAGCATGACGCGATCGTGTTTATTAAAGTGGCCAAAGTGTTGGACATGATGATTGATATCTTGGAAGAGCTGGATCTTGTCCGGAATGCCTCCGTCGTGACGAAGGTGACTTCGCCGCAAGAGCTCGTATGGCGCAACGTGCGTGAGCTGCGGGGACAGGAGCTGGAATATTTGACGCTGATGGTGGTGAGAAAATGAAGCTGGAGCCGAAAGTTTACATCGTTGGCGCCGGACCGGGCGACCCGGATCTGATCACTGTGAAAGGCCTTCGCATTATGCAGCAGGCGGATGTTGTGCTGTACACGGATTCGCTGGTCAGCGAGGAGCTCGTGGCCCGGGCAGGCGAACACGCCCAAGTGCTGCAAAGCTCAGGCATGGACCTGGAGCAAATGGTGGAGCATATGGCGGCGGCGGTCCGGGAAGGCAAGTCGGTTGCCCGCATTCATACCGGCGACCCGTCGGTCTATGGTGCGATTTTGGAGCAGATGGTGCTGCTTCGCCAAGCAGACGTCCAATACGAAATCGTGCCTGGTGTGAGCTCCGTTTTTGCGGCGGCGGCAGCGCTTGGGGCTGAGCTTACCGTGCCGGACTTGACGCAGACGGTCATCCTGACCCGCGCCGAAGGCCGAACGCCGGTGCCGGAAAGGGAAAAGCTGAAGGATTTGGCATCTCACCATTGTACGGTTGCATTATTTTTAAGCGCGACGCTTGCGAAAAAGGTTGTGAAGGAATTTCTAGCAGCCGGCTGGGCGGAGGACACTCCGGTAGCGGTTGTTCAGAGGGCGACATGGCCGGATCAGCGGATCGTCCGAACGACGCTGCAGCATCTGGATGAAGATTTGCGCAAAGCGGGCATTCGCATGCATGCGATGATTTTGGCCGGAAAGGCGCTTGACCCGACGATGACGGACCGGGATGAGCACCGCTCGAAGCTGTACGACAAAACGTTTACGCACGGATACCGCAAAGGGGTGCCGGCACATGAGTAATCCTTTTGCCGCTGTCGCAATTACGAAGCACGGGGTTGAGATGGCCCGCGGTCTCGTCACGCGCTTTCCTGGAACCGACCTGTATTACATGAGCAAGTTCGCCCGCGGGGATGAAGAAGAGCGAGGCTATCATCTATTTGAAGGCTCGGTCAAGCTGATCCTGCCGGACCTGTTTAAACAGTACAACGGACTAATCATCATCATTTCGCTGGGAGCGGTCGTGCGCATGATTGCGCCGATTCTTGAGGATAAAAAGAAGGACCCTGCCGTCGTCGTGGTGGACGACCGGGGGGAGCATGCGATCAGCGTGCTTTCCGGCCATTTGGGCGGAGCCAACGAACTGACCCGCCAGGTTGCCGCCGTTCTCGGCGCGCGCCCGGTCATTACGACCGCTTCCGATGTGCAGCAGACGATTCCCGTGGATTTGTTCGGCCGCAGCTTCGGCTGGGTGATCGAAAGCTTCGATAAAGCGACGCCGGTGAGCGCATCGGTCGTTAACGAGGAACGGGTCGCTGTCGTGCAGGAAACGGGAGAGAGCAACTGGTGGACATATGAGAAGCCGCTGCCCGATCATATCCGCGTCTATACAAGCGCCGGGGAAGCGATGGCCGCATCCTTTGATGCCGCGCTGGTCGTTACCGACCGCCTGCTCACAGCCGAGGAAGAAGCGTCTCTGCTGCGAAACGGCGTATTGTACCGGCCCAAATCGCTCGTGCTCGGCATCGGGTGCAACCGGGGAACGGCGGCGGAGGAAATCGAACGTGTGATCCTAGATACGCTTCACGAGCTCAAGCTGTCGCCGAAGAGCGTAAGGAACGCGGCAACGATCGACCTGAAAAAAGACGAGCAGGGGCTGCTCGACGTCTGCGCCAAGTATAACTGGAGGCTGGAAACTTTTTCGCCTGAGCAGCTGAACGCGGTGCCGCTCGCCAATCCGTCCGAGACGGTATTTAAATACACCGGTGCATACGGCGTCAGCGAACCGGCTGCACGGCTTTCAAGCGGCGCGGACGGCTGGCTGCTGGAAAAAAGAAAAAGCGGCAACGTGACAATTTCGATTGCGCGTATTCCTTTTACGGCGGAGGTTAGCTCATGAGCGAGCGCAGAGCGCGTCTTCTCATTGCCGGGACGGGAAGCGGCGCCGGCAAAACGACGGTAACGATCGGGTTGATGGCCGCTCTGCAGCGGCGGGGTCTTCAGGTGCAGGGCTTCAAGTGCGGGCCAGACTATATCGATCCGTCCTATCATACGTCGGTGACCGGCAGACAGTCGCGCAATCTTGACACATGGATGCTGCCTCACGACACAATGAAGGAAATCTTTCTGCGCGGTTCAGCCGGGGCGGATGTTTCGGTCATTGAAGGTGTCATGGGCATGTTTGACGGGAAGGATCCGCTCTCCGATACCGGCTCGTCGGCGGAAATCGCCGCCCTCTTGAACTGTCCCGTGCTGCTCGTCGTAAGCGCGCAAAGTATGGCGCGCAGCGCTGCCGCGATCGTGCTCGGTTTCCAGCAGCTTGCCGAAAACGTGCACATCGCCGGCGTTATTCTTAATAAGTGCGGCAGCAGCGGACATTACAAACTCGTCAAGTCGGCGATCGAACAAGTATGCGGCATTCCGGTGCTTGGCTGGCTGGGCCGGGACGATGAGCTGCGGGTGCCCGAGCGGCATCTCGGCCTCGTGCCCGCCATCGAACGCGGCGAATTGGAACCGCTGTACCGCCGCGCTGCCGAACACGTGGAGATGAGCTTCGATCTCGACGCCATTCTTAAACTTGCCGGTGACGCTCCTGACCTACAGTGGCCGGAGAGCCGCTTGTTTGCGGATCGGCCGCATCAGTCCGCCGCACTCAGGTATCAGCCACATCAATCCGGTATTTTCGCGGATCAACCTCGAATGTCCATTAGTACGGAGACGGGTCCTTTGATCGCGGTTGCCAAAGACGCTGCGTTTAACTTTTATTATCCGGAAAATTTGGAGCTGCTCGAGCAATTAGGCGCCCGGGTAACGCTGTTTAGCCCGCTTGCCGGACAATATGTGCCGGCCGAAGCGGACGGTGTTTATATCGGGGGAGGGTTTCCCGAGGAATTTGCCGCGCAGTTAGCCGCAAATCGCGGGGCCTGCGACGATTTGAAAGCAAGGGCGGAAGGCGGACTGCCGGTATTCGCGGAATGCGGGGGTTATATGTATTTGACCCGCACCATCACCGACCGAGCGGGGGAAACTCATGACATGGTTGGACTGATCCCTGCCCGGGTGAAAATGCAGTCCAAATTAGCGGCACTCGGATATCGTGAAGTTAGAGCTAGGCGCAATGGCTTGCTGCTGCAGGAAGGCGAAACGATTCGCGGGCACGAGTTCCATTACTCGGCGCTGACTCCGGATGATCCGGACGGATATCCGTATGCTTACGAGACGAAAGGGCTGCGGGGAGTTTCGCAGGACGGCTTTGCTCTGCCAACGCTAACGGCGGGGTACACCCATGTTCATTTCGCATCGAATGTGAGCGCTGCCCGCCGCTTTGTTGAGCAATGTGCCGCTTATCGCGTTAGAAAGGGAAGAACTGCTGAAGAGAGCGGAGCCCGGGGCAAATCGTAATGGATAATGCGTTTAAGTAAAACCGAGCTCTCCATTGCGATCTCGCATTGTGCAAACCGGTGCTATTTTCCTTGTTCTCACAATGCGCTACAACCAGGTTGTTTTTTCATCGTAAGGTTTCCGGTTTGTTGCCGGTGTTTCCGCTGCGGGATAACCGATAAACACCGTGCCGATGATTTTTTTGTTTTCGGGCGAACCGATAAATCGGCTCAGCCGCTCGTCGCGTACGAGTCCGACGCCGCGCGTCCGCCATACGAGCCCGAGGCCGAGCTCTTTCGCAGCCAGCCACATGGAGTGAATCGCACAAGCTGCGGCGTACTCGTTGTCTTCGGAGGACGCTTCGTCCCCGGGAACGATATCGGCCGTTACCGTGATGACGAGCGGAGTCGTCTCAAGAACGGCGAGCGATTCCTTCACCAGATGGGGTTTCGTCGGGAACCGCTCCTGCAAATATTCGGTTGCCATCTGAACATACCGCTGTTTGGCCTCTCCGCGAATGACGTAGAAATGCCAAGGCTCCCGCAGCCGGTCGTTCGGCGCCCAAGTTGCCGCTTCGAGCAGACGGACGATTTTGTCATCCTCTACTTCGCGCGGTTCATAATTTCGTACAGCTTGGCGTTGCTTCAATACATCAAAAGCAGACATGATAAAAGTCGATCCTTTCCGTTTGGGATTATGTACTGCAATATCATACACGAAACCGGCAAAGCAAGAAAGATGTGCCGGATTGGCGCAGAGCTTTTATGCAGCCGGGGATCCTTATGCTTAAGACGGCTTCTTGATTTTAAAAATGTAGGAGTTAATTTTGATGTAAGATGAGATAGAAAAGCAGCTTCCGGGATGGATCGATTCCGGTATGGAAATGCTGGTCGGATTTTCGTTAACGGCCTTTAGTTTATGGATGATGTTAACGCTGATTCGGGAATGGAACGGATTTGAGCTCCGCAGCAAATGGAGCCTCGCATTGGACGGATTGAGCCACGGGTGCAACGAAAAAATAACGGTAGGGCATGCCGGTTGGATTAGGCGTTATTATTTTAACAAGACATTGTCTTAGAGGTTCGATGGGCTTGCGATTCGCATAATTCGACAAGCTAAAAGCTTCGCTATCATGACTATTTGGACTCCTGGCCCTCAACGTGTATGTACCCATATCGGTCGATGTGCTCTTTCTGGGCCATTCGATTCTTGTTAAGATTGGTTATGCAGGAAGGATGCTTTGAATTGTGTCCAGTCTATCATCCACTTTTACAAGGAGGAGAATGATCAGAATGGAGAACAAAAAATATGCAAATATGCTGATCATGCCCGAGCTTGATTCTGCTGAAAAGCGGTTGTTTCCTTTCGACATATTATCTGTACTGAGAAAGGAAGCTCCTGTTCGATACGATCGTACAAGGAATTGTTGGGATGTCTTCGCTTATGGCGATGTGCACCGTGTGTTAAAAGATTCGCGAACTTTCTCTTCTGTGCGCGGAGCTGCTGCGGGACAAAATCTGTTGTTTATGGATCCCCCCAAACATACTCAATTGCGCGATCTGGTGAATAAAGCTTTTACTCCAAAGGCAATTCAAGAGCTGGCTCCGCGAATTCAATCGATTGCTGAACAATTGCTGGACCAGGTAACCGGAGAAGAAATGGACATCGTAAGCGATTTTGCCACTCCTCTGCCTGTTATTGTCATCTCGGAGCTGCTTGGTGCTCCGAAGGAAGACCGGGCTCATTTTAAGCGTTGGTCCGATATTCTCGTCGAAAGCGCTGAAGACGTCTCGGACGAAGCATTTCAAAAAATCACTGAAAAACGAATGGGCGCAATGCAAGAACTGACCCTATATTTCAAAAGCATTCTTGAGCTCCGTGCCAAACAGCCGCAAGACGACCTCATCTCAGCATTGCTCAAAGCCGAAATCAATGGGGAAAAGCTCACCGAGAGAGACCTTATTGGATTCTGTATCCTCCTCCTGGCTGCAGGGAACGAAACGACGACCAATCTGATTACGAACGGAGTCCGAATTGTGACGGAACAGCCGTCGATACATTCCGAGCTTAACCTTTCGCCAGAAACAATCCCAAGTTTTATTGAAGAAGTGCTTCGATATTATCCGCCGATCGTGGCGATTGGCCGAATAGCAACAGAAAACACCGAAATAGGCTCTCAAACCGTTCAAGCAGGCGATCAGATCATTATATGGGTTGGAGCGGCCAATTGGGATGAGTCCAAATTCACGGATCCCGATAAGTTCGATCTGCATCGCAAGCCGAATCCTCATTTGTCATTTGGCTTCGGTATTCATTTCTGCCTGGGGGCTCCGCTTGCACGACTCGAAGGGAAAATAGCGTTGCAGGCTCTTCTAGATCGGTATAACGAAATCAAGCTGCAGACGGACCAACCATTGATTCCGATTCCAAGCTCGTTCGTGTTTGGCGTAAAAAATTATCCGATTACGTTTGTACAATAAATGCCGAAATGACAGAAATGGCACAATGGGCGCCGGCTTGGTGCCTTACGTAAAATAAAAAAAGGAACAGTTAAAGGCTGCCAATCCCAATTGGCAGCCTTTAGTATCAATCTCACGGAATAACAGGCACGTTTCTGTTAAAGTGGGATTCGGTAGGAGGAGCATTCTTCGATGATATGCTCGCCTTGATAGTAGACCCACTTGAATCGGAAGCGGTCGCCTTTGTAGCCGGTTCGCTCTCGGATATCGGGCACGATGACTTCCTCTAAATTGCGGAGTAGTGTATTTTGCACGCCGCGGATGCGAGCTTCGTTCTCGGCTCTTTGTAATTCCGCTCGCTCCTCATCTTCGACGGTTTGTAAGTAATATTCCAGACCGACCTGCTCGTCCGACCAATCATCCGGAAGCGGGCTGCCGGATCCCCGAAACACTTCCCGCACCGTCCGGACCCAATCTCCGTACAAATTTATTTCTACATCATACATGATCATTTCACCTCAATCCCGATTGTATCACGAAGGCGGCGCCGTCACCTCATATAATGCAATGTTATTCAGTTATTAAGAAAGAGTGATGGGAAAATGATACGTTGTTGCAGGACGATGTCTCTTTACATCTCAAAATAAATTCGTCTACAATAGCGATGATAGCGCTACCATTACTGTCCTAGTATGCACTAGAGCGGCAGTAGCCGCATAAATGGAGCTGTTTTTCAGATTGGAAATCATTGCCGTATCTGGACTCCTCATGGGGTGCTTGGTTAGCGGCGAGACACGGGAAAAGAGATGACATGAGCCGAAAGGGGGTTCGCATGAACATTATCGTCGCTCCCGATTCGTTCAAAGGAAGCTTGTCTTCGATCGAAGCGGGCAGGATTATCGAAAAGGCGTTTGCCCTGGAATGGAAAGAGGCCCGTGTAGCCGTAATTCCTGTGGCGGACGGAGGGGAAGGTACAGTTGATGCGCTGCTGTATGCGACTGGCGGAGAACGAGTCGAACTGAATGCAAAGGGTCCTGAATGCCGGGAAATTCCAAGTTTCTACGGCATATTGGGGGATCGGAATACGGCCGTCATCGAGGTTGCGGCAGCCGTCGGACTTCAATTGGTGCCTGAGACGGATCGTAACCCGCTTCAATTTACGTCGTATGGAGTCGGAGAATTGATGCTGCACGCGCTGGACAAAGGCTATCGCGAATTTATTATCGGCTTGGGTGGAAGCGCCACCAATGATGGAGGACTCGGTATGCTGCAAGCTTTGGGGGCTGGCTTTTCCGATGGTGAAGGGAACGCCGTACTGCCTACGGCCGCTTCGCTTTCCGACATTCGATCCGTTGATTTTACCGGATTGGATCCCCGTATCCGGCATTCGCGCCTGCACGTCGCCTGCGATGTAGATAACCCGCTCTGCGGAGAAAGCGGAGCGTCCGCCGTCTTCGGGCCGCAGAAAGGCGCTTCTCCCAGGCAAGTAGAGCAGCTTGATTCCGGATTGTCGGTTTTTGCCGCATGCGTCGAGAAACATTTGGGGCAAAGCTTTCAACATAACTTGGGCGCCGGAGCAGCAGGCGGATTAGGCTTTGCGCTGCTAACGATCGGCGCTCGGATGGAGTCCGGCGCCTCTCTTATCGCTCGGGCGGCGGGAATTGAAGAAAAGCTGCTTGCGGCCGATTGGTTGATCACGGGCGAAGGTTATACGGACGAACAGTCGCTGCGCGGAAAGCTTCCTTATTACCTTTCCCGACTCGCGAAATCAAACGGCGTGCCGACCATTCTTTTATCCGGGGCAATCAATATCGAGCTGGAGGTGCTGTTTGACCATTTTGACAGCATGCATGCGATCGCCAGCGGACCTTTATCACTCGAAATGTCCATTTCGAATGCAGAAAGGCTGCTTTATCACAAAGCCCGCAATATAGCCCGGCTGCTGCGCGGATTTGTAACTAATAAAGGTAGCGGTTGACGATACTCAGCATCATCTACGTGCCGAACGAATCAAGTACTTGAAGGAGGGCCAGCCATGTACAGAGTGCTATTGGCCGATGATGAGCCGGACGTACGCGACGGGCTGCTGCAGGAGATCGATTGGACCGCCTGCGGCTTTACCGTCGTCGGGACGGCCGAGAACGGACAGGAGGCGACGGAGCTTGCCGAGCGTCTGGAGCCGGATGCGGTCGTTACGGATATCAGCATGCCGTTCATGGATGGGTTAAAGCTTGCGGAGTGGCTTCGTGAACGATACCCGCTCGTAAAAATTGTTATTTTGACCGGTTACGATGAATTTGATTATGCCCGTCAGGCGGTCCGTCTTAGTGTGGACGATTATTTACTGAAGCCGTTTTCAGCGGCTAGTCTGAACGAACTGCTATGCAAGCTGCGGGGCAAAATGGACCGTGAGCGGGCTGAGCGTGAGGACGTGAAGCAGCTTAAGGAACATTTTCATACCAGTCTTCCACTGCTCCAGGCTACATTTCTGGCTTCGCTGTTGTACCGCAAGCAGTCCCGCGCCGCAGTCGATGCAAGGGCGGCCGGCTACGGACTTTCGCTGTCCGGAAGCGGCGGCTGGGTGTCGCTGATCTCGCTCCATGCCATGGTTCAGCCGGATGAAGCGGCTCCTGCGTATTCACTGCGAAGCTCGGAGGATTTGGATTTGAAGCTGTTCGCGGTGATGAACATTGCGGAGGAAATATGGGGGCGCCTCGGGCTAGGGTACGTATTTCTTCACCAGGATTACGTTGTGCTGCTTTCGGTGAATCGAGACGGAAGGGAGGCTTGGCTTTGGCAAACCCAGCAGGCGCTCGAAAGCGTCCTCCGTAATATCGAGCATTACCTGAGGGTGCCGGTTACAATCGGCGCCGGTTCGATCGTCTCCTGCATTAGCGATTTGAAGGTTTCTTACGAGGATGCGCTTCTTGCCCTCGATTACAGGCTTGTACCGGGGGCGGGAAACCTTATTTTTATCGAGGATGTAGAGCGTGGACAAGCACAGAAGCTTCGCTTCGACGAGCTAAAGGAGCGGTCCTTGGTCCGCTGTCTGAAAGTCGGTACAGCTGAGGAACTGCGTGAGATTATCGATACGATTTTTCGGGAAATTAGCGGCGATCACGCTTACAGCGATATTCAGCTGTATCTGATCGAGGTGATGACTTCCGTCTTGAAGACCGCGGAAGCTGCGGATGTCAATACGGATGAGATATTCGGTCCCGGGTTCCCCTTTTATGCCGAAATGTTCAAGTTTTCCGGTCTGCCGCAGGCGCAGCTTTGGTTTCATGAACGATGCATGATGCTGATGAACCGAATCGCAAGCAAGCGGCAGCACAATTACAAGGACATCGTGGAGCAGGCCGTTGCCTACATCCAGCAAAACTACGGTGACCCGGACATTTCAATCCAGAAGCTGATCTCGCTGCTTCATATCAGTCAGGGCTATTTTTGCGGGATCTTCAAGAAAGAAGTGAAGATGACCTTTGTCCAGTATTTGATGCAAATCCGAATGGAAGCGGCCAAAGAGCTGCTGCGGACGACGGATCTGAAAGCGTTTGAGATTGCGGAGCGTGTCGGCTTCACCGAACCGAATTACTTCAGTTATTGCTTCAAAAAACAGATCGGCGTCTCACCCAAGGAATACCGCACCCAAAGCGGCATGACGGTGGGAAGATGAGACGGTTGAACAGAGGTCTGAGCAGCATTCAATCGATTATGACATGGTCGTTTTCGATCTTCATCGTGCTCGTCTTGACCATTGTGGCGGTGCTGCTGCACGACAAGTTTTCCCGGACGGCGGAGAGAAGCGCTTATTTAAGCACCCGCCAAATCGTCAATCAGGTCAGCTTCAGTCTTGAAGACTACGTCCGCAGCATGTCAAGCCTGTACCGCGCCATTGAAGACAATATGCTGGCGGACGGGGAGTGGGATGACGAGCAAGTAAAGAAGCAGCTGGACACGCTCCTGAGCAGCCGCGATGATATCGTATCGATCGCATTATTTGACGACCGGGGGACGCTGCTGGAAAACCGGCCCGCCGCCCCCGTCCGGGAAAGCGCTCACATAACCCGGCAAAGCTGGTTTCATTCCGCAATACGGGTACCGGATCATTTAAGCTTCTCTTTTCCCCATATTCAAAATATGTACAAAGGAACTTATAAGTGGGTCGTTTCGATGAGCAAAGGAATTACAGTTTACCGGGGCGGCAAGGAGATGCATGTCATTCTGCTCGTCGACATTAACTTCAAGCAGATTGAGCTGCTGTGCAGCCGGGTCAGTCTCGGACAAAAGGGATACGTCTACATTATTGACGAAGGAGCCGGCAATATCGTTTACCATCCCCAGCAGCAGCTGATTTATATGGGACTGAAAAGCGAGAACGTCGAACAGGCGCTCATCACTCAAGATAGCTACATCGATGAATATTCAGGATTAAAGCGCTTAAACACCGTCAAGTCGGTTGCCAATATCGGCTGGAAAATTGTCGGCGTCTCTTATTTGGACGAGATTATGACGACCCGCGAAGAAGTGAACCGATATCTGGTCCGCGTGCTGGCCGTCGTGCTCATTCTGGTCATCCTCGTATCCATGCTTCTTGCATCGACCTTGAGCCGGCCGATCCGCCGGATGGAGCGGACGATGAAGTCGGTGGAGCGCGGGGATTTCAACGTCGAGCTTCCCGTTCGCGGTCCGCTCGAGGTTGTACAGCTGTCCAGCCGGTTTAATATGATGCTCCATAAAATCCGCGGGCTAATGGACCAAATCGTAATGGAACAGGAATCGAAACGCAAATATGAGCTCGAAGCGCTGCAGGCGCAGATCAACCCTCATTTTCTGTACAACACCCTCAACTCCGTCGTCCGGATGGTCGGCATGAGCCGGAACGAGGAAGTAATCACGATGATCACCTCGCTCTCCAGGCTGTTCAGGATTAGCTTAAGCAAAGGCAAAACGGTCATTACGGTACAGGAGGAGCTCGAACACGCACGGCATTACTTGACGATTCAGCAGATGCGCTTCAAGCAAAAATTCCGGTTTTCGATCGAAGCGGATGAAGAGGCGCTTTCGTGTCTGACGCTTAAGCTGGTGCTTCAGCCGCTGATCGAGAATGCGATCGTGCACGGCATCGAATATATGGTGGAAGAGGGGATGATTCGCGTCAGTGCGGCGGTCGAAGATCGAGCGCTGCTGCTTAAGGTTGAAGATAACGGCGTCGGCATGGCACCGGATAAAGCGGCCAAGCTGCTGAAAGGAGACGGTCGGGAGAAGAGCGGTCCGGGTTCGGGCGTTGCGGTAAAAAATGTGCACGACCGGATCCAGCTTTATTACGGCTTTCCATACGGTCTGGAATTCGAGAGCGAGCCGGAAGAAGGAACTACAGTGCGGATCCGGATTCCCCTGATCCGGGACGAGGCGAAAGAGGAGTGAGGAAGTTGGCGAGTAAAGGCGGTGGATGGATGCGTTCCATACTGACGGCTGCAGCTGCGGCTGCATTTATCTTGAGTATCTCTTCATGCAATTCCCGCCCGCTTAACGGGGATGAGGGAAGGCCGAAACGGATTGCGCTGATCGCCCCGGTTCATGCCGGCGAGCTTGCGGAGGCGATTCGGCTTGGAGCGGAGGCGGCAGCCAGGGAGTACGGAGCCGAGCTGATCTATGCCGATGTTCAGCCGGAAGAGGAAAACGGCGACATTAGGCAGCTGAAGGCAGCGCTCCGTTCGATCGAAGAAGGCGTATCCGCGGTCATTATCGATCCTGCTGACGAGGAAGTTTTAGCGGCGTTAACGGATAAAGCGGCTGCCGCAGCAGTTCCGGTCGTTGCGCTGAACGGTGAGTATCCGGTAAAAGGAATTGCCGGATTGATCGCCGTCGACAATGAGGAAGCCGGCCGGCAGGCGGGAGCAGCGATGGCGGAGCTGCTCGGGGGAACCGGTACCGTCGCGCTGCTGCTATCCGACCGGAAGGACCCCGGCCTGGCCAAGCGCGAGAAAGGAATACGGGAGACGCTTCTAAGCTATAAAGGCATTCGCCTTTCAGCCGTCAAGGCGGTATGCGGCGCTTCCCGCGACCGGTGCTGGCAGGCCGTCAAGCAGCTGCTGGATCAGGCCGATGTAGACGGTATCGTCGCATTGGAGGAACAGGGGGCGCTCGGGACGGCGGATGAAGTGCGGCGCCGCCATGCGGAAGGGGCGCCCAAAATCGTGGCGTTCGGAAGCGAGTTCGAGCAGCTGGAGCTGCTGCAGGACGGCGTGATCCATAAGCTGGTTGTGCAAAACGGCTTCAGCACCGGTTATTTGGGTGTGACCCAGGCGGTTTCGCTGACCGGCGGCGAGCGGGGGAGCGCCAAGAAACAACTGGAAGCGCGGCTCCAGACGAAGCTGATCGACTCGGAGAACATGTTTTGGATGGACAATCAGAAGCTTCTGTTTCCCTTTGTGCAATAAATTGTACAGGATTATGAGAAAAGTGAGGAAGATTTCGATAAAAAGCATGAAGATTTTGCATTCGAACGGGGCGGAATATTTCGCATAATCAAGACAGAGGAGGGATTGGAAAAACAATTGGTTCCGCTTTCAAAGCCAATCCTAAATTGATCAATAACTTTAGGAGGTCGGTTGGAACATGAGAAAAGCATGGATGTCGGCTCTTTTGGCAGGCGTAATGCTGACTGCTGCAGGATGCGGCAGCGGCGGTAACAGCAGTGGGACTGGAAATGCTTCGGGCAACACGTCCGGCAACACGGCAAAGCAGGGGGACGCTAAATCCAGTACGGAAATTCCGAAAATCGGCGTAGTGATCTACAAGTTCGACGATACCTTCATGACGGGCGTACGCAACGCGATGACGGGCGCTTCCAGCGGCAAAGCGGAACTGGATATCGTAGACAGCCAGAACGCGCAGCCGACCCAAAATGAAAAAATCGATTTGTTTATTTCCAAGAAGTATAAGGCGATGGCGGTCAATCCGGTTGACCGGACGGCAGCCGGCGTCATTATCGATAAGGCGAAGGCGGCGGGAATTCCCGTTGTTTTCCTGAACCGCGAGCCGGTCGCCGAAGATATGAACAAGTGGGATAAGGTGTACTATGTCGGCGCTAAAGCGGAAGAATCGGGTACGATTTCCGGCCAGCTCGTTGTCGATTACTGGAAGTCGCACCCCGAAGCGGACAAAAATAAAGACGGCAAGCTCCAGTATGTCATGCTGAAGGGCGAACCGGGACATCAGGACGCCGAGCTGCGCACGAAGTATTCCGTTCAGGCGATCCAGGACGCCGGCATTGAAGTGGAAGCGCTTGCGGAGGATACGGCGATGTGGGACCGCGTGAAAGGGCAGGAAAAAATGCAGGCGTTTCTCGCATCCCACGGCGATAAAATCGAAGCGGTGCTGGCCAACAACGACGATATGGCGCTGGGAGCGATCGAAGCGCTGAAGGCCGCCGGATATTTCACCGGAAGCAAATATATGCCGGTTGTAGGCGTCGATGCCACGGCGCCGGCCATTCAGGCGCTGCAGGACGGCACGATGCTCGGCACCGTGCTCAATGACGCCAAAAATCAAGGCGCCGCGACCGTCGCTCTTGCCGCCGTACTGGCCATAGGCGAAACGCCGACCAAAGAGAATTCGGGCTATGACATAACAGACGGCAAATATGTATGGATCGCATACAAAAAATTACGAAGGACAATATTGCCGACGCACAGTAATAACGAAGCTGCCAATGGCGATTCGGCGGGAGCATCCACTACGCGAAAGGGCGGCGGTCGATCCGGGCTTGCCGCCCTTTTCGTCACATCTGACACCCCTAAGAGAGAGGTGAGGGAAATGAGTGAACCGTATTTGCTTGAGATGAACGGCGTTTCCAAGGCGTTTCCCGGCGTACAAGCGCTGAGCGGCGTAACGTTGAAAGTCAGGCCTGGCACCGTCCATGCCTTGATGGGGGAGAACGGGGCGGGCAAATCAACGTTGATGAAATGCTTGTTCGGCATCTATAAGCCGGATGAGGGCGAGATTGTGCTGAACGGCCGAAAGACGGAAATCGGCAGCTCGCGCGACGCCTTGGAAAACGGGATATCGATGATTCACCAGGAGCTGCATCCCGTACCGCACCGGCCGGTCATGGAAAATATTTGGCTCGGCCGCTTTCCGATGAAAGGCTTCGGACCGCTGAAGCTGGTGGACGAGAAGCGCATGTATAAGGATACGATGGAGCTGTTTCGAGATTTAAACCTTTCGATCGATCCGAAAGCGCTGACCGGCTCCCTTTCGGTTTCGAAAGTGCAGTCCATTGAAATTGCAAAGGCGGTATCCTTCCGCTCGAAAGTAATCGTTATGGACGAGCCGACGTCGTCGCTCACGGGCAACGAAGTGGCCCAGCTGTTCGCCATTATTAACCAGCTGCGCAGCCGCGGCGTCTCCATCATTTATATTTCGCACAAAATGGAAGAAATTTTAACGATTTCCGATGATGTCACGATTATGCGGGATGGCCGCAATGTGGGCACGTGGCCGGCGGCGGAACTGACGACCGACATGATTATTACCCGTATGGTCGGCCGTGATTTGAACGAGCGATTCCCCGAGCGCAGCAATCGGCCTGGGGAGGTTTTGCTGAAGGCGGAAGGACTTTCTTCCCCGGATCCAAAGTCGTTTCAAAATGTCTCTTTCGAGCTGCGTAAAGGAGAAATTCTCGGTGTCGGCGGTCTTGTCGGAGCGCAGCGCACGGAACTGATCGAGGCGCTGTTCGGCCTGCGTGCGCTTTCTGCGGGCACGATTTCGCTCAATGGCCGGAAGGTGAAAATCAAATCGCCGGGCGATGCCAAACGGCATAAGATCGCCCTGCTGACGGAGGAACGGCGGGTAACCGGCATTTTTCCGGTGCTTTCCGTTTACGATAATACGATTATCGCGAACCTCGGGCGCTACCGGAACCGGTTCGGGCTGCTCAGCGAGAGCAGGGGAAGGGTTGAGGCTTCGCAAAATATCCAGAAATTCAGGACAAAGACGCCGTCGGTCGATACGCTCATCCGCAACTTGTCGGGGGGCAATCAGCAGAAGGTGCTGCTTGCCCGCTGGCTCTTGACCGATCCGGATATTTTGCTGCTGGACGAACCGACCCGGGGGATCGACGTAGGCGCCAAATTCGAGATTTATACCATTATTGCGGAGCTGGCGAAGCAGGGGAAAAGCGTCATCATGATTTCATCGGAAATGCCCGAGCTGCTCGGCATGTCGGACCGCATTATGGTCATGAGCGAAGGCCGGCTTACGGGCGTATTGAACGGCAAGCGGGCAACGGAACAGGAAATTATGCGGCTGGCCGCACAGCAGCGGATGGCGTAGCCGGGAGGGAACTGAATTGAATACCGAGGTTATGTTTCGAGTAAGACATTATATGACCCAGCGGGCGATCTTCCTTGTGCTCATTCTGCTGGTTATCGGGATCGCGATCGCCGATCCGGGCTTCTTGGCCTTCTCGACGCTGAGGGATATTTTGCAGCAGTCGTCTACACGCGCGATTATCGCTCTCGGGGCGGCGTTCATTCTCGTCACCGGAGGCGTCGACTTATCGGCAGGGCGGGTCGTCGGACTAACGGCGGTCGTCTCGGCGTCGATGCTGCAGATCGACACCTATGCGAACCGCTTTTTTCCGGATTTGCCCCACTTGTGGGTCGGTCTTCCGATTGTGATCGGGATATTCGCCGGACTTGCCGTCGGGCTGATCAACGGGCTTATCATCGCCAAGCTGAACGTGCCCCCGTTCATCGCTACGCTTGGGACGATGGTTGCCGTATATGGTTTCAACTCCATCTATTTCGACACAAAGCCGAACCAATCGCAGCCGATCGGCGGGCTGAGGCCCGATTTTACAAAGATCGGCTCCGGCTATATCGATTTGGGGGGCGGCTACTCGATTCCATACATTGTGCTGATCGCCATTGCCGTCGCCGCCGTCTGCTGGGTCGTGTTCAACAAAACTCGCCTCGGCAAAAACATGTACGCGATCGGCGGCAACGTGCAAGCCGCCCATGTATCCGGGATTAACGTCGCCCGCAACCTGATCGCGCTTTACGCCATCGCAGGCGCGCTGTACGGTCTCGGAGGCGTGCTCGAAGCGGCGCGTACAGGAGGCGCGACGAACAACTACGGCAACATGTATGAGCTCGACGCGATTGCGGCCTGCGTAGTGGGAGGCGTTTCGACGGCCGGCGGCATCGGAACGGTACCCGGCGTGATGGCCGGAGTGCTCATTTTCGGCGTTATCAATTACGGCCTTACGTTTATCGGGGTGAGCCCGTATTGGCAGCTCATCATCAAAGGGCTGATTATCGTCGCCGCGGTCGCATTCGATATCCGCAAATACGTAGCCAAGAAATAGCGCTGGCAGTCGAAGCCGGCTGTGAAGTCCCGTGCATGCAAGATGTGCGGGGCTTTTTCGTGCTACCCCGCCCAAACGGCTGCATCCAACCCCACTGAATTTGCTGCTTCCGAACGTTCGGATTCCGGAAAAGGTATTGTCAACTTTGCTGACGTCATTTACAATCTTTGGGAACAAAAGTAGAGAATTTTATCCCTTGATTGTTGAAATATGAACCTGCCGGACAGGAAGGTAGCGCCTATATAATGAACATGTAAACAAACCGAACGATAAATGGAGGAGGGGTACTATGAAGAGGAAATCGGTTATGCTGGTCATCGCATTGCTTCTGGCCGTTTCGGCGCTGCTGTCCGCGTGCGGCGGCAATTCGGGCGGGAATACGGCGAACACAGGGACGAATTCCGGAGGCAGCACCGGTACGACTACGACGACAGAGGAAAAAACGGAAGGGCAGCCGGCGGCGGCAGAAGCCGAGCCGTTCTCCATGACGCTTCGTCATACGCAAGTCGGGGAATCCAAAAAATTCCGCTTGGCGCTGCTGGAAGACGTGGTGAAGAAAACGGAAGCGGAAGTGCCAGGGCTTAAAATCGAGTTCGATCCGGTCGAAGACGCCGCCAACCGCTTCACGAAGCTTCCGGCGGAGATGACGGCCGGCAATCCTCCGCAAATTTTCGACCTGTTCGGCGGTTCGGCCGATGCGGTCAAATATGCGAAAGCGGGACGTCTGCTCGACCTGACTCCGATTCTTGACGAGCTTGGCATCAAAGACAAATTCATCGATCTGTCCCAATTTACCGTTGACGGCAAAATCTACGGCTTGCCGATCGGCGCGAGCCAGGAAGGATTTTTCTACAACAAGCCGCTGTTCGAGAAATTCGGTTTGAAAGTGCCGACGACGCTCGAAGAACTCGAAACTTTAATGGAGACGCTGAAGCAAAACAACGTCGCGCCGATCGCCATGGCCTCCAAAGCGGCATGGGTGCCGCTAATGCTGAACAATACGCTGATGGCCCGTTATGCAGGTCCGGATACGTTCACCGGTTTTGTCGACGGCTCGAAAAAGTGGAACGCTCCCGAAGTCGTTGCCGCTTGGACAAAATATAACGAATGGCTGGCAAAAGGCTACTTTATGAAAGGAGAGCTCGGATTCGACTATCCGGAAATGCGCAACCAGCTCATTACGGGCAAAGCGGGCCTCATGTTCGACGGCAGCTGGGCATCCTCGGTATTCGCGGATCCGGCACAGGCGGGCGACATGGTCGGCAAGGTCGGTTACTTCGCCGTGCCGGCGGTAGCAAACGGCACAGGCGACCAAACGTTCGTCAACGGCAATCATTCCAACGGCTACGGTTTCTCAGCCAACCTGAAAGAGAATGAAGTTGCGGCGGTTAAAGCATTCATCAAAAACATGTACAACGAAGAAATGCAGCTTCGCGGCCTAAAGGAGGATAATCTGCTGCCTTCCATGAAGGTGGAGGGGGATATGGCTTCCATCGTCCAGGATCCAACCTTGAAAGAAGTGCTATCCGTACAAGCGAAAGCGGCAGGCGCATTCCCGGTATTCGACGCATTCGTACAATCCGACGTTTACAAGGAAGTGGAGCTCGGAATTTCCCAGCTGATTGCAGGCAAAGGCAAAGCGGATCCGCAAAAAATATTGGATAAAATTCAATCCGTTCAGGATGCCGCAAATCAAAAATAATGGATCGGCGCAGCAACAGGTACCGCCCGTTTCGCGCGTGGCGGTGCCTGTTCCGTTTAACGGGTGCGCTACCCTGGAGGAAACATGGACAAAACGTTAAAAAATCCGCTCACGTACCTGTTGTTCGTGCTGCCTGCAATCGCGCTGTATGTGCTCTTCTTCATCTATCCGATGCTGACGACTTTCTATTACGGCTTTACCGATTGGGATGGACTCAATCCGGCGAAGTTCAACGGCTTCGATAACTTCGCCAAAGCGTTCAAGGACGACTTGTTCGTGCACGCCATTCGCAACAATATGATTTTCATCCTGGCTTCCGTCCTCATTCAAGTACCGCTCATCATTTTCTTTGCGCTCATGATCAGCGGCGTGAAGCGGCTGCAGCGCTTTTATAAAACGACGGTGTTTATGCCTTCGATTCTGTCAACCTCGGTCATCGGTATCTTGTGGGGGTTCATTTATGAACCGGATATCGGCTTGCTCAATCAGTTTCTCGGCCTGTTCGGAATCGAACCGATTTATTGGCTGGCGGAGCGGCAAACCGCGATGATCGCCGTATTGATCACCAATGCATGGCAGTGGATGGGCTTCTACATTATCCTTGTTCTTGCCGCCATCCTTGCGCTGCCGAAGGAATTGAACGAGGCGGCGGCCATCGACGGGGCGACGGGCATCCAGCGGGCGTTCAACATCACGGTTCCGCTCATCCGGCCGATCATTTCGGTCGTCATCATGCTGTCGATCGCCGGCGCGATGCGGGTCGTTGACATCGTGCTCGTCATGACGAACGGCGGACCGGCGGGCGAAACCGAGGTGATGGCTTCCTACATGGTCTCGCATGCGATTCAAAGCGGCCAATACGGCTTCGGCACATCGATCGCGATTCTCATCTTCTTGTTCGCTCTAGTATTGACCGCGCTCTATCAGCTGCTGTTCGCGAGAAAACAGGAAAGGATTGAATATTGATGCCGGCCGCGCTCAAGAAAGGAATTCCGCATCTACTGCTCATCGCATATGTCGTCGCCGTCCTTTATCCTTTCGTATTCGTCGTCTTTTCGTCGCTTAAGGAAAGCAATCAGGCAATCGCGGAAAATCCGTGGGGTTTTCCGTTTGAAATGAAGTTCGAAAACTACGTCAACGCGTGGGTGAACGCCAAAATAAGCGTCTACTTCTGGAACAGCCTTTACTTGTCCACCACTGCCGCCGTAAGCGGCGTGCTTATCGCCGCAGCGATGGCGTTTGCGATCACGCGCATGCGGTTTGGCCGCTCCAGCAAGCTGCTGACCCAATTTGTGCTGATCGGCATGCTTATTCCAGGCAATGCGCTGTTCATTTCCCAATATTTGCTTGTGCGCGATCTGCATATATTGAACACGCACTGGGCGCTGTTCCTTCCGTATGTCGCGGGCGCCGTGCCGATGAGCGTGCTGCTGATCGCCGCTTTCATGCGCGCCATACCCGGGGAACTGGAGGAAGCGGCCGTCATGGACGGATTGAGTTCGGCCGGTTTGTTTGCTAGAATTGTATTACCTCTAACCGTTCCGGCCCTGGTAACGGTATTTATCATCAATTTCTTGGGCAACTGGAATGAATTTCTTTTGGCCAACTTCTTTCTGAACAAAGATTCGCTGCGCACGCTTCCGACCGGGATGGTCGGCTTCCGCGACACGTTCCAGACGAACTACGCCCAAATGTGTACGGGCATCGTATACAGCGTCGTGCCGGTTCTGATCATTTACGCATTCCTTCAGGAAAAAATCATCGAAGGGCTTACAGCGGGCGGCGTCAAGGGCTGACCCGGGTTAAAAAAGGCGGGGATCCGGAATGAATTTGCGTTTCAAATTGTTCGCAGCTTTTTTCTCGCTCATCATTCTCCCGCTTTTCCTGCTCGGTGTAGCCTCCTATTTCATCATCTCCGATACGATAGAAAAAAAATATGCGCAGCAAACCGAATTAACGCTTAAAGCGGTAAGCCAAAGCGTCAATTTCATGTTCCGCGAAATGAACAAAGTGACCGACAACACGGTCGCGACATCCGCGCTGCAGCAGCTGCTGCATATGAAAGGGTACGGAAGGGGCGATTTAACCGAAATCAACTATTTGCAGCTCAACGAGATTCAGCGCAATTTCAGAGATTTGCTGATCAACCATCCGTCGGTCAGCTACTCGCTGCTGTACAGGCTGAACGAGAAGCGGGCCATGCCGATTTATTATAAGGATAATTTTACGGCGATGCCGTTCGACAAATTCAAACGGCTAAAGCTGTACGAGGAAGTCGTGAAATTGGCGGGCTTGCCCAAATGGATCGGTCCTTATGAGTATCCGCAGCTGACGGGCAGAGAGCTTTCTTTCAACCAAATCCGGATGGTGAAGGATGTCAATACGCTGAGTGATATGGGCGTTCTGCTCGTGCAAGTCAAAAGCACCGGCCTCGACGATATTTTCCGGACGTTCCGTTACAACCGCGGGAAGCACGATACCCGGTTTTATATCGTGAACGGCAGCGGACTGATCATGTTCGACAGCACGGGAGCCGATAAAGGCCGAAATCTGAGCGATCTGACCGAGGGGACGACGAGTCTCGGCGATACGTACGGGAATGTCCGCCGCATATTTAACGGACAGGACAGCATCCTGTCGAGCATCGGACTCGGGCTGGAGGATTGGCGGCTCGTATCGGTTGCTTCTTGGGATTCGCTGTCCGGCGAAGTGATCCGCATCATGCGGTGGCTCGTCGGCATCGTCGTCGTTTGCGTGCTGTCGGCGCTGCTGTTCATATTGGTGTTTGTGAACCGGATCGCCAAGTCGATCATCTGGATCGTACGCCAAATGCGCCGGGTGGAAAGCGGCGATTTAACCGTCCGCGTGCAGGAAAACGGGAGGGATGAGCTGTTCCTGTTAAGCCGAGGCTTCAACCGGCAGGTGGAGAAGGTCGGCGAACTGCTGGAGCAGGTGAAACGGCAGCGCGACCAGAAGAACCGGGCAGAGCTGCGGGTGCTGCAGGCGCAGATCAAGCCGCATTTCCTGTTCAACACGCTCGAGTCGATCAACGCGCTGGCCGTACAGAACAAAGGAATGGCGGTCAGCCAAATCGTGCGGAGGCTCGGCAGCATTTTGCGCATCAGCATTCAGGACAAAGAGGAGATCAGCGTCCGTCAGGAAATCGAGCATCTGCGCAGTTACCTGGATATTCAAAAATACCGGTTCGAGGACTTGTTCAACTATGAAATCGACGTGCCGGAGGAGCTGATGGACCGGGCGATTCTGAAGCTGACGCTTCAACCACTCGTGGAAAACAGCATCCAACACGGGTTCGAAGGCATTGACTATACCGGGTGCGTCCGGATCCGCGCCGAATCGGCGGGCAACGACACGGTGTTCTGGATTGAAGACAACGGACTTGGCATCGAGAGAGGCACGCTGGCCAAATTTCAATATATGTTCTCCGAAGAACAGCAGATCGCCTTTGCGGCGCCGCCGCTTAGCGAACGAAGAGGGCTTGGCGTTCGAAGCGTGGCGGACCGGCTCCGCATCCAGTATGGACGCCGTTACGGATTGTTCATCTGTTCGGAGCCGGGCGGCGGAACGGTCATTAAATGCACGATACCGAATTATTTTCCGGAGTGATGAACATGAAGCTTAAAGCGCTGCTTGTGGACGACGAGCTTCCGATTTTGCGCAATTTGCAGGCTGTTATTCCTTGGGAATCGCTTGGCATTGAGGTTGCGGCTGTGGCGACGAACGGCGAGAATGCGCTTGAAGCGGCGCAGACGCTGAAGCCGGACCTTATTCTGAGCGATATCCGCATGCCGAAGATGGATGGGATCCTCCTGCTTGAGCGGCTGCGCGAACGGGGCGTGGACAGCGAAGTTATCATCCTGACGGGTTATATGGAATTTGAATATGCGCGCTCCGTACTGCGTCAAGGCGCAAGGGATTATGTGCTGAAGCCGATCGATTATGAGGAATTGGAACGAATCGTCTCCCGGACCGCCGAAGACATCCGCCGGAAACGGCAGGCCGAGCGCGAAGAGCGGCAGCGGTGGGGCGCGGCTGTAGGGCTTGCCTATGAGAAAATGCTTTCCGACGCGCTTGTCGGCAGAACCGCAGCCGGGCAAAATGCGCTGCTTGAATCCGGCGGGCTTAATCCCGCCGATCTGGCCTATCTGTTCCTGTTCGCCGATCTGGACGTTTATTCGCGGGAATACGGCAGCCGTGAGGAGACCGAACGGAAACTGTGGAATTTTGCGGTACGTAGCGCGATGGAAGAGACGCTGCAGCAGTTCGGCCTCCAATACGCCGTCATACAGCTGCGCGAAGGGGAATGGTGCATGCTGCTGGAGCAAAACGGCATTCAGGGGGAAGTGGATCCGGAATGCGCTTTCGGGTATGCACGCCGGCTGCAGGAAGCGGTGCGGCTTCATGCGAACCAGACGATCAGCATGTCGGTTTACCCGTCGCTTGTCGGCCTCGCAGATTTGTATCAGGCTTACCGAAGCTTGCAGCTGTCGCTCCATTTGAATCCGGACCGGAATGAGTCGCTCGTGATGGCGGGCTGTTCAGGACGGCTGGACAGCTTGAACGTGTCGCTTTGGGATGACATGGAGCAGGTGGTCACAAGCTTGAAGCAGATGAACCACAAGCGGCTTGAAGATGCGTGGTCTGGGCTGACCGGACGTTTAAGGGAAATGGCGGGACATTCGTATGTGCGCGCAGAACGGTATTTACAGTATTTGAACCTGCATTTGATCCGAGAGCTGAGCAATATGAATCTGTTTGGCGAGCACGAGCACCGCGATCTGTGGACCCGGATGGAGTCGAGCGGCACGGTCAAGGAGCTGCTTGCCGGGATCCGGCACATTGCGGACCGGAGCTTGGAAGCTGCGCTCAAGCGCAAATCCGCCGATGTGCTCATGATGAAGGCAAAGGATTATATTGACCGCAACATCGCCAAAGATTTAGGCATCGACGAGCTTGCGGAGCTGCTGGGCATCAGCTGCAGTTACTTCAGCATGCTGTTCAAGCAGCATTTCGGCGAAACGTTCGTGGAATACGCAACGAGACAGCGGATGGAGCTCGCCCAGTCGATGCTGGCCTTCAGCGACAAGAGCGTTTCGCAAATCTGCAAGCAGGTCGGATATCACGAAAGGCGCTATTTTACAAAGGTGTTTCTGAAGTATGTCGGCGTGACCCCTTCGGAATACCGGGAATCGAAAAAAGAAACGAGCTGATAAGGCGTCGATTGCGTTGACAACTTGGTGCAATTCCTGTATAAATATTTGTAATTAAAAAGTGGAACATTGATGAATGGAACAGTAGTCCATAACAGACAGTCGCAGCGAGCCGGGATTGGTGCAAGCCGGTACGGATGTTTGGATGAAACGGATCCAGGAAATGGTTTGCCGAACTTCGAGCGTAGGCAAATCCGGTCGGCGACCGTTACGAAACAGAGGGGTTAAACGATTGGTTTAACACTTAGAGTGGCACCGCGGGAACTTAACGGCTCTCGTCTCTTATCAGGAGACGGGAGCTTTTTTGCGTTCAAAAACAGTTGGGAAAAGGAATGGTGCGATTTGTTAAACTATAAGACTCATATTGCCGAAAAGATTGCTGCTTTACTAACGGGTGCAGATGAGCAAGAAATTTTCAAGCTGCTGGAATATCCGCCTAACCCGGAGATGGGTGACCTGTCGCTTCCATGCTTCCGGTTAAGTAAAGCATTGAAAAGACCTCCGCAGGCGATTGCCGACGGATTGTCACAGAACTTAAAGGATGACATCATCGATCGCACAGACTCCGTGTCCGGATATTTGAATATTTTTTTGAGCAGAGGCCGCTTTGCCGAATCGGTAATAACGAGAATTAGGAATGAGGGAGCGAAGTATGGTTCCCAGGAGATCGGAAAAGGAAAAACGGTCGTCATCGACTACTCCTCTCCCAATATCGCAAAGCCTTTTCATGTTGCTCATCTTCGGTCAACCGTTATCGGAAATGCCTTGTATCAAATTTTCTCATTCCTCGGGTACAAATGTGTTGGCATCAATCACCTCGGGGATTGGGGTACGCAGTTCGGCAAGCTTATTGTCAGTTACCGGCTTTGGGGAAGCGCGGAGGAGGTTCAACAAGGCACGATTGATGAGCTTCTCCGGCTTTATGTCAAATTTCATGAAGAAGCCGAGAAGGATCCGGCGCTGGAGGACGAAGCAAGGGCCTGGTTCGTGAAGATGGAGCAGGGGGACGAGGAAGCATTGGCGTTGTGGCGCTGGTTTGTCGAGATCAGCATGGCGGAATTCCAAAAAATCTATCGCCTGCTGGGCGTTCAGTTTGATTCTTATGCGGGCGAAAGTTTCTACAATGACAAAATGGAACCGGTCATTCAAGAGCTCAAACAGAAAAACTTGCTGGAGGAAGATGAAGGCGCCTGGCTAATTCGTCTCGACCAATACGGTATGGCACCGGCCCTCATGCTGAAGAAGGACGGCAGCTCGCTTTATCACACCCGTGATGTCACGGCAGCGATTTACAGAAAGAAAACGTATCATTTCGATAAGGCGATTTATGTAACGGATTACGCGCAAAATTTACATTTTAAACAATGGTTCAAGGTTGTAGATCTGATGGGATATGAATGGGCCGGCGACCTTGAGCATGTGGCATTCGGTCGTGTCAGTATCGAAGGAATGAGTCTGTCCACCCGGAAGGGAAACGTGGTGAAATTGGAGGATTTGCTGTATCGAGCGATCAACAAAACAAGAGAGATTATCGAAGCAAAAAATCCAAACATGGAAAATAAAGATGAGGTTGCCCGGCAAGTTGGCGTAGGCGCGGTTATCTTTAACGATTTAAGTGGAAATCGCATTAAAGATATCGATTTTTCTTGGGAAGACGCGCTTAACTTCGAAGGGGAGACAGGACCGTATGTTCAATTTACCTACGCGCGGACGTGCAGCGTGATCCGCAAGGCGGGCGGTGATGAACGGATCTCATTAGTCAACCATGATGACATCGACGCCTCCCATCTGCAGAACGTGGAAGCGGTCGGTGTGCTAAAGCAACTCATCTTATTTACCGAACGCGTGGAACAGGCGATGCAGAAGCTGGAGCCGTCAATTGTAACGCGCTACCTCATCGACTTGGCTCAAGCTTTTAACCGCTTTTACCACGGGTGCCACATTCTGGTTGATGACCCTGCATTGCGCAGTGCCCGTCTTGCATTGGTTGAATGCGTTCAAATTACATTGCAAAGCGGATTGAGACTGATCGGGTTAGAGGCACCGGAGAAAATATAAAAATTAACCCTTATTCACATGACCGAACCAGCCCAGATTTTTGGAAATTTCTTTGGCTGCCGCAATGACTTTGCTTTTCAAGGCTGGAAGCTGAAACGGTTGAACGCGATGGTTCGGGCTTATCAAGGATAAGGCGGCCACAACGATATTGGAGTAATTACGGATCGGCGCGCTTAATGAAACAGCATTATGATCGGCAGAAACAATCAGCCTCATTTCATCATCGATAAATTTACGGACAATATGTTTAACGGCCTGATAAATGATCTCGCCATTTACGAAACTGCGCTGACCCGGGAAGAGATCGTAAGCAGCTACATTAGTATCAAGAAATTGTTTAGCGAACATGAGCTGCCCGTACCGGATACGGCGATGGATCGGAACCGCTATAAAGACGACAAACATCGGCCGCAACTTCATTTTATGGCACCGGAGCATTGGATGAACGAACCTCATGCGCCGATTTATTTTTACGGACAATATCACTTGTTCTATCAGCACAACCCAATTGGTCCTTACTGGGGAAATATTCATTGGGGGCACGCGGTAAGCGACGATATGGTGAGGTGGAGAGATCTGCCGATCGCTCTGAAGCCCGGCCAATCGGATGCGGATCCTGACGGTTGCTGGTCGGGCAGCGCAGTGATAGACGATGAGGGGATTCCGGTGTTGTTTTACACCGCAGGTAACCTTTCCCAATCCCCCAGTCAGCTCATTGCATCGGCAAAAAGCACGTTCCAGGAAGACCGGGACAACGACTTAATCGCATGGAAGAAGCGGGACGAACCTGTCGTCGTTCAGCAGGAAGGGCAAGTCTGGTTCGGAAATTTCCGTGATCCTTTCCTGTGGAGGGAAGAGGAGATATGGTATATGCTCGTAGGTACCGGATTCTTGGGAGTGGGGGGAACGGCAATGCTGTATACTTCCAACGATCTTGAAAACTGGACCTACCGCAATTATTTTTATGTCGGCAACTATGCGAAGTATCCAAAGTCAGGGAGGATGTGGGAGCTGCCGGTATTTTTAAAACTCGGTCAATCTAGACTAGGCGAAGATCGGTATATTTTCATTGTTAATCCTTGGTTTGGCGAGCCGAGCGAGCATTATAACAAATTTATGTATTACTGGATCGGGACTTTCGAGAAGGAATCATACAGATTCATTCCTGAAGAAGAAGCGCCCCAGACGTTTGTTTTCGGCGAGCATTTCACAGGACCGAGCGGCTTTATTGAGCAAAGAGGCCGTGCGATTATTTTTTCGCTTATTCAGGATTTCCGTACTGATAAACAGCAATATAAAGCCGGTTGGGCACATTGCGCAGGATTGCCGATTGAACTGAAATGGGGGGCGGACAATCAGTTAACCGTGGCACCTATTGAAGAATTGAAGGCATTGCGGAAAAGCAAGCTTCTTTCGCTTTCCGATAAGACGATGGAAAAAGCAAATGAAGCACTGAGCATCATACAAGGAGATGTGCTTGAAATCCTGCTTGAGCTGCGGCCGCAGTCTGCTGAGAAATACGGCATCAAGCTCCGCTGCACAGCCGATGGCGCTGAAGAGACATTGATTTATTATGACCGGAACATGCATGAGTTCAATGTGGATAAGACGAAGTCCAATCTTGACCTTGACGTAAGAATCTGAAGTTTCTGGCAACCAAAGTGTACCCGACAAGAGAAGATGCATTAGGGATTCAAATTTGGGGGGACGACGGCTTAATCGTAAAAAACATGGAAATATGGAGCATGGGTTCCTTTTATTTGCAAGAATGATATAATTGGAAAAAACAAAAAAAGGAAGCATATGCCATGTCAATCGAAACAGTAAAAGCATATTTTGCCGCCTTAGGCAGAGAAGAGGACGTAAAGGAGTTCGCAGTTTCCAGTGCCACGGTTGAGCTGGCGGCTGAGGCTCTGAATGTGGAGCCGGCCCGCATTGCCAAGACCATTTCCTTCCACAGCGACGGGGACGCCACCTGTATCCTGGTCGTGGCCGCCGGCGATGCGAAGGTGGACAGCGGCAAATTCAAACGGCATTTTGGAGTAAAAGCAAAGATGCTAAACCACGATGAGGTCGTCCGTCTGACCGGCCACGCGGTCGGTGGGGTCTGTCCCTTTGCCAATCCGGATGGGGCTAAAACCTTTATGGATATTTCGCTCCAGCGATTCGAAACCGTATTTCCTGCCTGCGGCAGCAGCAATTCTGCGATCGAGCTCCAATGTGACGAGCTCTACCAGTATGCCCGTGCCGTCGAATGGGTGGACGTTTGCAAAGGCTGGCAGCTGGAAGAGTCCGTCGGCTAGCATCGACGGACTAATTTGCTCACATGAGCTCCAACACCTTGCAAAGCTCTATCAGCTGATCTTCTTTTTCCCAATGGCGAATGGCTGACGTCGTGACCGATGTGAATGGTTGTTTGCCCTCATCTATTTTGCTGCTTTTTTGGATTGACAATCAAAGCAATGACGTGTTAAAGTCAATTCAACCCAATAAACCTAGTAATTTAATTGGAAATATAAGATATAAGTCGACCATTTGATTGGAGACTCCTGCTTTACGACACGCGCGTAAAGCCAGGGGTCTTTATTCATTTCATGACTCATCAATCGGGCTAGCGAATGCAAGGCGATTGGACGAGGAAGGGTGTTAAGGAATGATAAACGCATTGTCAAACGAAGCTTACCGTACCGAATGGCGGAAAGTGGAGCCCATTTTGAACGATCCGAAGCATCCGCTACGGCGGCAGGCTTACCTGCTTCCACGGACTTTGGAGGAACTGCGGCGGAAGCGGTCCGGCTTTTACGAAATTGAAGAAGGGGATTCCGTCTTTGCGAATGGTTTGGCGGATTATGCCCACTCGCTGCTCGCTGGCTGGCACGCCCAATGGGGAGGGGGGCCGCCGGCTGCGCTCCCGGAGCAGGCGGAGCATCTATCCAAGCTTTATCGGGAAAGCGAAAACAGCGGAAAAATCATCACCACCTCCCTGCACCCGGTCAAGCCGCTCGATCCGAAGGAGCCGGATGCATCCGTCATCTCCTCCGAAACCGGCGGCGGAATTACGATCCGGGGGCGTCAGACCTTCGGTTCTGAAGCGTTATTTGCGGACGAACTGCTTGTTTTCCTGCAGGAGAGCGGCGAGGATGCGCCGTCAACGGTTGTGCTGCTGCCTGCAAGCAGCGATGGTCTGACGCTGCAATCTTACCCGAGTTTGACTGCCGGAGTGACAGCGTGGTTTGAATCGACATTTGTACCGTGGGAGCGCGTGATCGTGTTCCGGAGCAAGGAAGGGGTAGCGCGGCTATTAACCGACCCGTCCGCCCAATTGCTTGCGGATTATCAGTGGGTGGCGAGGCAGCTGGAAGCGCTGGAGCTTGTCATCGGAACCGCGTTCGCATTGGCCGAACATAAAGGACTGCATACGGAATTGCATATTCAAGGCGACCTGGGAGAGTTGATTCAAGAACTGGAGACGCTGCGGGCGCTACTTCATGCCTCGGAAATCGGAGCCGCAACCTGGGACAACGGAATTATACTGCCGGCTTCCGTCCCGCTGGCAGCCGCCAAAAAGGCTGGCGGGTTGTATTATAAGCGGGCCATAGACGTTTTACAGCGAATTGCCGGGAGCGTCATTGCAGACTCTCCAGCTCTTTCAAGCTCGGGTGAACGGGAGACGCTGCTGCAACTGGTGCTGAAGCTGGCCGGAAGTGAGGCGGCATTCCGGCGGAAGCAGCACGAGGTGTATGCGTTCGGCGATCCGATTCGCCAAGCTGCGGCGTTCTACTTGCACTATCCTACACATCGGCTGCGGAAACGGTACGAACAATTCTGGGCTGCCGCTTCTTCCGGGCAAACCGTTCCGCAGGAGGAACAAACTTTCGTGTAAAGGCTGTGATTGAGGATGACGACAAAAATATCGGCACGTCAGGTGGAAATGCATTACACGGTACGAAGCGACGAAGGGAAGAAGGAGAACATCTCCGTCTTAAACGATTTCAACATCGACGTCAGGGAAGGCGAGTTTCTGGCCATCCTTGGCCCAAGCGGCTGCGGCAAATCGACCTTTTTGAACATATTGGCGGGACTGTCCCGTCAGACGGGCGGGGAAATAACGGTGGACGGCGAGCCGGTGAATGGCGTCAACAGGAAGCACGGCGTCGTATTTCAAGGGTACGCCCTCTTTCCTTGGCGGACCGTGCAGCAGAACGTCGAGGTAGGTCTGCAAATCCGTGGCGTCCCGAAGAAGGAGCGGAAGAAAATCGCACTGGAATATATCCAGCTGGTCGGCCTCCAGTCGTTTGCGAACCGTTACCCTCACGAGCTGTCCGGCGGTATGCGTCAGCGCGTGGCCATTGCCCGTTCACTCGCGTATCAGCCTGATGTGCTGCTAATGGATGAACCGTTCGCAGCGCTGGACGCCCAGACGCGGGAGATTTTACAGTCGGAGCTGCTTCGCATTTGGGATGCACACAAGAAGACGATTATTTTCATTACGCATAGTTTGGATGAAGCAATCTTTCTCGCCGACCGCGTTGCGATTATGACGGCCAGACCGGGAACAATTAAAGAAATCATCGACATTCCGCTTGAGCGACCGCGCAGCGCGGATATTCGCAACTCCGAGTCGTTCGTGAAGCTCCGTCAACGGGCGTGGTCCATTTTGAAGGACGAAGTGGAGCAGTCGCAGACGCTTCACCAACAAGTTAACACGGCAGTACCTGAAGCGGAACCGGAGGAGGAAGAAAAGCATGACGGCAGGCGATCGCTATTTGAAGCGGCTAAATGATGGCAGACGGGTTTGGCTGAACGGGGAGATCGTGCCGGATTTGCCCAGCCATCCCGCTTTCCGCGGCACGGTCCGTTCGGTGGCGGGCATTCTGGATTTGCAGGACGATCCTGTCACCAGTCGGGAGCTTACGTTTACGACAAATACCGGCGCGAGGGCAAACCTCGCCTATCTGATCCCGACGGAGAAGGAAGATATTTTCCGGCGGAGCCGTTCCTATCGGATTTGGTCGGACGCGACATTCGGCGTTATGAGCCGGGTCAGCGGATTTTACCGCGCCCAGTTAACCGGATGGTACATAAACAGAGAGCTGATCCGAAGCGAGCAGCCGCATTTTCCCGAGAAGCTTGCCCGTTATTATACCCATCTAAGGGACAATGATCTGCTTATTACGGCGGCCGGTCACGATCCGCAAATCGACCGCACCAAGCTGGCTTCCGAGCTCGGGGAATTGTACACGGCGCTGCGGATCGTGCGGGAGACCGAAGACGGCATTGTTGTAAGAGGAGCCAAAATGATCGCCACCGGCGGTCCGTATATGGACGAAATCATGGTGTCTCCGCATAGCAAAAAAACGCAGGAGGAGCAGCGGTACGCCGTCATGTTCGCCATTTCCCCGAGCCATCCGGGGGTTCATCTCATCTGCCGCGAATCGTTTGCTTCCGACAATCAGGAGGATCATCCGCTCAGCTCGCGTTATGACGAGATGGATGCCGTTCTCGTGTTCGACGATGCACTCATTCCGTGGGAGCGGGTGTTCATCAAGGATGACCCGGATGCAATATGGAAAATAAGGTCGGATCAGCTCGTGAGCGCGCTCAGTCTGCACGAGAATATTGCGCGGCTCGTCAGCAAGCTGGAGTTTGTGGCTGCAGTCGGGACGGAGCTTGCCGCTTCCATCGGCATTACGAAGTTCGCCCATGTGCAGGAGAAGCTGGCCGAGCTCTATTTCCAGCTGGAATCGGTCCAGGCGCTGCTGTTGTCCGCCGAGCACCGGTCGAAGCTGCACCCGCTTGGTGTCTGGGTGCCGGAAATGCAGCCGATTCTCACCGCCAAAAATTTGGGCAACCGCTACTATCCGAGAGCATTGGAAATTTTGCAGCAGCTGTCGGGCGCGGGAATGCTTCAGGTGCCTTCGACGCTGGCCGAGCTGAACGGGCCGCTCGGACCGCAGCTGCAAAATGTGTACCGCGGCGCAGACCGAAACGCGGAGGACCGGGTGAAACTGCTGAAGCTTGCCTGGGAACTGACTGGAAGCGGACTCGGCGCAAGGCATGAGCTGTACGAGCGTTTTTACGCCGGCGATCCGGTGCGCACGTATGCGGGGCAATATGTGGAATACGACAAACAGCCGCTTCTAGACAAAGTCGGGAAGAGGATCGGATGAGAAAATGGTTCGCGGCGGTCTTGCTTACCCTCATCTCGGCACTTTACTTGTCCGCAGCGCCAGCATCCGCCCATTCCACAGTTTCCGGCATATATCCCGCTCCGGACAGCAGGCTGGCAAAGCCGCCCGAACAGGTGGAGCTGACCTTTAACGAGCGGCTGGAAAACAAGCTGTACACGATAGGGGTCTATAACGGCAAAGGCATGCCGGTGACGAAGCGTCAAGCGGAGATGGACGACAAGCGAAGAACAATCCGGCTGCCGCTTCCCGCGTTAGCGGAAGGAAGCTATACCGTCACTTACCGCATCCTGTCGGCGGACGGTCACCCCGTCCGGGCTTCATATGTGTTTACCGTCGGACTGGACACCGCTCCCCGTATGGGCTATACGTCGGTGTCGAAGCTGCACGAGGAGCATGATATCAGTCAAAACGCAGGCTACTGGGCGGTTCGTCTTTTTTATTACACCGCGCTGCTGTCGACCGCGGGATGGGTGGGCATCCGTCTTTATGCGTCCGGTCTGGCAGAAATCAACCGGCGCCGTTATAGGCTCACGCTTCGTTTGCTTCTTGCCGTTTACATCGCGGCGTTAGCGACGATGGGCTGGCGCGATTTCGCCCGGCTCGGCGAAGGCTTCGGTTCGATGAACCAGCCGGCGGTTGTGCTTGGAACTTCGATCGGCATCTCCTATCTGCTCTCTTTTCTCGCTGCCGCAGCAGGCTTCCTCGCCCTAGGGCGCCGAAAGTGGCTCGATGCGGCTTGGATCGTTCTGTTTCTCGGAGCCAAAAGCTTGAACGGTCACGCGATGGGATATGCGGTTCCGGCCGTTACGGCTCTGCTGGATGTTATCCATATGGCGGCCGCAAGCGTGTGGGCGGGAGTATTGTTCGTCTTCGCTCTGTTCGGGTGGAAGCGGAGAAGAGAGGAGGTCGCGCCGTATTTGCCGCACTGCTCGAAGGCAGCCCTTTGGGCAATCGTCATTCTCGTGAGCAGCGGTGTCATTAACGCCTTGCTTTACTCGAACGGATTCAGCCATCTGGTTGAAACGTGGTGGGGAAAGCTGCTGCTCGCCAAAGCGGCGGCCGTTCTGCTTGTGATCGGCACGGGCGCGATGCTGAGGAGAACGATCAAAAACCGGCATTATCCGCAATTAACGGGATGGTTGACGCTCGATCTTGCTTTGTTTGCGGTCATCCTGTGCATAACGGCCGTGTTCACGTATTTGAACCCGCTTGCCGCAACCGGCCCGCTCTTTTGGCACGAGAACGTAAAGGGGGTACATATTGCGGCGATCGTTACGCCGAACAAACCGGGTGCGGTCAATCAGTTTAACGTATCCTTAGGCACCGGAAGCGGGGATAAGGACTTGAAAAAAGTAACGCTTCGCCTCGCTTATACGGATAACCCGGATATTGCTCCGATCGAGGTGCCGCTTCAGCAGGTCGGAACGAACGGAAGCCCGCTTAGTCTGTACAATTACAATTACAGCGCGGAAGGCGCATACCTTCCCTTTTCCGGCAAGTGGGAGCTTGAGATTCGGGTGCGCGACGAGAACGACGACGAGCTGCTCACGTCCAAAACGTTCTATAGCGAGAGCAAATAGATGGCAAGCAAGCGGAAAGGGAGGGAAAACCGATGAGAAAAAGCATGAAAATGTTGCCGCTGCTGTTGGGAGCGCTGCTCCTTTCAGCCGGCACGGCATCCGCGCACGTCAGCGTTACGCCGGCCGAAACAAAACAGGGTTCGTACGAGGTGTTCACGGTTAGGGTACCGACAGAGAAACAATCGTCGACGACGAAATTGGAAGTTAAATTTCCGGAGGGCGTATCAATCAGCCGGGTCAAGCCGCTTCCGGGATGGACGTATACGTTAGACAAAGACGCCGAAGGCGGCAATACCGCCATTACCTGGACGGCACAGGCGCAAGGCATTGCGGACGGCGAGTTCGAGGAGTTTCATCTTCAAGGCAAGGTCGCGGACGATGCCGGGCAGCTCGTCTGGAAGGCATACCAGACTTATGCGGACGGCTCCGTCGTGGAATGGGTCGGCGCTGCCGGCACGGAAGAGCCAGCGTCCGTTACAAAGGTGCAACCTGGCCGCGGAGCGGGAGCGGAAGACCATCACAGCGCTGCATCGGGGCACGAAGAGACGTCTGCATCCGCTCACGAGAACGATTGGCTTCGTTCTCCATCCTTTATTATTGCTCTTGCCGCGCTGGCGGCAGGCCTGATCGCCCTCTCGCTTTCGCTGCGCAAGAGCAAGCGGGCCGCTTCGCAATAGCGATGGACCGGCTGACTTGGATCGCGGCTTTTACCGCGGGGCTGTTTTCGTTCTTGTCTCCTTGCGTACTGCCGCTTGTACCGGCCTTTCTGAGTCACCTAACCGGTTCGGCTGTAAGCGGCGGTAAAATCGGAGCGGGAAAAGCCGTTTTATTGCTCCGTTCGCTCTGCTTTATTACCGGTTTCAGCATCGTTTTCGTGACACTTGGCGCGTCCACGACACTAGCCGGACAGTGGCTCGGCGCGCATCGGATCGTCGTCAGCCAAGCGAGCGGATTCATCATAGTTTTATTCGGCCTCTATATGGCCGGACTTCTGCATCTTAAGTTGCCGGGCTGGAGCTTGACCGGCGGCGCCGTAGCCAGACTGCCTAAAGGCATGACGGCTTCACTCTTGACCGGCATCGCTTTTGCCGCCGGTTGGACGCCTTGCGTAGGATTGCCGCTTGCTTCAATCCTGCTTCTGGCCGGTGCGGCGGAAACGATGCGGGACGGCATCGGCTATTTGACCGTATATTCGCTTGGGATGGGCGTTCCGTTTCTGGCGGCTGCACTTGTTTTATCTTATTCGCTCGCGGCCGTCAAGTCCGTTAATAGGTATATCCCGCTGTTTACCCGGATAAACGGGTTTGTACTCATCGTAGCCGGTGCGGCGCTTGTCACCGGTCAATGGGGGCTCGCGAGCGCATGGCTGAACCGGGTATTGTAAGCCCGGCGCGAGCATCCGGGACTTGAGTTTTCACTAAATATCGCGTGATGTACATCCGGCATCAGTCGCTTCTTTTTGTGAGGGGATACGATGAAAAAGCATGTGCCTGCTCTACTGATCCTGCTGCTGCTCGCAGGGTGGCAAATCTATGTATACGCTTCGGGTAAAGTGGAGCAGGAGAAGACTGCTGCTTCATTGACCGCCGAGCGGCCTTCCAACAAAGGCGGCGCGTCAGCGGAGCCTTCCGCCGGCGATTTTGCACTGCAGACGCTGGAAGGGGACCTCATCAAGCTGTCGGATTTCGCGGGGAAGACGGTGCTGGTCAATTTCTGGGCAAGCTGGTGCAAGCCATGCTCGCTGGAAATGCCTGAACTGATCTCGCTCGCCGAAGCCCAACCCGATTTGGCCGTACTCGCCGTCAATTTGACGCACACGGAAACAAGTCTGGATGACGTCGCCGATTTTGCCCGCCGGTTCAACATGCCTTTTCCGGTGCTGATTGACGAATCCGGCTCGATTGCCGCTAGATACGGAATCACGAGCTATCCGACGACACTTGTCGTCAGCGCAGACGGAATGCTGACTGAAACGATCGCGGGCCAAACGGAACGGAAGACGCTGGAACGCATACTTGCCTTATTGAACGATTAACGGGATTAACGTTTTATACCACATTTAGGGGAGAGGTTAATCATGAACATAATCAAACCGGTCATCGTCAAAACGAAATGGAAAAAACCGTTGGTAACGGCGGCGTCGCTGCTCATCGCAGCAGCATTGCTCGCATCTTGCGGCAGCACCGGCAAATCGAATCCGAATGCTGAAGCCGGCGAGCAGAAGTCCGCTTCCGGGAACGCAGCGAAGACAGAAGTCGTCGAATTCAAATATCCGGACAATCCCGGCTTCGATCTTGTTTATCTTGCCGATCAGCTTGGCTATTTCGAGGGCACGAGCACAAAGCCGAAATATGTCGGCAAAGTGGCGGCTCCGCAAATCATTCCGCTCGTCGGCACCGGGGATATCGACTTCGGCTCGCGGATGGTACCGCTCGTCATTTCGGCGATCGCAAGCGGCGCGGATATCAAAGTCGTATCGGCCGGCGGAAAAACGCTGCAGGAAGCGCCGCATATGAAATATTTCGCGCGTAACGACGGCAGCGTCAAGACGGCGAAGGATCTGGAAGGGAAGACGATCGGCTTCAATAGCTTCGGGGCGTGCGCCGAATTCGTGTCCAAGAAGTGGTTCCGGGAGCAGAAAGTGGACGTCAGCAAAATCAAATTCCTTGTCGTACCTGACGACAAGCAGGAGCAGACGCTGGAGCAGGGCGGCATCGATCTGGCGATCATTCACGCTCCGTTCTCGGGAAGAGCCGAGCTGAACGACAAGCTTGTCAAATTGTGGAGCGACTACGATCTGGACGGCGGCCTCGGCGGAATGGCGCCTTACAGCGTAAACGGCAAATTTGCGAGAGAGCATCCGCAGGCCGTCAAAGATTTCGTCACCGCCATTGCCAAAACGGCGAACTGGGTCAACGACAATCCGGATGAAGCAAGAGAAATCATTGCCAAGCGCCTGAACATGGACGTGAAATATATTGACCGCTTCGCATACGTTGACGACCTTGTCGTTACCGAGCCGCCGATTCAATATTACATTGATATTTTAGAGAGCGAAGGGAAAATTCCGAAAGGCAAAGTAAACATTAAAGATGTGTACACGAATGAGTTTAACGAGTTCGCGGCAAACGCTGCGGCCACATCGAACACATAGATAAAGGTGGCGTCACGCATGAAAAAGAAAACCAAGTTTGCAAAAAACGTTGCGGACCGCAGCTTGGCGATTGTGCTCTTCATCGTGGTCTGGGAGCTGCTTCCAAGGCTCGGCATCGTCAATCAGGCGTACCTCAGTCCGCCTTCCCAAGTCGTCGAATCTATCGGCAGGCTCGTTTCGAGCGGAGCATTGTGGATTCATGTGACGACCAGCCTGCAGCGGTCGTTATCCGGGCTGCTGCTCGCCATCGTTGCAGGAACACTGCTTGGACTGCTGCTCGGCTGGTTCAAACGGTTCGAATCCATTCTCGATCCGCTGCTGCAGCTGTTTCGGCAAATTTCCGCTTTTGCCCTGTTTCCGGTCTTTATCTTGTTCCTTGGAATCGGCGAACCTTCCAAAACAGCCATCATATTGTGGGCGTCGTTTTGGCCGATCTTGCTGAACACGGTCAGCGGGGTAAAGCATGTCGACAAGCTTCTGATCGATTCGGCCAAATCAATGGGCGCGACGCAGCTGTTCATCTTTTTCAGAGTCATTTTGCCTTCGGCCGCGCCGAGCATTTTTACCGGTATCCGGCTGGGCGGCGCTTATTGCATCACCGCGCTCGTTGCGGCTGAAATGATCGGTTCGTCGGCCGGCCTCGGCTTTTATATTTTAAACTCGCAGGAAGTGTTCCAAATTCCGGATATGTATGCCGGCATTATATTACTTGCGTTTTTAGGCTTGCTGCTCAATTATTTGCTGGCATTGATCGAGGGCCGGTTTACCCGCTGGCGCAAAGGGTTGTCGAACAATGCGTAAGAAAGGTCGGAACTTATTTGAAGAGCCGGCGTGCAGTCGTTCTGGCTGTCATCCTCATCGTTGCCGTACTGAGCGGCTGCGGCGAACGAAACGGTGCCGGCAGCGTTCCGGGCGAACAAACCATCCAGAGGCTGCCGCTAAATACCGGTAAGCTGGTTATCGGTTACAGGACGAACGGTGCGCTGTCGGCGCTAAAAGTAAAAGGGGAGCTTGAGCGGAAGCTTTCGTCCTATCCGGTCAAAGTGGAATGGCGCGCTTTTCCGGATGATGCCGCCTTATTTAAGGCGATTCAGGAAGGAAGCGCCGATATCGGCGGCGTCGGTGATTCGGTTGCCGGATTCCTGCATAACAAGAGCGCTCCGGTCGTTTATTTGGCGGCTGAGCCGGCCAACCCGGAAGCGCATGCTGTCGTCGTGCCGCTCGATTCGGACATTGTTGCAGCAGCGGATCTAAAAGGAAGGAAGGTCGCCTACACAGCCTGGTCAAACGAGCATTTTCTGCTGCTTCAAACGTTGGATAAATCCGGTTTGTCGCTGTCCGACGTGACCTCCGTACAGATGCAACCGGGCGACCTGCCTCGTTCGTTCGAAAACGGCGATGCGGACGCTTGGGTCGTTGCCGAACCGGAACTGAGCCGGATCGAACCGGCAGGCATAAGAATCGTTGCAGATGGCAATGGCAACATCGGTCAAAGGGAAATCTATGTGACGACGCCCGAGAACGTGCGGGAACGAAGAGATCTGCTGGACATCGTATTAACCGAAATCGCCAGCTTGGACGATTGGATAACAAACGACGTTCACAGCGCGGCCGAGCTGCTTGCCGCAAATACGGATGTGTCGCATCTGGAATGGCTTGCCTTGTTCGAACGGAAAGCATATGGAACGGCTCCTTTTCTGGAAGGAATCGCCCGAGAGGAACAGCGGCTGGTCGATACGCTTGCCCAGCTTGCGGGAAGAAAGGAACGATTTTTCGTCAAGGATCTGCTGCTTCAGGCCGATCCATGAAAAGCGTCCCGAGCCTGAGATAGGAGTCGAGGCGTTTCATTCGTATTATACCGCTCAATAATGAATAGGGAAGGGAGCATCTAAGTGGAAATATTTTGGTTTATTCCGACTCACGGGGACGGCCGGTATTTGGGAACAAGAGAAGGCGCCCGTTCGGTCAGCTACGCCTACTGCAAGCAAATCGCTCAGGCTGCGGATGAGCTGGGATATGGGGGCGTTCTTCTCCCGACGGGGAAATCGTGCGAGGATGCCTGGGTGGTCGCTTCCACTCTTGTTCCGGTAACGGAAAAACTGAAGTTTCTCGTCGCCGTGCGGCCGGGTCTAATGTCGCCGACGCTTGCGGCGCGAATGTCATCGACGCTCGACCGCTTCTCACGCGGGCGGCTGCTCATCAATGTTGTGACCGGAGGCGATCCGGTCGAAATGGCGGGCGAAGGACTTTTTTTGAACCATGACGAGCGTTACGGTCTGACCGACGAATTTCTGGACATCTGGCGGAAAGAACTGGCGGGAGAAGAAGTCGATTTTCGCGGCGATCATCTAAGTGTGGAAGGCGGCAAAGTGCTGTATCCGTCCATTCAGAAGCCTTATCCGCCGCTTTATTTCGGCGGTTCGTCGGAAGCGGCGATGAAAGTGGCGGCCGAGCATGTTGACGTCTACCTCACCTGGGGCGAGCCGCCGGATCAGGTAGCGGAGAAGATCGACCGGATGCGCAAGCTTGCGGCGGCCAAAGGCCGAACGCTCCGATTCGGCATCCGGATGCACGTCATCGTCAGGCCTACCGAAGAGGAGGCGTGGCGGGCGGCGGATGAGTTGATCGCCCATTTGGACGACGAGACGATTGCCGCCGCGCAGCGCATTTATGCGCGAATGGACTCCGAAGGACAGAAGCGGATGACGCAGCTTCACCAGGGTGACCGATCGAAGCTTGTCATATCCCCTAATCTGTGGGCGGGCATCGGGCTCGTGCGCGGAGGGGCGGGGACGGCGCTTGTCGGCAACCCGGATAATGTATCAGAGCGGATCAAGGAGTACGCCGATCTCGGCATCGATACGTTTATTCTTTCGGGTTATCCGCATTTGGAGGAAGCCTATCGAACGGCTGAGCTGCTCTTTCCGCGGCTTCCGCTGAACCGAGCAAGCTCTGCCGGTAATCCGGGCTACATCAGTCCCTACGGAGAAATCATCGCCAATAACGAACTGCCGCGGAGCAAGGTAACGGCCGAGCGGTAATCGGCTGGGAACTAGAGGAACAGCTGGGGCATTACATCCTTTTATGGAGCTTGTAGATTGTGAACGTATGAATTAATATTATAGTATTATTCCGAAAAAAATGGATGGTCTTCTGATCATCCATTTTTTTGTATATTTCATTATTGAACCTCATCAGAGGGGGTAGTCCCATGAAACCGACGCTTACCGAAGAGCTGAAACAAACGATAATCGGTGTTCATCAGGAACAAGGCAGGGAGTGGATTGATAATTTCGCAGAACTGGTCCGCTACTGCGAAAATAAATGGGAAATCCGGTTTTTAACTCCTTATGCGCCTTCATATCACTTTGTCACACCGGTTGTTTTCCCGAATGGAACCGAAGCAGTACTGAAATTAGGCGTTCCTGGCAACGAAATGCGCTCGGAAATCGAAACGCTCCTCACGTATAAGGGAGAGGGGGCTGTGCGGCTTCTCGACTCAGATCATGTGAGAGGCATTTTACTTCTTGAGCGGCTGAAGCCGGGACGGACCCTTCACAGTATCCCGGATGACGAGGAAGCGGTAAGGATTGCGGCAAGTGTCATGCGGAAAATTGCAAGACCTGCACCGTCGCAAGCCATATTTCCATCCACGTCAGACTGGGCAAATGGGTTGAATAAGCTTCGTCAACGATATGATGGAGGGACGGGTCCTTTTCCGGAGTGGATCGTAGAAAAGGCTGAGCGTTTATACGCCATGCTGAACGGAACGGTACAGAACAAGCTGCTCCTTCATGGCGATCTGCATCACGGCAACATTCTTTCGGCGGAACGGGAGCCATGGCTCGCAATCGATCCGAAAGGATTGATCGGTGAAGCAGAGTATGGCGTGATCCAGTTTTTGTTGAACAACTTGCCTGGGAAAAATGACGGAGAAATCATCGAACGTCGAATCAATCAGTTTGAGAAGGAATTGCAGCTCAATAAGAGCAGAATCATAGCATGGACCTTCTGTCACGCGGTGCTTTCCGCCTGGTGGCATCTCGAGGGCAGCAGTCCAGGCTTCGATAACGCGCTCCGCACAGCTATTGACATCCATGATTTGCTCTCCTGAAGCTGAGAAGTACAGTTGATGAGCTGTGATGAAGTAATACAAAAGTGTTCGAAGGGCTGCCATTTGGCGGCCCTTTGTTGTTTGAGTTACCTTAAAATTAAACTGCTTAGTTGCGGCTTTTTTTGTTGTAAGGATACCTATTCTCCATCAGCCTCAAGGATAAGACTCTTTTTCCTACGCTGCGAAAAAGTACCGAATTTCAGACACAAAAAGCAGGTCAAAGCGCATAACATAAATATATAATCCGATTGAAATAGTCTGCTTAAAAAATCCTCGAAAGGGGTCTGCAAGAACGATGGGAAGAGAATTCGTGAGCTTGTTCGATCAATGGTCCGAAGAGTACGACCGGACGGTTTCGGGCCATGACGAACAATACAGAGAAGTATTTGAACATTACGGTGACATCCTTGAGGCAGTAGCTTCACGCAGTTTCGGAACAGTTGTCGAATTTGGCGCCGGTACGGGCAACCTGTCGGAGCAGCTGCTGCGGCGGGGCCTGAAAGTGTACGGTGTCGAGCCATCGCAAGGGATGCGCGCTCAGATTCAGAAACGAAACCTCGACTTTGTGCTGCTGGACGGGGATTTTCTTCATTTTCCTCCAATACCCGAGCAAGTAAATAGCATCGTAAGCACGTATGCCTTCCACCATTTGACGGATGAAGAGAAGGAACAAGCGCTGTCCATCTACAGCACGCTGCTCGGGAAAGGCGGAAAAATCGTCTTCGCCGATATTGCGTTTCGCGATGAGCAGGACCGCGAAAAGACCGAAGCATATATCGCGGAAAAGGGGCACTTCGACTTACTTCAAGATCTGCAGACCGAATATTCCACGACGCTTGATCGATTGAAATCAATGTTTAACCGTCATGGCTTCTCGGTTTCGTTCGGAAAGCTAAACCGGTACGTCTGGCTGATGGAAGCGGCGAAAGGACACACACAGAGTTAGAAGGGGGTGTTTCACAGATGGCGATATATCGCAGCGTTCATGAAGTTGTCGGGAATACGCCGCTTGTGGAGCTTACAAGCTTCCCGCTTCCCGAAGGCGTCCGGCTGTTCGCCAAGCTGGAGTTCATGAATCCGGGGGAAGCGTAAAAGACAGGCTCGGGCTGCAGCTGCTGGACAGCGCTTTTGCCAGCGGGCAACTGCGGCCGGGAGGCACACTGATCGAACCGACTGCGGGGAATACGGGAATCGGACTGGCCTTGGCTGCGATCGGGCGGGGAGTCACCGTCATTTTTGTCGTTCCCGAGAAGTTCAGTATGGAGAAGCAGCAGCTGATGAAGGCGCTTGGAGCTAGAATCGTCAATACTCCATCAGAGGAGGGGATGACCGGCGCGATCCGTAAGGCCGAGCAGCTGGTGAAAGAAATCCCCGGCTCTTTCAGCCCCGGACAGTTCTCCAATCCGGCCAATCCGGAAACGTATTATAAGACGCTCGCACCGGAAATTTGGCGTGATCTGAAGGGGGAGATCGACGTGTTTGTCGCCGGCGCCGGCTCGGGCGGAACGTTCATGGGCACGGCTCGGTATTTGAAAGAGCGAAATCCGCGGTTAAAAACGGCCATTGTCGAGCCGGAAGGCTCCATTCTTGGGGGAGGCGAGCCGGGTTCCCACAGGACGGAAGGAATTGGCGTGGAGACGCTCGCGCCGTTTATGGATGTTGCTTATTTCGATGCCGTCCATACGATCCGGGACGAAGATGCGTTCGACAGAGTGAAGGAGCTTGCACTGCTCGAAGGGCTGCTTGTCGGAAGTTCATCGGGGGCTGCATTGCATGCAGCATTGGTCGAAGCGGAAAAGGCAGCCCCGGGAAGCCGCATCGTGACGGTATTTCCGGACAGCAGCGAGCGCTATTTGAGCAAACATATTTACGAGGGGAGCATGCCGATATGAAGCCAAAAACGAAACTGATCCACGGCGGCATTCCCGGCGATTCGCATACGGGAGCGGTTAGCATTCCGATCTATCAGGCCAGCACTTACAAGCAGGAGGATATCGGCGTGCACAAAGGGTATGAGTACTCCCGGACGGGAAACCCGACGCGGCACGCCCTTGAAGAGCTGATCAAAGATTTGGAGGAAGGGGAAAGAGGTTTTGCTTTCGGTTCGGGAATGGCGGCCATTACGGCTGTCATGTCGCTGTTCAATGCCGGCGACCACATTATTCTGAATGACGACGTTTATGGCGGAACGTATCGGATTGCCACCAAAGTGCTGAGCCGTCTCGGCATTGAATCGACTTTTGTCGATACGACCGATTTGGACGAAGCGGATCGGGCGGTCCGGCCGAATTCGAAGGCTCTGTTCGTGGAGACGCCGACCAACCCGCTGCTCAAGGTGACCGACATTGCGGAAGCCGCCAAATGGGCGAAATCGCGGAATTTGCTGCTGATCGTCGACAACACGTTCAGCACGCCGTATTGGCAGACGCCGATCGCGCTCGGGGCGGACATTGTGCTGCATTCGGCCACAAAATATATCGGAGGACACAGCGATGTTGTCGCCGGACTCGCCGTCGTGAACAGCGGCAAGCTGGGCGAGGAGCTGCATTTTATCCAGAACGCGACGGGCGGGGTGCTCGGTCCCCATGATTCATGGCTGCTCATCCGCGGCTTGAAGACGCTGGGGCTGCGCATGGAAGCGCATGAGCGGAACGCCCGCGATGTCGCCTCGTTTTTGTCGGGGCATCCGGCGGTGCACCGCATTTATTATCCGGGCCTGGCGAGCCATCCCGGGCACGCGGTCGCGAGGCGCCAGGCGCGCGGCTTCGGCGGCATGATCTCGTTTGATGTCGGCAGCGCGGAGAAAGCGTCCGATGTGCTGCGGAAGGTGAACTATTTTACCCTTGCGGAAAGTCTGGGAGCCGTAGAGAGCCTGATCTCCGTTCCGGCCAAAATGACTCATGCGTCGATCCCGCGCGAGCGGCGGGAGGAGCTCGGTATTACGGACGGATTGATCCGGATTTCCGTCGGCATTGAAGACAGCGAAGATTTGATTGAAGACCTGACTAAGAGTTTGGAGTAGCTTGACTTCTAGTCTAGAATAGCCTGACATAGGGCCTAGAAAAGCCTGACTATAAGCGCCTGGAATGAACGAAAAGCTGCGTTGATCGCGGCTTTTTTTATTTTATGGCGGTTATGGCAGGCTCTTTCCCGACAACTGACAATCGGCACGACGATTCGGAAGACTGTGACATTTTCATGCTCCTGGATAACGGGTAAGCCTTTTCAATTCCGTTAAAAGGAAAATTTTAAATTATGGAGAAATTTTTATTCAATAATTGTTCAAAACCGGTCGGCCGGCGGCATCTACCTTAGTGAGGCTGAAAGAGACGCAGGAGGATGGCATGGGAAACATGAGAATGGAAGCGCAAAAAGAAGCGGGCATGATCAAAGATGAACGGGACAGGGGCGTGCAGACAGAACAAATCCGATCATTGGTCGAGCGGGCGCAGATGGGGGATACCGAGGCATTCGGCCAGCTGATCGAGCAGCACCGGAGCAAGGCGCGAAGCTTAGCCGAGCGGATGACGAGAGATCCGCATATGGCCGACGATGTCGTGCAGGATGCGATCATTCGGGCGTTTATGCATCTGGGCTCGCTTGCAGATACAAGCCGGTTCCTCCCGTGGTTCCACCGCATCGTACGCAATCAGGTGAATATGCGCATGCGCCGCGGCGGCCCGCACCGGAAGGAAAGGCCGTTCGCGTCCATGGGAGCCGTCGATAATGACTGGTCCCGGGTCGACTGGGAGGATCTGGACAGCATCCTGTATCATCTTGCCCGCCATGCGGCCGATGCTGCAGCAAGGAATCAGGATCCGGCGGAAAACCTGCTGCGCAAAGAAATGTACGAAACGATCCACGGGCTTCTTCATTGCCTGGCGCCCAAAGAGCGGGCCATATTCAGAGCTTATTTTTTCCAGCAGCTGAGTCCTGAGGAAATCGCGTCCATGTACCGAATGACAACCGGTTCCATTTATACGACCCTTCATCGCTCCCGCCAGAAGCTCCGTAAGGAGCATATCTGCGTCTCTCTTGGTCTTATACCGAAGAAGGGAGGGGGCGGATTGACCCGAAGTAAAATGCTGCAGCTGCCGGACCGGCCGGAGCACTCTTCAGTCGCAACAACTTTCGTGAACAGTATCGGGATCATGCTGGCTGCGATCGGGGATTATCGCGAGACGGCAGAGTTGATGGGAATCTCCGGCTTTGCATTTCGTATGAAGATATCGGACCGAACGACATTTGCCGACGGCATGTACATGTTTGACTGGAGGCTGACGCTCCAGACGGTCATGGAGGAGCTTGGCTACAACGTTACAATACTCTGCGGGCAGCTCGTGGATTCGCCAATCCCGCTGCTTGGCGCAGTAGAGCGGTTTCCGGTCGTTCTGCCGATCGAAGAAGCAGTGCTGCCTTTCATTCACAAGTATATCGATCTTGGAAAGCCGGTGTTATATTTCGACACTTATGCTGCAAAGCCTTATGTCCACGAGTGGTCGGTCATTTACGGGTACGACGATGAACGGCGGATCGTTTACTTGACCGATCCGATGTATCCCGAGGGTAAAACGCTTTCGTACGACGACGTAACGGACAATCCGGTTCGTTTTGCCGCCGGCATTGACGGCGCTCTCACAACGAGAAAGGAAGTGCAGCCAACAAGGGAATCGGGGCTCCGGCATCAAGCGGAACAGACCGTCTGTTTCGCTGTCCATTACGCAAGGCATGGCTGCGATTATCGTCCGAAGACCAGCTACCTGCAGTATACAAGCGGACTTGCGGCATACGACCGTTGGATCGGCCATCTTCGGAGCAGTCACGTCGTTCCGAACCGGTATGGAATGGGACATTTGGCTTTCGTTTATGCCGAAACGAAACGCTGTGCGTCGCTTTTTTTACGCGGAGTCTTATTCGAAGGGGAAGCAATGCGGCTGACGCTGCTCGCTGCGGATGCGTATGAACAAGCGGCGTCAGCGATGGAGAAGCTGAGCTCGATTGTACCGTTTATTCGTACTTACGAGATGCTTCTGCCAGAAATCATCGAGAGATGTGCCGCATATTTGGAGCAAGCAAAAGAGTTTGAAACGTTCGCTGTAGCCTATTTAGAACAAGCGCTTACATTCATTGGAGAAGGGGAGTAAGCTGCAATGACCGAAATTCGATTTTTAACGCAAATTACATACAACATGAATGAGGTGATGGCCGCGAAGGAATCGTTCGAACGGGAGAACGCAGGCGTTCGGGTTGTGATCGAGCAGTGCAAAGATTATTTTGAAATGATGCAGGCATTCAAGTCCGGACATGCGCCCGATATTATCGAAACAGGCGGATTCCCGGTCGGAAACCCGGACGGCATCTTTATCGATTTGAACCCGTTCGTTGCTGAAAGCGAAGGCCTGGAAGAGGATATATTTCCGGGTCTGCTTCGTATTGCGAGACATGGCGGAACGCTGCCCGCACTGCCGATTGAGATCAGTCCGCCGCTCATCATGTTCAACAAAGAGATGTTCGACCGTGCAGGGCTGCCCTATCCGACGGAAGATTGGACCTGGGATGATATGGTTGAACTGGCGAAGCGGCTGACGATCCGCGACGGACAAGGGATCGCGAGTCAGTTCGGCTTCGGGCTTGGCGTCGATATCGAGTGGTTCGAGCCTTTTGTAATGCGCAATGGAGGAAGATACTTATCCCCCGACGGCTCGACGTCCAGAGGATATGCGGATAGCCCCGCTACCATTGAAGCATTCCGCAAAATCATCGATGCGTACCGGGTACACGGCATTATTCGGAAGCCGGGAGAAAGCTCCAATGCGGAGCGCCAGCATGATGAGAGCGCCATGACGTTCTGCTTTGTATGGGATACTTATTGTAAGTCGGATGATCGGTATGAAATTGTAGGTCTGCCGTCGCTGCCGGGCGGAGAAGAAGCTAATATGATCTATATGGGCGGAGCGGGGGTAACGACGAAATCGGCGAATCCGCGTCTCGCATGGGAGTTTTTGCGCCATTACCTTCTGGAGCGTCATTCGTGGATGCCGCCGGCTTCGAAGTCGCAAGCGGAGCAAAGGGGGCTTATGAAGCACCGGATTTGGTCCCGTTACTTAAAGGAGCTCGACAATGTCCAGATTAGCGGATTCTTTCTGAGCAAGAAGTGGAACGCCTCCCGGCAGCTGATCAATGATGATATAAACAAGATGATTTTGGAAGGGGCCGACGTGGCGCAAACGCTGCGTTCCTGGGCGAGGTATGCGTAAATGGGCGAAACTTATGTCAACTCTGCTTGCCGTAGAATATAATGAGCAAAAGAGAAAGAGTTTCGAGAGTCATACACACCCAAGCCCCTGTACTCCTGCAGATACTAGCCTGCAAAAAATATTACGAAGCGGAAGCACCGCGATAGTAGCAAAGACCATGAGGGGAAGCACCCCAGCATGGTCTTTTTCTTCTTTATATAAAAGACGTAGCGGTTTCCCGGGCAGGGATGATACCTGAATGTGCAGAGCGATGCACGTGCGAACACATATCGTCTATTCAAGTTTACACTTTTTGCCGCAACCCTGTTTTCGCCGCTATACGTATCTTATCCAGTAATTCGTGAACGGCTTCAGCCGTACGAAAGTCAGGAGCCTGATGCGTGTTCTCCAGCAGATCGGTATAAATTTGCGAATAAAGCTGGGCCACATTGAATGCAGGGCCACCATTCAGCTCAGAAGGCAAACGATTATATTGGGGCGGGATCGGCAATTCTTCAACTTTTTTGTTGCTTCCTTGCGCTCCCTTTACGACAAAGGAATCGATTTGAAACATGAAGTTTTCTTTGGACTGTAACCGTAAATCTCCTTCCGTTCCATTGATTTCTAATGATAGACTTCCGATATGGGTATTGCGGATATGAGTGCTCATGATTGCGCCGTTTGCTAAGATTCCGTTCACGATTACATGATCGGGTGAGGTCGCCTGAATGACTTCATCTGTTTCAACAACTTTGACTTGTTTGGCCTGCGTTTCCAAGATGGCAGATACCTCGGAGAATGATCCAACCAGATAAGTGATGCCATCGAGAAGATGTCCTGCGGTTATGGTCAGTTGGTTGGCTCCATTTGCTTCATCCAAAAGATATACACGGGATTGATTGATCTGTTTGGAGCGGGTTGAGTAAACCGGCAGCGCGTAGTTGCAATGGACAGCCCGCACATTCCCGATATAACCGCCAGCTATCAGGTCCTTGACATAAGTAAGAGCCGGGTTTGTGCGAGCCTGCAGGCCAACAAAATGGCGCACTCCCTTTTCCTCTGCCGCTTGAAGCAAACCGGTTGCTTCTTCGGTTGTCCGTCCAAGAGGGTATTCACAGTAAACGTGTTTCCCGGCCTTTAAAGCCGTACGCACCAATTTGTCATGCTCGGGAACTTTGACTGCAACGGTGACCAGGTCTACGTCAGGATGCAAAGCGAGTTCATACGGGTCGGTAAAGGCATGAGGAATTCCAAAGCGACTCGCCGTTTCGGCGGCACTCGCCTGACGGGTCGTACTAACGGCAGTCACTCTGAAATTGGACAATGCTTGTAACGCCGGAAGATGCGCGATTCCTCCCCAACTTCCATCTGAACTGGCTCCGATGATCCCAACGCCTATTTTATTTTGCTTCATGCTGAAAACCTCCTTACGGTTTCGCCTTTAAGAATTGGAAATCCTTATCTATGTGGTCTATACATACAATAATACAAGAACTAATATTTAGTAAGTAGGTACTTTTAGGTTCGCAACAAACTTAGAAGTGAATAGGAGGATGCTCATGAACAACAAAGTGGAAGTAGAATGACAGATAGGGGCTTCTTTTTGTGACATCGTTCTAAAAAAAGAACTTAAATTGTTACCCGAAAAGGGACAAAAACATCACTTCATACACTTTCTGAAATCGACTTCTAACATGCTGCCCATACCTAATCGAAGCCTAGACACAAAAGCCGGAATTCTTGAGAATAGGAAACTGCCTTTTATACGCTTACATGGAAGTTATTCTGACATTATAAGAAATCATTGTTGACATCAGCGGGGAATTAAAATATGATGTATCCAAGTTAGTTTTGACTGCGAACAAACAAACAGGACGGGGAAGACGAGATGAAAAAAACAGGGAGCCTCGAATCGATCAAAAATCTAAACCGTTCTTTGGTTCTGGAGCAGATTCGCGAGCATCAGCCGATTACGCGGGCGGAAATTGCCAAGAAATTAAATCTCAGCCGCTCAACCGTGTCGATAATCATTGATGATCTGATTGAAAAAAAGTTCGTCAGTGAACTTGGCTTTGGCGATTCCACCAGAGAAGGCGGCCGGCGGGGGATGAAACTCGGTTTCAATCCGGCTTCGGCTTACGGCGTCGGCGTGGATATTGGCGGAACGAAGATTCTAATGGTAATTACCGATCTTGACGGCAATGTCGTGTACAAAGAAAAGCAATCCACCGTCAATGAATTAGGCGGGATCATTGCAATGATTCAGGAATGTATCCGCAATTCCGGCATCAACCTGGAACAAATCATTGCGATGGGGATCGGGATTCCGGGCACATTCGACAAACACACGGGAATATTAATTGACGCGCCGGCGCTCGGACTGAAGAATGTCAATGTCAAAAAAGAGTTTGATCCTCACTTTCAGTTTCCGGTGTTTTTCAACAATGACGTCAACTGCGCGGCATTGGGGGAAAGATGGCGGGGCTCGGGAGACAATGCCGACGACGTTGTATTTATTGCGATCGGAACTGGCGTGGGAAGCGCGATTATTGCCAAAGGGGAGCTCATTGAAGGTCATAGCTCCACCGCAGGAGAAATCGGCTATTTCATTACGCCGGAAGAAATCCGCAACCGGGTGGTCAACCGCCCCGATGAATTCGGCACCTTCGAGAACAAAACATCGGGCACGGCGCTTGGGAAGAGCGGATATTCCGCGGAAGAGCTTTTCGAGCGATCCGTACAAGGCGATCCGAAAGCGGAGGCTTGGGTGAAGGATTTCGTAATCGAGATGTCTGCCGCAATCGCCAACATCGCCAGCTTATTAAACCCTGAGAAGGTCATCATCGGCGGCGGCGTTTCGGAATCGTTAGGCTCCGTTATCGACGGTATCAAGAAAAGAGTAAGCGAATCCTCGCCTAACCGGACAGACATTGAGCTTGCCCGGCTTGGGGGAGATGCGGGCGCAATCGGCGCTATCGCTTATGCTTTTCAACAAATACAAGATAAGTAGACGAAGGATGGTGGGTTTCATGAGAAAAATAGTTGGAATCACGTTGGCATCGGTGCTTGTTGCAGGCTTGCTGTCTGCTTGCGGCTCCAAGAATGAAGAAGCCGGCAGTGCCGGCAAGACGGTTACCCTGAATACGATTTTCATGAAGCAGGCCGGATACAGCGAGGATGCCGTCAACGAAGCGACCAAAGAATTCATGGCTCAGAACCCCAATATTAAGGTGGAAAATACGTTTGTGCCTTATGAATCGTTGGAGACGAAGATTTTGACTTCCAACGGAAATTACGATGTGGCGTTAATTGACGCTCCTTGGACCCCCAAATTCGTTAAAGCGGGCATTCTGCAGGATGTCACTGACAAGCTCTCCGACACCGAACGCCAGGATATTTTCGAAGGTGCACTCAGCGCCGTGGAATACGAGAACAAGCTGTACGGCATGCCGTGGCTGAACGATACGAAATATTTGTTTTACAACAAAGACATGCTGGCACAAGCCGGCATTACTAAAGTCCCAGCCACATGGGACGAGGTCCTCGAAGCGTCTCGAATTCTGAAAGAGAAAAAGATCGTAGAATACCCGCTCGTATGGTCCTGGAAACAAGCCGAGGCGCTGGCGGTTGACTATACTTCGATCTCCGAGTCCTTCGGCGGTCATATGATCAAGGACGGGCAGCCGAATCTGAACGATCCGGCCAATATCAACGCGCTCAAGTTCATGGTTGATTCATTGACGGAAGGCCTGAGCAATCCGAATTCCAGGGAATTTCTGGAGGAAGACGTAAGAGGCACATTCTCGAGCGGCAAAGCGGCTTTTGCTCTTAACTGGACATATATGTTCAATCTGGCGAACGATCCGAAAGAATCGCAGGTGGCAGGCAAAGTGGGCATCGCTTTAGATCCTGGAACTCCCCAAGCCGTAAGCGCGGCGACTAACGGCGGGATGGGTCTTTCGATACCGAAAGGGAGCAAGCATCCCGAAGAAGCGTGGAAATTCATTCAGTTCATGGCATCGAAGGATTTCCAGAAGAAATACGCCAAAGACGCGCTTCCGATCTGGAAATCGCTTTTCGAAGACCAAGACGTTATTGCGACGAATCCCGACTTGGTGAACGTTTCGAAGGAGCAGTATAAATATCTGGTGAACCGCCCGCAAGTACCTTGGTACGGAGAGTTGTCGACAGAAATGCAAGTTGCGGTAAGCAAGGCGCTGCTCGGCGAAATTACGCCGGACCAGGCAATGAACGGGCTGCAGGAGAAAGCGCTCAAAATGGCTGAATAATCCGAAGGGGGGCTTTCCCCCCTTTAAATTTTTTTACAAAGGAGAAGTACCCGGCATGAAGAGAATGAGTGACAAAACATTCGCGTGGCTAAACATCGCACCGGCCATCCTTTTGGTATTCGGGATCGTTCTCTTCCCTTTGATCCAAACCTTCCTATACAGCCTGCAAAATATGGAGCTGATCTCGGACAACAAGGGTCAATTCGTCGGGCTGCAAAACTATGCCGAGCTGTTGTCTGACCCGGACTTTTGGGGTTCGTTCGGCAGAACGATCTATTTTTCGCTGGCATCCATCGCAATGGAGCTCGTCCTTGGACTTTTGATCGCACTTCTGTTAAATGAGAATATCAAAGGAAAAACCTTTTTGAGGACAATCATCATCCTTCCATGGGCCGTTCCGACGATCGTCAATGCCGCGATGTGGAAATGGATCTATCATCCGGAGTACGGAGCGCTGAATGCCTTCCTTAAACAGCTGCATCTCATTTCTTCGTATCAATCGTGGTTAAGCAGCCCATGGCTGGCGATGCAAATGGTTATTCTCGCGGATGTCTGGAAGATGACGCCGTTTGTTGTAATCTTTATTCTAGCTTCGCTGCAGATGGCGAACAAAGGGGTATACGAAGCGGCGAGCATCGACGGGGCCGGCCTTGTCCGGCGATTCTTCGTACTGACGCTCCCTTACCTGAAGCCGACATTGCTGGTGCTTCTGGTTATGAGAACGATGGAATCCTTCAAAGTATTTGACCTGATCTACGCGCTGACTCAGGGAGGACCGGCGAACGGGACGATGGTGCTTACCTATCAAGCCTATCTCAAGGCTTTCGCGAATTTGCAGTATTCGCAAGGGGCAACCATTTCTTATTTGATCGCCATGATGATCGTGCTTTTGACCGTGATGTATGTTCGGATACTCAAGACGGAGGAGGAGATGTAGATGAGACACAGCAAAACATTTACGGTCATGCAATACCTGTTCGCCGCGCTCATTGTATTCTGCACGCTTTCTCCTTTTCTTTGGTTGTTCATTTCGAGCATATCCTACCAAAAAGATTTGACCGCGGTGCCGCTTCGCTGGATTCCGAAGGATATTACCTTTGAGCGATACGCCGACGTATTCGTGAATTCCGGCAATGATTTGGCCTACTCGTTCCGGATATCGATGATCAACAGCTTCATCGTATCGGCCAGCGTCACTCTGATTGCGCTTGTTATCGGCGGCTTGGCGGCTCATGCGATTGCACGGTTTCGGTTCCGTTTCCGTCAGAAGCTTATCTATATCTTTCTGTTCACCTATATGATCCCTTCGGTGGTTATCGTTATTCCGCTTTATCTCCTGCTCAATAAGGCAGGGCTGTTGGATTCGAAAATCACGTTGGTCCTGCTGGATTTAACCTTTGCGATTCCGTTCGTCATATGGATCATGCAGAGCTATTTCAGGCTGCTGTCCAAAGATTTCTACGAAGCGGCAAGCATCGACGGCTGCTCCCGGTTCCAAATGCTGCTGCTGATCGTTGTTCCGTTAGTTCGGCCGGGTCTGATTGCCACTGGCATTTTTACCTTCTTGCTTGCGTGGGATGAATTTTTCTTCTCTTTGTTGTTCACGTCTTCGCTCGATGCAAAAACGATCTCGGTGGCGATTGCGGAGTTCAGCGGAAAAAATACCGTCGATTACGGCATGATCTCGACCGGAGGCGTTCTCGCATGTCTACCTCCGCTGATCATCGCTTATGCATTCCAGAAATTTTTGGTTCAAGGAATGACCGCAGGAGGGGTAAAGGAATGATTGTTGAAATTAAGCAGAACTACAATGAACTGTCATATTATACGGCACTGATGATTGCGGAGTATGTCGGAAGGAAGCCGGACTGCATAATGTGTCTGGCGGCGGGCAATACACCGGTCGGTACTTTACGATATTTGGTACAGATGGCACAAGAGCAGAAGGTCGATTTCGGGACATGCCGATTTGTCGGTCTCGACGAATGGGTAGGAATGGACAAAACATCGGACGGAAGCGCTCAGGAGACGCTGTACCAGGAATTTTTCTCGCCCCTTAGCATCCGTCCCTCGCAAATCCATTTCTTCGAAGCTCTCTCCGATGATCTGCAAAGTGAATGTAAAAGGATCGACGATTATATAGCGACCGAAGGCCCGATCGATTTAATGCTGCTCGGTCTCGGTGTGAACGGACATTTAGGACTGAATGAGCCTGGCGTGGATTTTGACAGCGGCTCACATGTTACCGAGCTTAGCCAAACGACCGTGACCGTCGGGCAAAAATATTTTAAACAACGTCAGGAGCTTACCGGAGGAATCACGCTCGGGATCCGGCAGATCATGGAGAGCGAGACCGTTATTCTAATCGCAAGCGGCAAGAACAAGGCGGATGCCGTATACCGGCTTCAACATGGGGAAGTCACCAATGAGCTGCCGGCCAGCATTCTGCAGCGGCATACGAATTGCTTCGTCATATTGGACCAAGACGCCGCAGAGACCGAATTGCCGGGAAACTGATTATTGCTGAAAGTCACAAACAGTCCATTTAAAAGTCGCTAAATCGCGGCTTTTTTGATTTGCATCAGGTTTTTCAGTTACTCCTTTATCGAAAAAACTGCCCTTACCTTGAAATTACCGCATGTTGGAACCAAATGATTTGCTATATAGTGGTAGTATCGGAATTTTTATTTCCTCATCAGCGAATTAGCGAAAGGAGAGGGCGTATGGCCAAAGCTCGCACCCCATCGAAGCTTCAAATCCTCTTTTATTCCGTCTCCTTAAAAAGGCGCATTTGGCTGACGTTCGTACTGTTAATTACAGCAAGTCTTGCCTCCGCAGGTACGATTGCCTATCTGATTGCAGCCAAAGATATTCAGCGTACGGCGTTTCAGTCCAGTCAAGATACGGTCAACCAATCGGCCCAAATCGTCAACGAACGGTTGAAGAATATCGGGACCGCCGTCAGGGCGCTTATGTTCAGCGACGCCTTTCAGGACATGATGCTGGATGTGAAGCAAAATGACCGCTCGGGATATTATAAGTGGTTGTCTCTGCTGCAACCGGCCTTCTCGCAGGTGAAGTTTAACGATGCCATGATCCACAGTATTTTGATCGCAACGCCCATCGGCGATTTCTACTCGACCTCGAATGTCCGAAGCGCCGGGAATTCCTTCTATGAATCCGACATGTACGCCCAGTTTAAAGCGCTAAACCGCGGCTTTTGGACGAAAGGACACCGCGATCCATTCTTTAAAGACAACGCCGAAGTTATTTCGCTTGTGGCGGAGGGGGTGCTTGATCTGTCGGAGCAGATGCAGAATCTTGATGTGTTTGTGGTGGTGAACGTCAAGCAAGCTGATTTAGTGAGCTTGTTTATGGACAATCTCACCCAAACAGACAAGAATTACTACTTTATCGATACATCTGGCGATCAGGTTGCCGTCCGGGACAGAAACGCTCAAAATAACGACTTTGTGACGGAGCCGGAGTTTAGGCGGCAGCTGGCGATAGAGGCGGCGGGCTCCTTTTTTTACCATCATGAGGGAAAGCAGTATCTGGTCAATTACAGCAAGCTCGGTGTGAAAGAGGACTGGATGATCGTCGGCGTTCAATCCAAGGATAAGCTGCTTGCGCAATTAAACGGGATTAAACGGTCGACATCCTATGTTATTATCGGCTTTGTGCTGTTGTCCCTGTTTATCTCCAATCGTCTGACCTATGTGCTTCTCAGGCCGCTGGTCCGGCTGCAGAAGGTCATGAAACGGGTGGCGGACAATGATCTTACCGTTCGTTATGAAAGCCCTTACAATGATGAAGTATCCCAGGTTGGATTTCGGTTCAACCGAATGCTCGATGAAATCAAGCAGCTGATTGACGACGTTAAAATCCGGGAGCGGGACAAGCGAAAGGCAGAAATCAAAGCGCTGACCGCTCAGATGGACCCGCATTTCTTCTACAACACATTGAATACGATCTACTGCAAATCCGTTCTCGGCGAGAATGATGACGTTAACGAAATGATACTGGCTTTATCCCAAATGTTTCAGCTTAGCTTAAGCGGCGGGAGAGAACGGATTCCGCTCCGGGAGGAGCTCGACCATGTCCGTCAATATTTGGCGATCCAGCAGAAGTCGTACGAAAACCTGTTTGTTTGTCTCATCGAAGCGGATCAAACTGCGCTCGAGTGCCTGGTACCCAAAATTATGATTCAGCCGTTGGTTGAAAATTGCATTCTGCATGGTTTTTCGGATCGAACCTCCGGCGGTGAAATCCGGATTGCCGTAACGGCTGACAGAAGGAGGCTTCAGATTATGGTCGAGGACAACGGCAGCGGCTTCGACCCTGTTAAAGTGAGGGCCGGCATGATGAACCCGCCTGGCGGGAGGCACGGTTATGCGCTGAACAATATAGTTCAGCGTCTTAAGCTTTTTTACGGGGACGATGACGACAAAATAAAACTTGATAAGAACGAATCCGGCGGCTCGAGAATTACACTGCAGCTGCCGCGCCAAGAAGGAGGCATGGAGCATCATGAACCGGATGACCAAGCTTTGCGTTATTGACGATATCCGCAGTGTCGTGGAGATGATTACCAGGAAAATTCCATGGCACGATTATGGGATTGAGATCGCAGGCAGCGCCACGGACGGGGAAGAAGGCTTGGCCCTTGTCGAAGCCGTTAAGCCCGATATTATCTTGACCGATGTTCGGATGCCGAAGATGGATGGATTAGAGATGACAAAGCGGATCGCCCAGCTGCTGCCATGGAGCAAGGTGATTATCCTAAGCGCATATACCGATTTCGAATATGCTCAGAAGGCGCTGCAATACGGAGCGGTGGATTACGTCAAGAAGCCGTTTGCCATCGAAGATATCGTTCAGGTTGTTAAGAAAGCAAGAGATTTGTGGCAGAGCGAGCACCTGGAACGCACACGCATGCTTCAGATGGAGCATGCGGTGAAGGAAAGCCTGCCTGCCCTTAGGCAGCTCTATTTATCGCAGCTTGTCCATCATCCGACCGATGCTGCCGAGACGCAGATGTGGTGGGGATTCCTGGAGCTTACCCCGGTAACACCGCCATTTGCAGTAATGGTCATCCAAATCGACCAGCTGACGGAGCGCTATGGAAGCCTTGGGCTGAAGGAGCTGGAGCTTGCCCGGTTTTCCCTTCAAAATATTGTGGAGGAAACGGTGCTGTCGTTTACGAAAGCGATTGTTTTCCGGGACGAGTTTAACCGGTATGTCTGTATCGCGGGCACAAGCTTGACGACTTCACGGCTTTCAATAGCGGACGCCTGCTGCGCCAATATTGCCGCAAACACGAAGTTCACCATTTCGATAGGCATCGGAGAAGAAGTTGGTGACGGGAGGGAACTGCCGCGCAGCTATCAGCAGGCGCTTCATGCACTGTCGTATCATTTTTATACCGGAGGTAACGGTGCGCTCTGCTACTCACCGCGTTCCAATATGGGGATGGCGGAGTGGATCTATACCGCGGAAAGCGAGCATGAATTTCTGTTCGCCTTTCGTTCCGGAAATACGGATAAATGCAGGGAATGGCTGGCTGACGTTTTCGCCGGAATGGAGAAGTCGCATATCCGTCCTACGCCAAACGATGTCGAGCATTTGTTTCACGGTCTTGCGCTTCGGATGCTTCGCATTATGCTGGAGAAATTCCCGCGTTCTTCCATTGTCGCCTTCGAAAGCCGCGTCGACCCTGCAGGGGGGATGAGACTGACGGAGCTGCAGGACTACCGGATATGGCTGAATGAGCTGTGCGAAATGGGCTGCCGGTTGATGGAGCGGGAGCGTACGAGCGAGTCGCAGAAAATTATTTATCGTTCCATGGAGTTCATCAAATCCAATCTCCATCTCGATCTGACGCTGGAGCTGTGTGCCCGGGCCGTTAATCTGAGCTGGGGTTACTATTCCAACTTGTTCAAGAAAGTAGCGGGCACAACCTTTCAGCAATACGTCACACAGGCGAAAATAGAGCGGGCGAAGGAAATGCTGCTGGAGGATTATCAGGTACAGGAAATCGCACAGCAGCTCGGCTATGAGCACCGGCGCTATTTCAGCGAGGTCTTCAAGAAACAGACGGGGCTGACCCCTTCCGAATTCAAGGAATTGTTTCTTGGCAAACCGGAGCAGCCGAAATCATGAAACAACGCGAAATAGCTGCCCTAGAACACGAAGTCACCGCATTCCAGCAGCCCTCGCATTATTTTATAGTAAAGGTGTGGTTGAAAGCGTTCTCAATAGACGAGGGAGGATCAGCCGTCATGATCAAAAAAGTGGGGTTAACCGCTTGTATCGGAATGCTGGCGCTAAGCGCCGCCTGCAGCAGCAACAATGCGCCGTCGTCACCTGGAACATCCGACACGCCGGAGCAGTCGCAAAGTACGTTGGAGACAGCCGGTAACGGGAAAAAAGTGAAGCTCTCCTACTGGACCGGCGACAGGCATGACCAGGATTACATTAAGGAAGTCGTACAGAAATTCAACGAAACGAATGCCGACAATATCGAGGTGGAGTTGGTCGTCAAGACCGACGACTTCAACCAGGCGATCGATTTGGCGTTCGCATCCGGCCAGGCTCCCGACATCATTCGCGTGAAAGAAAATACGATTCAGCCGTGGGTGAAGAAAGGATACCTGGAGCCGATCGACAGCTATTTAACGGACGACTTCAAGCAAAAGTTCCCTGTTATTCCGGATTACAATGAGATCGACGGCAAGCTGTACAGCCTGCCGAATTATGGTTCAACCCTTAGGCTTGTGTATAACAAGGACCTGTTCGACAAGGCCGGCATCGTTTCACCGCCAACTACACTGGCAGAAATGGTGCAAACAGCCAAAAAGCTGACGGAAGCCGGCAAAGCCGAAGGCGCCTATGGCTTCGCCCTTAATTTTAAAAGTCCGCAGAGCGCTATTTTCCGTTCGGCAAGGGTCATTGCGGAGGCGAGCGGTTACGGCGGACTTGGCTACGATTTCAAGACGGCGAGATTTGATTGGAGCGGCTATAAGGCGATTATCGAGGCGTTTAAACAAATGGTTGACGAAGGCAGCACGCTGCCGGGAATGGAATCTCTTGACATTGATCCGCTGCGCGCCCAGTTCGCGGAAGGCAAAATCGGCATGTACATTTCTTTCTCCTCCGAGCCGGGTGTCTACCAAAATCAATTTCCGGCCAAAATCGAATGGGCGGCCGCACCCGTCCCGACAATTGACGGCAAAGTGGCAGGAAAGACGTCTCTGCTTGGCGGACAATGGCTGTCCATCAGCGCCCAATCCAAAAATAAGGAAGCGGCATGGAAATTCATGCAGTATATGTACGGGGACGACATCTTGAAATCGTATCAGGAAAAAGGCTTTGGCCTGTCGATGGTGCCGGCCATTTCGGCCTCCGCCGGAAAGCCGGCGATCAAAGGCATCGAAGGATTTATGCCGACGGAAAATGACGGCACCTGGCCGCTTGACCCGACATCGGCGATCAAGGTTGAAGGCATCATGGCGCCCGACGCATTCTTCAAATATATGCTGAGCGGCGGCGACCTGGATGCCATCATTCAGGATTTGGACAAACGATATAACGACGCTTTGGATAAAGCCATTGCAGCAGGTGAAGTGAAGGCGGAGCCTAAACCGGACTTCGATTCGATGAAGTTAAAATAGAATCAGCGACATCCAAGGGGCGCCGCCATCCATACGACGCCCCTTGCTGTGCATCTGAAACGAATGATTCAAGGAGTGAGCAAGATGAACAACCTGCATCAAATCGGTTTTTCATACCTCTTTTTGTTTCCGAGTTTGCTGCTTACCGGCGTGCTTGGCATTTATCCGATCGGCTGGGCGATCTGGTATATGTTCTACGATTACAAAGGTTACGGCAGTGCTTCCTTCGTTGGACTGGATAACTTTGAGCGGCTGCTTCGGGACACCCAGTTTTGGGATTCTGTCGTCAACACCTTCATCTATGCCGGGGGAAAGCTGCTTATTACGATTCCGCTGAGCCTTGTGCTGGCGGTCATCTTGAATCATTCCTTCCGGGGACGCAGCACCCTCCGGGCGATCATTTTCCTTCCAACCATCATCAGCTCCGCCGTCATGGCCGTTGTCTTTTACATCATGTTCAACTCGTACAATGGATTGCTCAACCAGTACCTGCTGAAGCTTCATCTCATTCCCGAGCGCATTGATTGGCTTGGTCCCGATCATGCCATGCTCACGGCAATCATCATTGCGATCTGGGGAGCGGTTGGCAACTATATGCTGCTTTTTCTGTCCGGACTTCAAAACATACCGAATGACGTATACGAAAGCGCATCGCTTGACGGCGCGAGCCGGTGGCAGCAGTTCTGGCATCTTACCGTTCCCATGCTGGGGCCTGTGCTGCAAATTGTCATTATGCTGGCCATCATCAACTCCCTCAAGGGTTATGAAAGCATTATGGTCTTAACGGATGGCGGACCGATCGGCAAGACGGAAGTGATGTATTTATATGTATATAAGCTGTTCTTTCCAACCCCGTCGGCTTCCTACACCGCTGATCAACAGTTCGGATACGGGAGCGCGGTCGGTTTTGTAACGGCGGTTATCGTTGGCATCATTACGCTGATTTACCATCTCATGTCCAGGCGTTTAAACCATCTTCAATGAGGAGGCCCCGATCATGAAAACAACTGCTTATATATCGACGAGACGGCCTTCAAGATCCAAATCCGGACCGATTTCCGCCGGACGCTGGGGAGGAAGGGTGCTGCTGGGGCTGTTTTTGCTCGTCACGGCATTGCTCATTTTATTTCCGCTGGTCGTCACAGCCTTCGGTTCGTTCATGACGAATGCGGAAATTTCAGCGGGCGGCAAGCTGATCCCTGCGGTCTGGCAGTTCAGCAACTATCAAGAGGCTTGGGTGCAGGCGCATTTCTCCCGGTTTCTCTGGAACAGCGTGTTTCTCAGCGCCGCCTCAACGGTCGGAACCTTGATTGTCGCTTCCATGGCGGCGTATGTCGTCGATCGGATGGCCTTCCCTGGAAAAGTCTTGTTTGTCGGCCTTCAAGCGTCGACGATGTTTATTTCGATCGGGGCGGTTGTGCTGCGGCCGCAGTTTCAGCTGATGGTAAAGCTTCATCTTCATACGACGCTGTGGGGTGTCGTCCTTATTCTAATCAACGCTCATGCGTATATTTTCTTTATTCTGCTCAGCTTTCTAAAAGGAGTGTCCCGCGAGCTGGATGAAGCGGCCCGGATTGACGGGTGCTCGAATGCGGGCATTTACTGGCGCATTCTGCTCCCGCTGCTGCGTCCGGCGCTGGGCGTGGGCGCGCTGTTTACGTTTTGCGGCGCATGGAATGAATATTTGCGGCCGCTCGTATTTACGCTGAACAACCCGGAGCTGCAAACGTTAACGGTCGGACTGTCCTACCTCCGCTATGGGCCGAGCGCGGCTGTACAAACGCATTACATGTTCGCCGGCGCCTGCTTGTCCATCCTTCCGCTGCTCCTTGTTTATATGATCGCGAACAAGTCGTTCATGCAGATGACGGAAGGTTCGCTGAAAGGGTAGGGGCCGAAGCGATGAATGATACGAGACGCAGCCGTCTTCGAGCCAATGGAAAGTCGCCTTCGTTCCTGGCCGCAATGTCCCTTCTTCGGAAGGAGGCTTCAGAGGCGACAACGATCCGGTATGCGATAGGCGAACGGGAAAAAGGGCAGTGGACGCATCTGTATCACTGCCACCTAGATGGAGCCGCACTGACATTCGATTGGGAGCTCCCAACATTGCATGTGTGCCCGGTATGCGGGGAGGAACATAGGGGCGAGCCGTTCGACTCGTGCTGGACATCGTCTGCTCATAACCGGATTGGCAGGGCCGTCTACTTTGCCGCTCTGCTCTATGCCTTCGAGCCGGATGAAGAACTGCTCAATCTGGCAAAAGGCTTTCTGCTCGGTTATTCGGAACATTACGAAGCTTATAAGGTGCATGGCGATATTCCGTATAACGGACCGGGGAAGCTGTTCGCCCAAACGCTTGACGAGGCGCATTGGATTCTCGATCTGGCTGCCGGCTTTCATTTGCTGCGGGATGCCCTCTCGCCGGAAGAGGATCAGCGCATATGCAGCGGTCTGCTTGCGCCCTGTGCGGAGTTTCTCATTGCGCATAAAGAGCGGCAAATTCATAATCACGCCGTCCTCATTACGTCCGCGATCGGCGTGCTCGGCATCTTGCTGGGCGACGAGGCGGTGATTGAAGCGGGCTTAGACGGTGAATACGGACTTCGCGATCAGATGGATCGGGGAATATTGGGGGACGGCTTCTGGTATGAAGGAAGCGTTCACTATCATGTTTACGCCCTTAAAGCACTGATTGGCTTTGCCCTTATCGCCGAGGGAACAAAGTGGGATTTGTGGCGCAATCCGGCGCTGAAGGCGATGTTCGATTATCCGTTGAAGATTATTCTGCCGGGCGGTTATATGCCCTCGCTAAACGATGGGGGACCACTTGAACGAATGGACAGCTATGCGCCTTACTATGAGGTGGCGCTCGATATTTACGGGGATGAGACGTACCGTTCTTTCCTCCAAACGGTATATACGGGCTGCGCTGCAGAACCGATTGATGCACGCGAAGAACCTGCCGAAAGAACTTCGATATACGCCTTATTGTTCGGGAGGGAGCTTACGGCTTCAGCCGATCGGCCGCCAAGCTTGCAAGGGTTAATTCGTCAAAATTATTCGCTTCCAATAAGCGGCTTATCTCAAATCCGCCACCCTTCCGGCTGGTATGCCCTCGTCAAACACAGCATCTTCGGCGGCGAGCATGACCATATGGACCGGCTTGGTTTGTCCCTTGGCTGCGGCGCCATTCCTGTCATGACCGATCCGGGTACGACCGCTTATGGCGTGCCGGCCCATTATGGCTGGTTCAAGCATACGCTCGCCCACAATACGCTCAGCCTTGGCGGCTCCGATCAGCCGCCGCGCGACGGCCGGCTTGTGCAAGCCGCCCAAAAGCGATGGGGGACGCTGCTGGAGGCGGCAGTCGATTGGGGCGGGGACGATTTCAGAATGAAAGGCCGGATCATTTTGCCGGAGGCTCTTAGGCCGTGGGATGAGCAGCTTTACGAAGGAGCTGCTTTCCGCCGGATTCTTGCGCTTGCTGGCGATTATGTGCTCGATATTACCCGGGCGCAGGTGCCTCAGCCAAGAGACATCTGCCTGTCCAATCATCTGTCCGGAGAATGGATCGGTACGGATGATGGGTGGAAGCCGGCGATTGATGGTTTAGGCCGGATTGATTTGCGGTGGCTGAACGAATACCGCGGCCGAGCCGCTGAACCGTGCGAAGTCTTTCGCTACCAAATACGGGACGGCGGCATCCTGAAACATCTGAGCTGGTGTTCGGCCCCATCGGATTTGCTGGCAGCGGTTACGCCGGATAATCCGCTTGCAAACGCAAGAGCAACGCTGATCCGCCGGGCGAAAGAAACCAATGATGTGGTGTTTGTACAGGTTCTGTATTTCGGGCACGAGAACAACAGTGGTGTCATACCGGAAAGCCGATCAAAGCAGGATCAACTTGTTGCCACTGAAGGGCCTGACGGAACATGGCTCATTGCATTCCAGACCATGGATGGCATGCAAAGATTTTCTCTGGACTGGCGCAATGAAGGTGCAAGATTAGAGAAGCTGGATGAAAATGATGCTTAAGGAGGAGAAGCAGGGTGAATAGCGGGATTTGGGAGCAAGCGGAACCTGGGGTGAAGAGGCGTATTTTCGAGCCGGGTCATTCCATTATGATGATGGAGGTTCACTTTGAAGCGGGAGCGGAAGGCTACGAGCATGAGCACCCGCACGAGCAGCTGACCTATTGCCTCAAAGGGAGCTTCGAATTTCGCATCAATGGGGAGGTGCATTCGCTGCGCCAAGGAGAAACCTTGTTTATACCGGGCGGGGCGAGGCACGGCGTAACCGCGCTGGAGGCAGGTGCCCTGCTGGATGCATTCACTCCGCTGCGGGCGGATCTGCTTAAAACTAGCGCTGAAGAAGGAGAGCCGGAGTGAACAAAGAATTGCAATTTCTCAGCTTCTGGGCAGTCAATGCGGAACTGAATGTGATGCAGCTGCAAAGCCAATTGGATGAAATCCGGGCGGCCGGCTTTAGCGGTGTCGTCTTTCATCCCCGTTATTATCCGAACGATCCTCCCTATATGAGCGGGGCGTACTTAAATGTCGTATCGGAACTCATTCTGTACGCGAAGGCGGCCTCGATGTCGTTCTGGATTTATGACGAGAACGGCTGGCCGTCGGGAATTGCGGGCGGTGAAGTGATGCGCCGTCGTCCGACCTGCCAATGTGAATGGATCGAATGGAAAGAAAACGATGCCGGCGGCTCTTTGTCATTCGGCTCGAAGGCGGCAGTCTCTTCCTTCGACTTCGAAGCAACCGAGCTGTTCATCCAGATCACTTATGAGGGGTACCGGACGGGATTGTCACCGGAAGCGTTCGCTTATGTAGAAGGCTTTTTCTCGGATGAGGTCGCTTTCCTCGACGGTCATGGCCTTACGCTGAAAACCGGCGCCCTGCCGTGGGACCCCAGGTTGGACGCGCGTTACCGGGAGCAATACGGCGAGGAAATTTTCCCTTCGCTGCCGCTCTTGTTTACTGGCGGGGAAGGCGACCGCCGCTTTCGCATCCGTTATTGGGAGATGCTCACCGATCTGCTCGCCGAAGGTTTCTATAAGCCGGTAGCCGATTGGTGCGCCAAACACGGCAAAAAATATACGGCTCATTTGAAGGCGGAAGAGCATCCATACTTTCAGCTTTCCTACAGCGGCTCCTGCTTCGAGCTGTTGAAGCTTGTCGAGACCCCGGCCATCGACGCGCTCGAACGTTATCCCGGCAATCATTTTTACCCTAAAATCGCGCATTCCATTGCCGTCCAGCAAGGACGTGACTTTGCGCTGGCGGAAGCGATGGGCGGCGGCGGGTGGGGGGTATCTCCAGAATTGTTTGCGGATTATATCCTATGGCTTGCCGGTCATGGAATCCGCTGTTTTGTCATCCATTTGAACCAGTTCAGGCTGACAACGCAAGCGATCCGGGACTGGCCTCCATCCATGCCCAGCCATCTTACATGGAAGGATGCTTTTCCTGCGCTGCTTGCCGCCATTCAGAGGGATGCCGCTTTTCTTCCCGATTTGACCGGAACACCGGAGCTTCTGATCGTCACGCCTACCCGGGGTATCATGGCGTCATTTCTGCCGCAGGAGGCGATGGTGATGAACGAGCATGATGGATCAAATGCGCCGGAGTCCGAAGCAGCCTTTTATAGTCAGCAGGTTGTTCGTCTTGCCGAGGCATGCCATGAAGCAGGGATCCATGTTGAACTGACGGAGGAGCGGACGCTTGAACGGGATGGCCGTATCGTGGATGGGAAGCTGCACATAGGCCGGCGCGAATACAGCCGTGTGCTTATTGCCGAGGGGTGTTTATGGGAAAAGGAAGATACTGTACAAAAAATGCGTGATGCAGGCATCGCCGTCCTCCAGCCGGATAATTGGCGAACGGCTTTTCCTGAATCCGCTCCAGCTGACCGAACAGCCGGGACGGTTACGATCTCTCCTGAACAAAGCAGGTGGTCGGTGCAAGCGCTGCCGGTCAATCAGGCGTATGTGGAGTGGGAGCAGAGCGGCAACGGGAATCTAAACGCCTGCTTTCCGCTTGAGCAAACGGGCAGCATTGAAGGGCCGCTCGAAGTTTTTTTACATGATCCCGTCATGTCCTTGAAAGCGAACGGTGCGCCTTTAACGCTGCATCCAGCGCAAGGCGGGTTCGCGGCGACCTTAGGCGAGGGCTGGAACGAGAACTTCGCATGCGAGGAACGGATGGCTCTTTATTTGGAGGCCGTTCCCGTGCCCGGCGGGGAACCGTGTCCTGCCGCCTTTATCCGCGGCCGTTTTGCCTTACTCAGCCAATCGTCCTGGATGGGGAAAGACGAGCGACAGCTTACCACGGCTGGCCCATTCGTTCTTGCTCCGCTGGAAGTGATTCCTCAAGCAGCCGATTTCATCGTATCAGGTTTCCCTTTCTGCGGCTCCCCTGTAAAAATGATGAAAGCTGTGAATCTGCCGGAGATAAAAGGAGGCGCCTCGCTCCGGTTCACCGGTATTCGTGCAGATGCGGCATTCGTCACAATCGGGCAACGAGACCTGGGCTGGTGTTGGGGACCGGATTGGACGGTTCCATGTCCGTCGGATATAAGCGCGGGCATGCTGGATTTAGAGCTGACGCTTTATCCGAGCACCTTTAATGTTTACGGTCCGCATCGCCACATCGATGGCGACCGGTATTTAACGAGTCCGGACCAGTACAACGGGATCAAGAACTTTGCGGATCGGCCGGACGCGCCGGATTGTACAAGGGGTACGCAGTGGCATTTTGTAAAGTGGGGAATAACGGGGGACATTCAACTCGTATTTCTTGACGAAGCATATTCGGGTAAGGGCGGGGGATGAGAATGGATGCAAAGAAGTTGTGGAGGATCGGCTTAACGTTATGCCTGCTCTGGTTGTCCGTTTCGGCTGCAATGCCTGCTAAGGGAGAAGCCGCCGGATCGGAAATCACACCAAATCGCCATCATCCATTAGGCACCGGACATACGAAGATTGCGAGCCGGCTATCGCAGGAGCTGCAGCCTCAATTAAGCAGTACGAACAGCGAAATATCCGTTTATCCGATGCCTTCCATCTATAATGCTTCTTCATCCTATACTTTGAAAGCGAATTCATTCCCGGTTCCGGTTGTTGGCTACGCACAGTATGACTATGCCCATTTCTCCACGGCAGGTGAGCCTGTTACCATCGAAGTTACCGTGCTTGGTCAGACGACTATCGGGACCTACACGATTAGTCCGAAGAAGCTGAATATCCCGGCGTCGAAGAACGGCAATAAGCTTACGTTTACGCTGACAGGCGATGAATACCTCATTGTGAAGATTGATGGGAAAAAGGAGCTTGTTATTGCTGCTGATCCGCCCGAAACGGATAAACCGCTCGCAACGGGCGCAGGGATCTTTAATGTGACGGAGGCAGGCTATCAATCGGACCGCTCCGGCACCACATTGACGACCGCTGCCATTCAGCGGGCGATCGATGATGCAGCCGCCTATCCGGACGGCCAAGGGATCGTTTATGTTCCGACCGGCGTATACAAGGTAGGCAATCTGGAGCTGAAAAGCGATGTGGCGCTCTACCTGGAAGGAGGAGCGGTCTTTCACTTTACGGGACTGCCGGCCGACTACACGAAGCATTGGCATAAAGATTCCCAGAACCGCGACATTACGTGGTGGATCTATACGGCGCCCGGCTCAACAAACGTGAAGCTGTACGGCAGGGGTACATTGGACGGCAACGGAAAATATTCCACTGAAACGAATAACTTCGCGAACAACATTTTGGTGCCGATCGGCGTGTCGCATTTTACGTTTGACGGCTTGATCATTCGCGATTCCGGCTCATGGGCGGTGACACCGGCCAGATCCGACCATTTAACCTTTACGAATATGAAGCTCTTTAACCGGCTGGACATGGGCGAAAATGACGGCATCGACATAAATGAATCCCAGGAAGTGCTGGTTCGGCATGCGATCGGAATATCGCTTGACGATCCCTTTTCATCGAAGGCTTGGGACCAGACCGTTGATATAAGCTTGAATTGGCCCGGGACACCTGAACCGGTACAGAATGTCGTCTTCGATGATTTGATTGCTTGGACGTATTGTTACGGCTTCAAGATCGGACAGGGGATGAGACAAAATCAAAGCGGGATCACCTTCCGCAACGGAGTTGTTTATAATGCCTCAGTCGGGTTCGGAATCGACCATAAATATGGCGCTGGTGTTCTCAGCAACGTTACGTTCGAGAATATCGATATCGAGCAAATCGGGACATGGCTCGGCCCGCTACGTACCTGGACCGACTTTGTTATCGTCGGCGCTGACGGCTTCGGCGGCGGGCCGATGGATACGCTTACGGTCCGAAACATTCAGGTTCGGGATAAAGGACAAAGTACTGCCAGGCTGAAAGGGTTCAGCAGCACGGCCATGATCCGCAATGCTACCTTTGACAGGATTTACATGCCGGGCAGCGCCGTTCCGGCTCAGAATCTCTATGAGATGAACATAGTCAACAGGGCCTTCCATACGCCCGTGACCATTTTGCCGGTTCAAACACCGGAACCGGTCCAGCGGCTGAATTTGGCTGCAGGCAAGCCGGCGACTGCATCTTCGTCCAAAGCGGACCCAAGCCTGTCCGTCGACGGCAATCTGGGGACGAGGTGGGGCTCCAATTATACCGATGCCGAGTGGTACAGCGTCGATCTTGGTTCGAGCATGACAATCGATCAGGTCAAGATTTATTGGGAAGCGGCTTACGGCAAAAGCTATCAAATTCAGGTTTCCGAAGACGGAACAAGCTGGAGGACCGTTTACAGCACAACCACAGGCGACGGCGGCGTGGACGAAATTTACTTTGCTCCGCAAAAAGCAAGATATATCAAGATGAACGGGACGCAGCGGGGAACCGTGTACGGTTATTCCATGTGGGAGCTGGAGGTGTACGGAGACAGCCGTAACTTGGCTGCAGGAGCCATTGTGTCCGGCACCAGCTCGCTCGAGAACAGCAATTGGTCGTATACAAAGGCAGTGGACGGACAGCGAAGCTCGGTACCCGGGGCGATGGGATGGACGAGCAACAATAGCTTAACGGAGAACCATACGGAATCGGTAACGCTTGATCTTGGCAGCGTGAAAACGGTCGATCAGGTCGATTTGTATCCCCGCAACGATGCCGGGAATATCGGTCAAAACTTCCCGGTTGACTTCACCATTCAGACATCGGGGGACAATACGACTTGGACAACGCGAATCCGTCAAACGGGTTACGCGCAGCCGGGCAACAGCGTCCAAAGCTTTACATTTCCGGCCGTATCCGCCCGGTTCATCAAGATTGAGGGAACAAATCTGCGGCCAAATCCTGCGGACGGAGACCGCTACCGGATGGCGTTTGCGGAGATTGAAGTTTTTGCGGCGAATCTTGCTGCGGGAGCTGCGGTGACGGCAAGCAGCACCGTACAGAACACGAATTTCGGGACTGCGAAACTGACGGACGGCCAGCGCAGCTCTGTCGCCGGGTCCTATGGCTGGACCAGCAATAACAGCCTGACGTCCGACCATACGGAGCATGTCCAGCTGGATATCGGCGCTGTCAAAACGATAAGCCAGGTTGATATTTACCCGCGCAATGACGCCGGGAACATCGGCCAGAACTTTCCGGTCGATTTCACGATCCAGACATCGGCGGACAACGTCGTTTGGGTGACGTATGTCGCCCGTACCGGATATGCACAGCCGGGCAACGCCGTCCAAAGTTTCACCTTCCCCGCCGCTTCCGCCCGGTATGTGAAGGTCGAAGGGACGAAGCTGCGCCCGAATCCCGCCGACGGGAACCGGTACCGGATGGCTTTTGCCGAGATCGAATTGTATGGAGTCGATAACCTGCCGCCTGCGACTTATGCCGCTGCTGAGGGGACGGAAGGTAAGGACGGCTGGTTTGTCTCGAGTGTCAGCTTGGCATTGACGGCTGAGGACTCACTGTCCGGCATTGGAACAACTTTTGTAAAAATTGATGGCGAGGATTGGAGGAGCTACGCGGAGCCGATTGTTCTTGGGGATGGGAAACATGAGGTTCACTATTACAGTATCGATCGATCCGGAAACGCTGAAGAAACGAAAAGCATGCAAATTTTCGTCGATTCGACGCCGCCGGTTCTGAATCCGCAGGTTTCGCCTGCCGTTGCCGAAATCGGCAGTACGTTCACGGCCGAGCCTGGCGCTTCGGATCAGTTGTCGGGAATTGCCGTCACCGAATGCGGTCAGCCCGAGTCTCTGCAGGTTGGCATTCATTCCGTGAAATGCACAGCGGAAGACAAAGCCGGCAATACGGCAGAGAAGGCTGCCTCTTACCAGGTTATGTTTCCATTCAGCGGATTCAAGGCACCGGTTCAGGACGTTTCGGTCGTTCAGGAAGTATACGCCGGCAGTGCCGTTCCGATCAAATTCAGCCTCGGCGGCGATCGCGGGATGGACATTTCGATAGCCGGCTATCCGGCCTCTGTAGACGCTGCTGATCCGGAGCAGGAGCTGCTGTCCGTTGATGCCGATCTTGAGTACGATCCAAATGAAGATCAGTATATATTGATATGGAAAACGGATAAAGCATGGGCAGGCACAACCCGGAAGCTGATCATGAAGCTCATCGACGGAACCGAGCACAGCTTGTTGTTTACATTTAAATAAATCTTCTCGCATCAGAGGATTGGTGTAATCCCCTCATGGTCGACAGTGTTAGAACGCCATTTGTTGAAATGGAGCTTACATTGTTGATCGGGAGGGGATTTTCATGTCTGCGTGAGGCTGTTTATTAACTTTTGTATCTCATTCGTAACCGGTTGAGGATAGCCGCTTTGTTTTTTCGAATGAGAAGCACGCAGCAGACTCCGATTGCTGCCGCGATAATCGCTGCAGTTGAGTAATGAGAAACGGTGTGCAGCAGCTGTTCTATTTTTTGACCGAACAGTTTCCCTATCATCACATATGTGATCACCCACAGCAATCCGCCGATGTAGTTAAACACGAAAAAAATGCGCAGCCGAACCTTTAGTATTCCGGAAACATATCCGGTGAAGTGCCGCAAACCGGGAACGAAGTAGCTGATCAGGATGATTTTGGAACCGTATTGATCGAACCATTTCGTAATTTTGTCCATGCGCGCCTGATTCAAAAAAAAGAATTTGCCGTATTTATCAAAGAATGGCTTCCCAAGCTTATAACCTAGATAGTATGTAAGTGTCGTGCCTGATATGGCTCCGATATAGGAGAAAAACATGATGAACGGAATATTAAAACTCCCGAGAGTTGCCATGTGACCCGATATTGCCATTGCCAATTCACCGGGAAAAGGAAGCGCCAACGACTCGGCAAATAATCCAAGAAACAAAACGAAGTAACCATATTGCTCGAAAAGATTAGTAATCCATTCCATTAATACACTCCTTACTAATGAAACATATATTTTATTACTTTTTAACTATAGTGCAGATGTTTCGTAATCGTAACTGTCTAAGGTTTAGTGTTATTACTGGACTTAGGTCCGGATCTATTAGGCGTTCATCTCTTGAAACATGGCCATATTTTTTTATAAATAAAAACTTGACCTAGAGAAAGGTCTAGGTACTATACTAAAAAAATCTTAAAAAGGGAAAGGATGGTCTAAGATGAGAAACGTTGAAGGAAAAGTCGTGATTTTAACCGGAGCATCAAGCGGAATCGGTGAAGCCACTGCTGAAGTGCTTGCCAATAACGGAGCTAAAGTTGTACTTGCAGCTAGACGCGAGGAACGGTTGCAGGAACTTAAGTCATCTATTGAAAAACAAGGCGGTACAGCCGTATATAAAGCGACGGACGTCACTTCTCAAGAGCAGATCGAGGAGCTTGCGCGTTATACCTTCGATACCTTTGGACAAATTGATGTTCTCATTAACAATGCAGGGATTATGCCGCTTTCTTTTTTACACGAAAAGAAGGTTTCCGAATGGGATCAAATGATTGATGTAAACATTAAAGGCGTGCTTTATGGTATAGGTGCGGTTCTTCCGTATATGCGGGAACGAAAACAGGGACACATTATCGATGTTTCATCTGTGACAGGACACATCGTAAGAAAAACATGGGCCGTTTATTCGGGAACTAAATTTGCGGTGCGGGCGATTACAGAAGCTTTGCGGCAAGAAGAAGCGGTGAATAACATTCGCACGACGATTATTTGTCCCGGCGGAGTGGCAACGGAACTTGCGAATACGATTTCAAATGAAGAAATTAAAAAAAGTATACAAGATTCATGGCATATTGCACTGCATCCGGAAGCGATCGCCCATTCGATTCTATTTGCCATTTCGCAACCGGAAAATACGGCTGTCAATGAAATCATTGTGCGGCCTACTAAACAAGAACTATAACCGGGGGGATAATTCATGAGTCATGAACAAAGCAGCGACCTTCCAGACCATTTAGCCAAGCCGGCAATTCGTGCTCTAACTCAGGCCGGTTACCTAAGGCTTGAGCAGTTTACCCAGCTCCGTGAGGAGGATGTCCTTAGATTGCATGGAATGGGTCCAAAAGCAATCGAAACCATCAGAACTGCTCTTGCCGCCAAGGGATTAACGTTTCGAAAATAACCAAGCCACATTCTAATTATCGGCGATCACTTGCGGTAGAAACCGAGAGCGGTCGCCGAGTTTTTTTACGCTCCGATCAATATTCAATTTGCTTCAACGATTTCTTCGCTGGGCCCTCAATGACTTCTCCACTGAAAGAGAAGCGTGATCCATGACAAGGACAGTCCCATGTCCTTTCTCCCGCATTCCACTGAACTTCACAGCCCATGTGCGTACAAGTGGTGTCCACCACGTATAAGGTGCCGTCCGCTTCCCGATAGGCACCAGCCCGTTTACCGTTCACTCTTACGACGGCTCCTTCATCTGGACGCACGTCTTCCGGTTCCCGGGTAACCCATTCCAGCTTGCCGTTGATAAGATGCTTGGCGACATCGGCATTTTCTACGAGAAAGGTTTTTAGGCTAGGATCGGCATAAAAACGGGAAGGCGTATACAAATCCTCATATCGGTTATCGATCCCCAGTATCATATCCTTCAGCAGAAGTGCCGCTGCAGTGCTGCTGGTCATACCCCATTTGCGGTAACCCGTAGCAATGTAGGCATGTGGTTCGTTTTTCACAACATGTCCGATATATGGCACTTTATCGAGGGTCGTGAGGTCTTGCGCAGACCAGCGATAAGGGATTTCGCAGGATCCAAACGTATCTCGGACGAACGTTTCCAACCTTTCGTAATGCTTCATTGTGCAGATACCCTGTCCCGTCTTATGCCTCTCGCCGCCAACCAAAAGTAAATCTTCCCCATTGAAAGAGACTGAGCGGATTGAGCGGGGCGGACTATCGGCACTAAGGTACATTCCGCCTGGATAGTCGCCGTTCAATTTTACCCCAAGTACATAGGCGCGTTCGGCATACAACCGGGCGAAATAAAATCCGCTTACATCGTAGAACGGGAAATGTGAACAAGAAACGACATCGCGGCACTTCACTTGAGTTCCGTCTCTCGTAACCACCGTAGTAAGAGGGGATCCGGGATTGATGCTCATTGCGGTCGTTTCCTCGAAGATTTGCCCGCCATTATTGATAAAGTGTTTAATAAGATGCTTCAGATATGCCAGAGGATGGAACCTGGCTTGATTTGGCATGACAATCGAAGCTTTAGCGTCAACAGGCAAAGGGATGCGATCGGCACGCAATCCGGGAATGCCCAGCTTCTCATATGCTTTCCATTCCTTATCGATCATAGCGATATTTGCTTCGGCAGTGGTGTAAATATAGGCGTTCTCTTCGGCAAAATCACATGAAATTTTGTTCTCCAGCACGGTGTTTCGTATGAAGGCAATGGCTTCATCGTTTGCTTCATAATACAGCCGCGCTTTTTCCTCACCGATGTGATGAATCAACTCGTCGTAAATCAGATCGTGCTGAGCAGTAATTTTGGCTGTTGTGTTTCCTGTAGTTCCGTTCAAAAGACGTCCTGCATCCAGCAATGCAACTTGTTTGCCTTCTTTGGCCAGTAAATAAGCGAGGCTAATGCCTGTTATTCCGCCTCCTACGACCGCTACGTCGACCGTGAGATCTGTCGTTAATTTATCGAATGAAGAAACTTCCGTTGAGGCCAGCCAAAAGGATGCTGAACTAGCGGGCAGTTTTGACTCTGACGATGTGTCCAACGAATTACCCTCCTAATAATCCAAACTTTTCCCAAGTATTCCCGGATTATTGGGATCTGAATCATATAGAGAGGGAATTTGATGATGAACCTGACGTGGAGGATGCTCTATTTGCTTTGGTTCTCTGGAATCCAGGCGATCATATCGATTTCAACATCCGCTCCGCCGGCTAAACCGGTTACACCGATGCATGTTCTCGCCGGTAAATCGCGTCCAAAAAAACTGCGGTATACTTGATTCACTTCTTCAAAATGACCCATATTGGTAATGAATACTCGTGATTGGATGACATGATCGGGATCGCTGCCGACTTCATCGAGAATAATTTTTAAATTTTCCAGGACAAGGCGGGTTTGTTCGGCAAAAGTGCCTAAAATCATTTCATTTGTCTTCGGATCGGTCGGCATTTGTCCCGTGATGAAGACGAGATTTCCGACTTTGACGGCATGCGAGAAAGGACCAATGGGAGTGGGGGCATTTCCGGACATAATTTTTACGATATTTTGATCCATAAGAATTTTTCTCCCTGTATCGTATTTTTTCATGCATTTGCAAGTTAATTCCCAGTCCCCTCTAGGGGGCTGGATCTTTTTTTCATATTCTCATTATAACTATATTAAATCTTTAAAACACCCATCCAAAATACCATTTCTTTGATCATGAGAAATTTATGATAGAGTGCGTTGGGAAAGTAATCAGCGACTTTGACTCTTACCGTTAAATACGTGTATAATACAACAAATGGTTAATACACATATTAGAGGTGGACAGATGCAAAGGGAAAAAATTGTGGAGCTTAGGGGTATGATGCAGCAATTCATTCGCTTGTTCGGGTTGTTGGAACAAACAAGAACGCCTTGCGGTTTTTCGATGTCGCTCTCACAAGTCTTCTCTCTTCAAGAACTGGAAAAAGAACCGCTTACGATCACAGAACTTGCGAATAGGCTTCAACTGGAGAGGAGCTCGGTCAGCCGATTGATTGACGGGCTCGTTAAAGGAGGTTTTGTATCAAGGGAATTAAACGAACATAATCGCAGGGAGGTCGTTCTCACTTTAACCGGGAAAGGAACAGACTCCATTCAAAGGCTCCGTGACCAGTCGGTTGAATTTTACGGCGCCATTCTCGGGAAGATGCCGGAATCGGAGCAAAACCTGTTTTTCGAAAGCTTTAAAGCGTTTACACGGTCATTATCTGAAATGAGGAGAGAAAACAATGAACCATCGGCACATTCGGAACGATAAGAATAAACAGGCAGCTTCAACCGTTGCAGCCTCGGTCTCATCGATTCTATTATCCATCATTGCTTCTTCACATCACTGGCTTCATGTCGGAATCTTATTTGTGCTTGGAGGCTCCGCCAATATGATGGTCACGATGTCGGGGGTGTTGTGGCTCAGAAGAGCCATGCTCCTTGCAACGCTACTAACATCCGTTTATTCTGTTTATCGCCTGTATGTACATAAACAGATGCCAATTTGGATGAAGGGGATGACTTTTTTATCCGTTATAATTTCCCTTGGTTTTATTCTCTCCACACTATTTCGTTTTGGTTGGTAAGACGGAGAGAATGGCCAGGTATTCGAGCCGGCCGATTTTCATCTCTCGAACATAAATGGCATGCTGGATCAATTTATTTGACTTGATATTACTACGACATCGTACTATAATGGTATCAAATTCCTTCACTTTCGTACTAAAAGGAGCCAGATATGCAGCAGTTGTTTGACCTCTTGCTCAAAACCGGACTGCGACCATTTGCCTTCATAACCGATACGGCCGAGATCGAGCAGAATATAACGCGCTCCGATTTGTCCACGCTGCTGATCCTGCTGTTTCGGGGCGATATGCCGATGTCGGGGCTTGCCGCCGAGATGGGAGCTCCGCTCAGCTCGATGACGAGCATCGCCAAGCGGCTCGAGCGAAAAGGTTATATCGCCCGGGCCACGTCCCCGCTCGACCAGCGGGTGAAGCTCGTCACCTTGACGCAGGAAGGGCGTAAGCTCGCAAGCGAGTGCCAACAGATCATGCAGGCGATGTTAAGCCGGGTAGAGGAAGTGCTTACTGCGCAAGAGCTGGAGCAATTCACGGCTCTACTGCTCAAGGTCGCACGTGCCTTCCAGGAGAAAGGACCGTTGAAACCGCAAGAGAAGAAAGCGTCGCCGAGAAAAATCACCATCGAGGAATAGCCGGTTCAGCCGGATTTTTTTACCTAAATACTACGAAATCGTACTAAAAGGAGCGGTTCGACATGCGGATCATCATTTACACGGGTAAAGGCGGCGTCGGAAAAACGAGCATCGCAGCGGCGACAGCGGTAAAGCTGGCGGAGCAGGGGCTGCGCACACTCGTTCTCAGCACCGATGCGGCACACAGTTTGTCGGATTCGTTGGATAAGCGGATTGGGCCTGATCCGGTTCAGATTGCCGACAACTTATGGGGGCAAGAGGTGAACAGCCTGCGGGAGACGGAACGTAATTGGGGGACGGTGCAGGCCTGGCTGACAAAGCTGCTCGACAAGGCACAGCTCAGGGATGTCACGATGGAAGAGATGCTTGTGTTCCCCGGCATGGAGGAGCTGTTCAGTCTGCTTCAAATCAAGGAGCATGCGCAAAGCGGCCTGTTTGATGTGCTGGTTGTGGACTGCGCGCCCACCGGTGAGACGCTCCGCCTGCTCAGCTACCCAAACGTCCTCAACTGGTGGCTGGAGAAAATTTTTCCGTACGAGCGGCGCTTGATCAAACTCGTCCGCCCCGTGGCCAAAGTCGTCAGCGGAGGAATCGAACTTCCGTCTAATGATGTGCTGGACAGCATCGAACATTTCGCGCGCAGCCTTGAGGATATGCAGCGAATCATTCTTGACCCGGACATCACGTCGGTGCGCATTGTCCTCAACCCGGAGAAAATGGTGCTGTCCGAAGCGAAACGATCGTTTACTTATCTGAACCTGTACGGCTTCAACACCGATGCCGTCATCATGAACCGTGTGCTCCCGGATGAGACGACAGACAGCTTCCTGGCGCAGTGGAGAACGATTCAGAAGAAGTACGAGGAGGAAATCGTGCTGAACTTCCAGCCGCTGCCGATCCTGAAGGCACCGCTAATGGCGGGGGAAGTGGTCGGCATCCCGGTTCTTAAGGAGCTCGCGCATATTGTGTTCGGCAGTTCAGATCCTTCCGAGCTGATGTACCGGGGCCGCACGGAGTCGATTCGGGAGGAAGGGGAAGAGGTCGTGCTCGAGTTGGCCATTCCTTTTGCCGAGAAGGCGGATCTGGATTTGACGCAGAGCGGCGATGAGTTGACGGTGCACGTAGGGGCTTACAAGCGGAAGGTTGTGCTGCCGCGGACGCTAATGGGCCGTGCGGTGCTCGGCGCGAAGTTTGCACAGGATCGGCTGTTCATCCGGTTCGGCAAGCGGCTATCTGAAGGGGAGGGGGTGAGCGAATGAGAACTTCGGGGTATAGATTGGAGCGGATGCTGGAGCATTTAGACCGGGTGGAGCGGCTGTTCGGGCATTTGGAGCAGCGGCAGGCGAAGCAGCATGTACGAAACTCGGTTAAGGAGTGTTTGCAGGCTTACCGGGCGGTGATCGACAGCGTTATCGACACCCTCGAGGAGGAGCGTTACGCATCTCCGGAGGAAGGGAATGTATCGTCCAAGGCATCCGCTGGTCCGGACCAACGGGGCAAATCGCGCAATATCGATATTACGGAGGAGTAAATTCGAAGAAAAGAGGGAATACGATGCAGCCATTCGATCACTGGAATACTTGGAGAGATGTTGCTTCTCGGTCATTCGGATTCTCATTTGCCACTGTAAACCCAGATGGAACGCCACATATTACTCCAATTGGGTCGCTAATACTCAGCAAAGATCAGCCAAAAGGCTTATATTTTCCAATTTTCACTTCCCAAATGGCACAAAACCATGAACATAATAATCGGGTCTGTATTCTAGCTGTTAACAGTAGTAAATGGTTTTTGTTACGATCGTTTCTTTTTAGAAAATTCAAAACGCCTCCAGGAGTACGATTGTCAGGAACTGTTGGAGAAAAACGGATCGCAACTGAGGATGAGATTCAATCTTTAAAAGAGAATTTAGGATTGTTAGGGCGTTTTATAAAAGTTGGACCCGGCGGGCTTAACATTAAGTATGTTCGGGATATTCATTTTGACTCCGTTAAACCCGTTTCAGTTGGAAAATTGACCAAAGGGCTCTTTTAGTGAAGTCGATTCACGGCCCGGTAATTTCACCGACTGCTCGAAAGTTCGTGTATAATGGATACAGAAAAAATATATATTCACAGAAAGTGGAATTTCCATGAGCTCTCTGTTTGATCTACATTCGAATGAGTCACGCGTTCGGCTATTATGCAGCGCCGACCCAAGGTTTTCCTATTTGGTTGAAAGAGTAGGGTCGCTCGTTGTGCCGGAACGGGCCAATATGTTCGAGTTTTTGGCCAAATCATTGATCGGCCAGCAGCTTTCCGTCAAAGCGGCAGCCACCATTATAGGCCGATTGGAAGAACTGTGCAGGGACATCTCGCCGGATTCCATTCTATCCTTGTCTGAAGATGAACTGCGCAAGGCGGGCGTTTCCAGACCGAAAATAGGTTATATTAAAGGGCTGGCCGGCCTCATTGAGCGTCGAGAGCTGGATTTCGGTTCCTTGCCTGATTTGGCTGACGACGAAGTCATTGAATCGCTGACGAAGGTAAAAGGAATCGGGCGTTGGACAGCCGAAATGTTCCTCATTTTTTTCCTTGGGCGGGAGGATGTGCTGTCTCTTGGCGATGCCGGGCTTCGCCGCGCCGTGTGCTGGCTTTACGAAGACGGGATAAAAACTGCTCCCGGCGTACTGGAACGCCATGGCGAAAAGTGGAGGCCGTACCGGACGGTCGCCTCACTCTATCTTTGGGAAGCGGTCAATCGCGGTCATGTAAAAGGGAGCCATCCACCCGCGGGTGAGTCAATCAAGATGGTTGAAGGGGAGTAATTTCATTGACTCTGCAGCAATTAAAGTACGTCATTGAGGTTGCCAACCGGGGCTCTATTAATGAGGCCGCCAAGCGGCTCTTTATTTCTCAGCCAAGTCTTTCAAATGCGATTAAGGATCTGGAAGAAGAAATGCAGATTGCGATTTTTGAACGATCGAATAAAGGGATCTCGCTTTCCAAGGAGGGGGTTGAGTTTTTAAGCTACGCGCGGCAGGTCGTCGAGCAGGCGGAATTGCTGGAAAGCCGTTACCTTAATGCCAAACCTTCACCGCAGCATTTCTCGGTTTCGACCCAGCATTACGCTTTTGCGGTGAATGCCTTTGTTAATCTGGTTCGGGAATTTGGTCAGGATGAATATGAGCTGACGCTGCGTGAGACGAAAACCTATGAAATTATCGAAGATGTCAAAAGTATGCGCAGCGAAATTGGGATTCTGTATGTAAACGAGTTCAATGGGAAAGTGATCAACAAGCTGCTGAAAGCCGCAAATTTGCAATTCAACAGCTTGTTTACCGCTAAGCCGCATATTTTTATCAGCATTAAGAACCCGCTCGCCAAGCAGCCGATTGTGACCATCGACCAGCTTCAGGAATATCCGTATCTTTCCTTTGATCAGGGCGAATATAATTCGTTTCATTTTTCAGAAGAGATTCTCAGTACGCTGTTACATAAGAAAAGCATCCGTGTAAACGACCGGGCGACGCTCTTCAATCTATTGATCGGGTTGAACGGATACACGATCTCAACAGGGGTTCTAAGCGCCGATTTAAACGGCAATGAAATTATTCCCGTACCTTTGGATTGCAAGGAAACGATCCATGTCGGTTGGATTTCCCATCGAAATGTTTCGTTATCCAAGCTCGGGGCGGCATATATCGAAGCGCTCAAGCAAGCGATAGCCCAATAAACTCTTTGATATAGTCATAGGCTATGGCCAGATATAGTTTTCTTGAGTTACGCTATATCGACCGATACATGTTATCTTTCTTGTAACAATTTGCATAGGGGTGTTACAGGATGGTGAAAAGCAGTGTTTTGGGATATCCGCGTATTGGTGCGGAGCGTGAATGGAAAAGAACGCTCGAAGCGTTCTGGTCGGGCAAACTCGAAGAATCGGAGCTTCACAGCCGGCTGCAGGAGATCCGTTTGAATCATTTGCGCAAGCAGCAGGAGAAGGGCATCGATTTCATCCCGGTCAATGATTTCAGCTATTACGATCATGTTCTTGATACCGCCACGATGTTCGGCATTATTCCGAAACGCTTTCCTTATGAGGGCGGCGTTGTACCCTTGTCCGTGTATTACGGCATTGCCCGTGGCACGAAGCATGCAACCGCAAGTGAAATGACCAAGTGGTTTAACACGAACTATCACTATATCGTGCCTGAACTGGATGGGGCATCGCCCGTACTGACCGAAAATAAACCCCTTGCGGCATACCGGGAAGCGAAGGAAAAGCTCGGGATCGAGGGGAGGCCGGTAATCGTGGGGCCGTTAACCTTTCTGAAGCTGTCCAAAGGGTATGATACCTCGGAGACTGATGCCTGGCTGAATCGTTTGCTGCCGCTCTATGTGCAGATCCTTCAGGAGCTTGAGCGTGAAGGGGTGCAATGGGTCCAAATCGACGAACCGATTCTTGTCACCAAATTAAGCGGAGCTGATGTCAAGCGACTGCAGACAATCTATGAGACGTTTGCGGGGTCGGTGCCGGGCCTGAACATCATGCTGCAAACCTACTTTGAATCGGCAGAGAACTACAGTGATATCGTCCGGCTGCCCGTCAAAGGAATAGGGCTCGATTTCGTGCATGGATTAGCCGGCAATATGGCGTCGCTTAAAGAATTAGGGTTTCCTGCGGACAAGATTCTGGGTGCAGGAGTCATTGACGGCCGCGGCATCTGGAAGGCGTCGCTTCGCGAGAAACTGGTGCTGCTGCAAGAGTTGGCTGAACTTGTAACGGCCGAGCGGCTAATCGTACAATCGTCGTGCAGTTTGCTTCATGTTCCGGTCACAGTGAAAAAGGAGGCGAGTCTTATCCCTGAGCTTAAGAATGCTCTCGCATTTGCGGATGAGAAGCTGGACGAGCTTGTCCTGCTGGCGAAAGCATTTTCTTCTGGCGAGGCCGTCATTTCAGACGAGCTTGAAAAATGCGAGCGTGCTCTTCAGGCGCTCAATCACTCCGGTGAGCGCAATCGCATCGACGTTCAGCGTGCCGTCGCGGCCGTAAGTGCGAAGCATCCGGAACGCACTCTGCCTTTCTCTGAGCGGTTTCTTGCTCAACAGAAAAAATGGCAATTGCCGATTTTTCCGACGACGACAATTGGCAGCTTTCCGCAATCGGCCGAGGTGCGCAAGGCCCGTCAACTGTGGCGGAAGGGTGAGTGGAACAACGAGCAGTATGATAGCTTTATCCGGGAGCAGATCGATACCTGGATTAGGCTGCAGGAAGAAATTGGGCTGGATGTTCTCGTGCACGGCGAATTTGAACGAACGGATATGGTCGAATTTTTCGGTGAGAAGCTTGCGGGCTTCGCGTTCACACAGAACGGATGGGTGCAGTCGTACGGATCCCGCTGTGTGAAACCGCCCATTATTTATGGGGATGTAGCGTTCGTGAAGCCGATGACTGTTGAAGAAACAACGTATGCGCAGTCGAAGACCAAACGCCCTGTTAAAGGGATGTTAACCGGCCCGATTACGATCATGAACTGGTCGTTCGTCCGCGAGGATATGACGCGCGAACAAATCGCCTGCCAACTGGCCTTTGCGCTTCGACAAGAGGTAGAGGCGCTGGAGGATGCGGGAATCAGGATGATTCAGGTTGATGAGCCTGCGGTTCGCGAAGGGCTGCCGCTAAAGGAGAAAGATCAAGCTGAGTACTTGGAATGGGCCGTCAACGCGTTCCGCATGACCACTTGTACGGTTCAAGACACAACGCAAATTCATACGCATATGTGTTATTGCGAGTTCCATGACATGATTGATTCGATTGAAGCGATGGATGCGGATGTGATTTCGATCGAGACATCCCGCAGTCACGGGGAACTGATTCATAGCTTCGAGTTGAACACTTACAAACTGGGTATCGGTTTAGGTGTCTACGATATCCACAGTCCGCGCATCCCGCGAGTGAAGGAAATAACCGCTATGATCGAACGCGCCTTGCGGGTGCTGGATCCGAAGCTTTTCTGGATCAATCCGGATTGCGGACTTAAAACACGCGGATTTGAAGAAACGATCGATTCCTTGCGCAACATGGTCGAAGCGACGCAGATCGCCCGTGCGAGGCATTGCTTAAAGGTGCAATAATTGGCTTAACATCCGGAGCGATTGACGCTGCTTCACAATTACGGTTCAAACTTGCTTTAACGAATAATTGACTCGCTTAACATTGCAAACCAATGTGTATGAATAGCGGTAATATTTAGCAAACTAAACCATGTTGTACATGACGCATTCCATAGGAGGCTATCCGAGATGAGCCAGCAGAAGCGCAGAAAAGAAGCTGCATGGAAGTCACGCAAGCAGGAGCAGCATCCCCATGGTAAAATCAAGTCGCTGAAAGAGCTTTCCAGCGAGTATGATGCGGAACATACTACAACGTAAATTATCTTTAGGAGGCAGGCTGCCGATTCCTTTCGGCAGCCTGCCGCTTTTAGTATGTAACCTTTGCCTGCCCTGGCCCCTCGTTAAACAGCAGCCGAGCGGCATGATCCGCAGCTGCCAGTGCTTCCCGAGCGTCCAGACTGACGACCCGAAAGTCTTGCTTAAGGAACCGTCCTTGAACGAGGACATCCCGGACATTGCGGGATTCCGCGCTATAAATCAGCGCCGCGAGCGGATTGTGCACCGGCGCCGTATTGGGCTGCTGAAGGTCCCAGACTACCAGGTCTGCCTCATATCCTTCAGACACATCCCCGGTGGGCAGTCCCATCGCCCGGTGCCCGTTCATTAGCAGCCGCCAAGCTTCTTCCAGCAAAAAGCGATCTGCCCGCCCGGAAGTTTGCTTGCCGACCAATGCCCATAGACGCGCTTGCTCAAGCGGGTTCAACGTATTGGAGCTCGCCGCTCCGTCTGTCCCGATCGCAACATTTAGCCGATCATGAAAGTTCCAGAGATTTCCTTCTCCCGCGGCCAGCTTAAGGTAGGTCTTGGGACAGGCTGCAAACCAGGTGTCCGGGGTAAGGAACCGAAGGTCTGATTCCTCCAGCCATAGGCCGTGTGCGATGGTTACCGGCAAATCGAATATTCCTGCGCCGGCAAGCACTTCAAACGGTGTCATTCCTTGGTCTCTCAACGATTCCGTTACCTGAACCGATGTCTCGGATGCATGAATGTGAACGCCCACACCCAGTTCCTTCGCCCGCCGTACGATTGCTTGAAGCACCGGTGCCGGACAAGTGTATGGTGCGTGTGGACCCATGCGGAAAGTAAGCCGTGAGTTTTCGTTTCGACGCTGCTGAATAAGGTCCGCCGCCGCATCAATCGCTTCTTCAACGCCTTCACCCAAGCCAAATATGGTGGGGGAAAGCTCGGCGCGAATTCCCGTCTCGATGATGGCGTCCGCAATTCGGCCGGCTTCAAAATAATGATCGGCAAAAGCGGTCACGCCATTCTCGATCATCTCGACGATGGCCAGGCGGGCACCGGTATAGACGTCGTCGGGCGTCAAACGGCTCTCGTATGGCCAGATCCGGGTATTGAACCAGTCGTTAATGGATACATCTTCCGCGAAGCCGCGGAACAGCACCATTGGGGTGTGGGTATGCAAATTCACGAGGCCCGGCGTGATGAAGCAGCCGGTACAGTCCACCACCTTGCCGGCAGCGGGGAGCGGCCCCTCGTTCACAGCCAAGATTTGTCCGTCCCGAACCAATACGTGCCGATCCGAAAGGAGTTTGCCCTCTCTATTGATGACGGTGCCATGTGCCAGGATAAGATCTGCCATCGTAACGCCTCCATTCACGAAGTAATCTGTGATGACTTGAAAGTATAATTTTCGATGGAGTTTTGTCAAGGTAACATACGTCATCATCCAGCCAATTGCTTCATATCCTTTTTTTATCCGACATGTTAACGGGTCTAAAAGGAGGTTTCGTCTCTTGGTTCAATCGGCACTATACGAACACCGGTTTTGGCTGCAAATTTTAGGGGATCACAGCAGGTTCATTCTAAACGCTCTATCACCGAAGGAAACGCCGGCTATTCAAAAGGCGCAATATTTTATTCAGGCGTTCGATCATTTATTGGAGCTTTCCCGCGGCATCAAATCCGAGACGGAAGCCGCAACAATTAACGAGCAAGCCTATTCGGTCACCATCGAATTGCGGAAATTCAAGCTGGACATTCTGGAGAGGTTACTCCTGGGCCAAATAACAATCGGATTTACCCCAACGTTCATTAACCATATGGTAAATGAATTAGAGGAATACTTGCGTATTTTAACGGATCTGCTCGCAGGCAAGCCCGTACCCCTGTTTGATCCGTTGCATCATGACTTGCTGTGGCTTCCCGATGCAGCTGGGCACGCAGCGGCAATAGCAATGGATTTAGATGCGGTTGAAAAACGTTTGCTCCAAAAGAGTGTGAAATTTGAAGCCCATTTCCAACAGCTCTATATGAAGAGCATCGAGATGGCAGGATATATGAGAACAAAACTGCGGAATTTCCCTGCTTTCAAAAGGTTTCATCATGAGATTGAATTGGAGATGGCATTATTCATTTCCTTTCTTAGAGAGCTGGAAGAGATGGAACTTACGGCCGAAGTGCTTGACCGTATCTCCCCGCTTATACCGGATCATATGATGAGAGAAGAGTGTTATTATCTTACAAAATTAGCCCTTCACGGAATGGTATCCGATCCGGACTGCAATCCGGCTAAACCTAGAATCGAGGCATAGAAGTACAATTGAAATGTTATCGAAATTTTTATAAATGATATTTACCTTACAAGCGTTATCTGGTAAAATAATCGCAACATTCAAATGCGATGAAGAGAAGAGTAAATAGATGGATTCTTTCACAGAGAGCTCCGTTAGCTGAAAAGGAGCAAAGAATTGTTTATTGAAAAAAGCCTCAGAGCAGCACATCGGAACTCATTGAAAGGGGGGTGGTGTGCCAGGAGCTCCTGTTACAGAGCTAGAGTATAAGCATTCCATTGTAATGCCGTACTTAAAAAGGCTGATATGGCGACATATTGGCGAATTTGGGGTGGTACCACGAGTATACAATCTCGTCCCTGAGACTGACTTGAGTCTTGGGGGTGGGATTTTTTTATTGTTCACACAAAATACAGTTCACATGCAACACACGGTACACCAAATCAGACGGTTTGAATAGTTATTTATGGAAGAACTGAACAGCATCCTAGGTCTTATTTCGTTGGTTCTCATTAATCATGCTTATTGAAAGGATTTGAATCGTTTATGTCAGAACAATTGAAGGTTGGTATTGTCGGAGGAACGGGCATGGTCGGTCAGCGATTCGTTCAATTGCTGGATCAGCATCCCTGGTTTAAAGTAACAGCCATTGCAGCGAGCGCCGGTTCGGCAGGCAAAACGTATGAAGAATCTGTGCAAGGCAGATGGAAGCTGCAAGGCCCTATTCCTGAAGAAGTGAAAAATATCGTCGTTCAGGATGCTTCGAAAGTGGAAGAGGTTGCAGGCGGAGTCGATTTCATTTTTTGTGCAGTCGATATGAAAAAGAATGAAATCCAAGCACTGGAAGAAGCATACGCGAAAACGGGGACGCCCGTTATTTCCAATAATTCGGCTCACCGCTGGACGCCTGACATCCCGATGGTCATTCCGGAAATTAATCCGGGACATATTGAGGTCATTGCGGCCCAGAGAAAACGGCTGGGAACCGCGACCGGTTTTATTGCCGTTAAGCCCAACTGCTCGATTCAGAGCTATGTGCCGGCACTTCATGCACTGCTGGATTACAAGCCGACGAAAGTCGTTGCATCGACGTATCAGGCGATTTCCGGCGCCGGCAAAAATTTTACAGACTGGCCGGAGATGTTGGATAATGTCATCCCTTATATTGGCGGCGAGGAAGAAAAAAGCGAACAGGAGCCGCTGCGCATCTGGGGCACGATTGAAAATGGTGAAATCATTAAAGCCAGCGCACCTTTGATTACGACACAGTGTATTCGAGTTCCAGTAACGGATGGACATTTGGCTACCGTATTTGCATCTTTCGAGAACACACCTTCGAAAGAAGAAATTCTCGATCGCTGGCTGAATTTTAAAGGACGCCCGCAGGAGCTTGGTTTACCGAGCGCGCCAAAGCAATTCATCACGTATTTTGAAGAAGAGAACAGACCGCAGACGAAACTTGATCGCGACATTGAGCGCGGTATGGGAGTTTCAGTCGGCAGATTGCGCGAGGATTCCATCTACGATTTCAAATTTGTAGGGCTGTCGCACAATACGTTGCGCGGAGCGGCCGGCGGCGCCGTCCTGATTGCCGAGTTGCTTAAAGCAGAAGGGTACATTCAGGCAAAGTAGAATCAAGCATACAACTTCGCATTGTTAGACAATACAGCAAGCTTTCTGATATTTTTCAGGAGCTTGCTGTTTTCATCTAACCGCATAAGTCTATCCGCTGTTCGCCACCACCTGTGGAAGCATGGCATTCTCCAAATTAAGGCTGAGAATGAAACCGGCCCCAGGTCCAGCCGGGATTCAATCTTTCGCTCGATCAAATCGACAGCTCCTTCCTATAAAGTGAGAGTCATCAATTACTGAAGGAAGGTGTTGGAAGTTGAATTATCGGGCGGCTCACGGAATAAAAACGGGTGCGAAGCTATTTGAAGGGGAGAAATGGCTGGTGCTTACCAGCCTGCTTGGCTTTCTGCTTGCCGGAATTTGTGGGGCATGGGTTATGGTTTATGGTGCATCTGTAGCCCCAGAAGGTAATATTGCCAAAGCATTCTCCTTTAATACCGCGCTGGGCCTGTTTCTATTGTCGACAGCGGCGATCCTTCCGTTATCTGCGACGGGAAGAAGAAGCAAATCATTCCTTAGCTGGGCTTTTATTACAATTGCGCTTTATTTTTACTTTGCGGAAAATGTACAAAATTTTCGCGGCGTGAACCCGAGATTCGTAAATGACAACGGAACAACCTTCGATGTCACCGTCAGTACGGTTTTTGCAGTTGTGGTTCTTCTTTTGGTACTGTTTTATTTATTTCTGGCGATTCAATATTTCCGCTTAAGAGCCTATGTTCTCCGTCCGGAGCTGGTATTAAGCATTCGCTATGCCATGCTCGCGGTTATGCTGTCATTTGCGGCCGGGATTTTGATTTCTTTAATTCAAAGCCGCTTCACCGGCATGCATGGAAATATTATTTGGCTTCATGGTCTCGGCTTCCATGCACTGCAGGCCGTGCCAGTTGTCGCCTGGTTGAGTGAACGAAAACCGATTATTCCCACGTCACGCCATTCGCTAATCCATATTACCGGTATAGCTTACTTGCTTGGATTAGCAGCCATAGGTTGGCAGACGCTTCTTGGTTATTCCATTTTCACGTGGTCTGTGCTTCCGTTCTTCGCTTTTTGTTTTTTCCTGATCGCGTAAGCGCCGGCAGTACTGCTTATTATGCGCAAATAGTAGTCATCGACAGGAATTATTAAACCGGTTAACATTAGAGCACAATGATCGGCGGAGGAGCTGCGGGGCATGCGGATAAATACAGATGTCGTATTGGAAGGGCAAACCGTTCGTCTTGTTCCGATGGAGACTGGCCACAAAGCGAAATTATCCCGCATCTTGATTTCTCCCGAAATATGGGAATTCACATGGCGAACGATGAATACAGCCAAAGAACTGGATCGAGTGCTGACATACGGAGTGCTAATTTCTTTTACTGAAGTATTGCTTTGAAGAGCTTAAGCTGATTCGCGCGCAGTTTTCAGTCAGCGGGCAGAATGTCCGCTCGCAAAGAGCCGTCGAACGGATAGGGGTCAGGAAGGAAGGCGTTTTCCGTAAGCATAGAATAAAGCCGGATGGTTCCGTTCATGACAATATCTTTTACAGCATCATTGACGATGAATGGCCTGAAATCAAGGAAAAACTCCTGTTTTAGTATCAAAGAAGTACAAATAAAACCGCCAAGCAGCAGGGAATTCAAGTGAAAAAATGGTCCGAATAAAATCCGTGTAAATCGCGGGCTTTTATTTCAGTACACAGCAAGCGCTTCGATCGGGTCTTTGATCTCATTGCTGAGCAAAGCGAAATAGCCGTAGTTTCTGGCCGCCGCGTCAATGGCCTCCTGTTTAGGTTTTACAACAGTCCCTCGTTTGGGCGTAGTTTCACTTCGAAATATTTGGCTTAGGACTTCTCGTACGCGGGATCGCATTTTCCGCTCTCATATTGAGAATGTCTTTTCCAAGGACGACATCCTTACACACGCAACAATCTTCTGGGTAAATTACGCCATCGAAACCTCAATGCGCGTCTATGTGAACAATAACCGCTATCCATGGACACCTGCACATAATCGATTGCCAGTCATTGAGGCACCAACGGAAATAACCTTCGTGGGTTACGAAAATCCGCCGGGTATCACGACCGAAAATCGCGTACAGCATTTTCTCGACAGCGATCGCGCTCCTTGGTATAACCATGTCAACATCACAGCCCATGAACATGGCGGACACTTCATCCCATGGGAAATCCCGGACAAATGGGTTGAGGACTTGCGCCGCACTTTTCGTGGACGCCGGTGAGTGCTTAGAAATTATTTCGTTGCCCGTGACCCTTGCAGATTGGTGCATGAATTGCCAGGCCTTCATGAAAAGAAAGCTCTATGATCAGAGTAGAAAAAGGAGGCCGATATAACGGGATGGATTGGCTGAAACGAATGAACGGCGCCCTCGAGTATATCGAGGATAACCTGGCGGGTGAGATCGACTTCAACACTGCAGCAAGAATTGCTTGCTGCTCCGTCTACCATTTTCAAAGGATGTTCTCATTCATGACGGATATCCCATTATCCGAATATATCCGGCGAAGACGGTTGACACTCGCAGCCTTCGAGCTGCAGCAGAGCGAAATTAAGGTTATTGATCTGGGGTTGAAGTACGGATACGAATCCCCGGAAGCATTCACCCGTGCATTTCAGAAAATGCATGGGGTCACCCCCACTTTGTCGCGCCAGAAAGGAATTAGCCTGAAGTCTTATCCCCGGCTATCTTTTCACATTACGATCAGAGGAGCAGAAGAGATGAACTACAAAATTATCGAAAAGGAAGCTTTTACCGTCTTCGGGGTGGAGGAACTTTTCACTATGGAGAATGGGGAGAATCTGAAGGGTATACCGCAGATGTGGCAAAGACTTTTGAGCGACGGCACCGTCGATCGTATCGGGCAAGCATCAGATAAGGTATGGAACGAATCCAACAGGGGAATTATGCCGGTGAATGCCGTTATGTGCTATCGTGAAGCAGATGCGGGCCGCTTTCCGTATATGATTTGCGGATTCATGCCTGACTCCGGCCTAGTAGATAAAGAAGATTATACGGTTGCACAGATCCCTGCGTTAACATGGGCTGTATTCACAACAGAAGAGTACACTCGGGACCAGACTGTTTCCCAAATTCAGAACTTATGGAAACGCATCTATACCGAGTGGTTCCCAATGTCCTCTTATGAAGCGTTATCCGGACCCCAATTCGAAATGTATGGAATTGCAGAGAGTGGGAATAGCTATTGCGAAGTCTGGATCCCTGTCGTGCATAAGTAATGGTTTCTAGCGGTTGGTAAGCAATTAACGGGAATGATAGCTGAATAAAAAAAACTTACAGAACGAAGCTGCCGATGGATAATCGGCAGCCTCCCTTTGCTAACCCGCAGATTAGTGTAACATTTCTTCATTTCTAACGTGCGCTCTCAAGCCCGGCCTTCTTGCGCTCCGACCGCGAATTTAGCTTGCCAGTCCAGATGCAGAAGCCCATTCCGACGTAAGAAAGCCCCCAGAACAGGGCGAACAGCTTGTTGTCGGCGACCGGCAGAAACGCGCTGAGCAGCATGAGCACAAGCAAACCGACCACCCAACGAGGAAACACGTTAGCGCGGAACGTCATGATACCGAGTAACAACGTGCCGCCCGTTAATCCGATCATGGTTCCCATACCGGAAATCGCTACAATGATGCTGTCTGGTTTGGGAGCCGTAGTGTCCATGACAAAAGAAGTGAAAAGCAAGGCCGTCGTGATTACATTTCCGATACTGATGCCAAGTACGCTGATAAAGCCAAGCACGCCGGTTTCCCTCGACTGCACGAGGTAGAAGGCGATCGAGCAAACCGACATTAAGATACAAGCGATGTACCCGAAAATCAGTTCCGGCATGCTGTCCGTTCCCCAGATGTACGCCGATGGCGTCATGCCGATCCGCGCAATCCCCGCAAGCAAGCAAATCATTCCCAGCCACTGTACGACTCTTGTTTCGTTCATTGTACAAATCCCTCCGTTTATTTATTTGGCATTTCCTGCTCGCTATTCATCATATAAGCTGCATCGCCGCGGCAATAGAGCATGTAATACCCGAATATGCAGGAGCCAAAGCCTCCCGAAACCGGGAAACCCGGGAATGCAAGCGGGAAATGTTTCCTCCCTCATGTTCAGTCAATCGACGAGCCGCTATAATGAAGATATGGATAAAATGAGAGGCTATCGGCTGCTGGTCGGCCTATTCTTCGCGGTTACGGCCGCGCTTTACGCCAACTGCATACCTGGCTATTACGATAGGCTGCTGTCGCAATGCATCTCGAATGGCTGCGGATTGTCCGTGCCGGCGCTGACCTTGGATTCAGGGTTATCGGCGAATGCGACTGCCCTTCTTCTGATTGCGATCGACTGCGCTTTCACGGCGGTGTTCTATGCCACGGGAGCCATCCTGCTGTGGAAAAGCTCGCGGGAACCGATGGGACTCACAGCCGCGTTGGCCATGGTTGCCTTCGGCACGTCGTTTCCATCGCTCGTTATAGTAGGATCGGATAGCGCTTCGTTTGCGCATTTTTGGTTTCTCGGGGTGTCGGCAACGGGCTGGATTTCGATTTCGTTGTTTTGCTTGCTTTTTCCGAACGGATCGTTCGTTCCCGCATGGTCGCGATATGCGATGGGGCTCATCGCGGTCGTGGATCTCGCGAACTTATTTTATGATGGGAATATATGGAAAGAACTGAAACTGCCGGTTTATCTGCAGTTTGCCTGGTACTTGTCGACGACAATGCTGCTGATCTTTGCGCAGTCCTACCGGTTTCGGCGCATGTCTTCGCCAGAGCAGCGCCAACAGACCAAATGGGTCGTCTATGGCGTCGCCGTAAGCTTTGTCGGTTTTGCCCTGATCAGCGTCTTATTCGACCCGAGGTTCTTCAACGGGAAGGCAACAAATTTCATCTATTTGAACGCCGCACTGCATCTTTGTCTGTTGGCTATTCCGGTTACGTTGACGCTTGCCGTGCTGAGACAGCGGTTATGGGACATTAACCCCCTCGTAAACAGGACGGTCCTTTACGGTGCATTGACCGTTTGCGTTGTACTGCTGTATACCCTGGTCGTGTTTTATTTGGGCAGTCTTTTTGCGACATGGAGTCATTTCATTGTCTCCCTGATCGCGACAGGAATTGTGGCGGCGGTATTCGCTCCAATTAAGGAATGGCTGCAGCGTCAAGTGAATCGGATGCTGAAAGGCCGCCATGACGACCCTTACGCCGTCTTGTTGGAATTGGGCAGGCAGCTGATGAAGCCGATCGCACCCGATGCGATGCTGACGGCAATCGCCCGCCAGGTGAGAGATGCGCTTCGCTTGCCGTATGCGGGCATCGCGATCGGCATAGAAGGCCAGGAGACGATGATCGCTGAAGCCGGAGAGCGAAGAGACGGGCTCGAGTCGCGCGCTTTTCCGATCATTTATAACGGCAAGACGCTGGGCACGCTGTACGCCGCCTGCCGATCGGCAGGGGAAACCTTTTCGGCGGAGGACAGCATTTTCCTGGAGGTGATGCTTCGCCATGCCGGACCGCTCGTCAACAATGCGGATATGCTGCAAAGCATGCGGAGGCTGGCGGAGGATGTGCAGGAATCCCGCGAGAAGCTTGTGCTTGCCCGGGAGGAGGAACGCCGGCGAATCCGCAACAATTTGCACGACGATCTCGCGCCGAGATTGGCCGCGCTTGCGCTCAACGCGGCGACTGCCCGCAAATACGTGGAGAAGGATCCGGCGGAGGCGGTCGCCATGCTCGACGATTTGCGCCAAGTCATCCGCACGACGGTCGAAGACATCCGTTTGCTGGTGAACGATCTTCGTCCGCCTGCGCTGGATCAGCTTGGATTAGTCGGAGCGATTCGGACGCGCATGGATGAGATGGCCAAGCCGACGCGCTTGATCTCAAGCGAGGATGGCGGCAAGCCGCTTCGGTTCGAGCTCGAGTTCCCGCCGATGCTTCCCGCGCTTCGTGCTGGCGTCGAAGTAGCCGCCTATCGGATCGTGACCGAGTCGATGGTCAATGTCGTCAAACATGCGGAGGCGACGGTCTGCAAGGTGCGGCTATCCATCACGGACGCCGATCGCCTGTTCATTGAAGTCGTGGATGACGGCATCGGCACGGCGAAGAGCCAGACAGGATTCACGTTGTCCGGGGGTATCGGACTGCTGTCCATGCGGGAGCGGGCTGCCGAAATCGGCGGGGAATGCGGAATCGAGCGGCCGGCTGCGGGAGGCACGCGGATATGGGCGGTTTTGCCTTTGTAGTGAAGTCGACAAGGGGGATAGCAGATGAGAATCGTAATTGCCGAGGATCATCCGATGTTTCGGAACGGGGTTCGCAGCTTGCTTGCGACGACAGACGATTTGAAGATTATCGGAGAAGCGGTTAACGGGGAAGAGGCGGTGAAGCTGGCTGGAGATTTGCTGCCGGATCTTATGCTCATGGATATTCGAATGCCCGGCATGAACGGCATCGAAGCGACGCAAGCGATCAAGGAACGGTTCCCGGCGATCGAAGTGCTTATTCTCACGATGTACCGTGACGATGAGTCGGTGTTTACCGCGATGCGGGTCGGGGCAAAAGGTTACGTGCTGAAGGATGCGGACGAGGAAGAACTGCTGCAGGCGATCCGAATGGTGGGAAGCGGACGTGCCGTATTCGGGACGGGGATTGCGGAGCGAATGATGCATTATTTTGCATCGTACGCTTCAGCCGCAATGGCAAGCCCGGATTCAGAGACGTCGGCGGAAGTGGGGATCGGCAGGTCCGGGCTGCAGGCAGTGCCTGCATTCGCCGAACTGACCCGGCGCGAAGCGGATATTCTGGCGCTCATCGCCAGCGGGGATACGAATGCACAGATCGCCGCGCATCTTCATATCAGTGCTAAAACCGTCGCCAACAACGTATCGAACATTCTGAATAAGCTGCAGGTGATCGACCGGCATGAAGCAAGAAAGCTAGTGCAGCAGTTTCGTCGCCCAGATTAAGTCTTGCATCGCATAAGCATGAACACAGTGCACCACGGAAAGACGAATGAGAAGACGGTTCTCAAAAAATATCCTTATTCACCCCATCTTCGGATTGGATTTGTCTTATTTATTTGAGCTACAAGAAAGTTACCTTTCTTGTAGCTTTTTCTATTTTTATTCAGAAGGATCCTGTCATGTCATTAATAAAAGTAACCAATTTGACATTTACCTATGACGGCAGCTACGATAACATCTTACGAAAACGTAACCGCAACTCCGGCTCAAAGGTCGACAAAGGCTGTATCGGCCACAAAGCTGCCAAAATGAGATCGCAACAAAACTTCAAATGAAGCGTCTTAATGACTAAAGGTAAGGGGGGCGAGTTAATGAATCGATGTGTAGTAATTTTATTATTTGCACTCATCGTTTTTGTAGGTTGCTCCAAAACGACTGAATCGTTTGAAGGAAAAATAGATGATGTTAAAACTAACGGAGACGTTGGAAAAGAAGGAAGCGAAAGTATCGAAAAGGGCATCGATAGCGATCCTACGGAAAAGACGAACAAAGAGAATAAAAGCAATGGGGAAATGAAGGCGATAAGAGATGCACACGAGTTTATCAATGTTATTAAGGAAAAAAATGCGGCTAAATTAAATCAGCTCCTTAACACTTCGGATCTGGATATAGAAGGAACAAAGAAAATTATTGAATGCTTCGAAGTGAATTTCGATCTGAATTCATTATCTGCTCAGATCAATTACGATGGACTTTCTATGTATCCTGAGGGAGGGCAGTATGAATTTGTTTTAGTGGATAAAAACATTAATGAAAATAACGATAATGAGGAAAATTCGTTGGTGATTCGATATGAAAAAGATGGCAATAAAGTCTTTCATAATCCCTATGTTCGGTATTTTCCTTATGCGGAAAAAATGATCCTTACTTATTTAGACATTATTGGGGAGGGCGATGCAATCGAACTAGCAAGCTTTTTGAACGCCGATGATATTGAGATTCCAATTTGGGTTGCTGAGGAGACAATAAGCAATTATAAGAATTTCCTAGATACAAGTAAGGTTACGGTTCGATACACCAAAAATTTTACATTCGTAGCAGAAGACACGAATGGCAAAGAGCATATCATTGAAGTTATTTATGGAGATGGATTAATGAGCATAAAGGATGACTTAATACCCGATTTCTAAAATCAAACCGTATATACGTGAGGCAGCCGAGTTAATTATTTTGTTTAAGCGGATCACATTTTTATCATTTGAAACTCATCCATCATTCCGGGCGGTCAAAAACGATTCAATATGGAGGTATTCAGAAAATGGACATCAAAAGAAGTGGTTCACAACCTTCTGGCAAAGGACCATTCGAGTATTTTGACGGCACGGTACGCATTGACCCCCTGTTCGAGGCACCCGATCCTGCACGCGTGATCGGAGTCAGTGTTACGTTCGAGCCGGGCGCTCGGACAGCATGGCACACCCACCCGCTGGGCCAGACCCTGATCGTGACGGCTGGCTGTGGCCGGGTACAACGCTGGGGTGGTCCAATCGAGGAAATTCGCCCAGGTGACGTGATCTGGTTTGCACCGGGTGAGAAACATTGGCATGGCGCTACACCAACTACGGCCATGACGCACATCGCCATTCAGGAACGTCTCGACGGCAAGGCTGCCGACTGGATGGAAAAGGTTAGCAACGATCAATACCAATCGTGATTGTGGAGGAAGAGAGTTCCGCAAGGCGTTACATGTAGCTGAGAAAAACAGATTGGCGTCATTCCGTAAAGTCCGCTTGCAAAAGGAAGATTGACGCGGGATTGGGAGGAGTCGACGCATCGTTCCGAAACCGATCAAGTACAGAAATCCCAATACGATGCACATGAAACAGCCGATCAATTGGTCGTGGATCGGGTCGCGGCAATCGCGGAACAACGCGGCTTTCCTCGCGCCCAAACCGCGCTTGCTTGGGTGCTGCAAAAGGAGCCGAATACATCTCCGATCATCGGTGTTACGAAAATGGGTCGGGAAACTGGTTCTGAATAAAAGATGGGTCAACCAATTGAGTTGGTTAACCCATCTTTCGTTTTATGAGTTATCGAAATAACGACAACTGTATAATAAATTGTATCCGGTAGTATATTTGATTTGTTTCTTTATGCGATAATTTGTTTATCAATATGAAGAAAGTGGAGGGGAGATTTAGTATATATTATCATTTTTAATGGAGGTATCCGTATGTTTCAAGTTCAAGCATTGAACCTTATTAAAAGGCAATTAAAAATACTCATATCTGTTGTTGTCGCAATTCTTATGTTTGGAATATCTGTTGTGCCCGTATTTGCGGCAATTCCTGAGAAAACTGTAAACGCTTCGGCAACACTCGCATACAATCTCAAAGGACTTAATCACAACGTGGCTGTTCAGAAAGCTTACATCGCATCAACGTATCTTTACGTTACTCAACGGTCCGGGGGAACATGCTATCTTTCAAGATTGCTAATAAACGGAAGTGACGCTACATATGTTGATGAAATGACTGTCACCAATGCCGGTCATTGCCAAACACTCGATATGTATACGTACAATGGTACAAATTACTTTTATTTTAGTTCAAAAGCGGATCCTTCAACACAGTATTACTGGTCGCTCCAGGTAGCAAGACTTCAATACTCGCCCGGCGCGACATATGATTATACGGATCTTCATCGGTTCACCTATATGAATTACGCCGATAAGACCGGTTCAAGATTAGGTGAGACATACCGTGTTGATGGCGGCGGCAACAGTACCTATACTATTTTTCGCATACAAACTGTAGAAGGAACTGTAACTTGGTCAATCTATGACACGGTAGCATTGAACCAGCTTCTTGACAGCAATGAACAGGTACGAATGGACAGTGCGGCGGCGGTAAGCACCTGCGTTACCAGCTTTACGCAGTCGGGCAGTGATATAGTCAGACCAAACGGATCTTTCCAGGGTGTTGATATGCTCGATAAAACGGAAATATATACGTCAGGCGGCGCGGAAGGTGATACTCCGCGGATTGCTATGATGGACAACACAGGAGCATACAAAACCCTTGTGAATATTACAAATGTGGGAACCCATGAAATCGAGGGAGTTCAGACAAAAAACGGTAACGTTTATTTTAATATCGTTACAGATCCAGTAAATAAAAAAGAGACACAGAAAGTTTATTACGTTGCTGATAGCGTCTTTGAATAACTGCCAAACGGATCAGTTAACTACGAACTTCATTGATGTCGAATGACTAGAACATATATGCTTAAGAAGCCGCTCAATTGCGGCTTTTTTCATTTTAACGATAGATGTTCTTGTTAAAAGCCAGTGACAAGGACCCTATTTCATCTTCCTCTAATGTTTGTCCGCTATAATTCTGAAATATATTTTGCTTCTTAGAATAGAGGGTGAATGATGAAAAATCTGCAAGCGAGAATCGAAGGGAAGGCGTCTGAGCCGGAGGTTCGTCAGAAAAAAGAACGGATCGAAGAAGTGACGCTTCTTCGCGCGTTTGCTTTTTTGGCGGTCACGCTTCAGCACTGCATAGCGGAGTATATTTATCGGCCGGACATCATGCCGGCAGACTCGATCATGCTGGTAATGCTGTTTCATTTCACCCGGTTCGGCACGCCGGCGTTCGTATTCCTGTCCGGTCTCATTCTATTTTACAATTACAGCGGGAAGCTGAACTACCGTTCGTTTATTCGAAAAAGGTTCGGTGATATTTTTGTTCCTTTTCTATGCTGGACGATTATTTACTGGATCGCGGTGGAAGGGGTGATCGGCTCCAAGCTAATGCAGCCTTCGGCTTGGCCGAGCATCTTCTTGCAGCTGGTAAATCCGACCAACGGCTACCATCTGTGGTTTATCATCATGATTTTTCAGTTTTACTTGTTATTCCCGCTGTTTTCCAAGGCGATCGCATCGATACGGGAGCGTCTGCACCGCCATCCTGAAGAGAGAGCATTCCACCGGGTTGCGTGGGCGTCCGTGGCGCTCGGCCTGATGTACGGCGCGCTATTGTGGCTGTCCTATTACAAAATGCCTGGCTGGGCCGCTTCCGCGGGCGGTTTTTGGGAGGGACTGATCACGTACCGCTCTTATTATTTTGTTATGTACGTATTCTACTTCCTGATAGGCAGCGTATGCGCCTTCGGCCTGGCCAGGTTTCGGACGTTTTCGGCTGATGCGATGGGTTGGGCGATGTTAGTGTTCATCGGGGCGTATATTTGGCTTGGGTACGATGTTCTGCGCTTCTCGGCGGAGCAAATGAATTTACTGGTTTCCAGTTATTTGAAACCTTCCACTTTTTTGATCATCGTCTCTGAGCTGCTTCTGCTGTACGGGTTCGCACTGATGTTGCAGAGACGGAAAGGCGCGCTTTCCCGCATCCTGCGGTTTATCGGACGGCATTCGTTCGGCGGTTTTCTGGCTCACGCGCTTGTGCTCATGCTGGTGAGCATGGTGACGCGGCCCATGCAGCTCAGCGGGTTTCATCTGCCGGCGGCGTTGATTACGTTTATCTTGGTTGTGGGAGGTGCGATCGGTTTGGCCAGTCTGCTGGAAAAGCTGCCGTTCGGGCGATGGCTGGTCGGCCCGACGGGCCGCCGAAGGCCGAAGGCGACTTATGCAGACCGGAATGTATCGGAAAGTACCCCCCGAGAACAGACGGGTTAGTAGTCGCTTCAACTTTCCGGTACGACGATCGAAGTTAAATACACAATAGCTATTCAACTCCCTCGATATGATTACGGATTTTCCCAGCCGCGTTGCTTTCTCCTTAAACTGGCAGAATAATAGAGTTAGACTATTGGAATTAATAGGAATACTTATTGTGAGGAGGGGTAATATGCAAAAAGTGATTCCTGCATTACGGATAACTGACTATACAAAGAGTAAGGCGTTCTACGTGGGGGGAATGGGATTCCAAATCGACTGGGAACATCGATTTGAACCGCATTTTCCCGTTTTTGTTCAGATCACCAAGGATGAAATGACTATTTATTTAACTCAACATTCTGGAGACTGCCAAGTTGGTGGATTAATTCATTTTTTTGTACCAGATGTTGACAATTGGTATGACGAATTAAAGAGCAAAAAAGATGTACAAATTATTGAGCCTCCAAATGAGGACCTTGAAGGGCTTCGCATGATGACTGTCGTAGATCCTGATGGTAATCAATTGCGCATATGTACTCGTTTAAAATAAGCTGGTTGATAAAATAACCGCCTTTTGTAGAAAATCAATAAAACACCGCGATTATCGAATGCTTTGTACAAATTCGCGCGGGGTTACGCCAACAAAGCGCTTGAAATGGCGGTGCAAATGGCTCTGATCGCTGAAACCGAGCACGGCCGCAACTTCAATCACGGGCAGCCCTTCGCCCAGCAGCTTCTGCGCTTTGCGAATTTTTTGTTGAATGACATATTGGTGAGGGGTGAGTCCTGTAGCTTCTTTGAAGAGACGAACCAGATGAGACGAGCTGACATGCGCCGCAGCTGCAATATCGTCCAAGGAGATATCCTGCTCGAGAAACGCATGAATGAATTGCAAGGCGCCGTCCAGCTGCTTTCGCGCCATTCGCTGCGGTAAAGCGGACTTCCGTCCGGAAGCCGTACCATAACGATGAAGCAAATGAACAGACAGCATCCGGATGAGCGAATCGGCATACAGTCTGCCGCCCGCACCGCCGTTCTTCAAATCTTCGGATAGCCACTGCGCCACCTGCCAAACACGGTCGTCGTCTAGCCGTATATGTCTGCCGAAATCGATGGCGCTACCGCCGCTGAGAGGGAGTTCCAGCTCGGCCGCGACTTTATCGGTTAACCCCGGCGACAAATCCAGGCGCAGAAAGGAAAGCGAACCTTCCCACCTGCAGAACGACATATCCCCCGCAGAGAATAGATTGATTTGTCCGGGTATCGCGATCCCTTCTCCACTATATCCGTCCGTCCGCTCGAACACCCGCACCGGCTCGGGAGTCGTATGGATCACAATCAGGTGGTCGGACAAAGCCGGTTCGTATGCTTCTTGCGGCGAAACGCCTTCCCAGCCTGAGAATTTTAACTCGGACCACCCCAGTCCCTCGCTGGTCACGATAGGTGAATCAGGCACGGAGCCCAACCTCCCTTCATCCAAATAAGTGCAAGTCGCTCATCGGCGGTTTCTATAAGTGTAACCCAATTTTTAGAGGTTGAGCAATATGCTGCACGTCCTCGAATGAGCATATTATCCAATATACTGATTCCTTTATTCAAGAAAAAAGGAGTTGCCATGCAATACACTTAGATCAAGAAAACTTAACAATCCGTCTAGGAGGCTGAGAAAAATGAAATATGTGCAATTGGGAAATTCGGGACTTATCGTATCGAAGCTGGCGTTCGGGGCAATGACATTCGGCTCGGGGAACATTCCGAGTGTGTATAAAGTAGGGGAAGATCAGGCGCAGGAGCTGGTTGACAGGGCGCTCGCCGCCGGGATCAATTTCTTCGACACTGCGGACGCTTATGCGGACGGACAAAGCGAAGAAATGCTGGGAAGGCTGCTCGGCACGCGCCGGAAAGAAACGATCATCGCCACCAAAGCCGGCAATCGTGTCGGCCCCGGTCTTTTGCAAACCGGGTTATCCCGCAAACACTTGTTCGACGCGTGCGAGGCGAGCTTAGCCCGGTTAAACACCGATTATATTGACTTGTACATCGTCCACAAAACCGATCCGTTTACCCCTCTTGAAGAAACGCTTGATGCGCTTAACGATCTGGTCCGGCAGGGCAAAGTTCGATATATCGGCTATTCCAACTGGCCGGCATGGATGGCCGCTCAAGCCATTCAGATGCAGCGCGAACGCGGGTGGGCTACTTTTATTAACGGACAAATGTACTATTCTTTAGTCGGCCGTGATATCGAGCACGATACGATACCATTCATGAAAAACAACGGCGTTGGGCTGACGGTTTGGAGCCCCTTGGCCGGCGGTTTCTTAAGTGGCAAATATACCCGGGACAATCTGAACGATGCGAACAACCGGCTGAGCGGCTTCGATTTTCTCCCGCATGACAAGGAGTGGGGTTTTACAGTTCTGGATTCGATTCGAGATATCGCACGGGAGCATGACGTAACGCCGGCGCAAATTTCGCTCGCTTGGCTGCTTGCCCAGCCTCAAGTCAGCAGCGTACTGGTAGGCTCGAGCAAAATCTCCCAATTAGAAGATAATTTGCGCACCGTCGAGCTTAATTTGTCGACGGAACAGCTCGCGGCACTGAATCAATTGACGCGCCCGACTCCGCTATATCCGAACTGGTTTACAACGATGACACTGGATGCCCGCATTGCGGAGGCGCTGAAATAAGCAAAAATGGAGATGCATTAGGCAGTTTTGTAATTCAAAAATCAGCGTGGGATCCAACATATCCAGTCTAATACTTTATCTCATGACACTTTAATCAAAAGTCAAGCTCCAAAAACTACAACACGAGGCTGCCTTGGAAATTAGACTGACCCCACAATAAGAAACAGCGGCAGCTTGGGCGCGAAGATAAAGCCCTAGACTGCCGCTGTTTTATTGAGCTATCGTTACGTTTAGCTTAATCTTTGCTGGACCATGAATCATTCGTTTTCCGGCTAGCTTTAACATGTTTAAGCTGGGCAACAATAATGACGCTAATGATTACCAAAAGGAACCATGAACTGATCTTACTGAAACTAACCAGTTGCCAGGCTTGGTACTGTTCAGGATATTTCCAAGCATTAAAAAATGTAGCTATATTTTCGGCTAACCAGATGAAAAAACCGACGATGAAAAAAGCCAGTATCAAGGGCATTCGATAAGTAATGGTCCGTACTCGATATATGATCCATGTTCTCCAAAAGACAATGAGCACAAGCGCCGTCAGCCACCAACGAAAGTCAGGAATGAAATGATGCGTGAAAAAGTTCAGATAGATGGCTCCTCCTAGTAATCCCGCAGAAGTAAGCCCCGGCCAGCCGGTCATGTCCATCTTCAGTCTACGCCATACCTGACACATAAAGCTTGCGACACTTGCATACATAAATCCGCTATAGAGCGGTACACCGAGTAACTTCGTAAGCCCGGGCTCAGGGTATGACCATGATCCCATCCTTACCTTATATATTTCCAGCAATAAACCAATACAGTGAAATATACAGATAACTTTAATTTCATCGCGTGTCTCTAATCCACTCCGGTACATGAGGTACTGCACGGTAAGCAGTATAAAAAGAATGGCATCATAACGGTAAACAAAAGGCACCTCTATTACGCTAGAAAGAGCTAAAGTCCCAAAGATCGCAATAGGAAATATGCAACTCATCGCCTGATGATAGCCAAAATGCAGTAGTTGTATTATTGGTTTCAATGATGTTATCTCCTCACCGGGTAGCTTCAATTGAACAGCTGAGTTACGCAAAACTGCCTGTTAGCTTAATGACGCATCCGTTAGTCTAAGACTTTATTTTAACATAAACCGTCAAAAGTCCCCTACTTCTTTAAAGTGGGGGATGAATGACAGATCTGCTTATGATATAATGGGAATATATGTTCTTGTTAGGGGGCGGGCCTTATGCAAATCACCTTTCAGTTTCGCCTTTACCCAACACACAAACAGGAAGAAAAAATGAATCGAACGATTGGTTACCCCGAATATAAGGAAGTCCATTCGCAAGTGCTGCAAGATTGTCTGCAGCGGCTGGATGACGCCTATCAACGTTTCTTCCGCGGTGAAGCCGGATATCCCCGCTACAAGTCGGCAGACCGGTACGTCTCCTTCACCTAGCTTATGATCTGGATGGATATGGTAAATAATAGAAACTAAAAAAGGCACATGACTGTGCCTTTTTCACTATCTGTTACTGTCTGATAACTAAAATATCACGAGGAGGGATTCCGGTACTTTGGATTTGTTGAATCTGGGAATTTGTAAGGTTGCGTCCTACTAAAATTAAGGAAGAAGTTAGATTATTGAAATTACCTAAATTCGCTACGTTTTGTTGTCCACGAAAAATGCGAACGGATCCCTGAAAGTTAATTCGTGAAAACAAAACCAGTGTTACAGAATCTGTGGTTGAAACATTTCTTAGACGGAAACTGGAAAGAACGTTATTAAAACGAAATGCTCCCAAATCTCGAATTGCTACACCTCCACGTCTAAAAACAATCCGCCGATTTGTAAAATTTAAGCCGGAGAAAAGTTGGAGCCTTACATCAGTGTTTGCCAATTCCATCATCCTTTCTTTTGAACTGACATATTCTATGCTGGCTTATGAGGAAAGGTATAGACAAATATGCAGTGGCGTATTGTATTCTTTCACTTCTTTGTTGTCCGTTATGGACTTGGAGGATTAAGAGAAACTGATTCTCGTTGACATTATCACTTATATGAGCACCCAAAGCCAGTGCTATCCCACCATCGAATCGATTGCTCGAAAGCTGTAGTGGTCTCTTCATTATGGAATACTGAAGATAAAGGCTGGCTTCTGGTTTTGTGAAACGTTATTTGGTTATGAGGCGTATGAAAGGTAAACGAAAGGGAGTTGATGCCGTCATGAAAATGAAGCTCGTGCTCATTCTGGTAGTCGCAGCGGTACTGACGGGGTGCTCGGTGGTCGAGCAGATCGACCGATCGGTTAACTATACGAGCGAAGCTACAACGTATGTGGCTCAGGCAGCTGAGTTTGCCCGGAAGCTGCCTGACATGGCGCAGCAGGCTGCGAACGATCCTGAGGTGAAGGAAAAGCTGGTTGCGGAGCTGGAAGCCATGAAGCAGTGGGTGGCGGAATTCAACGCGCTGGAAGCGCCTGCTATCGCTGCGGATGTCCATGCCAAGCTGCAGGAATACAACGCGACGTTGCAGCAAGATATCGATCAAGTGCTGAACGGATTGCTGAACGATATCCCGGCGGTACAGGCGGTTAGGGATTCCCAGATCGTGCAGACGCTGACGGAAATTACACGGCTGGTGGAGCAGATCAACAATTTGGGCGGGTAAATCGGCTGGTTGAGCTGGACGTTCTTGTTTACTAACGCAGGGCTGAGTTTGGAGAAAGAGGCAAGCATGCACGTGCAGCAGTCGGCATGGCTGAACTTCTTTCGAGTGACAAGAACATATCTAGAAGCCGCTCATATGCGGCTTTTTTCATTTTAACGATTCAGGACAAGATCATGTATCGCTTTCCGCAGTTGAGAAGTATTTTTTTGTGTACCTTGTTCACTTGCCCACAAGTCATCTGGAGTTAAGGAAGAGGACCTCACCTAATTATTAAGCTCTAACGGGCAGAGAGCGCAACATTCGCGAATTTATAACGTCCTAATTTATGGAATATATAGATCTCACTACATGGAGGAAAACTTATGAGAAAAGTGAGGTTTCTTTTGTTGCTAATGTGTGCATTCCTTCTCCTTTCAGGCTGCGCAAATAATGGTTACAAGTCAATCGAGGAAGCCATGCAACATGCGGGGATACAGTACAAACAAATTCATCATCAGCATGGAGTAAAGAATGGCATCATTATTTTTTATGAAAACCCGAACCGAGGGATAGATGCTGGAATTGTATATAAGAATAACGATGGATTTAAATGGGGCTTCGGCGGTGGTACCGCGCCGTACCCATCTACCGAAAAGGATATTACTTGGGCTGGAGTTAATCTGGATCTCAAATATATTGACAAAGACGTGGAATTAGTGGAACTACGTGACGGGACTAGACTATGGTTCGCCTTGCAAAATGAATACAGCGAATTTCACCCTGAACCAACTTCGTCGTATGAGAGCTATTTAGAAGTTTAGAAGTATGGTATGATTTCCCATGAGAAGAGTTCTTGACTGGAAATTGGCAATGGTGGATTATGTTCTTTGCCGCGCTTCTTGTCGTATAACTTATAACTATCATATTATAGTAAATAAATATAAGATTATAATTGACCCAGAAAAGATGTGTGACTAGGTCTCGTCCTAGCTTGCTATATCGCCTAAGCAAGCGCATCTACATCCTTTCTGCAAACTTTAGGGTTTAAGGATGGTAAAAATGAGCGACAGAAAAACTAAAACAGATGTCATCTTAATTGGTGCCGGAATCATGAGTGCGACTCTAGGGACACTTTTGAAAGAATTAGTACCGGAATGGGAAATTACAGTATTTGAGAAGCTTGAAAAGGCAGGAGAGGAAAGTTCTAACGAATGGAATAATGCAGGAACAGGGCATGCGGCACTATGCGAGCTTAACTACACTGTCGAAAATTCAGACGGATCTATAGATATTAGTAAAGCTATCAAAATTAATGAACAGTTTCAGCTTTCAATGCAGTTTTGGTCTTATCTTGTAAACAGAAAGCTGATCCGTAATCCGCAGGACTTTATCATGCCATTGCCTCATTTGAGTATGGTACAAGGCGAACAGAATGTAACGTTTTTAAAGAAACGTTTTGAAGCATTGTCCAATAATCCTCTGTTTCAAGGGATGGAATTTTCTGATGACCCTGGAAAACTGATGGAATGGATACCGCTTATTATTCAAGATCGTCCTTGTAATGAACCTATAGCGGCAACAAAAATCGACTCGGGAACTGATGTCAACTTTGGTGCTTTAACGCGCATTTTATTTGACCATTTAAAGAGCAAAAATGTCGATATCAAATACAAACATAGCGTTGATAATATGAAACGTACTAGTGATGGCTCGTGGGAATTGAAAGTACGAAACGATAGCGGTAACGTCGAACGCCATACCACAAAATTTGTCTTTATCGGAGGCGGGGGAGGAAGCCTTCATTTACTGCAAAAATCCGGTATTCCTGAAGGAAAACATATTGGAGGATTCCCGGTAAGCGGAATATTTATGGTGTGTAATAATCCGGATGTTATAGCGCAGCATCATGCAAAAGTATACGGCAAAGCTAAGGTTGGAGCTCCTCCAATGTCCGTTCCACATCTTGACACAAGATTTATCGACAATAAAAAATCGTTGCTATTTGGACCGTTTGCCGGCTTCTCTTCAAAGTTTTTAAAAACCGGTTCAAAGTTTGATCTGGTAACTTCCGTAAAACCGAATAATCTCGTAACGTTGTTATCGGCAGGTGCTAAAAACATGTCATTGACAAAATACCTGATCGAGCAAGTTATGTTATCGAAAGAAAAGCGCATGGAAGAGTTACGAGAATTTATCCCGAACGCCAAAAGCGAGGATTGGGATTTAGTTGTAGCGGGCCAACGGGTGCAAATTATTAAAGATACTGAAGCTGGCGGCAAAGGTACACTTCAATTTGGTACGGAAGTTATTAGTGCCGCTGATGGCTCGATTGCAGCATTACTAGGTGCTTCTCCAGGTGCTTCTACTGCTGTTCACGTTATGCTTGAGGTCATTAAAAAATGCTTCCCGCAACATATGAAAGAGTGGGAACCGAAAATAAAAGAAATGATTCCTTCTTATGGCGTGTCACTATTGAAAAACCCAGAGCTTATCCACGAAATTCAAACTTCGACAGCGCGGACGCTTGGTCTAAGCGAAAACTATGAGCTGTTTTCTGTTTAGTTTTCTTTATTAGCTAGGTGTAATTAAATAGAGCAGTTAGCCGCTGTAGCTGCTCCCGAATCGATTGGTGGGGAGTTTGCTTCGCGGCATAGCTGTCGTTTCCCAAAACGGTTTCGAAAACGGGAGCATTTGCTCGAGGATGTGTCTAAGTACAAAAATGTCCCCACATTGTTAACTAGAGAAAGCCTTAAAAAACAAGGCTTTTTTTTATTTGTTGGGGAACTTGTGTCATGAAAAAATTAATTAAGGGCAGAAGAGGTATTTTGCTTGCGGGACGTTATTTGGTACTTCATGTTATAATCTTTGTATTGTTGCTCTAGACTCGATTTCATGCAAGTACGGACGATAAAGCAGGGGGGGTAAACGGTGGGCACTACGATCAAAGATATTGCTAAGTTGGCCGGAGTATCCTTTTCAACGGTATCCAGAGTGATAAATAACAGCAAACCCGTCAATGAAGAATTGCGAAAACGCGTTCTTGACGTCATTGAGCAAACGAATTTTCGTCCCAATGCGTTTGCAAGGGGGCTTGTCAAAAATAAATCCAATACGTTGTGCATTATTCTGTCCCAAATTCGAAACACGGTTTTTGATGAAATGATCGATGGGGTTTATACCATCGCTAAAATGTATGGGTATGAAATCATGCTCAGGATCACGGAAATAAATGAAGATGATGATTTTAATTTCATGAATATATTTAAAGAGAAGCAAGCGGATGGAATTATCATCGGATTCCTTTACAACCCTGCGCATCTCGATATGATTGAGGACTGCGGCATCCCTTGCGTTCTTATCGGACAAGAATTAGTTTCCGAATCAATTCCTTCTGTGCATGTAGATAACTTTACCGCATCCTATGAAGCGGTTTCTTATTTAATTCAAAAAGGCCACCGCAAGATTGGGATGATTCGAGGGCTACCGCAAGAAACCGAGACTGGAGTAAAGAGGTTTCAGGGTTATCAGAAAGCTTTGAACGACGCTGGCTTGACTATACGCCACGACTGGGTAATTCCTTCAGGATTGTCGGTGCGGGACGGGATGGATGCTGTTAAAAAAATCATCGATACCGGAGAAAACCCGACGGCGATTTTTTGCGCAACCGATAGAATGGCGATCGGCGCAATGAATTACTTACAGGATATCGGGTACGAAGTGCCTGGAGATATTTCGATCGTAGGTTTTGACGATATTGATATGTGCTCGGTAACCCGTCCTAAATTATCTACAATCGGATACTCCGCGAGCGAAATGGGTATGACAGCCGCACGGCAATTGATTAGACTCATCAAAGGGGAGAAAGTCAAAGGACATACGGAAATTCCGCATCACTTCAAGGAAAGAGAAAGTGTGCGATCCTTAACATGAAAAATACCGTTGTTCTTTCAAAGTATACATTTGTCATTTAGCCATCCCGTTCTAGGGGTGGTTTTATTTTGATTGACAGATCGATGCTCCACGAGTAATATCGTTTTAGGACAACGTTTTCCCCATAAATCGATGGAAAATTGAATTCAACAGCTTTTATTTGCTTTGAAAGCGGTTGTATTTCGGAATTTTAAGTATTATTTTCGAAAATCGTGACAACGTTTTCCTTGGTCGGCCCGGTATATAAATTTCCGAATGACGATAACGGTTACGATATCAGCAATTATCGGGACATCATGTACGAGTTCGGCACGACGACCGATTGGGAAGAGCTGCTGCAAGGTATGCACTACCGCGGGATGAAGCTGGGGAAAATCAGTTTAATAACTGGGAGTGGGTAAGTATGCGGGCAGCGGTATTCAAAGCAAAGCATCAAATGGAAGTGTTAAGTTGGAAAACGAAAGATCTCGAACCTCACGAGGTGCGGATTCGGGTCAAAAGTTGCGGCATTTGTGGTACGGATCAGCATATTTATCATGGTCACCCCGGTTCTGCGTTGGTAAACCCGCCGATCGTGCTCGGCCATGAGCTTGCTGGCGAAGTGATTGAATTGGGTTCTAGGGTTACGAACTTGAAGCGAGGAGACAGAGTATCCATTGATCCGAATATTTATTGCGGAGGATGCGATTTTTGTCGGAACGGACGACCCCACTTATGCGAAAATCTTCAAGCGGTTGGTGTAACGCGGGACGGAGGCATGGCGGAATATTGTATTGTTCCTGCGGTAAACGCTTACCTTATTCCAGACGAGATGAGCTTTTTAGAAGGAGCGATGGTCGAACCGCTTGGATGCGTCTTGCACGGTTTAAAAAAGATTGATATACGACCCGTTCATACGGTACTCATTCTCGGTGGCGGATTCATCGGTCAATTGTTCCTACAGCTTGTAAATAAACAAGCGGCTGCGAAAATCATCGTCAGCGAACCGGCGATAGAGAAGCAAAGACGACTTCTTGAATTGGGTGCGCACGAGGTGGTGCAACCAATGAATCCAGAAACGGTTCGACATCTGATGAATATTGCAGATGTCGTAATCGAATGTGTGGGACGCAAAGAATCGATGGAGCTTGCAATCCAAGCAGCTCGAAAAGGAGGTCAAATCCTTTTGTTCGGCGTATCCTCGCCAGACATTCTGATTCATGTTTCGCCGTTTACCATTTTTTCAAAAGAACTAAGCATAAAGGGAACCTTTATTAATCCTTACACTCATGAGGAAGCAATTTCTTTCATTCGGCAAAACATAGTACGGATTGAGCCATTAATCAGCCATTATTTCACACTAGATGATATTCCGGAAGTGATGGGGAAATATCCGCAAATGAATGTAACGAAAGGTGTAGTCACTCATTCTCCATAATCTGCGATTCCAAAAGCAGCGGCAGACTAAGACTTTATTTTCAAGTCCTAGTCCGCCGCTGTTTCATTTTTCAGTCATACCAACGCTCAGGTGGGCATGTTATTGACACGACACCAAATGGTGTCCTATAATTAAATCGTCACCAAATGGTGTCCAATTAGGAAATCTACAAAATATCTAGGAGAGGGTGTTGTGAGCGAGAACAACCAGTTGCGGGATGCGTTTCACGCGATTGCAGATCCAACTAGGCGCCGACTGATTCGTCTGTTAGCAGAGGCAGAGGAGATACCGCTTCATGAGTTAACGACACAGTTTCAAATGGGCCGTACAGCGGTATCCAAGCACTTGACAATCCTTAAAGAGGCCGGACTGGTACTTGATCGAAAAGTCGGCAGAGAAACGCGATTTAGGCTAAACGCCTCTCCACTGAGAGAAATTCAAGATTGGTTGTCTTTCTATAGCAAGTTCTGGAGCACGAATATGTTGCGCTTGAATCAACTATTAGAGGAGAAAGAAGAATGAGTTTAACATTATCCCTGGATTTTCAATACACGACATCAATCGAGAAGGCTTGGTCCGCCTTAACCGATTCAAGCAAGCTTGCCAGGTGGATCATGGAAAATGATTTTAAGCCCGTCGTAGGACACCGTTTTCAGTTTCGCACTCAGCCGTCCGAATGGTGGGATGGAATTATTGACGGCGAAGTGCTTATCGTGGACGCACCAAACCGGTTGTCCTATACTTGGGCCAGCGGAGGGGAGAAGCACACGGTCACCTGAACGCTGCAGGATTTAGGGGACGGAAAGGTTAACCTTCATCTCGAACAAACCGGATTCTCAAATGCTCAAGGACTCGAAGGCGCTAGGTATGGCTGGGGTAATTGGTTCGGCGAGTTTGAAAAGGTGTTGGAACAATAACCGCATACGGTACTAAAACATCTCCTTCCCCAATGCTAATTTAGTGGGTACTATAGTTTAGCCCTGCTTGACCCGAATTAATATAAACCGGCTGCAAACTACATGCAGTCGGTTTATGTTAATTCGGACTATCTGACAAGTTCTAGTCGTTTCGGGTCAAGTTCGAACTAAGTGCGTATGGATAAAGCTATTTACGGACACACCCTGAATATTCGAGAAAATTATAGGAAGGATGTTAAGCATGAGCGAATCTAATCAGGAGTATATCGTAATCTCGGGTGCGCGGGAAAACAATCTCAAAAACGTATCCTTGCGCATTCCCAAGCGGAAGATTACGATTTTCACCGGGGTATCCGGATCCGGCAAGTCATCGATCGTCTTCGATACGATCGCCGCAGAATCCACGCGATTGCTGAATGAGAACTTCAGCATGTTCGTGCGCAATTTCCTGCCCCGCGTTCCTCAGCCGGATACGGACGCGATCGAGAACCTGAGCATGGCTGTTATTGTCGATCAGAAGCGGCTTGGCGGCGGTTCCCATTCCACGATGGGCACGATTACCGATATTTCTCCTATTCTCCGTCTTCTCTTCTCCCGAGTGGGCCAGCCCTATGTTGGACAAGCGCATATGTTCTCTTTTAACGATCCGCAAGGCATGTGTCCCGAGTGCAATGGGATCGGTCGCAGGCTGGGCGTCGACATGAGCAAGGCACTGGACATGTCGAAGTCGTTGAATGAAGGGGCCATTATGCTGCCGGACTATTCGGTGAGCGGCTGGGAATGGAACATGATCGTGCAGTCGGGGGACTTCGATCTCGACAAGAAGCTGAACGATTATTCCGATGAAGAACTGGAACAACTACTGTACGCCAAAGCAAGGAAAGTCCAGATGGATTTTGCCGGCAAGGCAACAAATATTACAGTGGAAGGCGTCATAGAGAAATTCACCAACAAATACATCAAGCAGGATGTGAAGACAAAGTCCGAGCGCACGCAAAAAGCGGTTGCACCCTTCATCACCGAAGGTTCATGCTCCAGCTGCCGCGGCGCGAGACTCAGTCAGGCAGCGCTCAGCTGCAGAATCAATGGACTTAACATTGCAGAGATGTCCTCCATGGAGGTCGGTCAGCTCATTCGCGTCGTTCGGGAGATTGACGACGCGATCGCCACGCCGGTCGTTAAGTCGCTGACGGACCGGCTGCAGCACCTGGTGGACATCGGACTTGACTACTTGACGCTGGACCGCGAGACGGATACTTTGTCCGGCGGCGAGTCGCAGCGCGTCAAGATGGTGAAGCATCTGAGCGGCAGTCTGGTGGATGTTACTTACATTTTCGATGAGCCCAGCGTTGGCCTGCACCCCCGTGATGTGCACCGGTTGAATGAATTGCTTCAGAAGCTGCGCGACAAGGGCAATACCGTGATTGTCGTCGAACATGATCCCGATGTGATCAAAGTGGCGGATCATATCGTCGACGTCGGACCTCATGCCGGCAGCCGCGGCGGTACCATCGTCTATGAAGGCAGCTTCCAAGGACTGCTGGAGGCAGACACGCTGACGGGCACCCATATGAAGAGGCCGCTCCAGCTGAAGCACGAATGCAGGCAGCCATCCGGCAAGCTGTCCATCAAGGAAGCCAAACTGCACAACCTGCGGAACGTGAGTGTAGATATTCCAACCGGAGTGCTGACAGTCGTTACAGGTGTCGCCGGCTCGGGCAAGAGTACGCTGATTAACGAAGTATTCCTTAGCCAGCATCCGGATGCGATCGTCATCGACCAATCGGCGATAGGCGTGTCAACACGCTCGAATCCCGCGACCTATACGGGCATTATGGATGATGTGCGCAAGGCGTTTGCTTCCGCGAATAAGGTGAACCAAGGTTTGTTCAGCTTCAACTCCAAGGGGGCTTGCGAGAACTGCCAAGGGCTGGGTGTTGTGTATACAGACCTTGCATTCCTCGACAGCGTGAAGCTGCCATGCGATGTATGCGGAGGTAGACGGTTCAAGGAAGAGGTGCTTGATTACAAGCTGAACGGCAAGTCAATTGCAGAGGTGCTGGAGATGACGGTGGAGCAGGCACTGGATTTTTTTCAGCTAAAAGAGGTTGTGCGCAAGCTCCAGGCGATGTGTGATGTGGGACTGAACTATATTACGCTTGGCCAGCCGCTCAGCACGCTCTCGGGAGGGGAATGCCAGCGCATCAAGCTGGCAAGCGAGCTACATAAAAAGGGCAGCATCTACGTGATGGACGAGCCGACGACCGGCCTGCATATGTCGGATATCGGTCAACTTTTGGGAATCATGAACCGCCTCGTCGATGCCGGCAATACGGTGATCGTCATCGAGCACAACCTCGATGTGATCAGCCAAGCGGATTGGATCATCGATATGGGACCGGACGGAGGCAGCAAGGGCGGCCAGGTGGTGTTCGAGGGCACACCTCCGCAGATCATCCATGCGGAGCAGTCGATCACGGGAAGATACTTGATGTAATCAACAAATCCACTTTAGTGAAGTACGTTGAGGGGTTTGATTAAACAGGGTTTTATTAGTTGTAGGGTTAGCCCTGCTTCAAGATGGCGTAAATGTGATGCAATGGATCTTCGAAATAAATCTCATTTTTTGTTTCGCACTTCCAAAAAGCGACTTCTCCCGAGACGAAGGGTATGTGAGTGGCTACGGGTTCGAACCGACCGCCGAGGTACATATATGTCGAGGACAAGAGCATATACGCTTAACAGTAGCATAACTGCGGCTTTTTTTGTTTTAACGATATATGTTCTTGTCAAGAGTCAATGACAAGAACATATATCGTTTGCCGATTTGGGACAAGAACATATGTCGTTTTCAGTGATTGAGAGATCTTCTCAATATGGATCACTTGCCTCACGTACGGTTTGATGAGGAGGGGCAGAATTTTCTGCCCTTTACTCTAGTAGAGCCGCACTTAGGGGAAGGAAAAAGCTTAAATTTCAATCAAGGGCTCATGTTTAGCTTGAAATGGGAACAATTTCTGAGCCGTCTCGATAAATGTTTTTACCGCAATGGTACAGTCCTCCACGGGACCGGAGGCGATGTGAATATCCCGGTAGGCCTCAGGAGACAGACGCTTCAGCGCGATGCCTTGAGGAAGGTCCAAAAGGGATAGCTCGGACATTACAGCCAAACCTTCGCCTTCAAGAACCATTTGGAGCGCGGTTCTGTAGTTGTAGAGAATGTACTCTACCTTTGGCGCCTCCCCGGCACTTTCAAACCACTTCAGGACAGGAGGTTCGTAACCAGCTTTGCAAATCAGCATGGGTTCCTCACGCAAATCTTTGGGGCTAATATCGCTCTTCTCATTTAGCGGGTGATCGTCTCTCATGACCGCATATATGCCTTCCCGGTAAAGAGGGGAAGAATGGGTGGTTTTATCCGAGGGGATGAGCAGGCCAACATCGATTTGCCGGTTATCCAGCCATTCCTGTACATCTGCAATGGTACCTTCCACGATGCTAAATTCCAGCTTTGGATAGTGTTGTTTGATATGGCTGATCAGTTTCGGAACAAAATAAGACGCAGCGACCGGGAAAGCGCCGATGCGTACGCAGCCGGTTTCCATTCCATTTTCGCTGGCGATTTCCTGGTCAATTTTATCATACCCTTGAAGAATCTCCCGGAAGATCCGAACGATTCGCTCTCCGACTGGTGTGAGGGCAACGCCGTGACGACGGTCTCTAATAAGCAGCGTTACCCCAAGCTCGCGTTCCAGGGAAGTGACTGCACGGCTGACAGCCGGCTGCGTCATATTCATTTTTTCCCCGGCAGTCGTAAAGCTTCGGGTCTCCGAAATAGCGACGATCAACTGCAGAAGAGACTTATTCATACCAGATTTGATATCTCCTTCATGACATATATTCATTTTATTTATGACCAAGTTTATTGTAACATGTTTATAGAACAAGAAAAAGAACAGTAGAGAACTTAACCAGGCCTTAAACGAGGCGTTGTAGTGACCTGGGACCTGGAATACAGTGGGGAGAGGAGTATGATTATGAAAGCGAAAGCATGGCTTTTTCTAGTATTGGCGAATTTGTTTTGGGCGGGGAACCTGATTTTCGGCAAATCGGTTACGTCCGATTTCCCGCCGATCTGGGCCTCCTTCTTGCGGTGGACGATTGCAGCCGTGGTGTTGATTCCGATGGCGCAACTGGTGGAGAAACCGAACTGGCTGAAGGTATGGAAAAACAACTGGGGAATTTTTCTATTCTTGTCGCTGGTGGGTGTCGTGTTCTACACGCTTCTCACTTACACGGCACTCCAGCACACCTCATCTACAAACGGCAGTCTGATTAACAGCTTGACTCCGGCGGTCATGATTGTGTTGTCCCTGCTTTTCCTGAAAGACAAAATTACCGTGTGGCAGGGAGCGGGAGTGGTATTATCTTTCCTGGGTGTACTGACGGTATTGACTAAAGGACATCTGCTTGGCGTATTTAGCACGCATTATAACCAAGGAGACGGCATTATGCTGTTGGCGGTTTTTTTGTGGGCCATCTATTCGATTATCGGCAAAAGAGCGCAGCATCTTCCTCCGATTACGTTCGTTGCATTTACAGCTTTTATTGGCGTCGTTTGCATGGTTCCGCTGCTGTTTATTCAGCCGGTGCATACAGAGCACATCACTGCTTTCAGCATTACAGGTATCATCTATTTGGGTTTGTTTCCTTCCATCGGGTCATTCCTGTTCTGGAACCAGGGCGTCAAGGAACTTGGACCGGGCAAAGCCAGCATAACGATGAATTTGATGCCGATTTTCACCGCTATCCTGTCTGTGATGATAGGTCAGGAATTGCTGGTCTCCCAGATCGTTGGCGGCGTTATCGTCATTGCGGGCATGCTGCTGTCGGCTAACCTGATGGCCCGGGCGGGAAGAGACAAAGCCAAACCGATAACCAAACGGCATACTGACGTGGCTTAAGGTATTTTTGGGTGGGCAAGTGAACGCCGCTTATTTACGGCTTTTTTTTATCCAAATATACTGAACAAATACAAATTTGATTATCATTTTTCTCATGAGCGGAACTTTTGGTATACTGGGAACAAACCAACCAGGAATGGGTGTCGAGTAATGAAAAATGAAGATATGCTTGCGGTGCTGAAGGCTCTGTCAAATGAGACCCGTCTTAACATCCTTTGCTGGCTGCGGGAGCCGGAAAAGATGAATGAGAATTTGCCGAACGTCATTAAAGAAGAGTTCCCGGGCGGTGTCTGCGTGGGAAGCATTCAGGAAAAATCCGGTCTGACGCAGTCGGTCATCTCTTCGTACCTATCCTCTATGCAGAAGACCGGATTGCTGGAGTCCCGCCGGTATGGCCAATGGACCTATTACAGGCGCAATGAAGAGGCGATCGCCGCTTTTTTGGAGGACTTTGCGAACGGGCTGCAGGCGAAGAAGAAGTAGCCCCCAAAAGTTTTCTCCGAAGGGCTTGAATTTTCATCTGTTCATCTATATATTTGAATATATAGATTAAAATAAAAACTTTTTCATTATTAGGAGGAGAGAATAAGATGACCTTATCCAAAACAGCAGCGGCTCTGTTCAACCCTTTTGAAGGCGGACGACTGAAGCTTGAAAATCGTATTGTCATGGCCCCGATGACCCGCGCCTTTTCGCCGACAGGCGTTCCAGGTCCCAACGTAGCCGGATATTACCGCCGAAGGGCGGAAAACGGTGTCGGACTCATCATCACCGAAGGAACAGTCATTAACCATCCGGCTGCGGCTGCTGACCACGGCGTTCCGCATTTTTACGGGGAGAAAGCTCTGGAAGGATGGGCGGCCGTCGTCCGCGAAGTGCATAAAGCCGGCGGAAAAATCGCTCCGCAGATCTGGCACACCGGCACGGCCCGCGAGAGGGAGAAATTCCCGGATTCGAATGTCGACCCGATTGGACCATCGGGCCTTAGCTTGACCGGCGAGCCGGTATCCGAGCCGCTGACGCTCGAGGAGATTGGCAGTCTCGTTCAGGCTTATGCCCAGGCCGCTGCCGACGCGAAGAGCATCGGCTTTGACGCGGTGGAGATCCACGGCGCGCACGGCTACCTTATTGACCAATTCTTCTGGGACGTCACCAACAAGCGCACGGATGAGTATGGCGGCGACCTGGTTGGCCGCACCCGATTCGCAGTGGAAGTTATTGAGGCGGTGCGAGCCGCGGTCGGCCCCGACTTCCCGATTATATTCCGCTTCTCCCAATGGAAGCCGGTTAATTACAGCGCAAAGCTGGCAGCAAATCCAGAGGAGCTGGAGCGCTTCCTCGCACCGCTCTCTGCGGCAGGCGTCGATGTATTCCATGCTTCCACGCGCCGCTTCTGGGAGCCGGAGTTCGAGGGTTCAGACCTCAATGTGGCGGGCTGGACGCGCAAGCTGACCGGCAAGTCGGCAATTACCGTCGGCTCCGTCGGTCTGGACTCCGACTTCACCAGCCTGTTCGAGGAGGGCAAAGGCGGGCAGACTGCCGGAATCGACAACCTGATCGAGCGTCTGGAGCGTGGGGAGTTCGACCTTGTCGCCGTCGGTCGCGCACTGCTGACCGACCCGGCATGGGCGGCCAAGATCCGCGACGACCGCACTGAAGAACTGCAGCCATTCACGAGGGAGGCTCTTGCCACTCTGAGCTGATTCTCGCTGAGTGCCGTGCTGCAGCAGCCGGCTCAACTCCAAATAAGCCATCGAAGTTAAGGAATAGGATTTAATTTGTTGGGAATTACATCCGACTATATACCAAGAAACAATTAACATTCATTCAGGGAAATCATTTCGGTATGTATCCATAACCGTACTCGAAATCTTCCACTAAAGGAAAAGGCGTCTGACTTAAACCGTATATTGACCGACAGGTCAATATACGGTTTATTATGCTAAGCATGCATTAACGCTACTTTTTGCCACTGACAGGCTTTACGATCCTTGTTGTCAGTACATTCAAGGCATCCCGAACATCACGTGCAAATTCCAATGGACGGGCGTTTTTTTCAAAATGAATGTACCAAAGATTTGGATTTGTAAATAACCAGTGATTATGCAAGGCTGTCACTTTAATGCCATGGCTGCGCAGCCGTGAAATAAAAGGATTGATTTCCGCTGTTAAAATAACGGTTTCTCCTAAACAGAGCGCTCTCCCATCACGACCGATACTTTCGAAAGAAAATGCTTGCGGAATGGTCAGAAAAGATCTTGATCTTTTGCCCAGAATTCGTGGCCGAATGTTGTTCCTCACTGTAGAAGCTGTACAAACCCCGTTAATTATCATAGGCTGTGCTCTTAGAATGGAAGCAAATTGTCGGCAAAGCGGGCTTATTGCCATGAGCGTATCCCTCTATCACTTGTAGTCGAAATAGGTTACGCTACAGGTGCTGGTTGCGAAACCGACATGAGTCCAATTACGCAAAGAACAAAGCCAAATCCAATTATAGAAAGGGCAATACTTAGACTACGGAAATACTGCCCTTTCACCTTGATCACCGGCGCTGACTCGCTTTAAGAAACCCAGCCGAAGTCCGAATCGATTTTGTTGGGCAAATATCCAAACCAAGACGATGTATGCCTCATATATTGGGTAAACGCCCGACGATATGTCACGCGGACTATTATGGCGGTTAGGTTAAAGTTGATTAATTTCTGGGTTTAATAGTGGGGGATGAAATTCATTTCAAATAAATTCAAATTAATAATAATGGTGAATTTAATTCCGGCCATAGTAAAGTCAAGATCCTATTATTGAAACAAACAAAATTAGATTACTGGATTGTTACTTGCGTTTCGCAGATGCTTTTGAGCTTGAGTCCGGAAGAAAGGTCGAAACGGGTTCATGTAGTTACGGACAACACGCTCTTTGAAACACCGATGATGATTCAGCACGTCGCGAAGAGCCTAAAGGCGATTGAAAATGCATCTGCTGCACAAAATCTACCGATCGTCGTTCACACGGCCGTTCCTGAAATGACGGGCATTCCGTAAGCCCTCAAGCGATCGCTGCTTGAGGGCTTATTTATTTAATTGCCGTTATACAAGGCCATGATTTGAGAAGCGTTAAGCGCCGAAGTGTAGAGTTTTACGTCGTCGATCGCGCCGGCGAAACGGTCGGAGGGCACCGAGCGGTCCAACGCTCCCGCGGACATTCGGTTCAAAGCGGGCAGCGCGACCGCGTTCGTGAGAGCAGCCTGAAGAACGCCGTCGACATACAGCTTCGAGCTTGTTGCGTTCTCGAACACGCCGGTTATCAGATGCCACTGGCCATTGTTGACGGGTCCGCTGGAGAATATCGTGGTCGACGATCCGTTGCGCAGGTCAAGGAAAGCCTTGCCGACCGAGTTCATGCCGATCCGGACGTACTGGTCGAACGCTGTTCCATTTCCGAGAAACTGGATGGTCGAATTGGCGGAAGAGGTCGTCTTCACCCATGCGGACAATGTGAACGGATACCCGGATACGGACGCGGTGTCCCTTCGCACGACGTCGTCCATGCCGTCAAATTGCAGCGCGCCGCCTCCGACCGGCCCCGCCACGGCGTTCGAACCGAACGACAGGCCGTTCAGCAAGGAGCCGCTCAGCCCATTGCCGCTGGAATCGCTCGCAGCAACGCCGGAAACCTCGTCGAACTTCCACCGGATGAGAGGAGCGTTCACGGAGGTGACGGTCCAGTTGCCGAAATCGTAAGCGTAGCTTTCTCCGCCATGGTTCAACGTCAGCGTGTTTCCGTTGTAGTCTTGATGCATATAGGGGCTGTCCATGAGCGGCCAGCTGCCGTAGGCGACCGCCTGACCGTTCAGCTTGCGGTTATTGTTGTAAACTCCGGTATATTGATAGGTGATGTCCATCTGATCGCCGGATAACGTCGTGTAGATCAGACGAGGGTTCGTTTCGTCCAAGTGTGAAGCGTCGATCGCGGTATTCGCCAGAATGTCGTCTTTGAAGCTGGACAGCTCATTCGCCAGCCGATCTTCCTCCGGCAGCGACGCCTCCCCGGCGAGAGCGTAATCGCTTGCGGGGACGACCTCCAGAACGACGCCGTTCTTGTTGTACTCGCTGCGCAGCGTCTTGAACGTCTGCGAATTGATCGTGCGGTCCGCGGCCCACGTATAGCCTTTGACCGGTTTGACCGCAAGCATCGTGCCGCCGCCGTGGATGAATACCCATCCGGAATGCTCCGCGATTTGCTTCGCGGCTTCCGTGGAAATCGGTCCTTCGATATACTGCAGGATCGGATTCGTGCCGTCGATAGTGCCGCTGGTCGGGATCTTATAGACGCCGATCAACGCTCCGTTATGCTGCATGACCTGCTCATAGATGGTGGCGCCTTTGTAATCGCCGGCCAATCGGGGATGCGTCATGAAGAAGGTGCTGCCTGGTTCCTCGGAATCCCAACGGGCGAACCAGCGCCGGGCTTGATCCGCCCATGCGAGATTCTGCACTTCGACTTGGCTGGCCAGGCCGAATTTGTCGGTGATATAGCTGTATTTGCTCGTGCGCGTATTCCAATTTCCGTTCTCCTTCTGGACGTAAGGCACGCTTCTGTCCTGGCCGATACGTTCCAGGATGGCGGGCATCCGGTACGTACTCGTCGCGTTCGACACGGCATAATGGGCTTCCGTGGCATGATCGCTCAAGGACGTTGGATAGCTGGGCGTTCTGCCTCCCCAAAGCAGCCAGTTCTGAATCGTGGAAGCTGCTCCTTCCTGGGGTGTCACGCTGACGGGATATACGCGCAAAGTCGAAGATACGTAATAGCCGTTCGTCCACTCCGCGCCGATATTGGCGAGCATCCATTCCAGTGTCATTTTCGCTTTCATCCGAAACGCCGGATCCTGTACGAATTCGGCCAGCAGCATCAGGCAGTTGACGGTCACGGCATTGTAGGAGGGAGAGTCGTATTCCGCGAGCCCCTTGTGCACGTATTGGTCCATGATCGCTTCCAGCTCCGACTTGTTGCCGGCCAATTCGACCGAAGCGTTGGACCAGTCCGGCCATGTCTGCGCCACCAAGTATCCCGCCGTCTTAAACATGAGCTTGTGATTCTCGGTGGAACCATTGGATGTGTAATAGGTCACGTTGGCGCCCGTCGTCAGATCGGTTTTCACTTTGGCCTTCAGGGCGCCTGAATACAGGTGCCCAAATTTCAGGTACGTTTCGATATTGTTCACATAGTAGAACATGGAGCCGGGATGGCTTCCGTTATTCAGCGAATCTACCCAGGAGAGCGCGGTGCTGACGTTCGTGTTCGTGGCAAAACGGGCCTGCGCGTAGAAGAACCAATGGTTGTTCATGTTGGTCGGCGTCGTGGAGGCGAAGACTGACAGCAACTGCTCGGCCCGTTCTTCGAAAGTGTCCGTCGCCGCCCGGGCGGCGGGAGACGGAAGAATTGCGGCGATAGGAAGCGTCAAAGCCAAAGTCAGAAGAAGCAACTTGCCGAACCTCATTCGGTCCGTCTTGCGATGCTTGAAGAACATGGTACCTGTCCACCTCTTTCGCTTATTTGGAAAGCACGTGACCATCGTAGTGAATATAAAGCGCCGTTCATAGTGCGGATCCTGAAGATTTCGGTGTTGATACCGCATTTCGGCGCCAAACCTGAGCAATGAATACCGATTGCTGAGGTTTCAGAACTATCACGCGCACACCTCCACTTTTAAAATAAGAAGCACAACAGGAGAAATGAGGGGGAATCATCATGGGAAACCGTTCGAGCCGGAGAATCATCTTTTGGAAGCTGATCGCGTTCTTCGTCATGCTATCGTTCGTGACCGTGATCCTGCTGACGATTATTTTCAGGAACATCTATATGGATGCGACTTACCAGGAAGTGACCCGGGAAACGCGGAACAGCTTGAACCGAATATCCATGGACATCGGGAAACTGAATGAAGAAGTGGATTACATTTACATTTCCGTCATTTCCAATCCCGCGGTGGAAAACTTCCTGAACCGGAAGACGTGGGATCCTTATGAGGAATATAAAATGAGATCGGAGTTCTCGCGCTTCAAGTACATCCACTCCAAAATCCATTCGATGTATATCTACAGCGGCAAAATCAACTATTTCGTCTCCACCCAGACGGGCGGAATGGATTATGCGGGCTTTCCTGACCGGGAAATCATCCATGCCGGCCTCAAGCGCAAGCTCGTCGTGTCGAGAGAAATCGCCGGCGGTACGGAAGCGGGCCGCAAGGTGGTGTCTTACGTTTATACGAAATTCGGGGCGGACGGCAAGACGGTCGAGAACAGCATCGTCATCAACGTACTCGACTTTTCGGAATTGAATATGTTGGGCTCCGGAGAGAACCTGAAAGTTCTGCTCATAGATCAGGACGGCGGCATCGTCTCTACGGACGCGCAAGAACCGGTCGCCTCCATAACTCGCGATCCATCGCGCCGTCAAACGCTGCTCGGATCGCGGCAATCGCCGGAAAGCACGAAGGTGCGTGAGGGAGGGCGCGAATATATCGTAAACCGCTTGGCCCTGGAGGATTCGAATTGGTCGCTGGTCACGATTCAGGACCATGACGAAATCACGGGATTCGTCCGGGAGCAGACGAACCAGATTCTCTATATCGGCTGCGGGGTTCTGCTGCTCAGCGCAATTCTGATCGCCTTCATGGCCAGAACGATTTATTCTCCCATTGACCGCTTCATCAAGCGGATGACGAAGTCCGAACTGGTAAGAAAGAAAAACGCCAACGGCAAAAACGAATTGGACTATATCATGGATGGAGTCGTCGACATGCTCGATCGCATGAAGGAGCTCTCCGACCATCACGAGACGAGCAGGAAAGAGCTGAAGACGAAATTACTTCAGCAGATTCTCTCGGGATCATGGAATGAGAGCTACGTTCGGGCCAAGGCGTCGGAGCTCGGACTTCAGGACGATCCCGTGATCCGAAGAGTAGCTTTGCTGCGGATCGACGAATACGGCAAGGTGAAAGACGAGCACAAGCATCTTTACGAAGCGACGGTTGATCAGATCGTTAAGGATACGTTCCACGGCAGGCTCGAAGCGGAATCCGTGACGATGCCGGGCGGAAATGTCGCTGTCATCGCAAGCGCCGAAGAGCCGTCGGATCCGGTCCTCTTGCGAAGCTTGCTGACCGAAGTCCAGCGCACCGTGTTCAAGGCGCTCGGCCGCAGCCTGACGGTCGGCATCGGCCAGCGGGCGGAGACGCTGCGGGAGCTTGCCTGTTCATATGAGGATGCCATGAACTTAAGCAACCAACGATTAACCGCCGGATATGGACGGATTTTCGACGAAGAAGGCGTGAACCGGGAATTCGTAAGGCAGCATCCTTATCCTCTTGAGGTCGAGAATGCGCTGATCGACTGCATCAAACTGAACAAGGAGACCGAATGGACCGAAACGCTGGAACGGTTGGAAGATGAGCTGCGTCATTATACGTACAACGGTGCCCACCTGATTTTGCTGCAATTGGCGGTGGTCTGCATCCGAACGTTCAACGGCATCATCGGAGCGAGCCGGGGAGGCTTCGAGATGCAGGATTACTACCGGGAAATCGACCGGCTTGAGGTGATGCGGGATTGGAAGGAATGGTTTCAAGCGCTCTTCGCCCGTTACCGTATCCGGATCGAAGAGATGAACGCGCAAAGAAACAGCGGCAAAGCGACGAAGATGATTCAGGAAGCGCTGGAATATATCGAGGTTCATTATTCCGATCCTAATTTGAACGTGGATTCGATCGCCGAGAAGTTCGGGTACTCCGCCAATTACTTCGCCAAGCTGTTCAAGGAAACGACCGGGGCGTACATCAATGACCATATTCGCGGCATCAAGATCGGCCGGGCCAAAAACCTGCTGAAGGAAACGAAACTTGCCGTGAACGAAATCGCCGAACTGACCGGTTATCTCAACAAAAACTACTTTTTCTACGCCTTCAAGAAGGATACGGGCATGACGCCGCTCTCTTACCGGGAATTGAATAGTGTGTAGCCGATGAATCCCGCAGTCCCCCGGCGGGATTTTCTTCTGCCCCCGCAGCCGATTTCCGCATCATCGCGCCTAATCGATGTGGATCGTTGGATATATGAACCGGGTTGATTAGCATTCGAAGTCGATGAGGAGGAATCGTTGTTGCCGGCGGAGGCCGGATTCAGTAAAGTGAGATCGTCGGAAATGTAAGCGCTTTATAAAATGACGGAAGGAGTTGAGCGAATGAATGTTCTCAAAGAAATCGGCAAGAACCGAACGTTGTACCTGATGGCTTTTCCGGGTCTTGCGCTGTTTTTTCTCTTTAATTATCTGCCCATGGCGGGTGTCGTCGTCGCTTTCAAAAACTATAACTTTTCCTCGGGACTGTTCGGGAGTCCGTGGGCGAAGCCACTGCTCGGCAATTTCGAGTTTTTCTTCTCTTCCGACGCTTTTTGGAGAGTGACCCGCAATACGCTGGCGTTGAATTTTTCATTTATCTTTTTCGGCACGCTGCTCGCCCTGGCGATCTCCATCCTGCTGAACGAGGTCCGATTCCTCAAAGTCAAGAAGGCGATCCAATCCGGTATCCTGCTTCCGTACTTCATCTCCTGGATTGTTGTCGGCGTGTTCGCTTACGCGTTGTTCAATTTCGATTACGGGATGGTCAACAAGCTTCTGCAGCTGTTCGGCATTCCCTCTGTGGAATGGTACAACACGTACGAAGCTTGGCCGATTATCATGACGGCGATCAGCGTTTGGAAGACCGCCGGATATACGAGCATTATCTTCCTCGCGGTGCTGGCCGGAATCGACCATACGTATTACGAAGCCGCGGACATAGACGGCGCCGGCAAATGGAGCAAGATCCGTCATATTACGATTCCCCATCTGATGCCGACCGCCACCATTTTGACGCTGCTGGCGATCGGAAGAATCATGTACGCGGATTTCGGGATGTTCTACGCGATCGTCGGAGAAAATTCGATCCTGTACCCCTCGGCTGACGTTATCGACACTTACGTCTACCGGGCGCTCCGGAAGCTGGGAGACGTTGGCATGTCATCGGCGGTCGGACTCTATCAATCCGTCATCGGCTTCTTCCTCGTCCTGATCAGCAACCGCGTCGCCCGCAAATACCAGAACGAAGGAAGCATTTTCTAAGGAGGGATCTTCATGCGCACACAATCGGCTGCCCGCAGTGGGATGCAAGTCTTGCTAATCGCAGCGCTCGTGCTGATCGCTTTGGCTTGCGTCGTTCCCTTCGTCCTCGTGCTCATCGCTTCGTTCACGGACGAAAGCGAGTTAATCACGGAAGGCATCGGCTTCTTTCCCGAACTGATCAATCTTAATGCTTACAAGCTGCTGTTCTCGGACGCGGGGAAAGTCGTGAACGGCTACAAAATCACCATCCTGGTCACGGTTTTCGGCACCGCGCTGAGCCTGCTCGTAAACGCCATGCTAGCGTATCCGTTGTCGAAGAAATCGCTCAAGTACCGCCATATTCTGGCTTTCTATTGCTTCTTCACCATGCTGTTCAGCGGAGGGATTGTGCCGTGGTACATCATCACGACCAAATACCTCGGCCTGCACAATAACCTGCTGGCCCTGATCGTGCCTTACACGGCGAATGCTTGGTACATGTTCCTGATCCGCAACTATTTCAAGTCTTTGCCGGATGAAATCGGAGAATCCGCCTCGATCGACGGAGCGGGGGAATGGAGGATTTTCTTCCGGATCATTCTTCCGCTGTCCATCCCCGCTCTCGCTTCGGTCACGTTGTTTATCTCGCTCTATTATTGGAACGATTGGTGGCTCGGCATCATGCTGAACGAGGAGAAGAGCTTGATGCCCTTGCAGCTGCTCCTGCGGGAAATCGTATCCAACGCCCAATTCGCGCAAGGAGAGAACGCGACGAGACTGATCGGCAACGAAACGCTGCCGACGGAAGGCATCAAGTACGCGGCCACCATCATTACGATCGGCCCGATCATCTTTCTGTATCCGTTCCTTCAGAAGTATTTCGTTAAGGGCTTGATGGTAGGCGCGGTTAAAGGCTAGGCCATACCCTGTTCCAAGCAGGTTGGCATATACGAAAAGGGAGGAATTCCATTGAAGAAGAAGTTTAGGGGGTTATCGCTATGGCTGCTGTCCGTCTTCGTGCTTGCAACCGTAATCTCGGGTTGCATGGGCTCCAGTAAAGAAGAGCCTTCCCCAACGGCATCGTCTTCCGCCCCGTCGAAAGAAAACGAATCGGCGAGCGGCGATGCCAAAGCGCCGCTTGAAGAAGTGACGCTCAAAATTCATTTCGTCGGAACCGAGCCGCCGCAAGCCAAAGAGGTGTGGGCGAACGTGGAGCAATTAAGCAAAAGTGTCCTGAACGCGAAGTTCAACGTCAGCTTCATTCCGTGGACGGACTATCAGGATAAGCTGAAGCTTCTGGCGGCCTCGGGCGACGACTTCGATCTGTATTTCGACGCCAACTGGTTCATTTTCCCGACGATGCTGAAGAACAATTCGCTGCTGCCGCTGGATGACCTCATGGATCAATACGCGCCGAATCTCAAGAAATATTTGACGGACACCCGCAACCTGGAATGGGCCAAGGTGAACGGAAAAATAATGGCGATTCCGACCGACAACCCGTCCACGCAGCGGGCTTACCTGACAATCCGGGAGGACCTGCGCAAGAAATACAACATTCCGGAAAAGATGACAACGATGGAAGATCTGGAAAACTACCTCGACATCGTGATGAAGAACGAGACCGGTATTCTTGCGCTGAACAATGTTACGCAAGGGATCAACAACTGGGATAACGCCATGAATGCGCTGGCGACAAAGTACAGCTTTGACAGGGAGTTCGGCCAGGGCAACTTCGACTTGACCTACGATCTGAACGACCCCAAGGTGACGATCGTGCCGCTCGAAAGAACGCCGGCTTTCCTGGAAGCATCCAAGATTCGCAAGACGTGGTATGACAAGGGCTGGATTCCGAAAAATGCGATGAACGCACCGAAAGAAGCGGTTAATGGAGTCGATTCGGGCAAATACGCCGCGGCGATCAGGGGCACGGAGGACGCTTACCGCGCACTGAACGGGCCGGGCGAAAAGAAAGGCAATATGATGTATCCCGACAGCAAGTCCTCGTTGTCAGGGGCGATGGGCAACATCATGGGCATCAACAAAAACGCGGCCAATCCCGAGAGAGCGATGATGTTCCTCGAATGGATGAACGCAAGCCAAGAAAACTACAATTCAGTCATGTACGGAATCAAAGACAAAACCTACGTCATCAAGCAGATTGACGGCGTCGATACGGTGGCCTATCCGGAAGGAATGGATGCCAATAACGGGTATTTGGAATGGAACGGCCGCTGGGCGCTCTGGAGATCGCAATGGAGACTGCCGTCCACGTTCGACACGAACCAAGCGTTAACCGAAGGAACGAAGGCGGACGTCGAATATCCGAATAACGTCATGCCGCCTGTCGCCGGCTTCAATTTCAACACGGAGCCCGTCAAGATGGAGCTGGCCGCCAGACAGGCCGTGTACGACGAATACGGCAGGAAGCTTCTGTTCGGCATTACCCGGGATGTCGAGAAGGATGTGAACGCCTACATCGCCAAGATGAACGAGGCCGGCACCGACAAGATCGTCGCGGAGCTGCAGAAGCAAATCAACGATTTTTTGGCGGCTAAAGGCAAGTAAGCAAGGGGGAGCGGCGGACTTAGTCGCGTATTTGGCGGCGGTCCGCCGTGATTTTTCGGAACTCGCAATCAGGATAAATTTGGTATAATGGAGGAGCGAATGACGACGGCAATCGCCCTTGGGAAGGGTGAGGTATTGCCCCGACTGGAGGTACACCCATGCATCAACTGTGGCCGAAGCAATCCTTTTTGCGAATCTTCCTCTTGATCGCCATATCGTTTATGCTGCTCGTGACTCCGTTTTCCCTCTATTTATCCTATCTCTTTTCCGACCATGCTTATCAGGAAATCGACCGTTTCAACGAGCAGATGCTGATGCATACGCAACGGAACATCGAATTTCTGGCCGACCAGTTGAAGAACTACAGCCTGAACATCTATCAGGACGCCCATATCCAGAAATGGTTTCAAGCAAGCGAAGACGAGAATAAAGGCATGCTGCAGAACGACGCGTTGATCGCCTTGACCAAGTACATGACAAACGAACCTTTCATTCGCTCGGCTTATCTGGTAAATACGCGAACGAGCAGCGTCATCGACTACAGGTCCCGTAAATACACGTTCAAGGAGTTCCACGACGCGGCTATTCTCCGGATCATCAGGGAGAGGTCGGACAGGTTTCTCCAATACATTCCGCACGAGGTCGATGGGCAAACGTATCAAGCCTTGATCGTGCCGTCTTCCCGCCAAGGAGTCCAGTACAACGGATATTTGGTCCTGCTGCTAGACCGTGTTTCTCTTGAGGAGTATTTGCTTCAGAACAGCGAAATCGAGGGAATCGAGACGTTCGTCGTCGGCGCGGACGGAGGAATCGTTCTCGGCAACGTCCGTCCGGAGCTTGCGGACAAATTGAAGCGGATGCCCGCAGGGGAACTCGGCCGATACGAAACGTCCGTCGACGGGCAGAAGTGGTCCGTGAACCATGCGAAGGTGCCCTTGGAAGATTGGACCGTCTATTACTTGACCCGCATGAGCAATCTCACGAAGGAAACCGGCAAGGTGCAGCGGACGCTGCTGTGGTGTTCCGCGCTGATGTTTCTCCTGCTTCTGGTCATTCTGTTCTGGAACGCCCGGTTCACCCATCGCAAGTTTCAATTGCTGGAGAACCGGATGTCGGAATTGCGTCAATTCGTCCACAGCCACAAGGAGATTATCCGCATGGAGGCCGTCCGGCAATGGCTGCTCCAAGGCAAGCTGAAATCCATCAACAAGCAGGAGTTGGCCGCGGGAACGAGCCTGCTGACGCACGACCGCTATTATGTCGCCGTACTCCGGATCGATCATTACGGGAAGTTCTGTGAGAATTACAGCTTCGATTCCCGCAACCTGCTCAAGTTCGCCATCGTCAATATCGCGACGGAGGTGGTCGGCCGGGGCGGCAGAAGCGCAGTGGGGGTCGACTTCGGCTCGGACCATCTCGCATTCGTGATCGGCAGCAACGAGAGGGCCGCGAACGAGCTTGTCCCGTCCGTTCAGGAAGCGGCTAACCAGGTCCTTTATTACCTGAAGATCGAGACGATCGCCTCCATCAGCGGGACGCTCGATATCAATGACGATTTCCACCAGGCGTATAAGCAGGTGTTGGAGCTGACGCTGCTGAAATTCCTGACCGGGGAGAGAAAAGTATACGAGGAGAAGGATTTAGGCGCGTATTCGGCGCTTGTGCATTCTTCGGACAAAGACGCGCTGCTGAATCAGTTCCTGGAGGCCATTCGGTTCGGCAGGAAGGAGCAGGCGGAAAAGCGGATTTCGGAGCTGGTCCGGCATCTGCAGGGTCTTGCCTACGAGGATTGCCGATTCCAATTGAACCTGCTCTTCTACCGGTTGTATCGGTCTTTCGGCCATTTGACTTCCTTGGATTTGGATTCGAAGGCGGGAATTCAAGGCTTCATCGACCGGTTCGGCGATCTCTCGGAGCTGGAGGACTGGCTTGTCCGGGAGTCGGATTCGATCATCCGGCAGCTCAGCCAGAGCATGAATCGGTCAAGCGGAGTCAAGGAAGAACACGTGAAGGAAATCGTGACTTACATTCACACCCATCTGCACGATCCGAACCTGTCCGTGAACGATATCGCGGACCACGTTTCCTTGTCCGTCGGTTATCTCCGTCAGCTGTTCAAAGACCATCTCCAAGTGACGGTTGCCGATTACATCCTGATGTCGAGGATCAACTACGTCAAAGAACTGATGGAGACAACCGGTTCCTCGATCACGGAAATCGCCGAAATGGCAGGGTTTCTGACCAAGAGCCATTTCTTCACCGTATTCAAGAAAGTGACCGGCGTCACTCCGAACGAGTATCGCAAATACGTGAAAGTCCGGCAGCCGGACTCGAACGGAGGAAACGGATGAAAGCGCGGATGAAGCGGGTGCTGGCTGCGGCCTCCATTTTCCTCCTCATCGCGGTAACGGGGTGCGCGCCGGCCCCCGAAGCGCCGGACCGGGCGACCCTGAGGATCGTCATTCCGGGAGAACGCCCGCAGAGGATGGACGCGGTCATTGAGGAAGCCGAGAGAAGGATGAAGGGCGGCTTAAACGTCAGGCTGGACGTGGAATTCGTACCTTGGTCGGACTTGGCGCAGAGAACGCAGCTTCTCCTGAAGACGGGCCAACCCGTCGATCTGATCTTCGATGCTCCGTGGCTGCATCTGAATCAGATGGCGAGCGCCGGATACTACGAACCGCTGGACGACCTGCTGAAGAGGTATGGCCCGGAAATCATCCGGACAAGACCCAGGAACATGTGGGAAGCCAATACCGTGGGCGGGCGCATCATGGCGATTCCGCTCGGCGCCTACCAGTCGGGAACGCCTTCGAACAACCATACGTATCTGGTCAGGCAGGATATACGCGAGAAGCTGGGGATCCCTCCGATCAGGACTTATGAAGAGCTTGTGGCGTTCGAATACGGCGTGAAGGAACACATGCCCGGGATCGTTCCTTTCTCGACGAACACGGCTGGCGATACCGGGGAAGCGAGTTTCCGGTTCCGATTCCATTATGATGCGTACATTCGGTCCACGCCCGCGCTCGGCCAGAGCGTTGTGCTCTATTACAAGAACGACGACGGCCGCGTCTACAACCTGTTCGAGCGGATGGAACCGGTATTCTGGGAATACGTTCTCTATGCCCGAAAGCTCTACCTCGACGGGATCATCGATCCCGATATCATGGCGGCCAAAGGCAGCTACAACTTGTTGAAATCGGGGAAGCAGGCCGTAGGCACGTCGAACGACTTCGGCGTCTCCGGCGATCTGCAGTTCGAGCTGGCCAAACGGGTCCCGGGAGCAAAGCTGGAAGCGGTTACTTTCTACCGTTTCTCGCCCGGGATCCATCTCTCCAATTTCGTGCAGGGCAATTTCATCGCCGTGCCTGCCTCAAGTAAGAACAAGGAATTGGCCATTCGGTTTCTCGATTGGGCCAACCGGAAGGAAAACTACGAATTGCTCGCGTACGGGATCGAAGGGGAAGATTGGGAGGATGCGGGAGAAGGGCTGTATCGGCCGCTTGGCGACGGGTATCCTTGGTTTCCGTTCGCCTGGATATGGAATCCCGAGCATGATCGTCTTGACGCGACCCAGGGAGAAGAGGCGCTGCGAGCCAACCGGTTCATCATGGACAGCGGCAACTTCCGGCGCGACAAGCTCACGGGTTTCTCATTCGACAGCAGTCCGGTCGAGGGCGAATTGACCCAATACCTGATGCTGGAAGCCCGTTATTACGGCGTGCTCATGAACGGCGCCGCGGACCCGGACCGTATCTGGAACGAGTTCAAAGCCGAAGCCGGGACGTATGTCAAATCCATACAGGTCGAATTGCAGCGGCAGATCGACGCTTTTCTCGCCTCCCCGCCCCCGTCGATCGTACGGTAAGCGAAGGAAAAGGGGCGTTTGAAAATGAACACGGAAAGCCATATCGGCAACGAGCTCTACCGCATTCAGATCGAAGGGAGCCAGGATACTCTCTGGTCCTACCGGCTGGAGTCATCCGGAGAAACCTGCGCCGTGAGTCCGCCGGTCTTCGAGATCGACGGTCGGATTTGCGCGGCGGCCATTTCGGAAATCAAGGAAACCGTCATGCTGGAATTGAAAAACGGGTCCCGGGAATACCGGCTGCGAGGTTCCTTTCAAGAGGATGAACGGCTGCAGTTGGAAATCGTCTTTCGCGTCGCGCCGGGAAATCCGGTCATGCGGTTCCATTATCGGTTGCTTGCCCGCGAGGCGCACCGCCTTACGAAGCAGGCGGGAGAAGACAACATCGTGTATGCGCGGATCAGCTTCGGGGGATATGGACGATTCCGGGAGATCCGGCTGGCGGATTTCGATGAGTTCACCCACCAATACGGATTGACGGAGAATGAGCTGGGCGAAGCACATTTTGATAACGGGAAGATATTCACGGGACCGCTGACCGTTGCGCTGGGCGACAGGCATGCCGCATTGCTGGCATACGAGCACGGTTCGCAATCCACCGATCTCTACGTCGGCTTCCAAGCAGACGCTTCCCGGCAGCTCACCCTCCTGGCAGTGAAAGGGAATTATTGCGACGGGGACCGAATCGATACGGATCAGGGTTACCGCACCCTCTGGATGCAGTTCGCGGCCGTTCAAGGGGATGCCGCTGATTTGGCCGAGGTGTATCGTGCGTTCGCGCTTCGCCATTTCAGCGACAATGCTTCCTCGCGAAGCCCGTATATTTTCTACAACACTTGGAACTTTCAGGAGCGCAACCGGTATTGGAACAAACAGACTTACCTGGCTTCCATGAATCTCGGTCATATCTTAAGCGAAATCGACGTCGCTTACCGGATGGGGATCGAGGTCTACGTCATCGATATGGGATGGTTCATCAAGTCGGGCGATTGGGACATCAGCTTGGAGCGGTTCCCGGACGGGCTGGATCTCGTGAAGGAAAAGCTCGATGGATATGGCATGAAGCTGGGTCTGTGGTTCGATCCGAAAGCCGTCGCGCTGTCCAGCCGGTTGTATCGGACGTTTGAGCATTGCATCGTTTCTTGGGACGGCGTCCGCGAAGCTCCCCATCCGATCTGGGAGACGGAGGAGAGCGTCAGGATGTGCCTCGTCAGCCCGTTCGGCATGGCGTTCGCGGATAAGCTCATCGAGTTGGCGAAACGTCTCGGGGTCGTGTATTTCAAGTGGGACGCGATTAGCCAGTACGGCTGCAACGATCCGGGCCACGACCATGGCGACGGGAACGCCACGGCGGAGGAAAGAGGCCATCGGTTCGCGTTCCAACTCCCCCTGAAGCTGGTCGAAATCGCGAAGAAGGTCTCGGAGGCGATCCCCGAAGCGATCATCGACTTCGACGTGACCGAAGGATACCGGTGCGTCGGGCTGTCCTTCCTGGAAGCGGGAAAGTATTTCCTGATCAACAACGGACCTTATTATCCGAATTTCGATTTGCCGAGAACGGATCCCGGCGAGTTCTATAATTACAACGTGTTTTTCCAGCCGGGTCCGGCGCGCAGCATGCTCTGTCGATCAGCTTACGCATATGACAAGTGGATTCCGTCCGTGCTGTTCCTCGTTCATTACTTTCCGGACGACTTCGCGCCTAATCAGAACATCAGCGTCGCTTCCCTGATTCTCGGACATAATGGGATATGGGGAGATTTGCTTGGGGTTTCGGAGAAAGGCGTGGAAAGAATCGGCCGTTTGCTGGGGCTGTATAAGCAAGTCAGGGAGGATATCACGGCCAGCTATCCGGTGACGGGCGGGGGAGCGGGCCGTACTCCGGAGACCTATGAGAAAATCAACGCGGAGAACGGACGCGGCGTCGCGGTGCTGTTCGCCAGCTCGTTCGGACAGCCGTTCGACCGGCCGCGCCCGGTCAAGATCACGTATGTCACGAGCAATCCCGTCGATAAGAAGATATGGCATCCGTCCAATGTGGAAGTGAGATTCGATTCCAAAGGCCGCGCGGTGATCGAAGCTTCCTTCACGGACGCGGACGCGGCGATCGTCTTCTTCGGCGTCGACGACGCCTTGTGAGTTGCGGAAGCTGTATCGGAAATCCGTCTCAATATGCGATCAATGATTATTTGCTAATGGAAATGACTTAAGCGAACAAAAGCTCTTGGAGCCCGCAGCCGGGTTCTATGAGCTTTTTGCTTTGGCGGTAATGAAGATACATATCTCTCAGCCGAACATCCCTTTTCAACGTATGGCATCGCTCATATGGCGGCACATGTCAAGATACCATAATCCTCTTGGAACCACCTATAGCGCGGAAGAAAGGACGGCCACTTCTTGACAGCCCCCGTTATACATCCGGAGTATCGTCTAAAACACTCCTATGGAGGCATCCCATATCGATGGTTCTGATGTACACTTTTCTGTAGAAGTAAAGACTTCGTGTCGTGCCAAAACGGTATTCATAATAACATTGAACGATCACATTTATGAAAGGAGAAATCATGATTGCACAAACAACATCGCGGGCATCTGCAAAAAGCGCCGATAAATCGTGGTGGGTAAAGGGGAGCGGTTACGCGACGTGCGCTTGGGCATTAACGTTAAAAGTTAGCCAGAGGAGAGAGTAGTGTGCGGAAATGTTTTCTCAAGTCATCTCGTCTGCTGCATTGGCGACTGACACGTTCCTATATGCTGATCAGCATTTTGGCCTGGCTCCTTGTAGAGCTTCTGCTTCTCTTGGTGCTCGGATTGGGAATGCATGTGTCTCGCTCTTTTTTGCTGATTACTGCCTTAAAAAGCAATGCAAATGTGGCCGGCTCTTTGCTCTCAGGCGATCATGGACCCGATCATGCAGGTTTGAATTTTTGGCTCCAGCAACAACAACGAACCGTTGACAAAGTGTTTTCTTACACAGGCCTACTTGCTATCGTTAACCGGGAAGGGAGGGTTATCGCCTCGACAGGGACCGGTACCCGCCCTCCGTCACAAGGAACGTTGCTATCGGCTCAGCTCCCAAATCAGTCAGCGGATCTTTTGCATACTTATCTTGACAGCCAGGGCGATATCAAGCCGATTACGCATGAGAGCGCATCAACAGGAGTTGTTGCACTCGTTCCGCTTGAGGCAACGGATGCGCAGGCAGACGGAATTCTTGTAATGCAAGCGAAAAACCTCAAGATTAACGCCTCATTATGGCTTGGAATCGGAGGGACCTTCTTGCTTCCAGCCTCAGTTGTCATTGTTCTATGTGTCGGAGCGGCAGGAGCCGTATTTGGCGCTGTCACCTCCCGGCCGCTCATCCGGCGATTCGGCACATTGGCGGATGCCGCCGACCATTGGAGCCACGGCAATTTCTCCGTCTTGGTGCATGATCCAGGAGGAGACGAGATCGGACGGCTCACACGCCGCTTGAATCATATGGCTGAGCAGCTTCAGCACCTTGTACAGGTACGTCAAGAGCAAGCCGCCTTGGATGAGAGGGGAAGAATGGCGCGCGATTTGCATGACAGTATCAAGCAGCAGTTGTTCGCGCTTTTCATGCAGATCAGCGGAGCGAAAGCACTTCTGCTGCAGGGGAAAGAAGGTGCACTCCCCCGTCTGGAACGAGCAGAGGATTTGCTGGGGCACGTGCAAGACGATCTCACTAATCTGATCCATGAGCTGCGTCCCGCCATGCTGGAAGGCAAAAGATTTCCGCAAGCGCTGCGTGAGCAAATTGAGCAATGGGAAGAGCTTACAGGGATCGATGCTGTTTATCAAGTCCAAGGGATGAAACCGATCCCGCTGCAGTTGGAAGAAGCCTTATACCGTCTGACGCAAGAAGCGTTGTCGAATGTTGCCCGTCACAGCGAGGCGCGTACTGTTCGTATTCAACTCATTTTGGAACCGGATAGAACGACACTGGAGATTGCCGATAACGGCCGAGGGTGTCATGTCTTAAGCAAAATAGGAAAAGGGATCGGTCTCCTTTCCATGTCTGAGCGACTCCTTCCATTCGGAGGAGAGGTTCGCTACCAGAGCAAGCCGGAGCAAGGCTTTGTCGTGACGGCAACGGTGCCAGGCCAGGAGCAGCAGGACGATGAAGCATGATGGAGAGCATTTTCTGGGGTCCTATAAGAAAAGGAGCGTGAATTCCGGTGGCGGATGAAATTCACATTTTACTGGTTGATGATCATAGCCTGGTGCGCCAGGGTGTTCGTTCATTTCTCGAAACGCAATCCGATTTACGCATCGTGGGGGAAGCGGCTTCAGGAGAGGAAGCAGAACGTCTTGTTGCCGATCTGGTGCCCGATGTCGTCCTGATGGATTTGTCGATGCCGGGAATTGGCGGGATTGAAGCGATACGCCGGGTAAAGAAAAGCAGCCCCCATTCCCATATAGTCGTGTTGACCTCTTTTCAGGAGGATGACTATATTTTTCCTGCTTTACGGGCGGGAGCTCTTTCTTACGTGCTAAAGAACGTCCAGGCGGGCGATCTTGCTGATATTATCCGAAAAGCGCGCGGCGGCGAAGCATTTCTCCATCCGCGCGTGGCTACGCGGGTAGTGCAGGAGCTTCGTGAGGAACGAAAGGATATTCCGAACGTTTTTAACGATCTTACCGATCGTGAGCTTGAAGTATTGCGCCTTATTGCCCAAGGAAACGCCAATGCAGTTATCGCGCAAGCATTGGGCATCAGCGAGCAAACAGTGAAAGGCCATGTCAGCAATATGCTTGGCAAATTGCAACTGGCGGATCGGACCCAGGCGGCTGTCTATGCTTGGGAACAAGGCGTCGTTCAGCGAAAGCGCGGGGATGTATAGGATGCAGTGCAAGGAAAAAAAGGAGTGATGCGATTATGAACGAACGAAATGAAAGGATGCAAACAATGGGTGAGAAATGGACGGGATACGGCGCATGCGCCTCGGCGTTCGGGCTTGGCACTATCCATTTTATCGCCAACCTCATCGGCTTCATTAACGCTCCTGCTGCAGAACAGAAGATAGGACTGTTTATGGCATGGGGTGTGCTTCCCAGCCTCATCTGTTTCGTGTTCGGCTCAGCTGCATTGGCGCTTGTCCGCTTCTGGGGAGGAAGAAGATGGTTCCGGGCAGCGCTAGCCCTTACATGGACCGCCTTTGGAATTATGAGCTTGCACGATATCTGGCATCTGATTCTCGCGGTGCAACGCAAAGACTTCATGATTTTCCTTCACATACTAGGGCCGGGTCCATGGTCCCTGATTGGAGCGGTCTTGTTTGGTCTCACCGCATGGCGTGCACGGCGCAGATTAAGATTGACAGCATGATAACTTCTTACTTATTTGAACCTAGGTCCATGACTACCGCTTATTGAGCTAACCGGCGGTTTTTTTGGGGGAGAGGCATTCAGCAGACAGCCCCCATTGTTTGAAGAGGGCAAAAGAACGAATAATTAAGCGAGGTCTGATAGATATGTATTCGCAAACTCAAAAATCGATAACAAAATCGCAGGTTTGGTCGGGTTATGCAGTTTTTATTTGGTCCATCGTCTACATGGTTCCACACCTTTATTGGGCTTTAGGAGGCAGGATGGGGGAGGTTTTACTAAAACCTCATACAATACAATTGATCCACTTTGAATTGATTAATTGGATTGCATCCGTATTTTTAACCTTCGCCGGACTCATTGGACTTGCATTTATTTATTGGAATAAGAGCAGAGTTTCTAGTTTTATACTGCTATTTATATCCTTGGCAGGATGCTCGTTATCCACTTCGCACGGCATATATGGAATTATCTATCGAGTGCTTCAAATCAGGGGGGCAGTCGCTTTGGAGTCGGGATCATTTTACAGCCATGAAGATGCCTATGTGTTGTGGGATCTAGTGCTCTTTGAACCGTGGTTTTTAATCGAGGGGATTTTGTTAGGCATATTAGGGTGGTGTTTTTTGAAAAAAGCCCGCAACAGAAAAATCTGGCTTGCGGCTTGCATTTTCGGCACTATTCTCGGTTTGATCACTGGGATTATGGGTGTGCGATTTGCATGAGCAAAGAGTTGTCCGGCGACATAAACATAGTTGGATAATCGTTTACGACACAAACATATGCGCATAATCGGGGGTTCATTTGTATCAGTTGTTATGAATTATTTTTTTAGTCTGTTCGCTCCGCTAGCGGGCAAGATCAGCAAGCTGGCCGGCTTCAACCTGCGCGAGAATACATCCGGCAAGCTTAGTAATATTCGGAACGGAGTAAGAGGTATGGATGTGCAATATATTATTTCAATAATTATTGACAGTCTTAAGCAAGTCAATGGTGTGCATGCTCTGGTTCTAGGCGGTTCAAGGGCAAGGGGGACTGAAAATCCCAACTCCGATATTGATATTGGAATTTATTATAGCGCCAACAGTGGGTTAGACATTGCCCAACTTCGTCGGGTAGCCTCCATCTTGGATGACGATAATAGAGACAACTTAATAACAGAAATCGGTGGCTGGGGACCATGGATTAATGGTGGTGGCTGGCTAAAAGTGTATCAAAAACCGGTCGATTTTTTATACCGTGATCTTAATAAAGTGTCAAAAGTAATTAAACAATGCCTCATCGGGGATATCACAATCGACTACCAACCGGGGCATCCTCATGGATTTATCAATTCAATGTATTTAGCTGAAATAGCGTTGTGTAAGGTGTTATGGGATCCGTCAGGTCTTGTTGGAGAAATGAAGTCCAGAACAAATCCATACTCGCACGTTTTGCAAAAATCGATCATTCAAAAATTTCTATGGGAAGCAAATTTCTCCCTTGAGATTGGGAAAAAAGGTATCTATAAAAAAGATTTATCTTACATTGCTGGGTGTTGTTTTAGGTCAATCTCTTGCATGAATCAGGTTTTATTTGCACTTAACGAAACTTACTGGATGAACGAGAAAGGAGCTGCTGCCATCGCTGATTCAGTTAGCATGGTCCCAAGCAAATACTCCAATAGAATAAATAACATATTGACTTTAGTCACAGAAGATCAAGGCGGTTTGGAGAAGGCTCTAGCCATGTTAAGTAATCTGATTCATGAAACAGACAATCTAGTGAAAAATAAAGGTTTGTTGAACTAAACGGTGCAATCGCTGAACAATAATCCTTATACAGCCTGAACGAAAAGCGAATCTGGGAGATAAAATTTGTTAGCTGCAGTGGGGTCCAATTATTTATTCTTACCTATTTGCATTTGTTTGTATAGGGTCAGGGGGTATGGTACAATATTTAGTAAAGGAGGCGATTAAAATGAGTTTGCAAACGGAAATGGCAAACCAGACAGAGGAAAAAGATGTGGGCTGTTGTTCACAACCCGAAGATGCAGAACGAAAGAGCCATCATTCGCATAAAGTAAAAAGCAGTTTGATCAGCCGATTGAACCGAATCGAAGGCCAGGTTCGAGGCATTAAAGGGTTGATTGAGAAAGACACTTATTGCGACGATGTTTTGAATCAAATCGCCTCCGTTCAAGCTGCGTTAAATGGTGTCGGAAAGCTTTTGCTCGAACATCATATGAAGAGCTGTATCATCGAACGAATTCAAGAAGGCGATTCGGAAGTTTTAACGGAACTGATGACAACCATCAATAAGTTGACGAAATAACACCTTCCTTCAAGAGCAAGCAGCAAGTGCTGCCTGTTCTTGTTGAAAGCATTATAGGGTAGATGGGTATAGTAAAAAAATCTTGACAAAATATAGGGTGGAGGGGTATATTAAAAACAAGGAAGGCGATGGTAATGAATGTTAAGCAATCGGGTAACGATACAAATATTAATCAAAATGAGGAGAGATGAAATATGAAAAACATCACAATGCAAGTCGAAGGTATGAGCTGCCAACACTGCGTCAATTCAATCGAAGGAGCGCTCAAAGAAATCGGGGCAATCGGCAAAGTCGATCTCAAAAGCAATACGGTCGATGTATCGTATGACGAGAATCTGATCACAATGGGACAGATCAAGGAAGCGATCGAGGAACAAGGGTACGATGTTCTATAATATCGCCTACAGATAGCAAGGAGTTGATGGTTCATGCAAGCAACCGAAATGAACGAAAATAAGCAGACGACCCTGCAAATCACCGGTATGACTTGTGCCGCATGCGCGAACCGGATTGAGAAAGGATTAAATAAACTCGAAGGTGTAACGAACGCCAATGTAAACTTTGCTTTGGAAAAAGCAAGTGTGAGTTATGATCCTGAGAAAATAGGCGTCGTGAAGTTGGAAGAAACGATCAAAAAGCTGGGTTATGGTACCGCCAAAGAAGTGGCCAACTTTAAACTGGAAGGCATGACATGCGCCGCTTGCGCGAACCGAATCGAGAAGGGGCTGAACAAATTACCCGGAGTCTCGAATGCATCCGTCAACTTTGCGATGGAAACAGCACGTGTAGAATATTCGCCGGTGGAAGTTTCGATTGCCGATATGCAAAATAAGGTCAAACAACTCGGCTATAAAGCGGTCACCGAACAGGAAAATAAAGACACGGATGACCGCCGCAAAAGGGAAGTCCGGAAGCAACAACGGAAACTGCTCCTTTCTGCGATTCTATCGTTTCCGCTGTTGTGGAGCATGGTCGCCCATTTTTCATTCACCTCATGGATTTACATGCCGGAAATTCTCATGAATCCTTGGTTTCAGCTCCTTTTGGCCACACCGGTTCAATTTTATGTCGGAAGGCAGTTTTATGTAGGTGCTTATAAAGCTCTGCGCAATGGCAGTGCCAACATGGATGTGCTGGTATCGCTCGGAACTTCGGCTGCTTATTTCTACAGCTTATATTTGACGATCGATTGGTATATTGGAGGCGGAAGCATCCATCATGGTCCGTCCTTGTACTTTGAGACGAGTGCGATTCTGATTACGCTCGTCATCATGGGGAAATTATTCGAAGCACTCGCCAAAGGTCGGACTTCGGAAGCGATCAAGTCTTTGATGGGTCTGCAGGCGAAAACGGCTTGGGTCGTCCGTGACGGACAGGAGCTTACCGTTCCGGTAGATGAGGTCATCGCAGGCGACATCGTACTCGTCCGTCCCGGAGATAAAGTGCCGGTGGACGGGGAAGTGCTGGAAGGTGTATCGTCGGTGGATGAATCGATGCTGACAGGCGAGAGCTTGCCTGTAGAAAAGAAAGCAGGCGATGCCGTCATCGGAGCGACAATCAACAAAAATGGCATGCTGCGGATTAAAGCGACGAAGGTTGGTAAAGAAACGGCTCTTGCACAGATCATTAAAGTCGTCGAAGAAGCGCAGGGCTCCAAAGCGCCGATTCAGCGCGTAGCGGACGTTATCTCCGGAATCTTTGTTCCGATTGTTGTCGGTATCGCGGTTGCAGCATTCCTGGTCTGGTATTTCTTCGTTACGCCGGGGCAATTCGCGCACGCTCTGGAAATCGCGATTGCAATTCTAGTCATTGCGTGCCCATGCGCGCTCGGCCTTGCAACTCCGACTTCCATCATGGCGGGATCCGGACGCGCGGCCGAGCTTGGCATCTTGTTCAAGGGCGGCGAACATTTGGAACAAACCCATAAGATCGACGCAATTATTTTGGACAAAACAGGCACGGTTACGAAAGGGAAACCGGAGTTGACGGATGTCTGGACGGAAGGCGATGAAACGGAATTTCTCAGACTTGTCGGTTCGGCGGAGAGAAATTCGGAGCACCCGCTCGCGGAAGCGATTGTTGCTGGCATTAAGACAAGAAACATCGAGCTGCCGGGAACCGAATCGTTTGAAGCAATCCCCGGGTTTGGCATTAAAGCAGTAGTCGAGGGTAAACAACTGCTGATAGGTACGCGCCGGTTGATGGAAACCTACAAAGTGGATGCAAGTGACGCCTACGAAACGATGGCCCGTTTGGAGGAAGCCGGCAAGACGGCGATGCTGGTCGCAATCGATAACCGGTACGCAGGTCTGGTGGCGGTAGCGGATACGATTAAAGAAACGTCGAAGGCAGCAGTCAGCCGGCTGAAAGAAATGGGCATTGAAGTTATTATGATCACGGGCGATAACGAACGGACGGCGAATGCGATCGCCAATCAGGTCGGCATTCATCATGTGCGTGCGGAAGTGCTTCCGGAAGGAAAGGCGGAAGAAGTGAAAAAGCTGCAGGCACAAGGCAAGAAAGTCGCCATGGTTGGGGACGGCATCAACGATGCTCCGGCTCTAGCGACGGCGGACATCGGGATGGCGATCGGTACGGGCACGGATGTGGCAATGGAAGCGGCAGATGTGACGCTCATGCGCGGTGACCTTTCGAGCATATCGGATGCGATCTATATGAGCCGCAAGACGATGAGTAACATCAAGCAAAATCTGTTCTGGGCGCTCGGTTATAACACGCTCGGGATTCCGATTGCCGCGATCGGATTATTGGCACCCTGGGTAGCAGGTGCGGCGATGGCATTAAGCTCGGTATCGGTCGTCCTCAATGCGCTTCGGCTGCAGCGGGTAAATATTCGTCATTAGTCTGTTTACACCGCAACAGCTAGCCAAGATCGGTTCCGTTGCAGCTATGGATGGTCAAATCGAGATGACACCGTTCAAACAGCTCTACGTGGAAGTCCCGACCGATCAGCTTGATGCAGTCAAGAAGGATCTCCGGAGTTCAGGACTTGAAGTGTATCCGGCTGGGTTTGTGACCAAAAGCCTGATTGCTTGCAATTTTTGCAAAGGGCGGAAGAGGCGGGTCTGGAAATGGCACGAAAATTAATTGGGGCGGTTGCCGGGATTGAAACGCCTGCCCCGGTTAATGCGTGATTCATTCGATATTTAGTTGGTGGGGAACCCAAAGGACTCAAATCAGGATAATACTTGTTTCTATGACCCATAGAATTCTTTAACAGAACTTTCGGAAATAAGGAAAGTTCTGTTTAGCTTGACCAAGTGAATTGTTAAGGAACGATACAAAAACGTAGTATTAATGCCAAACACACCGTACTCTGTTATCAAAAGACTTAGGCGCGATTGCCATACGGAAATGCAATTTTATCTGGCGAAGCTTGGAAAATCTCTAGGGTATAATGTTTGGATCGCCCGAAATGATCACAAGAGGGCATGGGAGGATCAAATTCTTGGCGAATGGTCGTTAAAGAATTTGAAGCTGGAAAACATATCGGATACCGTATTGGATACTGTCTCGTTAATTGATGTTCTATGGCTGGATCAAGACAATAACATTGTCAGTGGCTTTGAAGTCGAAAAGAGCACTTCTATTTATCATAAGTAACGGAGAAGACCCCCAGCTCTAAGCGAAGCGTAGGTGGCGGGATGAATCCGCTTCGGGTGTACCCGATATTTGTTGCCCCACCCGCGACAAATACGAACATATGTTCTATAATGAAGGTGACTACCCGTGAAAGGTGGTGACTCTTCTTGCACAAAGCGTTCCGGTTTCGGATCTATCCCGATCGAGAACAACAAACGCTCATCAATCAAACTCTCGGATGCTCCCGATTCGTCTACAACCGTTTTCTCGCCCTTCGTACCCAAGTGTATGAGAACGAGCGGAAAACATTAACCTACAAAGCTTGTTCCCGAAAGCTTACGCTGCTTAAGCGCGAATCGGGATTCGACTGGCTACGGAAAGTGGATGTACCGCCCTTCAAAGCGCGCTAAAGTCACTCGATGATGCGTTTAAGCGGTTTTTCTGTAAACAGAACGATTATCCGCAGTTCAAGCGAAAGCATACGCCCGGGCAGAGCTATACGACCAAGAACAATAAGAACGCGATTCGCGTGGAAGGAAACCGGATTCAGCTGCCCAAGCTTGGTCTCGTGCGATTTGCAAAAAGCCGCGAGATCGAAGGCCGCATCTTATCCGCCACCGTACGCCGGAACTCGAGCGGTAAATATTTTGTCTCGGTATTATGCAACATGCTCTACTGCCCCTATGTGCGGGTGGACAAGACGAAAAGCGTGGGCATCGATCTGGGTCTGAAGCATTTTGCGAACCTTTCTACGGGAGAAACCATCGACAATCCGAAGTATCTACGTAAGTATGAGACGAAACTGGCCTGTTGGTAGCGGAGATTATCCCGCCGGCAAAAGGGCGGTCAAAACCGTGCCAAGGCCCGAATGAAACTCGCCCGGCTGCATGAGAAAATCGCAAACTGCCGCGAGGATTTCCTGCACAAACTGTCGATCCGGCTGATTCGTGAAAACCAAACGATCTGCCTGGAAGACCTGCAAGTAGAAAACATGCTCAAGAATCATAAGCTTGCGCGGTCCATCGCGGACGCGTCATGGTCCAGGTTCGGCGAAATGCTCGCCTACAAAGCCGAGTGGCATGGGCGGAACGTCATCACGGTAAACAAGAGCTTCCCGTCAAGCCAGATATGCTCGGTATGCGGCCAGCGAAACCCGGATGTGAAAGATTTAAAGGTACGCGAATGGACGTGTCCGATGTGCGGCGCCGAACATGACCGTGACCATAATGCGGCGATCAACATCGAACGGGAAGGACTTCGTTTGTTGGAATGAAGGAAGTTGAACTGCCGGGACGGCAGGGATCGCCTGGTCAATTTCCTTTCGATAGAAGGGATTACCCAGGAATCCCCCGCCTCAAAGCGGATGCATAGGCGGTGGGAGGTTCAATCCGGTATTCTAAGGCTTAACGATCTTTCCCTTTCAATTAATAGTGGGAAAAGCCAATTTTTTTTGGTTGCGCCTGATCAGAGAGAAAAAGAGATCAAGGCACAGCGAGACACAACGGGACGATGACAAACCGGGCTATTAACTCCATACCGAGATAGGCTGCACGCACCATCTGTGCATCCTTGCTACTCAGACCAGCGACGGCAAGAGCTATGAAACCAGCGACTGCGCCAAGCCAACCGACCGAGGAAGTGATATGTGCGGCAAGCGCGAACTTCCGGAAGCGGGTAGTTAAGGTCATAGTTTTTTCAATCCTTGTTCTATGACGCTGGAGGGAGGTCTGTGGCCCCCATGGCCACTAAAGCTATTCCCAGTGAGGTGCAGGATAATAAACAGGAGGATCAGGACGAGGCCGATGATGCCAAACACTTTCACCCAGCGTGGTGTACTGGGCGTCGACCCGCGGTCAGACCTCACGCGGGTATCGTCGCTGGAGTCATTGTTTGAGTCGGGGTAAGGGCGCATGTCAACCATGTGCTTGTCCTCCTTTATCACACGTCGTAGTAATAATTTTCTCATTATTATCCTCCTCTTTTTTGCGATACCGCCGACCACCTCAACCGATGGCACTTTCATCGCTTCGGACGTTAACGGTCATAGCGGAAGCTAGACATTCAAGTTTGTTACAAGCTTATTGAACTTTAACGGAATCATCATCGTAGAATATATTCAATTTGAAGGATCTCCGGCACGCGGAAGAGACACTCATAATATTAGCACAGTTCGATATGGAAAAGAATGTCCTCACCTTCGTTCTATCTGCTTGATAGTTAAGCCTTTAGTCTCGACATTTACCCAAAGATGCGGGTACCGAATATCCGGGAAAGTAGAAAAGCGATTTGAGGCGCCATTCAAATCCACATCGGGACACTAAAGACGGAAGGAACTTTACTACGAAAGAACTTGTGTGGAACGATGTAATCCCCGGTTTAAAACATATTTGACCGCAGAGACGTTCGATTGTTCCGGGTTCATTCGTTACATCTTAATCAATTTGAAACTAAGCTTCCCCGGACATCCAAGTCACAAGCACAGTATGGAACGAAAGTAGAGAAATACATTCTGCGTCCGGGCGACCTTGTTTTCTTTAACACGAATGGAATTGGGATTTCTCATGCCGGTATCTACATAGGTGGGGGGAGATTTGCTCATTCTTCTAGCAGCAAAGGTGTCAGAATCAGTAAATTGTCAGAATCATATTATGAGAAACGTTATGTAACTGCACGGCGTGTTGTGACAGGATAAAATTATGCAGCAATGGTCAAAGACGGAATCACTTCACGAATCGGAAATAATCGTACGCCAAGCAATTCATTGCATGAAAAAACCGGCCCCTTTACTCGAAAGGGAATCCGGTTTTCGCAATCGCAGCTTAATTGGAATGCTATCATACTCCGTTAATTCAATACTAAACGACCAAAGAATCGTGATCCTTTCCTGAAGGCTTGATCCTGAACCTCTTATCGGTGTCCTCGGAACGTACGGTGCAAGTCCTCCACCCATTTGTCCGGAATTTCCCAGGGGATGAAGTGTCCGCCATGGTCATGAGCCGTAATATTGACGTGGTAGTACCATTGTGCGCGATCACTGTCGAGAAAATTCTGTACTCGATTTTCGGTCGTGACACCCGGCGGATTCTCATAACCTACAAAAGTGATACCGGTTGGCGCCTCAATGACAGGCCAGCGATTATGAGAGGGTGTCCATGGATATCGGTTATTGTTCGCGTAGACTCGAATGGAGGTTTCGATGGAGTTCGTGACCCAGTAGATAGTTGCATGAGTAAGGATGTCGTCCTTCGAGAAGACATTCTCGATGTTACCGTGATTATCGCTCCATCTTACCCATCGTTCCAAGATCCATGCGAGCATTCCAACTGGCGAGTCGCTCAGTCCGTAGGCGAGTGTGCTGGGATCAAGAACGTGAACGGCGAGATGCGATGCGAAACGGCGATCAAACTCCAAAATCTGCGATCGGATTTTCTCAGGGATGTTGTCGGGAATGGAACGGCCTCGGGAGAAATCCCAAGCGCAATCTCCATTAAAAAAGCTCAGTTTTAGAGCAGACCCGATATGTATTGCGTAGAGCTCGTCACTATATTTGTGCCCCAGTTGACCGGTCACGAGAGCACCTACATCGCACCCCCCTGCCGCGTATTTCGCATAGCCGAGAGTATCGGTCATTAGCTTATGCCAGAGATCGGCGATTTTCCAAAAGTTCATGTCCGGGTTGTTTGGCAGTGGCGTCGAGAATCCAAAACCAGGAAGTGAGGGCACGATTACGTCGAAGGCTTCAGCCGGATCGCCCCCGAATGCGCCAGGGTCCGCTAGTGGATCAATGACCTTGGACCAATGCCAGAACGTCCAGGGCCAGCCATGGGACAGGATCAATGGTACAGGGTTGGGCCCCACGCCAGGTTTACGCATAAAGTGCACAGGAACTCCGTCAACATCTACTTTATAGTGTTCGTAGGCGTTGATCGCCTTCTCGGATTTGCGCCAGTCAAATTCGTTAATCCAGTAATCGATGAGTCCCTCAAGATAGTTCCGACTAACGCCGTAAAACCAGTCATCATTTCCGGCATCGAGAGGCCATCTAGTGGACTTTAGACGATTTTGAAGATCAGCAAGTAACTCATCCGATACGTTGATCGGATAGGGTTCAAGCACGAAATGAGAGGTGGTCATAAGTGGTCCTCCTTGTACGAATGGAATGCACTTCCTTGGATTTGTTTGTTTCCTCCGTCACCCGGGAAAGATCAACGGAAATGCAACCCGACTGAGACTACGAATTGTTTCCTAGTTCGACCAGATGTCTCAATGCGGGTATTGCAGATGCAATTGCCCTTTTCTCCTCCAGAGTGAGTCCTTCAATGAATTTCGTGAGCTGCACCATGCGATCCAACCGACGTGAATTAATAACATTTGCGCCAAGTGCGGTAATATGCACCTGAACCACCCGGCCATCATTCGGATCTGGTCGGCGCTCGACGAGTCCGTCTCGTTCAAGTCTGGTCACCAACTGTGTGATTGCCGACTGCGTAATTTGTTCATTAGCCGTCAACTCAGTCAGCCTCATGGGGCTCTTGCGAGACAATGTGTGCAGGACGGAAAGTGTAGTGAAGCTTAGTTTTTCAATTGACGGCAACCGAATGAAAATCCTCGTTAAATCTTCGAATACCAGAGCAAAGTCGCTAACGTTCAACTCATTAGGGTTATTTTTAGGTTCCATGGATAAAACTATATTATAAACTTATATAAATGTCTAATATAAAATGGTCGCCCAAGCCACACCAGCTTAAAGACGTTGGATTGAGCTTATCCGGCACTACACCTTGAGTGAGCCGGATATATCAGTTATCAAACAGCACCGCGGTGGACATAATCGACATATTCGTAATTTTGTCCATCATCTATCCGAACTCGCACAGCAGACTGACCGAGGTATGATTTTGGCGACAGCTTTGCTAGATATGTTACGTCACCAGCACATCATTATACCGACCATCGATGTGATTGAAAGGGTGTGCTCGGAAGCGCTCACCCGTGGTACTCGGCATGTGTACGAGGCATTGAGTGAGTCCAATGACGAATCAACGTATCCAGCTGGCTTGCAGAATCGCAGTTTGAAGTCGTCTTGGTGAATCCACATTTCGTGAAAAAGAACAAAGAAAACCGCGACAACGTGCCCTCAAAAAGCGACAAAAAGGATGCGCTGGTCATTGCCGACATAAACAACGGGTATTACTCCTTCACACGTACCACACCTGAGGCTTTTGAAGAGCTGCGTGTCTTACTCTCAAACCGGGACTTTGTAGTTAAGTAAGTCATAAGTGCCAAAAACCAAATTCATTGCTGGGTTGACGTTGATTTTCCTGAGCGACGTCAGGTCTTGAAGGATTGTGTGCCGGTTCCTTGGCCATACTCCGTCTTTTCCCAACGTCAGCGGAGTTAAGAATATTACAGCCGCAACAAACTCAAACCAAGGAAATTACACATATTTTTTATGTTGTTTACACATCCTATGCTCAGAAACTAATTCAACAAAGGAGTAGAGGATGATGAATAAAAATATACGGATCCTAATATCAGGAACATTTATAGCCGCTTTACTTTTGCAAAGCGGTTGTACAGGGAACAACAATCAAAACAATAAACCAGGCAACAATTTTGAACAGCAAAATATAAAGGGCTCAGCCACAGGAAATAATTTAAGGTCATTGGATTTCTCTTCAAATGTTGTTCGAATTTCTTTAGTGACTATTGGACAGAAGGAATATTTCCCTTTACAGGAAGTGATTCACTCAATAGGTTATAAATCAATGTTCGAACCAAAAACAAAAACATTTGATATTGGAGATATTGATGTATTTTATAAATTAACGATGAATTCCACTAAAGCAGAGAAAGAAGAGGAAGAAATTAAGCTTTCGGATGCACCCATTATGTGGAATGGAAAACCCTATGCGCCTGTCGCATTGTTGACGGATCTCTTTCAGCAAGACATCCACTATACGGTCGAGGGAAATGAATTGTTCCTGCATCCTATAAACGCAGATGAGTCCAATTTGGATGAAATGGAGTCTGAAGATCAATCCTCAACTGGTGTAGAGCCTTTTTTTCAGGACGATCCTGAAGATCCGTTTCGAAATGAAGAAAATCAAAGTGTTTGGAAACAAATGAATGAAGAAGTGAGTATCCCGGCAGCTATAAAAAACATTGACATAAATGCTTTAATAAGAACATCAAAAAAATATTTGGGGGTACGATATGTATTTGGTGCAAAGCCGTATCCGATTAGCAAAGTGTTTGATTGTTCTTCTTATACGCAGTATATATTTGGAAAGTATGGAGTTAAACTAAAAAGAATTTCTCGAAATCAAGCGAAACAAGGTGTTTATGTAAGCAGGAAAAAGTTAAGAAAAGGTGATCTGGTTTTTTTCTCGGTTCCAGGCCGATTTAAATCGGATAAAACGGTTGGTCATGTAGGAATTTATATTGGCGGCGGAAAAATGATCAATACCTTTTCCAATAAAAAAGGTGTTCATATCACAAACGTAAATAAAGGATATTGGTCGAGGAAATTTCTTACCGCAAGAAGAGTGGCTTATTAAATGAATAAAGGCGGAACATCCCGTCTGGAGTCGGGCGGCGGAACTGCTCGACTTTAGATTTTCACTCCCATGACTCAACGGGTCAAAAGCCATAGGGGAACAAATATCAGGAATCGGGCAGATGTATCGCCTGTCAAGACTCAAAACATCAACCACTCCGAATTAACAGTTCGAAATGAATAAGAGCGAAGGGTTATCCCTTGGCTCTTTCTTTTCGATAAGTAATTTCCTAGAAACTTAAAACAATGCTTGAAGTAGAAGTTAGCTACCCTCAAGGGGCAAATAGGGGTAGAAAGTCTGCATCTTACTACGTTTTATATCCGGCCTCTAAGTGTAATTTAAACTTTCTACACAAGTTCTATATAAGTGGGAGTTACACTTAACATATTCAAGCCAATCGTATCGTTTGGAAATAAGTAGGGGACACTTGGAATATCTTTTTTAGGGCGTTCAGGGGGAATGTTTTTTGAAGAAAATATTGGTGTTGACACTGTTTGTTGTCCTCTCCTTCGGGACTGTAGCATGCTCGAAAAAGACGAGCGAGGAACCGGATCATACATCCCATACTGATTCGGCTTTTATGCATGTTCACGGCTTAGGGTATTCCCCGGACGGAAAACGTCTGTTAATTCCCGTTCACAACGGATTAAGTGTTTATGCAGATGGCAAGTGGAGCGATGGTCCCGGAGACAAGCACGATTATATGGGGTTCGCCGCGGCAGATAACGGATTCTATAGTAGTGGACATCCAGCACCAGGTTCGACTTATAAAAATCCGCTCGGTCTCATCAAAAGTACGAATGAAGGTAAATCGATCACGGTTTTGGCGTTGGAGGGAGAGGTTGATCTCCATGGTATGGCCGTAGGTTATCAAACGCATACGTTATACGTGCTGAATCCGCAGCCCAACTCGAAAATGAAACGGTCCGGACTCTATTACAGTCAGGATGAGGGGCAGACCTGGACAAACAGCCCTATGGCAGGTCTCCAAGGCCAAATTACGGCGATTGCAGCTCATCCTACAGAGAAATCGGTGGTTGTTGTAGGCACGACAGAAGGCGCTTATTTTTCAAAGGACAATGGGCAGACGTTTACCGCCTTTCAAATACAACATCCGGTTTCGGCTATTACTGTTTTGAATTCCGGCGACATTTTGGTAGCTACTTCCGGTCGGGATGCAAAACTTTTTAAAGTCAACGCCGTGACCAAGCAAATGGCAATGATCATAACGCCAAGTCAGGGTGGGATTGCTTTTATCGCGCAAAATCCGGTGAGTCCAGAGGAGCTAGCTATTGTTACGGAAAAAAAAGATGTCTACATTACGAAAGATAGCGGCGCTGCGTGGCATAGGGTCGCCAGCAAAGGGGTTAGAAAATAAGACTGGATTTTGGAAGTCAAATTGAACATGCTGAGGAGTTGTTATAGAAAATGAAAAAGCAATTGGTTTTAATCGGTATCGCTGTCCTGGTCGTTTTTGCTTTAAGTGGATGCGGAAAAAAAACAAGCAATGAGAATCCGGCGAACATGAGTCAGAATGGCAGCAATTCCATGTCCAATTCGGATATGAGCGGTATGAACCACTCCAGTTCCGGTGAAGTTCCTTCAGGTCTGAAAGAGGCAGAAAATCCAACCTTTAAGGTGGGAAGCCAGGCGACAATTAAAGCAGATCACATGGAAGGGATGAAGGGAGCCAAGGCAACGATCGTAAGGGCCTATATTACAACAGTTTATGCCGTGTCGTATACCCCGACTACCGGCGGCAAAAAGGTGACTAATCATAAATGGGTGATTCATGAGGAAATGAAGAACGCCGGTGAAAAACCATTTAAACCTGGGGATAAAGTTGTTTTGCAGGCTGATCATATGAAAGGAATGAATGGCGCAACGGCTTCCATTGATTCGGCCGAACAAACAACGGTATACATGGTTGACTATATGCCGACTACGGGCGGGGAAATGGTGAAGAATCATCAATGGGTCACAGAAAGCGAGCTTTCGAGTGCGGGAACGTAAATCTCGTAACAGTTCGTCAACAGGCTGACAGCTCGATCTCATATGAAATCGAGCTGTTTTTTCATCGTGGTATACTTTAGCCAGATTGGATCCCGGAAAGTTATAAGAGAGTATTTATTATCTCGCATGATGGTACTATAACGAATTATCGGATAATGCTTGGAGAAAAAGGATTAACAAGGAATGATTTTCTCGGTGAGGCAGGAGTCTACCGGATGATAATAAAGCCTCTTTATCTTTAAGTTAACGTGAAACAATAGTTCAAAACAAGAACCGGCAGCAGATCACTTATCTGCTGCCGGTTTATTGTTGAAGTAAAGGGCAGGATAGTTCCAGTATGTGGTAAAATGTAGATAGTGGTTAAAAGATTGAAGTCCGGTTGATAAATTGAAGAAGAGCAAAGGGGGGGATCAAATGAAAACTAAAATTATATTGATTGCTCTCATTCTTTGTTTATGTTGTGGCTGTGCTTCAAAAAACGAACATGTAGTGAATAACAAATTTACAAAATTCACTGGTGAGTTGTTGAGTGTTGTAAAACAGAAGGGTAACAGTTTTACTGTTACAGTAATAAAAGTATCTCCTTAGGCAACGATATATGCAGCTTACTAAGGCCGATTTAGTGGAGTTACTGATAGAAATGGAGCAATATATTGCAACTCAGAATCAGCATTGGTTAAAAAGTCAATTTGAAAGTTATAACATTGAGTGACATTTTTGAAGACGCATATATGACAAACATGTAAGCAGGCAGCTTAGTTGTAATTCACTAAGCTAGCTGAGATGAAAACGATGATTATCTCATCAAAAAATATAATTGTTGACTATTCCAATATATGTTTTATAATTGTGTCAAAATAGTTGAATGGTGGGATACGTGCAGTGATGATGATGATGATGGTGTTTCTGACGGAAATTAAAGGTTAATCTAACCTAATATTACATGAGCGTGACCGAGGCACACTACTTAACTAGGTAGGGTATGCTTTGACATGTCGTCGTTCGTGTACTCCGTTATGAAACAAATCATCATCACTGCATCCGTATGGAATGCTTTAGGACGGCGACAGCTGGTTCTTCTTAGGCATGTCTACGGAAAGAAAGCCGTGGGTGAACGAATTGTTCATCCACGGCTTTTCTATTTCCATTTACTATTTTATTTCAATTGAAACCTCTTGAATGAAAGGTTTCATACAAACATTCCAAAAAGCTGCATCTGTCTAAGACATAGATTTGGGAAGAAGCCTTCCCAACATGTAAACACACGTAATAAAAGGAAGTTATGCGTGGAGAAAACTAAAAGCACTAAGGAGGCAGTAACATGGGACCTAACAAGCCCGATATATCTATTACAACTGTTCAAACTGTATTGCAGCAACACTGGGGGTGTCCTGCTCAGGAAGTATCCGCAGTTGGCGAAAATGGAAATTTTAGTACCGTCTATTACTTTACAATGAAAGGGTCTGAGTATGTCATTCTGTTTAATCAAGCCGAGGAGGGAGGTTACCTAAGGGAGCAGTACATTGCTGACTTACTCTCCACTCAAGGTGTACGCTATCCAAAAATGATAGGGCAAGGTACTGTGGGGAGATATCGTTACTGCATTTCAGAGCGTATACCAGGTAATGTGCTGGCTGATTGTTTACCCGAACAGAAGGTTAATATGCTTTCAGATTTAGTTCAATCAATTACTGTAATGAATCAGGTTCGATTGCCTGAAACAACAACCGGATTCGGGGCAGTGAGGGAGGATGGCAACGGCGATTTTCCCTCATGGCTAGACTATATCCAGACATTTTTTGCTGAAGATCAGACAGGAACATTCTGGGAAAACTGGCACGATCTCTTTCATACCACCTGCTTGGAACGAGACGTCTTCAATGAATGCTTCGGCCGGCTGCTAACGTTTAGCAAATACAATGCACCTTACCGCCACTTTGTTCATAACGATTGTCATGCTTGGAACATTCTATCAGATGGTAGAAGGATCACGGGCATTATCGATTCCAATCCGTTATACGGTGATTTTCTCATTGATATAGCGACGATTGAAGATGCTATTCCAGGGAGAGATGTGGCAGAGGCATTCCGTATTCATGCTGAGCAGATAGGTAAACCGATTCATAACTTTGAAGCGAGGCTTACCGGGGCCAGATACTTCAAGGGTCTGGATGGCATGCGATTCTATGCCAAAATGGGCTATACGGATGCCTATGCCGAACTTCGTGATAGCTTGCTAGCCCTTCCAACGGAGTTTTAATAATGGAATACTTGTATGAGAAATACGACCAAAATTATGAAGACTTCGCAAGTGGAAGGGTACTGTACAATGCCTATGGCACAACCTCGTTTCCAGTAAGATTAGCCAGTGAAATCATTCAAAGATGCTTCAGATTACTCGAAATAAAAGGCAATAAAGGTCCTTATTCCTTATATGATCCCTGCTGTGGAGGAGCCTATATGTTAACTGTAATTGGGCTAATGCACGGTCATCGAATTAATAATATTTATGCTTCCGATGTTGATCGTGAGGTTCTTCAAGTAGCTGAACGAAACTTATCTTTACTAACTCCAAGTGGATTAGCTCAGCGTAAAGAACAGTTGACCCAATTAGCTGCTTTATTTCAGAAAAAATCACATGAAGAGGCTTTAGCTAGCTTGGAGAGACTATATGAACATCTAAACAATTAAAAAGGGAGCGTATATGGTGTATGACACCATATACAAATCCAGTCTTAGTAAGGCTTTGAAGCTCTTTATGGACATATGTATAAAATACGGGTTTTGTGTAAAAGTATATGGCAAAAAAGCCGCGTTTCTAATACGGCAGCCAGGCTGCCGTATTGAATACAAGTTATCCACGAGTCCGCTAAGTCAGATCGATGACGGTCACCTCGTTGATATGCGGCAGACGGGAGATTGCGTCGAGCAGTTCCCCATCCGGTCTTCGGTCGCATTCGATCACCGTCATCGCCGCACCGCTTCTTTCTTTGCGGTCGACGTTCATAAAGCCGATATTCAATCTGGCACCGCTTACCGCTCCTGTAATCGAGGCCAGCACCCCTACCCGGTCGTCGTGGGATATAACGAGTGTCGGGTAATAGCCCGAGCAGTTGGCGGCGAAGCCGTTCATCGAATGAATCTCGATATTGCCTCCGCCGATCGAAGCTCCGCTTACTTTTACCTCCCGACCGCCGGCGAACACCGCAATTTCGGCGAAATTGGGATGGGGACGGAATTCCTCACCCTGACGAAACTCAACTCGCAACCCTGCCTTATCCGCCTCCACATAAGCGTCCGGAATTCGTTCATCGTCGGTGCCGAAATCGAGCAGCCCCCCGACGATCGCGAGATCCGTGCCGTGGCCCGAATAAGTCTCCGCAAAAGAGCCATACAACGTAACGACCGCCTGCTCCGGCTTTTGTCCGAGCAGTTGACGGGCAACACGGCCGATGCGCACCGCCCCGGCAGTATGCGAGCTCGACGGCCCGACCATAACCGGACCGATAATGGAAAACACATGCTTGAACCGCATCGAATGCTCCTCCTCCAGCAATCCTTATTACTTTGGCTTCGTATTGTTCGGGGGTAAACAGCGCCGCCACTGGTTTCGCGGCGTCCCGCTTTCTGGACCTCGGCGATCCAGCCATCTCCGTAAGGATCCGCGTTTACGTTCTTCGGCAAATCGAGCAGCGCCCCATTCACCTTGACCACAGAAGCTGAAGTGAATTTTCAATCATCGTGATCGTGACTGGAAACGATCCGTTCATTGATGTTTACGCAACTGGCTGCGATGATTAAAGAACGTCCGGTAGCCAAGCTGCAAAAACAGAAGAACAGATAACGAAACACTGCCGACGATGCCGAGCATAATGGCAATTTGGTATTCCACCGCGACAATTGGAGAGGTGCCCGACAAAATTTGGCCGGTCATCATGCCAGGCAATGAAATGATGCCCATTCCGACCATGGAATTGATGGTCGGCAGCATGGCGGCATCAAATGCTTGATTGACGATATCGCGAGCCGCCGTTCCCGGCGTTGCGCCCAGCATAAGCGCCGCTTCAACCTTTGCTTTCTGAGCCTGCATATTTTCGATCATCGAGTGGAGACCGAGCGCGATGCCGGTCATCGAATTGCCGATGATCATCCCGGCGATCGGAATGACATATCTGGGGTCGTACCAAGGCTTCATTCCAACCACGACAAGAATAAAGACGGCGAGACTTGCAATGATGCCGGAACTCATCGAGATGGCAATGATGCGTTTCATTTGCAGGGACAATTTGCCTTTCTCCCGTTTGAACACGGTACGGATGGCGAAAGTCAGCATAACGGCCACGAGCAAGATCGTTAATGACGGATGCGAGAATCGAAACACATATTCCAGCAGGTATCCGACAAGAATCAACTGCAGGACCATTCGAATCGAAGCGATCCCTATTTCTTTCTCGCGCGGAATTCCTTTAATGCGCACAATCGCAATGAGCAGAAGCACGAACAAGTACGCCACGCCTAATTGCCAGAACGCCAGGTCAACCGTTTCTTGCATGTTGGAGACCTCCGTTCATGTGCGGAATTCCATTTTTCACCTCTACGGTGAAATCGGCGTAAGTTTGAGCGATTGTGCGGGAGTGTGTAATCATGACGACTGTGACGTTCCTCTCGCGGGTATAGGCGGATAATCGCTGCATTAGCGTATCGGCTGTCGCTTCATCGAGTGCGGATGTCGGTTCATCCAGCAGCAGGACGAACGGTTCCATCAGAACCGCCCTCGCCAGCGCCAAACGCTGTTTTTCTCCTCCCGAGAGATTGTCCGCAGCTTGGGACAGCTCCTTGTCGAGACTGAACAGAAACAAGGCCTGCATCATCTGTTCCTGGGTTGCGGCCGGCTGGCCTGCAAAGCGCCGTCCGACTTGCAAATTGTCCTCAACCGTTCCCTTGAACATCACCGGAGACTGGGGCACCATTACGGCTTTACGCCGCCATTCGACAGGATTAACCTCATTCAAGGAAACGCCGTCGAACCAGATCTCGCCTTCTTCAGGATTGTCCAGAACGTTGAGCAGCCTCAGCAGCGTCGTCTTTCCGCTTCCGCTTTCCCCTATGATGCAAGTGATCGCCTTCGCCGGTATGCTCAATTCCGAAACCTGCAATACCCCTGCTTTCACCTCATGAAATCGAAACATACAAGATTATCCCCTTTTCATCAGAAACAAGCGATTCGGTTGAATAACTGTTGTAATTACGCTGACGTGTAATGATGCACCAGGCTCAGCATCGCTTTCCCGGCATAAATCATCGCTTTTTCATCAATATCAAATTTGGGATGATGATGCGCGTAACTTGCATCGTCGGCATTTCCGGCGCCGGTATTAAAGAACATTCCCGGCTTATGAAGCAGATAATAAGCAAAATCCTCGCTGCCCATTGTCGGGCTCGCTGTCTCCAGAATTCCTTCTTTAACGGTATTTCGGATCAAATTCGCAAACACGTCCGCTTCTTCTTCGTGATTCACAAGTGCCGGGTAACCTTTCGTATATTCGATCTCACAGCTTACACGGAAACTGGTGCAAACACTCGCGACAATATGTTTGAACTCCTGTTCAATATCATCCCGCACGTCCGGATCAAAGGTTCTGACGATTCCTTTCAGAACGGCAGTATCTGCAATTACGTTCACTGCGTTGCCGGCATTGAAAGAACCGATTGTAACGACAGCCGGTTTCATCAGATTCACGTGTCTGCTGATGATCGTTTGAAGGCGGCCAACGATTTGCGCTCCTGCCACAACGGCATCGACGGTTTCGTGCGGTGAAGCGCCATGTCCGCCGCGCCCTTGAACTTTGATTTCAAACACGTCGGCTGCAGCCGCAGAAGGCCCGCTTTTGTATTCATAAATGCCAAGGGGGGTTGGGAGTCCAAAGGAGTGCCGAAAACGACATCCACGCCTTCGAGACAACCGTCCTCAATCATCGCGATGGCCCCGCCCGGAGCAACCTCCTCGGCATGCTGATGCAGCAGCACAACGTTCCCGGCCAGTTGCTCCAGATGTTCGCTCAATACCTTTGCCACCGCCAGCAAGATTGCGGTATGGCCGTCATGGCTGCATGCATGCATCACGCCTGGCACCGTCGATTTATAGGGAACGTCCTTCTCGTCCTGAATCGGCAGAGCATCGAAGTCGGCGCGCAAGGCGATCGTTTTTCCTGGCCTACCACCTACTATTTTACCTACGACGCCTCTTCCTCCAACATTTCTGCGAACTTCAATACCATAGCTTTCTAATATTGAAGCGATCATTCTTGGAGTTTCAACTTCTTGAAAGGAAAGCTCGGGATACTGAAGCAAATGTCGTCTCCACGCGACCATCTGGTCAAACATGTTCTCTAATTGTTCATGCCATTTCGCCAGCATACGGATTTCATTTCCTGCCATACCGTTTCAAGATTCACAAAGACAGCTCCAATCCTTTACGGTAGTATTCGTCCATGATCACCTCAGGCACCATGCCTCCGCCGGTAGCCCAAGCAAGGTGGGTCGCGTTCTTCAATTTGTCCTCAAGAGCATGGCGATTCAGATATTGTTTCCCTGCAGGGGCAGTCAACAGTTGAATCGGCCCGTAAACACCGGCCAGCGCAGAGGGCTCCAGACGAATGTTCTCCGTATCGGCCATTCCTCGCAGCAACTGATGCAAGTTGTCGTCGTTTACGGTGTAAATGCCGCTCAAGAACGGCTCAATCGTTCGTCCGACAAACCCGGAAGGTCTGCCGACCGCGAGTCCGTCCGCTTCTGTCACATTATCGATTCCAAAATCCTGAACCGATACGTTGTCATGAAGACCCGTCATCATTCCGAGCAGCATGCACGGGGAATGGGTCGGTTCGGCAAAAAAACAATGGACATGGTTCCCGTACACCCATTTCAGTCCGAAGGCGACGCCTCCGGGACCTCCGCCTACTCCGCACGGCAAATAGACAAATAGGGGATGATCCTCATCCACTGTGATATTCAGATCCTCCAATTGTTTTTGGAGCCGCAGCGCAGCAACGGAATAACCCAGGAACAAATGGCGGGAGTTCTCATCGTCAATGAAATAGCAATCCGGATCCGACTCAGCTTGACGCCTTCCCTGCTCAACAGCCGCGCTATAGTCCGATGAATGTTCGACGACCCGGGCTCCTTTGCTACGCAGCAAATCTTTTTTCCACTGTTTTGCATCGCTTGACATATGCACGGTCACTTGAAAGCCCAGCTTGGCGCTGATGATTCCGATACTCAGACCCAAATTGCCGGTCGAGCCTACCGAGATAGAGTAACGGGCGAAGAAATTCCGGAAATAGTCGCGAGCCAAAACCGAGTAATCGTCATTCACCGTCAGCAGTCGATGCTGGAGCAATAAATCCTCCGCGTGTTTCAGAACCTCATAGATACCGCCTCTTGCTTTAATAGAGCCTGATATAGGGAGATGGCTGTCGCATTTCAGGAGGAAACGTCCGTCCATGGTTTGATCGGCCATCGCTTCCAAAGCTTGTTTCATGGACGGGATCGGGACGACACGGGATTCAATAATTCCTTCGGATCGTTCGGTTTCGGGAAACGCTTTGCGAATGTATCGGGCGAATCGCCGCAACCTCTCTTCAGCATCTCGTATATCCGATTCATTGATCGACATTTGCTTATTTCCGCTTTCGAACGCTTCATACCTGGAATTAAGCCACAATACCTCCCGGGTTGAAATAAGTTCCTGCAGCAAAGGGAATTCCGCTTCCCACTCACCTGCCGTTTTCCCGCCGATTCGAATGTCTGTCATCGAGGGTCGCTCCTTCTATCTACTCGTCGGCTGTAATGCCGTTCAACGCCACATGCGCCTTCCACATCTCGATCAGGTTCGGCATTTGCTCCTTGGACGGCCATGCTTCCGATTTCCAAAGATCAGCCTTATTAAACGCTCTCGGACAATGGATAAAACACTCATCCACTTCGACGATCACACCCATGCGGGTTGTTTTTCCCTTCCACTGGAATTGGTTCAACAATTCCTCGTTGCGCGTAATCCACGCCTTTCCGTTAATCCGGAGCACGTCGTTTAAGCCGGGAATAATAAAAATCATGCCGACTTGCGGGTTTTCCACAATGTTGTTCAAAGAATCCAGGCGCCGGTTCCCCGGACGGTCCGGAAAGATGAGCTTTTTCTTGTCCATCACTTTCACAAAGCCGGGCTCGTCTCCGCGCGGGGAAACATCAGCCTGACCGCTTAATGAAGATGAAGAAATAAAGAAGAGCGTCGACATCGCCAAATAATTCTCGATATGCGCGTCGATAAACGAAATGTTCTTATGCACGACTGTTTTATGAGGAACCCCCACCATCTCGACCAGTTGATCTTTCGAGGTTACAATACCATCTTTCCATTGTTCCATTACGGATCACCCTCCAGTTTATGATAACCAACCGCGCCAGCGAACCGCTTCCGCAACCCGCTTCAGACCCACCATATAGGCGGCCAATCGCATATCCACTTTCATTTGAAGGGAGGTTTGGTAAACTTTATCAAAGATTTCACCAGAATTCGTTCAAGCTTCGCATTCACTTCTTCTTCCGGCCAATAGTAGCCTTGATTGTTCTGCACCCACTCAAAATAGGAGACAATTACGCCGCCCGAGCTGGCAAGCACATCCGGTACGAGCAGCACGCCTCATTCCGACAATATTTCCGTTGCCTTCAAGGTGGTGGGGCCATTCGCCGCTTCGACGACGATTCTCGCCTTGAGCTGAGGGGCGTTGTCTTCCGTAATCTGATTTTCAATTGCGGCCGGCACCAGAATATCGCATTCCTTGACCAGCAACTCCCGATTCGAAATCGTACGGGAAAAGCGGTTCGTCACCATACCAAATGAGTCCCGTTTGTCCAGCAGCGCCGCGATATCCAATCCGTACGAATCGTATAAAGCTCCGTTGGGAATTTGGCCAGAAAGCTGCCTGCATTGCCGAATCCTTGGACGATGATTCTCGCGTCTTCCAGCCGGATACCCGTCACCCGGGCCGCTTCTTTCATCGATATGACAACGCCCATTGCCGTTGCCGATTCCCTTCCTGCAGAACCGCCCAGAACAAGCGGTTTCCCGGTAATGAACCCGGGAGAATCGAATTCGCGAATTCGGCTGTATTCATCCATCATCCATGCCATAATCTGTGCATGCGTATAGACATCCGGAGCAGGGATGTCCTTGTTCGATCCAACGACCTGACTGATGGCCCGGACATACCCCCGGCTCAGGCGTTCAAGCTCCGGCAATGACAAGGAGCGCGGGTCGCACTGTATGCCGCCCTTGCCCCCGCCGTAAGGAAGGTCCGCAATGCCGCACTTCATTGTCATCCAGAGCAACAGCGCCGTCACTTCTTCTGCCGTCACATTCGGATGAAACCGGATCCCCCCTTTAGTAGGACCGACGGCATCATTATGCTGCGCTCGATAACCTGTGAAGATTTGTACCGAGCCATCGTCCATCTTTAGCGGAATTCGCACTGTCAACAGTCGCAAAGGCTCCTTGAGCAACTCATAGAATGCTTCGGAGTATCCCATTTTTTGAAGAGCGGTCTTGATAACCTCTTGCGTTCTTTCCAACACATTTGTATTTTCCATGACTTGTTGAGCCATTTCTTGTTTCCGCCCTCTTTGCTTCAACATGGTAATTTCCGGGAGGCGAATCCCGAGTAAAATTTTTTTCACCGCTTATTTTTCCGAATTGCGGAATTTATTTCCGATCATAATACATTATTAATGACGGTTATCTGCTAACCGCCTTGGAACTACTGCTCCACTGTTGCTTTATTTCAGTTTCATTGTAAAATGTATTCCGAAAGGATATCAATTATGGGCGGGTGTTGCCGTCTGCTTTTCTGGTTATGGATTAATCTTGGTATCGAGAGGCAGTAATTGCTTGGCGTCGTTCATCTCATTCGAAGCCGAAAAGATGTTCTTGATGCACACCGGCAGCAGATCCGCCAACGTCACGAAAGCATGATCGAGATCCAGCCGTTCCGTCCACTTGTGGGGGTCTTTACCAATCGGACCCAGATTGAGAACGGGAACGGCAAAATGTTCCAAGTCCTTGTACGGAATCGAATATCCTTTCTCCCATAACGGCATATGATCGGCAAAAGCCTGATGCTTCATTGATTGTGCCGGCATGCCGACATAGCTGAGATCGGAAATCGCAGGGAAAAAGTTTTGGTGGATGAGTTCGATGCCGTGTTGCACGGAAGCATAAGCCGTAATCTCATCCGCTACTCTTTCGGTAAACGGATCATTCTTCCATGTAACGGCCGGGTAATAAGGAGGTGCGAAGAAAAGTACAATCATCGGCGCCAATTCATGGCATAAGGTTGCCAATCCATCCACCAGTGCGATCGTTGTCTCGCGGTCGTCGGAGTCTTCGGCACTGGATAATGAAGCATTGATGACCTGATCGACTTTGTCAATACCGTAGGTATGGCAAGCATATTGCTGCAGTTCCTTATAGGTCAATACCCGGATCTTCAGTTCCGGCACCGTTTGAAGATGATGATCTAATACGATATTCGCACGCTCCCGGTAAACCCCTTCCATTTTTTGCGCCGCCCTCTTTGCAACCCCGAGCAAAGGTTCGATCAATTGTTCCGCCGATTTTTCTAACAAGAACAGGTTGAACATGGTCACAGCCCGATGGGTTGTTTGCACCGAATAGTTCGTTTTAAGGTCTCGCTGAATCAGATTGGTCGGCGGAGGCGTTACTTCGCTGCCTACGGTTTCACAGAACGAAATATCGAGCTCCAGTTCACACGTGACCCGGGAGGCCATATAGTTGGCGTTTAATCCGGCGAATGGTTGTCCGACGTGCGTTTCTTTCCCGAAACATAGAAAGCCGGGAAGAACTTTTCCGATCGATCCTTTATAAATATACTGATTGCGGTCGTCAGGATGACGCGCGCACATCGGCTCGGAGTTTACAACCAACGTGAAATCAAGCCCAAATCGATCGGCAATGTCGAGCATGACGGGAACCGCAGCTCTCATGCCGACCGAGTCCACTTCCTCGTCGGGGACCATAAGCAGCAGCAAATTGCCATCGAATTCCCCGCAGCAAGCCTTCTCGATCACGGACATGTGAAGCGCCAGACCAGATTTCATATCCATGACACCCCGCCCGAACATCCAATTGCTTTCTTCAAGATCGCGCCGAACCGCTTCCGGCAAACGATCCGTCTGCGACAGAAACAAATCCGTTAACGCTCTGGGATCAAACGCTTTCGGCTTCCACTCCGCATAGTCCTCTACACTCACGACATCGAAATGGCTGACCAGGATGATCGTGTCGGATGATTTGGAATGACTGCGCACCAGTGCCGTAAGGAAAGATCGGCCGTCAGGCGTCGGATGCAATTGCAAATGATCGGGAAACTCCTGAAAGTAAGACAATGTCTGAAGTTGTCCGGCAATATAGGACGGAATCTCTTTCTCTTCATTCGATCCCGTAATACTGGGGATCTGCACTAGATCACAAAGCAAATCTGTTAACTGATCTTTCGTCTGCCACTTCAGCATGAATGCACCTCATTATCCTTTTTTTCCGGGCTATCGCAGCAAGCATTATGAATGGTTTATCCTGATCATAGATTGCGTTTCGTAACTTTCATAAGCCGCAAGAACAACCTCTAAAGCTTTCAGGCCATCATTTCCCGTCACTTCAGGCTCTTGTTGGTTCCGGATACATCTCACAATGGCTCTCATTTGACTGGAAAAATGAAACGGATTCGCACATTGTTCGATACCCGGTACTTCAATGGTCTTATCCTTATCCGTGAAATAAATTTTATTAGCGTAATGAAAGATACGAAGCGAGCCCTTTTCTCCGTGCACACGGATATTTTGGGGATGTTTGTGCCATGCATGGGCCGGTTGAGGTCCCGATGCATCCCAACTTTGTCCTTCGCTAAATATCCCTTCCGTTGGGATATCGGAGCTAAAAGTAGCTTCATTATAAATCAGGATTCCTGTTGCTCCCGTGGCTGTTGTAGCCGTCAAATATTCCGTTGACGGCTTTGCGCCTGAGATATTGCCCCTTCCTGCGACAGTAACAATTTCACTTCCCGTAAACCAACGGAATAGATCGACAAGATGGATGCCATGATCCATCAATCCAAGCCCTCCCCCGCCAGGCCCTCCTGCCGGGTAATGATGCGGTCCGAGGTCGCGGAATCCTTCCAGTCCGTTTCCGCCAATGACATGCTCCATCATTAAGCTGATATTGCCGAGCATCCCCTTGTCAATCATTTCCTTGGCTTTCATAATGGCAGGCAAATACCGGTAGGAAGCGCCATAAAACAATTTAACCCCGGCTTCCTGACAGGCGGCTATCATGGCTGCAGCATCTTCTCTTGTTACCGCGAGCGGTTTCTCACATAAGATATGAACCCCGTAAGTTGCCGCTTTCTCTACAACTTCCCGGTGAGCCGCTGCAGGAACACAAACACTGACGAAATCCAGATTTTCATGCTTCAGCATTTCTTCATCATCCTGATAACCTCTGATGGCATATGCGTTAACCATCTGCTCAAGCCGTTCCTTGCGCATCTCCACTCCTGCCACCACTTCGACACCGTCAATATCTCGATAGGCTGTCAGATGAAGTTCTGCTACTCCGCCCAGTCCGATAACCCCACCCGTAACTTGCTCATCCTGTCACCATCATCCTTTGCTGGCACTTATCTTCGGTCTGACGACGCATCCGCTTCGGGGATCAAGAAATTTCCCGTTATCGTAAGCCTTGACTCCATTGACATAAACAGAATCAATGCCTTCCGAATATTGATGCGGATTCTCGAAGGTGGCAACGTCCCGACCGTTTATTGCCTTGTTGTTATAAAGCATGGCGATATTGTCATCCTGGTTCCATTCGTCAAATTGAAAGAATGTGCGCTTCATGCCGGCCGGCTCCAGGATGGCTTCTCTGACATACGACTCGTAACTTTTGCCGCTGACCCGCTCAATGATCGTCCCGAGCAAGGCGTAACAGGCGTTGGAGTAGCTGAACTGCGTCCCCGGCGGCCCCAAAAGTTCAAACTTCTCCTGCGCGAGGTGCTCCAATTACAGTTCCGCATTATTTACAGGCTGGATCGCGCTATTTTCTTGCAGCCACAATTGAATTCTGGGATCCGGATCCTTCTCGTAGCTATTGACGAGTAACGAGTCCATCGATAGCGGCGGAATTCCGGACGTATGGGTCATAAAATGGTGAATCGTCATCTTGTCCGCAGCATCAGCTTATCGAAGACGAAATTCCGGCAAATATCGGATCACCGGATCTTCAACACGCAGCTTGCCTGTATCCTGCAGATGCATGATCGACATGGTTCCCGCCGCGATATCCATAGCCTTGTTCGAACACGATCCTGCCCTCTTTGGCCAAACCCAATGACACTGACGGCACCTGGCTTCTGTCAATCGTTATTTTAGCGTTTTCTTCAAAGCTTCTTTTCCACTCGACTTCGTTCTGCAACATCATCCACCCCGATGCAGTTCTTTTTGTTCACGGTTCGTTTCGTATTCGAGCGGTACCCCGATTACGAGTATGTTACGGTTTCGCTCCGGGCACGCAGCAATCCTTCTCATAGACGAATGGTGTCCGATTGCCGACTCGGGGCAAACGTTACAGCTTCTCCGAAATGAGCTTCAATTGCATAAACTGCTGCATATAATCGGGGCCTCCCGCTTTCGAATCGGTTCCCGACATATTGAATCCGCCGAACGGATGAACGCCGACGATCGCGCCGGTGCATTTCCGGTTGAAATACAGGTTGCCGACGTGGAACCGCTCCCGCGCCAGCTCCAAATGCGCAAGATTAGTCGAGAACACCGCGCCGGTCAAGCCGTATTCGGTGTTGTTCGCGATATCGAGCGCCTCGTTGAACGACGCCGCTTTGCAGAAGGCGAGCACCGGTCCGAATATTTCCTCCTGCATGATGACCGCATCCGGCTTCACATCGGCAATAATGGTCGGCTCAATATAATAGCCGTCTCCCTCCGCCTTTCCGCCTCCGGCAACGAGACGGCCTTCCTTGCTTCCGGTCTCGATGGATTCGAAAATTTTACGATACGCGCTCTCGTCAATAACAGGCCCCGTATCGCTCCCGGGATCGATGGCGTCTCCGACTTTCAGCTCCCGGGTCAGTTCGACGCACCGGTTCAGCACCGCGTCATAGACCGCTTCGTGCACGATCGCCCGCGAGCAGGCGGAGCATTTCTGCCCGGAGAATCCAAACGCCGATGCCACGATCGCCTGTGCCGCCGCTTCCAGGTCGGCGTCCTTGTCGACGACGATGCCGTCTTTGCCGCCCAGTTCGCCGACGAACCGCTTCAGCCATATTTGCCCCGGCGCCGTCTTGGCCGACAGCTCGAAGATGCGCAGTCCCACTTCGCGCGAGCCGGTGAACGATATAAATCGCGTAAGCGGATGCGAGACGAGGAGATCGCCGATCTCGGAGCCGCTGCCCGGCAGAAACTGCACGACGCCGGCCGGCACGCCTGCTTCCTCCAGCAGCTCGACGAACTTGAAGGCGATGACCGGCGTCGCGCTCGCAGGTTTCAGTACAACCGTGTTGCCGGCAACAACCGCCGCGGTCGTCATGCCCGCCATAATGGCCAGCGGGAAATTCCACGGCGGAATGACGATGCCGACTCCGAGCGGAACGTACTGAAGATCGTTGTCCTCGCCATCCATCCAGACGAGTTTCTTCGCCGCGGTCTCGCTCATCTCGATCATTTGCCGCCCGTAATATTCCATGAAATCGATCGCTTCCGCCGTATCGGCATCTGCCTCCGCGCGCGTTTTGCCCGCCTCCAGCATCAGCCAGGCGTTAAATTCATGCTTGCGGCGGCGCAAGGCAGCAGCCGCTCTGAACAGGAGCCGGGCGCGCTGCCCGGCCGGAACGCGCGACCACGTCAGAAACGCGCAGTGCGCGCCCTGAATCGCTTGCTCCGCATGTTCCGCATTCGCTTTGGACACGCGGCCAATCACTTGCATTTTGTTTGAAGGGTTGATCGAAATTTGCATGTCGCCGGTTAGAACTCTTTCCCCCCCGATGATGAGGGGATACTCGCGGCCTAGCGCGTCTTGCGCTTGACGAATCGCTTCAAACAGCGCCTCATGGTTTGTTTCGGTTTGAAAATTAGTTAATGGTTCTGGACGATAAGGAATCATTTCTTGTTGCCTCGCTTTCTTTAGATTAGTTGAAATACGGCCGCGATTCGTTCGGCGGCCCATCGCAAATCGGACTCCGAAATGACGAGCGGCGGCGCTAGCCGAATGACCCGCTCGTGCGTTTCCTTGCACAGCAGCCCCGCTTCTTTCAGTTGTTCGCAGTAAGGCCGCGCAGGGCCGCGCGTTTCAATCGCCACGAACAAGCCTCTGCCCCTGATGTCGACGATTTCCGGATGACGGATCTCGCGCAGCATTGCGATGAGCTCGCCGCCAAGGCGGAGCGACCGCTCGGCCAGCTTCTCGTCCTCGGTAACGCGCAGGGCGGCTGCCGCCACCGCGCTCGCCAGCGGGTTTCCGCCGAAGGTGGAACCGTGCGACCCCGGCTCGAACAAGCCTAGGATGCCGCTGTCCGCAGCCACGGCCGACACCGGCAGAACTCCGCCGCCGAGCGCTTTGCCCATAATGTAGACGTCGGGAACGACTTCCTCCCAGTCGCAGGCGAACCGTTTGCCGGTACGTCCGAAGCCGGTCTGAATTTCATCGGCCATCAGAAGAACGTTGCGCTTGCGGCAGAGAGCCGTGGCCTTGCGCAGATAACCGTCCGGAGGGATGGCAATGCCCGCTTCCCCTTGAATCGGCTCGACAAGGAACGCCGCCGTGTTCGGCGTAATCGCCCTCTCCAGCGCCTCCAGGTCGCCATACGGCACGATCGTAAATCCGGGGGTAAACGGTCCGAAATCGTCCCTGTAATCAGGTTCCGACGAGAAAGAGGTCACGGTGACCGTGCGGCCGTGGAAATTGCCGGCACACACGATAATGTCCGCCTGACCGGCCGGGATGCCCTTCACGCGGTATCCCCAGCGGCGAGCCGCTTTCACCGCCGTTTCGACCGCCTCCACACCGGTGTTCATCGGCAGCACCATATCTTTGCCGGTTAAGCCGGTCAATAATTCGAGCAGCTCCGCGAACGGTTCATTGTAGAACGCCCGGGAAGTCAGCGTGACGCGCTCCGCTTGCTGCACAAGCGCCTGAATGATGCGCGGATGCCGGTGTCCCTGATTCAGAGCGGAATAACCGCTCAGCATATCCATATAGCGCTTTCCTTCGGAGTCCTCGACCCAGACGCCTTCCGCCTTGGCGATGACAATCGGAAGCGGATGATAGTTATGGGCGCCGAGACGCTCCGTTTGTTCGATCGTTTGATCCGCCAGATTCTTCATGCTTTTTCCCTCTCTTCTCTTCTTGTTTCGTCGGGACGACATGGGTGCGTTAACGCCTGAACATCGACTTCAATACAAAGTTCAAGTTCTCCGGCCGCTCCGCCAGCCTGCGCATAAAGTACCCGTACCAGTCCATGCCGTACGGCACATAGACGCGGACCGCGTAGCCTTCCCCCGCCAGCTGCTGCTGAAGCTGGGTGCGGATGCCGAACAGCATCTGAAATTCGAACTGCGAATTCGGAATGCCGTTTTTCGAAGCATATGCCTTGACATGATTGATGATCTGTTCGTCGTGCGTCGCAATGGCCGCGTAGTGCCCGCTTTGCAGCTGTTTTTCAATGATATGGATAAAATTGTGGTCGACGTCGACCTTGAAGGGAAAGGCAACATCCGACGATTCCTGGTACGCGCCTTTGACGAGCCGGTAATTCGGTGCGAGCGGATGGAGCCGCTCCATATCCGACTCCGTCTTGTACAAGTACGCCTGCAGCACGATACCGACGTGGCATCCAAATTCGGCGCGAAGCTCCTTGAACATGGTGATGGCAGGTTCATTGCGGGTATAGTCCTCCATGTCGATGCGGATAAAATTGCCAAGCTGCTTCGCTTTCGACACAATCGTCCGCATATTGTTTCTGCACAATTCGTACGAAATATCGAGTCCAAGTTGCGTCAGCTTGACCGAAACGTTAGAATTCACGCCGGTCGAGCCGATGTCTTCTATTGCGCGCACTACGTCTTTGGCTGCAGCGTTCGCTTCGCTTTCGCTGGAGACGAACTCCCCGAGATGGTCGAGCGTTGCCATCAGTCCGAGTCCGTTCAATTCGCGCACCTTCTTAATAGCGGCTTCCAGCGTCTCTCCCGCTACGAATCGCTCGGCGCCCATTCGCAAACCGTACTTTCGCGCCGCCCGCGTTGCTGTCTTGTTTTGGGACATTTGCAGCAATATACTGCGCATGACCGACATTCGGATCGCCTCCTGTTATTTAAAACTATTTTCCGTATTACAGAACAAATTTCCGTCATTAATCCAATCACATCAATCGGTTGCATTATCCGCCCAACTTCTTTGAAATCTCATCCGCATTCCGAATGACTTGATTGGCCAAATAGGAGAGCCGGTCTTCGGAAATCTGATAGCTGATGATCCCGACACTGAGCGCGCCGATTACTTTTTGACCAAACCCGATAATGGGGGAGGCCACGGAAGCCGTTCCTTCCGACTTTTCCCCGTAGCTGATACAATATCGCGCCTTTCTGATCTCGTGAAGCTCAATGAACAATTCGAGCCGTTTCTCGTTATCCTCGATCAACTCGACAAGTATGGCTTCCGCTACTTTCGGATCCATATTCGCCAGCATCGACTTGTTCGGAGCTCCGATATATAGCGGGATCCGCTCGCCCAGATTGTCGATCACCCGAACAGACCCCGGACTTTCGACCCTGTCGATCATGAAGGCGTCATTGTTGCCGGGAAGACTTAAATAAACACTTTCCTTTACTTCACTCGCAAAACGTTCCATGACAGGTCTCGCAACGGCGCGCAGATCTATCTGCTCCAGCTGACGGAGTCCGATTTCCATCCATTTGGGTCCGGCTTTGTAACGCTAGGTTTCGGGAATTTGCGCCACGAGATCGTTTCTCAATAACGAACGGATCAAACGATATGTCGTGCTCCTCGGTATTCCAAACCACATGGCGATATCGGAGAGAGACCAGCCCGAACGATTATCATCAGACAACAGGATCTGAACGATTTGCATGACGCGGTCAATCGATTGAACCATTTTTCATCTCTCCATTTATAACCATCCGCGCAATTTGACCGCTTCAACTACACGCTTCAAACCGACCATATAGGCAGCCAATCTCAAATCCGTCATTTGTTGAAGTGAAGTTTGATAGACTTTGTAAAACGAACCGTCTTTAACTTCATATTTATTCCAATAATATCATTAATTTGTTCTCCCCCATTCAAGACAGGAGACAATAACGCCACCCATTACCGTAGATGATCCTCTGCCTGCTGAACCACACAGAACAAGCAGCTTGTCTAAATTAACTCGGGGGAATCAAACTCGCGGATGCGACTGTCTGCATCCATCACCAATTCCTGTCGCAAAAATCTCTCATAAGGAGCCAAATTGCATCACCCCAACCTCTTCCTCTATGCCGACGTCTCTTCAAGGGGACTATGCTGTTTGACTTGTCCGGTTACTTTGTCAGATTCGGATTGCATGCCGGCCAACTCATAAGGCAAGCAAAGTGGTACTCCCGACCTCGAACAATAGACGACATCCGCTTCAATGCCGAATACATTCCGCAGCACGTCGTGTGTTATTACCTCTTGCGGCGTTCCTTCGCTGACGACGACCCCTTGTTTGATCGCTACCATATGCTGTGCAAATCGGGTTGCGTGATTCAGGTCATGTACGACCATTACAATTGTACGTCCTTGTTCCGCATTCAATCGTTGCAGCAACTTCAGTACCTCTAACTGATGGGTCATGTCGAGGTACGTCGTCGGTTCATCGAGAAACAACATATCCGTTTCCTGAGCCAGCGCCATCGCAATCCATGCCCGTTGCCGTTGTCCCCCGGACAACTGATCGATAGGCCTGTTGGAGAAAGTCTCCAAACCCGTTGCCTGTACCGCCCAGTTGACAATCTCCTTGTCTTCCTTCTTTAGAGAACCGAAACCTTTCTGGTGCGGAAACCGTCCGTAGGAAACGAGCTCTGACACTGTCAACCCATCAGGGGCAGTTGGGCTTTGCGGCAATATAGCAAGCTGCTTTGAAATTTCTTTCGTTGACTGGCTATGGATCGACTTGCCGTTAAGAAATACGCCACCGCCTGATGGTTTCATAATACGGGCCATCGTTTTCAATATCGTTGATTTCCCGGATCCGTTGGCGCCAACAAGTGCCGTAATTTTCCCCATTGGAATGGACAAGTTCAAGTTGTTCACAATCATTCTGTCAGCATAAGAGATATCCAGTTGTTTTGTATGCAGTTGATTCATTTTCAACCCTCCGTCACGAAATAAAATTCCATGAACAACTTAAAATTCCAAATATCAGCTCTATTGCATCAAATTCACTTTAGCAATACCCTAGATATTGTCTCTGAAGCCGATAATGAGCGGACTTATTGAATTCAAATTCATGATATCCCAACATTTACGTCCTACGCTTGGTTTCGATTCCGATACTCAGACCCAAATTGCCGGTCGAGCCTACCGAGATGGAGTAACGGGCGAAGAAATTCCGGAAATTATCGCGATCCAGAACCGAGTAATCGTCATTCACCGTTAGCAATTGATGCTGGAGCAATAAATCCTCCGCATGTTTCAGAACCTCATAGATACCGCCTCTTGCTTTAATGGAGCCTGATATCGGGAGATGGCTGTCGCATTTCAGGAGGAAACGTCCGTCCATGGATTGAGCGGCCATCGCTTCCAAAGCTTGTTTCATGGACGGGATCGGGACGACATGGGATTCAATGATTCCTCCTGAGCGTTCGGTTTCGGGAAACGCTTTGCGAATGTACGGCGCGAATCGCCGCAACCTCTCCTCAGCATCTCGTATGTCCGTTTCATTTAACGAAATTTGTTTTATCCCGCTTTCGAACGCTTCATGCTTGGAATTAAGTCACATTACCTCCCGGGTTGAAATAAGCTCCTGCAGCAATGGGTATTCCGCTTCCCATTCACCGACCGTTTTTCTGCCGAAACGAACGTCTTTCATCGAGAGTTGCTCCTTATATCTATTTGCTTACAGTCAATTAATTTTTGAAACCAAACCTCTACGGCGAAGGCACGCTCTTCACAGATACCGAAAGGAAGTTCTAATTCCTCTCCATCCTGTCTAATGGATAAATAGGCCTCATGATTCTTTTATACGGTAATGTATCTAGTTTTGCTGTCGTTAATCCTGGCGAATCTACGGTAATAATCTCTTTTGCAATCGGTTGAAAAGCGGCGCGGAAATGCTGCGCAGACTTTAAAGCCACAATCTTATACTTCGTTACATCAATCCCATGAAGGACAAAAATTTGTTCATCATACGTTTGAGACCTTGCAGAGCAGACAATAAGATCAACATTCCCTACTTTTAAACGGACAGATTTACCCAAATCCGTCTGATAACCTTGTCCCATCGGCGTAGACAGTATAAATCTGCCATCGGTTAAGGTCTTCACATAAGCTCGAATCGTAAGGGGACTTCCATGCAAAGGATCTGTTTTCCCGCCTATTTCTACATCAATATAAGTACCCGACCCTGACAGATGCGCCAATTCCGCTACTTCAGCATCGCATATGAAGCCGAAGCATGTCTGAGGAGCGTTTTCTTTAAGTAATGCCCTTAATAAATAGGTCCCATCACCCGGTGCTCCCCCCCTGGATTATCTGAAGTTTCATTGATTACAATAGGATAGTCCTTATGGGAAAGCGCGAGCTTGATCCCCTCTTCAGGTGTCAGCGCTTCCGGAACAAATCTTTCCTTATTCAGCCATACCTTTGTTGCGATATCTTCACTTGCCTGTTTCGCTAACGAAAGGTTATCATTCGAAATGGTTAGAATTGCAGCACCGGAATCCGGAACGTCCGAAGCGGGAAATCCATGGAAAAACGTGCAATCAAGGATATCGACTTCTTTCTCCCACTCCCAACAATACTCATTAATCTCTTTTGCCGGAGACTGATCGGTGGTCGCCGGGGATATCAATAGAGGCAGTTTGGTTAGGTGCATGACAGGCGTAACTTCGCCATTCAGAATCTTCTCAAGCAGTTGAATCGCTTCGACTCCGCGGTCATACATGTCCGTATGCGGATACAAATTGCATCCAAGAAGCGCATCTGCTTCTTGGATCATTTGATCCGTCATGGTAGCATGTAAATCCAGCGTGCAGACGATAGGTATATCATAGCCAACGACCTTTCGTAATTCCTTCAAAAACTCTCCTTCTAAATCATCTATTCCTTCAGCAACTCCCGCTCCATGAAGAACCAGACAAATTCCATCTAACTGTCCGGCTGCTTTGATGTTAGATAGTAGTTCATCCTTTATCATCTCATAAGTCTCTCTAGTTATGATGCCCGATGGATATGCAGCAGTAGAAAATGATGGGACCAGCTCTATTTTCGAATGCAAACATTGATCGATCATTCCGCCTAAGTAAGTCCTAACCCCAGAATTTCTTTCCAAAATCTGTTGCCCATGATCCCATTCGAAACTTTCAAACATTTCTTTCGTTGTAATCTGATTTGAAAAAGTGTTCGTTTCATGAGCCAATTGCCCAATTGCAATTCTCATCGTTTTTCATTCCTTCCTCTCCAATCGACATCTTAGAAATTCAACCATTTTCGCAAATGGTATTTACAGTCGATTGATCGCACGATTTCACCAATTGAATTAATAATTCCTTTGCGGCTGCATAGTCATCCACATGAATAATCGATGCGTGGGTATGAATATAACGAGAACAAATTCCGATAACAGCACTTGGAACTCCTTCATTCGAAAGATGAACGCTTCCTGCATCTGTCCCGCCTGGAGAAACAAAATATTGATAAGGGATATCATTTTGTTCCGCTGTGTCCAACACAAATTCCCTCATCCCTCTATGCGTTACCATAGTACGATCCAATATTCTTAGCAGAACACCTTTTCCTAATTGGCCAAATTCGTTTTTATCACCGGCCATATCATTGGCGGGACTTGCATCTAATGCAAAAAAGAGATCTGGTTTAATCATGTTTGCTGCCGTTTGTGCTCCTCTAAACCCTACCTCTTCCTGGACTGTTGCACCTGAATAAAGAATATTGGGAAGCGTTTCATCTTTAACACTTTCAAGCAATTCAATCGCTAAACCGCATCCATAGCGATTGTCCCACGCTTTCGCTAAAATTTTTTTCGGATTCGCCATAGGTGTAAATGGGCAGATGGGGGTAATTTGTTGACCTGGCTTAATTCCCATTTGTTGAACCTCTTCTTTGTTGTCGGCACCTACATCGATTAACATCTCTTTTATTTCCATCGGTTTGCTTCTCTTTACTTCATCTAATAAATGAGGCGGAATAGACCCAATCACCCCTATAATAGGCCCCTTGTCCGTAATAATTTGTACCCGCTGAGCTAATAACACTTGGTTCCACCAGCCGCCAAGCGTTTGAAAGCGGATCATTCCATTTTCAGTAATCGAAGTCACCATGAACCCTACTTCATCCATATGTCCTGCAACCATAATCGTTGGACCCTTTTCCGGACCATTTCTAACTCCGAATATGCTTCCCAGACGATCTTGAACGATCGCGTCCGCATATAAGCCGAGTTTCTCTCGCATATATTGACGTATCAAATGCTCATTTCCTGAAGTACCGGGAAGCTCTGTCAGTGTTTTGAACATCTGCAAGGTCTGTTGATTCATTTTTTTCTCCTTTTTGCTATTCGTTTATGACATGTTGTTTCATTACGATAGTAAGCTTTCCATTTCAGCCAACTTTTCCTCAAAAACTTTACATGCTTCTTCGATAGGTTTTGCAGTTGTCATATCTACCCCAGCTTTCTTCAACACTTCAATCGGATAATCGGAGTTTCCTGATTTCAAAAATTCGATATATCTTTCTACAGCCGGCGCTCCCTCTTCTAAAATTTGTTTGCTTAAGGCCGTTGCCGCACTAAAGCCTGTTGCATATTGGTACACATAATAGTTCATGTAAAAGTGTGGGATACGCGCCCATTCTAATCCGATTTCTTCATCAACAACAATGTCTTCTGCACCGAAATACTTTTTATTTAAGGCATCGTATTCTTTCGTAAATAAATCTGCTGTTAACGCTTCATGATTTTGAGACTTTATATGGATGAAATGCTCGAATTCAGCAAACATCGTTTGACGGAATACTGTTTTTTGAAATGCGTCTAAGAAATGATTTAATAAATACAATCTGATCTGCTCATCCTGAATCGTTTTTAATAAATAATCATTTAAAAGCGATTCATTACATGTAGAGGCAACCTCCGCAACAAAGGTCGAGTAATCTCCATAACGGAATGGTTGTGTTTTACTAGTGTAGTAGCTATGCACAGAATGTCCGAATTCATGTGCTAAAGTAAAAAGGCTTTTCAAATTATCCTGCCAATTCATTAATACGTATGGATTTGTTCCATACGCTCCCAATGAGAAAGCGCCGCTTCTTTTCCCTTTATTTTCATGTACATCTACCCAACGGTTGGCAAACCCTTCATTTAATACTTGATTATATTCCTCACCAAGAGGAGCGAGCCCCTTTATAATGAAATCCTTTGCTTCATGATAGCCAATCTTCATTTTTATATTTTTCATTAACGGCGCATATAAATCATAGACATGGAGTTCGTTTACACCCAGCACCTTTTTGCGCAGCTTTACATACCTGTGTAATAATGGCAAGTATTTCTGAATCGTTTCGACAAGGTTGACATAGACACTTTCCGGGATATGATTTGCGGCTAACGCTGCATGGCGAGCTGATTGATAGTTTCGAACCTGTGCATGAAAATTATTTTTTTTGACGTTTCCAGCCAATGTACTCGCAAAGGTATTGCGAAACTTGCCGTATGTATCATAAACAGCTTTAAAGACCTCATGACGAACTCTTCGATCTTCGCTTTCAAGAAAGCTTTTATAGCGGCCATGCGTAACTTCTACCTCCTTCCCATCTTCATCTTTAATCGATGGAAATTCCAGGTCGGCATTGTTGATCATTCCAAATGTATGACTTGAAGCGTCAAATACTTCGGAAGCTTGAGCCAATAAGGCTTCCTGCTCTGCCGAAAGTACATGGGGTCTTTGCAAATTCATTTCTTCAAGCGCATGCTTATATAAAGAAAGCTCTTTACTTTCTTTTAAATACCCTTTAATGCGTTCTTCATCAATAGAAAGGATTTCCGGTACAATATAGGAAAGGGTGCTTTCTGCTTGAGAATAGAGACTTTTGATACGATCATATAACCCTTGATAAAATGCATTTGCCGTATCTTGAAAATTGCGCATTTGCGCATAGGTATAGAGCTTTCCAAGACGCACTAATAATTGATCCTGTCTTTGTAAAGCACGAGCAAGGAGTTCGGCCCCATCAGCAAGTTTTCCTTTAAACTCCGTTACTTCCGGTATGAATTCTTTAACCGCTTCGTATTCATTTTCCCACTCTTCGTCAGTAGAAAAAATATCCTCTAATCTCCATGTATCCTCTAATTGAATCTCCGTTCTCGTCGGAAGCTTTTTCATATCGTCAATCTCCCCATGAAACATCAATCGATTATTCTCTTGCAAACACGGATTTGCCCTCCATAAATACTTCCTGCACTTCTTGAAGGGCTTTAATATCAATCAACGGGTCGCCTTTTACCACCAAAATATCAGCAAGATAGCCCGTTTCAAGCAAACCAATCCGATGACCTTGATCCAGAACCTCCGCAGCTGTCTGCGTTGCCGCTTGAATAGCTTGAATCGGGTTCATGCCCAGTTCAACCATTAGCGCAATCTCATCAGCCACAGGAGCGAGCGGGTATCCTGGCAAAACGATGTCCGTACCGGTTGCAACCTTTACACCTGTCTCCAACAGGTGGGCGAAGTTTTCCCGATACGCCTTTTCGGACGCTATATAGAAATCCCCATCCCACTCGATATCCTTCTCCGTGTTCACAATAAATCGTCGATAGTGTTCTGCGATTTGAAAGAAAGTAATCAAAGTAGGTACCCAAACGATGCCTTTATCCGCCATTTTTTTCGCTTGTTCTACTGACATAAACGTTCCGTGTTCTATCGTGTCAAATCCGGCTTTAATGGCCATGTCGATAGACAACGGCAAGGATGCGTGAACACAGGACTTCCTTCCTAAGCGACGGGCTTCATCCACAGCCGCATCCAGTTCTTCCTGAGTAAACTCCGGTGTCGGGGTTCGATGACTGGTTAAGATTTTAATCCAATCCGCTCCGGCCTTCACCTGTTCACGTACGGCAGTACGTACCTCCCATGGACCGTTCGCCTCCCGCATTGCCGCCTCTAATTGCCAAGCATGCCCCCCCGTCATAATAATTCCCTTGTTCACGTGATAGATTCGCGGAGCTACGATAAACTTTTTTCTTTGGGCATGTTTCATTGTTTCGCACAGTCCACCCGGGTCATTCGCATCACGAATGGTTGTCACGCCATGAGAAAGCGCCTCTTTCAAATTAGCCGCTGCCATCAGGGCAATGAGCCCATCGTTATACTTTAAGAAATCAGGTTGGTCCCAGTAATATCCGATATGAAGGTGCAGATCGATCAAACCGGGCAGAATGGTACTGCCTTCGTAACGAGTAATCGAAGCTTCGGGATAGCGTTGCAATAGTTCCTCTTCTGTTCCCGCCTCAACGATTTCACCTTGCTCATCAAGGCATATAGCCGCTCCGTGAATCACACTCTCCCCGTCGCCAGTTATTAAGCGATCCGCCGTCAACAATTTGACGTTACTCGTTTCTTTTCCCTTTGACATTCATGATCCTCCCGATTTTCGTTGGAATAGACATGTTTATTGCGATTTCCCTCTCCCTAATACGGGTATTTCCTCTAATATGGTTCCGTTTGATACCAGATACGCTTTTTCATATAAATTACAGGTTGGACAGATATGATTTGGAATCACTTCTACTTTATCTCCAATTTCAATCATCCTTCTGAATCCCTTATCATAAATCAAGCCATGCTCATCAAATACACCGCTTAATCTAACGTTATCTGATCCTTTTATGAGTCCGAATCCATGAGTGGAACATATTCCTTCCGTTCGATTTTGAGAGGTTAACGCTTTTGCGCCAGCATCCAAAACAACTCTTTCCTCCGTTGGTTTACTTATAACCGTAGCCAATACAGTAGCCGCACATCTGCTATAATCTTGAATTGCGCTTCCTTGTCCAACATCCATAAAAATATAGGTTCCCGTTCTGATTTCCGTAATTCCTTCCAGTATTTTCGAATGCATCAACGCAGGAGTGGCGCCTATGCTGATTGTATCGATATCTATTCCTAAATCCCGAACGATTTGTCCAGCTCGCAGAGTCCTTTCTTGACTTTCTAATGAAAGATGTATACATTCTTCAACATTTTTCGCTTTATACGTATGTCCTTCATGTGAAAAAACACCTTTGAGCACGACTTTATTTTTTGTCTGAATATACTTGCTAAGATGAATAATCTGGTCGTCCGTAATGACCCCGGATCTGTTTTCACCAACCTCAATTTCAATCAGCACTTCGATCGGTTTTTCTTCGTCTTTAAATACGGTTTCTAACTGATCGATTTGATATTCGCTGTCTACTCCGATTCTTATCTTTATTTCCCTATTTAAATCTTTGATTCTCTCTAATTTCGAAATACCGACGATTTCATTTGCTATAAATATATCTTTGATACCATTTTCAGCCATCACTTCCGCCTCTCCTACTTTGGCAACTGTGATTCCGGAGGCGCCTAACTTTAATTGAAGTTTAGCCAGTTCCGGCATTCTATGGGTTTTTGTATGAGGACGCAGATTCACATTGTATTGATTCGCTTTTTCTTGCATAAACCTTAAATTTTCCAACATTATTTTTTCATCAATTAAAAGCGCAGGCGTATCAATAAATGAATATTCAGATTTTATCATTTCTTAGAACTCCTTTTCTATTTACAATCACATCTTCTGATAAATCATCATCTTTGTCTATTACTTGAGAATCTACACCCTTAAGGTATTTATTAAAAAAATCAAGCAGCAATATATTGAGAATGCTTTCCATTCGATCAGGGTTTATTTCTCCAAGCATCGCGAGCTCGACTTCCTTATTCCATACTGTTGTTTTAGAAATATAGTTTTCAGCCAACAATTCGTTGTAATCTGTAAAGTTCATATGTGTGCTGTTTTTAACCGTTACCAAATAGGCGTTACTTTCAGCGTTTAAAAAAGGAAAGGTTAGAAGCTGCCTCACATCTTTTTGCAGGAGCATGATCGGTTTTTTTATAGGTTCTTGCCAGATGGGGCTATAGTAAAGACCGTCAAGATTCGCGCTAGCTTTAATGATGTCAGAATAATGTGTCAGGTTAAGGGCAGTAGAGCCGCCGAAAGACATTCCAAAAGCGCCGACATTTTCTTTATCGACACGGTTATATAGCATAGAACTTCCCTGCTCAGCTTCATTCAGAACCATGTCAAGGGCAACAAGACTGTCTTTTATCCATATTTCAGTGTGAGCCACACGTCCGGGTAGATGGTCGATGATTCTGTTATAGTATTCGCGGTGTTCCTTGATGTTCGCTGTTTTGCCAGCTCCATGGGTGACCCATGTGGTGTAATCAGGAAGAATGTTCATAGCTTTTTCATCGTCAGCTTTTAAATCTGCATCAAGCTTTTCCATATCAAGCATTAAAATCCCGCTATTCGGCAACTCATATAAACCTCCACCTGGATGACCAATGCTCAATACAATATAACCGTGGGATGCGAGTTCCTCGAATTGAACGGTATTGGCTTCACAAAAAAGGCCTAATCCATGGCTAAAAAGGAGAAGAGGGTGCTTGCCATCACCTATAGGAGCGTTCATATATGAATTCGTTACAATGCCGCTCGTTCCCGGAAGGATACTCTCACTGACATATTTTTTCAGTTCCCCTTCGCCGATCCCTTTAGCAGGATAAAAACATAGGCATGGAATCATTCGTTTATGATCGTCATTTTCATCTGGATTATATTCATAAGTTAAGTACGTACATCCTACGATATAAGGGCCGGTAGGTTTTCTGAGATTGTGTTTTTCTTTGATCTTCATGTTTTAATTCCAGCTCCACATAAAGGTAGAACGATGTTCTTGTTTTTCAGTTCGGGATATTTCTTAACATAATCTAAATAACCTGCATAATTCGCCGCAGATGTAATTTCCACATAAATGCCCTTCGATGCTAATTTTTGTCTTGCGTCTAATATCTTTTCCTCAGATACCCCAATGATGTCACCGTTTGTTTTTTGAATCGCCTCCATGATTTCTCTGCCTCTTGCAGGGGCGGCGATCGCAATTCCTTCAGCTATGGTGCCGATATTTCTGCATGGTTCTACTGTTTTCTCCCCTCTTGCAAAAGCATTTACAATAGGAGCACAATTTTCTGCTTGTACAGCTAATATCTTTGGCATTTTATCAATGACACCCCAAGCCACCATTTCCTGAAAAGCTATATATGCCCCCATCAGCAAAGTACCGTTCCCGACGGGTACAACAAAAGCCTCAGGCATATTTCCGTCGAGTTGTTCAAACGCCTCGTAAAAGTAGGTTTTCGTTCCCTCCCAAAATAAGGGGTTGTAAATGTGACTAGCATAAAATAAATGTTCACTTTCCACTTTATGAATGGCTGCTTCCGCAGTATCCTCCCGGCTTCCTTGTATTTTATGAATGGTTGCTCCATGCGCTTCGATTTGCTTCAATTTTTTATCCGAAGTCGAAGAAGGTACGAATACTTCACACTCCATCCCTGCTCGTGCACTGTAAGCTGAAATTGAGGTGCCCGCATTCCCGCTGCTATCGACAACCACCTTTTTCACACCCCATTTTTTTGCCATCGCAATAACGACAACTGCTCCTCTATCCTTGAAAGAAAGCGTAGGCATATAGTAATCGGCTTTTGCATATAAATGGGGTTCCACTAAAATTAACGGAGTGCCACCTTCTCCCATCGTTACCTCATTCCAAGGATCCTTTTCATCAAAAGGAAGAGCATTGATGTATTTCCATAAAGAATGATTCCTCGACAGAGCTGTAGAATTAAAATCTAATGGTTTTTTTTTATATTCTAAACGCAACAATCCGCCGCAATTACATTTCCAAACGTTGCTCTTTATATCGAATAATGAGCCGCATGTTTCGCAAATATAGTTCATTGTTTCTTCTCCTTTAAGTATTATTCTTAATCCTCCTTTTTTAACTTTCTTTGTAGGCAATCGCTTCTATTTCGATTTGAAAACCATAGTGCAGATCAGTTGTAGGAACAATTGCTCTTGCAGGTTTATGCTCACCAAAAAACTTTGCATACATCTCGTTTACTTCACTCCAATAAGAGATATCCGCAATATAGATGGTCATTTTCATGACATCATTTTTGTTTGCGCCTGCGGCTTTTAATACTGCATCAATGTTAAGGAGTACTTGTTGGGTTTGTTCCTTAATTCCGTCAATGCACTTTTCCCCTGTATAAGGATTAATAGGCAGTTGACCAGAAATACAGATCAAATTTCCTGCTTTTGTAGCTGGAGCATAATGTCCTTGTACTTCCTTTGCCCCGTCAATATAAATAAATTCCATTTGTGAACCCCTCTCAAATCGTAACATTTCCTTCGTAAGCTGCTGCCGGTTAATCGGACAGCGACGGAGTGGCACCTTCGACAACTTGCGCCATCTTCGCCTGCCCGCGATCGCACAAGCTTACCGGCAGCAGCTACAGGATCCGCATGTTCACGAAAGCATCAAATCGTTTATTTTGTCAATGATTGAACGACATCATTGATCTTCATTTCATCTGCGTAAGGACCATTTGTCATCCAGTGTCTAGCCGACACTTTATAGACATGTCCATTTTTAACTGCAGGGATCTCTTGCCATACTTTCAGCTTTTCGATTTCAGCAAGTCTATCCAGCATCTTCTTATTTGATTCCTCCGATTTACCAGACGATCCTGCGGTTACAAACAAATAATCAGCGTCTATTTCAGGCAGTTTTTCAAGAGACAATTCTACACCATACTGTTCATTTGGATTTTGTTTCATTAATTCACCCGTTAAACGATCTGGTTCCATACCTAATTCATTATACAAAACATCAATATAATTCTTTTCCGCAGATTCCTTTGGAAATGGAAACCACAAAAAGGCGGTCTTGTCATTTGTACGCAAAAATGCGACAGTCGCGTTCTCTTTAGATGCCTGCTTGATCATTTCTCTAGCTTGCTCAGCTTGCTTTAGATTGGCTTCTAATACAGTCTGCGCCTGCTCTTCTTTGTTTGTATACTGTGCAATCTTTACAATCTCTAATTGCCACTCATCTCTTACAAATAATAATGTCGGAGCAATCTTACTTAGTTTGTCGTAATCTGCTTGTTCTATCCAATCTGCTGCAATAATCAAATCCGGTGCCGCAGCAAGTATCCTTTCGAAATTAATGATGTTGTCCAGTACATTATCAACCTCAACATTTTTCTCTTTCAACTTATTTGCAAGATAATGATTTTCACCCCAAGTGCTGGCATATACAATTGGCAAATCTAAAGAAAGCAACATATCATCAAGAGCTATTGACACAATTCTTTGAGGATTTTCAGGGACGATAGTCTCTCCATATTTATGCTGTTGTACAAGAGGTTCTTTGTTGGCACTTGATGAATTTGTCGATTGAGCAGCAGGTTCCTCTTGTTTGTTTGAGGTTCCAGAGCACGCACTTAATAGTAATGTGAGACAAAGTAACAGATAGAACGATAGTTTCTTCCCATTTTGTTTCATTTTCATTTTCATTTCTCCTTCATTTTTATTGGTTAGATTTATGAAGTATTTCTCAATTACCACTGATGATTGTCAATCTCTCTTCCGCTTTTGTTCGCGGCGCCGGTTTTGGTGCTTTTTCAAAATATCCAATGTGTAGTGTGCCTACTATCTTCTCCCCTGGCTTAATTCCAGCTGCCTTATGAAAACTAGGCTCCAAATTGTAGTCATTCGTTTTCCATACAACACCAACGCCTTTTTCCCAAGCTAGCAGTTGAAAGTTCTGAATGAGCGCTGAAGTGGCCGAGAAATCTTCCTCCCATTTCTTCTGCCTAGGATCCTCCTTCATCACAACAACCAAGTGAAGCGGTACATCCAGATAATACTTCAGCATTTGCTGTTCCCATTTCGCTTTATTTTCGGCTGTATACGTTTCAATAACAGCATGGGCAAATTTCTTTTTGCCTTCGCCTTGAAATAGGATAAATCGCCAAGGTTCCCTCAGACCATGATTGGGTGCCCATACTGCATCGTTAAGCAATTCAATCACAAGCTCGACAGAAATTGGATCTGGTTTAAAGTCTCTTATCGAACGGCGCTCTCGAATAACCTTCGCAATCGTTGCGCCTTCCTTTTGGGCGTCCATTTCATTGATCAATTGAACACCTCCTTCTTAGTTGACTTTGATTAATAGGTAGATAAAGTATGGAGCGCCTAATGCTGAAACGACAAGTCCGACAGGTATTTCAGATGGAGCCAGAATATTGCGCCCGATTGTATCTGAAACTAGCAGCAGCAAGGCTCCCATCAAAGCCGATGTTGGCAGCAGCACCTGATGCTTCGGACCTACAACCTTTCTTGCCAAATGAGGAGCTACTAGGCCCAAGAAGGCAATTCCGCCACCGACCGCAACGGATGCTCCTGCTAAAGCAACAGCCAATAACAGCAAGGTTCTTCTTTCACGCTCCACTGCAGCTCCTAGTTGAGTGGCAATTTGATCTCCAAGATTCAAAACATTCAAATAACGAGCCTTGTAGATCGTGAAGGGAATCAGGATGCAAATCCAAGGCAACACGGCCAAGACAAATTCCCAATTTGCTCCCCAAATGCTGCCGGAAAGCCAAATCGTTGCTTTCATGAAATCCTTCGGATTCATTTTTAACTGAAAAATAATGAGCGCTGCGCCAAAAGCTGCGTTTATCCCAATTCCGACTAGAATCAGTCTGATTGGCGTTACTCCATTTTTCCAAGCAAAAATATAAATGAGAAATGCGGCCAAAGCGCCGCCTGCCAAAGCGGCAATCGGCATCACAAAAATGGAAAAGGATCCAAGCCCGTAGGTAGAGCCTTGATAGAAAAAAATAAATAGAACAACCGCTAACCCGGATCCTGCATTAATGCCTAATATCCCTGGATCCGCCAAACCATTTTGCGAGACCCCTTGCAAAATGGCACCGGATATCGCGAGACCGGCACCAATTAATAACGCAATGATCATCCGCGGCAGACGGAAATCAAATAGAACGAGCTGATCCTTTTCTGTTCCGGCACCGACTAAAGTTTTTATTACATCAAGGGGGGAAATTCTTATATAACCCGTGTTTAAGCTGATAAAAAAAGAAAGGACAATAATGGCAGCAAGAAACCCCATCACAAACATTGGTTTTTTGATTGTTTTCTTGACTGCTTCCATCACAATCCTCTCCTTTCCTGACGAGCAAGGTATAGAAAAAACGGTACCCCGATCATCGCGGTAATTGCACCAACAGGCGTTTCAAAAGGAGGATTGATCATTCGTGCTCCCAAATCCGCCAAAACAAGGAGCAATGCCCCTAAAATGGCCGAACATGGAATGATCCAGCGATAATCGACTCCAACTAAAAAACGTGTAATATGAGGAATCACCAGACCAAGAAAGCCGATCGTGCCAGCAACCGAAACGGCGGCTCCTGTTAATAATAAGATCACGATGGTTCCGATTACTTTTACAACGATGGTGCTCTGTCCTAATCCCTTTGCGACATCATCTCCTAAGCTGAGTACGGTGATGGATCGGGCGAGAATAAAAGCTAAACATAAGCCAATGACCGCTACCGGTATCATTAACTGAACGCTTATCCACTTTGTCCCTGCCACACCTCCTGCGTACCAAAAACTAATATCCTGTGCAACGCGAAAATGGATGGCGATGGCAGTGGAAATTGAATCCAACAGCGCAGTAACAGCTGCTCCTGCCAATGCCATCTTTACAGGAGTTAATCCCCCTTTGGAAAAGCTGCCGATTGCAAAAACGAGGCATACCCCCATCCCTGCACCGGCAAAAGACCACATCAGCAGACCAAGATAAGATGTGCCTGGAAAAAAGGCAAAGGCAATCGCAATCATAAAGGCAGATCCGGCTGTTACTCCCATTATGTCCGGCGATGCAAGCGGATTTCGTGTCATCCCTTGCATAATGGCGCCAGAAACGGCTAAAAATGCGCCTACTAACGCAGCTGCGATAACCCGCGGCAGCCTTAGTTCTTGAATAATTTGATGGGTCGTTAAGTCGGGATTAAATTCAAACACCCCAGCCCAAACTGTTTTCAAGCCGATATCGGCAGCACCAAACGATATGGATCCTGCAATTCCAAGCACAAGTACTAAGAAACCTACAAATAAGATAAAAGTCGCTACAACCGGACGCGATTTAAACTTCTTCGTATCTTCTTGAAATGATGTTTGTTGATCCATTTCGATTTCATTTAATGTCATAACGATTCATTCCTTTACTGTATTTCTTCCCCGGAAGTCCATAGCGTTCAACCAGCTTTACATATTCTTTGGCGCTTTGCTGCACCCACAAAAGGGAATTGCCTGACAGTTCCTTCTTGAATTGGCCGGGGGAACCCGCATAAAGCTGACGGCTCAAGACACGGCTTTCGCCCGTAATGACGCTGCCCGCCGCCACAACGCTTTCGTTCTCGATAACGGCGCCGTCGAGAACAACCGCATTCATTCCGATCACATTGTGATGGCCGATTGTGCAATTATGCAGGATTGCGCCGTGTCCGACCGTATTGCTGTCGCCGATCGTCGTGCCGGAGTCGGTCATGTGAATGACGCAGTTGTCTTGAATGTTGTTGAACTTCCCGATTCTGATCGGTCCCGCATCTCCCCGCAGCACGGCGCCGAACCAGATGCTGCTGCCTTCCTCAATGACGACATCGCCGATAATGGTTGCGGTAGGGGCAATAAACACGCCTTCGGCGATTACTGGTTTTTTTCCGTTGAATTCATAAATATTCATCGTTTTCTTGTCTCCTTAATCGGCCGGGAAGTGTCCTCTGTCTCAATAGCGGCTCGGCACGGCGGATAGACCCAGCATTTCCCTCGCTTGCTGCGGTGTCGCTATATCGCGGTTGAGCTCCCACGAGATGTGGGCGATCTTGGCGACGGCTTCCGCATTATTCTTCAGCTTCAGTCCTCGCTTCAAGTATAGATTGTCTTCCAAGCCTACGCGCACATGCCCTCCCAGCAAGATGCTCTGCGTGGTCATGGCCCATTGATACTTGCCGATGCCGGCAACGGCGAAATGCGCTCCGGCCGGCAATTCTCGAGCCATATGGATCAGATTCTCAGGCGTCGGGTACGTCGACGTCTGATAGCCCATCACAAACTGAAACAAGTACGGCGTCTTGACCAGTCCTTTGGCGATCAGGCTTTGCGCCACCCAATACTGGCCGGAATGGTACATCTCCATCTCGGGGATAATCCTTTTCTCCAGCATGCTCTCTGCCAGTTGTTCGATGAAGCCGTACGTAAACGGAATGCATAAATCGTATTCCTGGGCGGGATGGGGATGATCCAGCGGCTCTTCCCTTGCTTTGACGACGAAACGGGACATATCTGGCCCCATGTTCAACGACGCCATCTCGGGCAGCGCCTCCAGACAGCGAATCCGATCCTCCATTGTTGTAGTCGGACCGCCGCCAGTCGTATTATTGATGATGATATCCGGGCATCGCTCGCGAATGAGCGCATTAATGCGATACAGTACTTCCGGGTCCATCGTGACCTCACCAAGGTTATGCGGGTTTCTGCCATGTACGTGAACGACGGAAGCCCCGGCTATGTATGCTTCGTATACGGAGTCGGCAATTTCCTCGGGTGTCTCCGGAAGATCGGGATGCGTTTCCTTTCCCTGCATTCCCCCGTTGCAGCAGCAAGTAATAATCAAGGGCTCCATCGATGTAACCCGATCCATCCATTCATAAGAGTTCGTATAATTCCAGCTGCTCATTCCGCTTAACCTCCATTGCTGTACTGAAAAGCCCAATGATCCGGCCGGAGTACATCGCACTTTTCGCTATTAAGATTGATATTGATTTACACTTTTGTCTTGTTTATTGTCAAGCCATTCCGGATTTGCATATGCCGGATCCGGATACTGGTAAAATCCTTTGCCGCTTTTTTCCCCTAAATGCCCTCTTTCTACCATTTCATTCAATGCTTGATGCGGTTGATCGGATGCATCTCCCGTTTCATAATAGTACCTGAGCTCAATATCCCTAACGACATCAAGACCTACCTTGTCCATTATGCCAAAAGGCCCGATTGACGTTCTCCATTCCAGCATAAAGGCTCTGTCCAAATCTTCAGGATCGATATATCCATTCGACCAGAGAAACAGACATTCTTTTTTGATCGCCCTCCATACCCTGTTCAGCGAAAATCCGTTTATTTCATGTTTCGTCACAATCGGAAGATGATTTTGGGAATTCAGGAATCGAAGGGCAGCATCTTTCGTTTCTTCGGAGGTATCGGAATTCCACATCACTTCGACTAAATCATCTTGGATCGGTACAACAAAATTTACGCTGAAGGTACGATCCTTCCTTGTTGTATTGACATTAATTTGAGAGCTCCGGATCGATGAACTATTGGAAGTCAACAGCGCCTTTGCCGGGGCAAGCGAATCGATTGCTGTCCAGACCTTTGTTTTTAACTCAATGTTTTCAGGAACCGTTTCGATGACAATATCAGCCTGCTTTACCGCTTGCTCTAAACTTTCCGCGATGTTGATTCTTTGAAGCGCCGCATCCGCCTGGTTTTGGGTCAATCTTCCCCGCTCGATATAGGTGTCAACCCAGCCTCCAACTTTTTGAACGGCATGTTCGATCAACTCCTGTTTTTGATCGAACACATAGACTTCTTTGTTATAGATTGCAGAACGAAAAATAAGCATTGAGCCTTGTACTCCTGCGCCGATAATTGCCACCTTGTTTATCGCGTTCTCACCCATTTGCTTCCTCCTAAAGATAATATTTCACTCTACTCACAATTTAGATATTTCGATATCTAAAGTCCGCCAGGATCTGATTCGTAAATTCCTATACAGGAGCGTTTGCCGCATCCTCATCGGAGGACTAAATCGATTATTTATGATATTTATGATACGTGATCACAAAACAATTTGTCAATATTCCTTTTCAATTTTGTTAGAAAAAATAGACGTGATATGTAATAATATATTACATATCACGTCTATAAATAAAATCTTGACAATACATATACACTTAGACGAACAGAAACCAACGAATTCCCCAATGCAACGCAACGAGCGCGCCCGGGATAGGCGCGCATTGAGAGAAATATTCGTTGGATCTGCACGTTGAAGCTCCCTTACATCCCAGTCTCGTTTTGTTTCTCGGCTCCCGCAGATGAATCCGCATTCAGAACGGTGTCTGCCGCATCTTGTAAATGGGATCGAATCAACTGATCAAGCCTTGCATGATCATGTGATTTTAGAGCATCCACGATCAGGTGATGTTCGTTTTGTGAAGCATCTACTACATCCTGGGTTGTTTCAATCATAAATAAATACGGTTCGATTGAAGTATACAAACTTCTAATCATGTTAAGCAAACGCTCCGAACCTGCAAGTTGATACATCCCCATGTGAAAGTGATAATTCGACTCCATCCAGCGGGCACGATCGTTTTTCGAATGAAGATCCATGTCATGAACGAGTTGTTCCAGCTTATCAATGTCCTCTGCAGTCGCCCGATCAGACGCCCATACGAGTAAAAGAGATTCCAACCGCATGCGGGCCTCATAAATTTGTTTAATTTCTTCCTCCGTAAGAGCATTAACCGTTAGCCCTCGGCGATCATACTTGACAAGACCTTCGGATGATAATTTATGAAGCGCCTCACGGATCGGCATCGTGCTGACTTCATACATTTCCGCCAATTTCCGAATGGTCATGCGCTGGCCCGGGGCCAGTGTTGCGTGCATAATATCACGATGCAGCTGATCGTAAACCTGTTCCGTGATGGATGAAAACCTTCGTGTCTGTTCCATAGTCTTCTCCTTGAATGTATTTCATCTTTAGAAGAGAAATACATTGAATATATTTGATCACATATCATTTAAGGAAAAGTATACTATATGGTTTGGTCCTGTCAACTCTTGTATTTGGTGTTATCTTAGCATCGGACTGCCTTCATTAGTGAGATTCCCTGCAATGCACAAATCCGTCAGGGAAGTTCACCTGACGGTTATCGGGGTTGGTTATGACGGAAGAAGCAGTTCCTTCCATGCGACTTAATTCTTAAAGCTGTGGACCGGGGCAGGAATACGGCCTCCTCTGCCAATAAAGCTGCCGCATCCGAATGAATTGACGGCCATGACCGGCGCATAACCGAGCAAGCCGCCGAATTCGACCATATCCCCCACCTCTTTGCCGATGACCGGAATGAGCCGTACAGCGGTTGTCTTGTTGTTGACCATGCCGATGGCGGCTTCGTCTGCAATAATGCCGGAGATGGTTTCTTTGGACGTAGTGCCTGGTATGGCAATCATGTCGAGCCCGACGGAGCATACGCACGTCATCGCTTCAAGCTTCTCCAATGTCAGCGCGCCGCGCTGAACGGCCTCGATCATGCCGTGGTCTTCGCTGACCGGTATAAACGCTCCGCTTAAACCGCCTACATAGGAAGAGGCCATGATGCCGCCCTTTTTCACATTGTCGTTCAGAATGGCGAGAGCGGCGGTCGTTCCCGGAGCGCCGGCATGTTCCAGCCCCATGACCTGAAGAATTTCGGCAATGGAATCACCGATCTCCGGAGTGGGGGCTAGGGACAGATCGATAATGCCGAAGGGAACGCCCAATCGCTTGGAGGCTTCCTGGGCTACGAGCTGACCGACCCGGGTAATCTTGAAGGCGGTTCGTTTGATCGTCTCGCACAGCACTTCGAATTCCCGGCCTCTGACTTCTTCCAAGGCCCGCTTGACAACGCCCGGACCGCTGACCCCGACATTGATGACGCATTCCTGTTCCCCAACGCCGTGGTAAGCGCCCGCCATAAACGGGTTGTCCTCCACCGAATTGCAGAATACCACCAACTTCGCACAGCCGATCGAGTCCCTGTCCCGGGTCCGCTCGGCCGTCTGCACAATAATATCGCCCATCAGCTTGACGGCATCCATATTGATCCCGCTGCGGGATGAGCCAACGTTGACGGAGGCGCATACCCGCTCCGTTACGCTCAGCGCTTCCGGAATGCTGTCGATCAGAATACGGTCCCCTTTAGTGAAGCCTTTGTGCACGAGGGCGGAAAATCCGCCGATAAAGTTGACCCCGACTTCCTTCGCCGCCTTATCCAGCAATTCCGCCACCGGCACATACGTATCGGTCTTCAAACCGCCGGCCGCAATGGAAATCGGTGTGACGGAGATTCGTTTGTTGACGATGGGAACGCCGAATTGCTTTTCCAGATCCTCGCCGGTTTTCACCAATTTCTCGGCTGTCTTCGTAATCTTGTCATATACTTTTCGGCTGAAAACACGCAAATCCGAATGAGCGCAATCCATGAGGCTGATTCCCATCGTGATCGTACGCACATCCAGATTCATTTCGCGGATCATCTTGTTCGTTTCCTGTGCTTCAACGAGCGAAATCACAGCAATCCCCTCCTTGCAATTCGCATTGCTGTTAAATGCGGTGCATAATGTTGAAAATGTCCTCGTGCTGAAGCTTGATCTCCACGCCGATCGATTGTCCCACTTGCCGCAAATCCTCGACAAGCGCCTCAAACGTTTTGTTTGCGCCTGAAAGATCCACGATCATCATCATATTAAAATAGCCCTGAACGATCGTTTGGGAAATATCGAGAATGTTCACCTGATGCTCGGCGAGATACGTGCATACTTTGGCAATAATGCCGATCTTGTCTTTCCCCAGTACGGTTACAATGCCTTTCAACATAACCGCCTCCCTGCACTCAAATTGTCGACCATGAAAAAAAGGCATTCGCTTCGCACAAACCAATTGCGCGAGAAGGCGCGCGGTTCTGACCCGTTATAAGCAGCGAAGCGAGTTTCTTCTCTTAGAAATATATTAGAAAAGTATGCGTTTGAAACTTATCCGTTTTGTTGGTTAAATGAAAATCCGCGCAATGCGCGGAGTCCTCTCGTCTCTATGTTATTTATAACTCGCCTGTCCCTCCGATATTCTCTTCCCTATGGTAAAGTTGACGCGGACTCTAGTTCACTCCGTTCTATTGTCCGTATGCCAGTCTTCGTAGCAGACTTAAGCACGCGCTGTCTTATGCCGAAAGAAAAGCGAACGCCTGCTCCAAATCGGCGATCAAATCCTCCGTGTCCTCAATGCCGCAAGAAATCCGCACCAAGCCGTCCGGTATGCCCATCGCCTGTCTCTCCTCAGCTGTGCATTCCACGTGACTGGTCGTTCTGGCCGGACCATACGTGGTCTCGACAGCACCGAGGTTCGCTGCCCGGTTCGCATACTGCAGTTTCGGCAACATGATCTTTACGGCATCCATGCCGCCTTTCAGAGAGAAGCTAAGCATTCCGCCGAAGCCTTTCATTTGCTGCCTGGCGATATCATGGTGTTTATGCGTGGGCAGTCCCGGATAGTAGACATCTTCCACTTCTTCCCGGGTTTGGAGGTACTTCGCAATTGCCATGGCATTGATTTCCTGCTGCCGGACGCGAAGCTTCAGCGTCTTCATCCCGCGGAGAAGCAAATAAGCCGCCCATGGATCCATGGTCGCTCCGTTAATTTCGCGATAGTGATAAATGCGCTTGACCAGCTCACTGGAACCGCAGACGACTCCACCAAGTGCGTCGGCATGACCGCCGAGAAACTTGGTGGCGCTGTGAAGCACCAGATCGGCGCCGAGCTGAAGCGGGTTCTGGTTAATCGGGGTGGCGAAGGTGTTGTCGACAACGACAAGAGCTCCTGCGGTATGGCCTGCCTCAGCCATCCTTCGAATGTCCGTTATTTTGACCGTTGGATTGGTGGGCGTTTCCAGATACAGAATTTTGCACGGTTCCTTTAATGCCGACTCGATGCCCTCATGATCGCCGGTTTCGCACAGTGCAACGTCAATTCCCATGCGCGGCAAAAACTCGGTAAAAATCTTGTTTGTTCCGCCGTAGGTATCCTTGATGGATACAACTCGATCCCCTGGCTTCAGAAACGTGTAAAGCGTGTTGCTGATTGCCGCCATGCCGGTCGAAAAGCTGGTTGCCGCCTCTGCTCCCTCAAGGATTTTCACCTTGTCCTCGAAAGCCTGCACAGTCGGGTTCGTATTTCGGCCATATATATGGCCTTTCTTCTTTTCGGTGGCCACATCATACCACTCGTCCATATCGTCGTAGCCGTATGCCACGCTCACCATAACCGGCACCTGGGTGGCCCCGTGAACAAGATACGCTTCTTCGCCCGCCCATACCGCTTTCGTCGATGCCTGGACGGCATCAAATTGTTTAGCCATTCTTTTTCCTCCCTCTAAGATGAATAATTGCCGGATGAAAATCACAAATATTGATCGAACCAACCGGATATATAATTGATATGGCTTATCCGAAGAGAAGGCTTCCCGCTCCTCCAGTATTGATGATTCGAGTCAGGAAAGCGGACGAGCTTCACCGTTTTTCGCTGTCTCTTCAAAGCGATAAACAATTGTTCTGAATGATCGATCGGACAACGCAAATCCTGTTCGCCGTGCAGGAGCAAGAGCGGCGTCTCGATACGATCCGCATAGGCTAACGGCGACTTTTTCCATAAATGATCAAAGTCTTGAAGGCTCGCTTTCAATTGCGTTTCGATTAAATAGTAACCTTCATCGCTGACTCCATGCTGACTGATCCAATTGGTGATAGGGCGCTGGGCAACCGCTGCTTTAAAGCGGTTCGTATGACCGACAATCCAGCTCGTCATAAAGCCTCCATAGCTTCCGCCCGTCACCCCCAGCCGGTTAGGATCAATAAAATCGAATTGTTCAAGCGCATAATCGACGGCATCCATAATATCCTCATAATCCTTGCCCCCGTTATCGCCCCGAACGGCATTGGCAAATTTCTGACCATAGCCGAGGCTTCCTCTCGGATTGATGAACAGGAGCGCATATCCCTTTGACACAAGGGTTTGAAACTCATGGTAATACGTATTTGAATACATGGAATGAGGGCCGCCATGGATTTCAACGATAAGCGGTACCTGTTGTCCTTCAAGAACAGCAGCCGGTTTCATGTACCAGCCGTGCAGTTCCCAGCCGTCTCTGGATTGAAAGGGGATCGGCTCCGCATCCGTCAGCACAACCTGTTCCCTATACGTTTCGTTAAAATAAGTAATCTGGTCCAACTCGCCCGTTTCCGTTTCCAGAACAAACAATTCGCCGGGAAATGCGGGCTTGCTGACGGCGACAACGACCCGACCCGATTTCCCGCCCGTCGACAAGCCGTAAACATGCTGGCGACCTGAAAGTACAGCATCGATTTGTCCATCAACCGTTCCACGGCAGACGTGAATGCTTCCTAGGTTTGTCCCCGCAAAATAAAAGCTGCAGCTGTCATCGCACCAAATAATACCGGGGCGCACGACACCTTGCTGTAAATCTCCCAGTCCATAATCTCCAACCGCTACATCCCAGTCCGTCGTCAGACATGTCAATTTCTTTTCAGTAACGTCATACATCCATATTTTCGTGAACGTACCGTATTCGCATTCTTTTTCATGGCCGATAATGGCAATCTTCTTACCGTCCGGAGACCATTCAGCACTGCTGAAGATGCCTCTTCGATCGGTTAGATTGGCGAATGCTTTCGTCTCCAGATGATACAGCAAAATATCCTGAACAAATGAAAAATCCGGATCATCGCTCAGATCCGCCGCGATCGCCAGCTGCTTTCCGTCCGGAGACCAGCTGAGTAGCTGGTAATCGTGTTCGCCGTTTGTCAACTGTTCCATTTCGCCGGTTGCGATATTCACGACGGCAATGTGAGTGTATCGACTGTCCCATAAACCTTTTCCCTCAAATTTATACTTCATCCGGTCGATTTCAAGCGGAACAAGCTTCTCCCGCTTCTTCTTCCCGTTTTCCCGGTCTTGCAAGGACTCCCCTGGTCCCAGCGCGATCTGAAAAGCAATTCGCGTCCCGTCCGGCGACCATACCGGGTTGCCGGCGCCGCTCGGGTGAAAGGTCAGCTGACGCGCTTCCCCTCCGCCGGGATTGATAATGAACAGCTGATTATTCCCGCTCCGGTTGGAAATAAAACAAACGGAACGGCCGTCCGGCGACCAGCGCGGTGTGAAATTGGCCGTATCGCCAAACGTCCACGGTGTAGGTTCACCCTTCGGATCAATAGCTGCACAGTACAGATTCGACCTGTACGTATCATTTTCTTCATCGGTTTCGGTAACAACAAACAAGCACCGCTTTCCGTCAGGGTCCATTTGCGGATCAACAACCGACTTCAATTGGAACAGATCGTCAGCCTGCGCTTTTCTTTTCCATGACATGCGTTTCTACCCCCTATATCCTAATCAGCATTCGGTAGCCGGCAAGTACCGCCCAGGCATTGTCCTCATCTTTGAAAAAGAAACGAAGCGAATATCCGCCTTTGTCGGTGACAAGCGTATGGCTGTCGCTCGCCCTGAGCTCGAAATATTCGCCCTCCCAATCCGCTTTCGGCCTGCCGTCCTCGAGGTAAATGCGCAAATATCCGCCTTCTGCCGATGTATAAGTGCCGGCCAGTTTCTGCAGTTCTTCCGATGCAGCCTCGTAATTCGGTTCGATGGCGCTTTTCTGTTCCATTGGGAGCCCGAGAACGGTATTGACAGCCGCCAGCCAGATTTCATCGGCAGAAGCCCCGTAAACGTTCATTAAAACAGCCGCTGCAATTCCCTTTTCCGGTACAAAACCAATATGGGCAGATACGCCCCACATCCCGCCTGAATGTCCGACCAAGGTTACGCCGGAATAATTGGGGACGCTCTCCAAAGCCAGTCCGTAGTACTTATTTCGTTTTGTCTGAATGACAGGCTGCCACATTTTTGACAGGGAGTCTGTGCTCACATCGAATCGGTTCGGGCCGGCGCCTCCGCCGACAAACACTTGACCGTATCGCAGCAGATCCCGCACATTGGAGCGCAGTCCTCCTCCGACTTCGTAATTTCCGATTCGTGGCCATGGCACTTCTTCCAGGCTCTTGGTCTGGCTGTTTTTAATATAGGGTACCGACACATTCTTATATTTCGCCACTTCTTCCAGGTTAAAGGTGGATCGATGCATTTGCAGCGGCTCCAAAATGCTGTCCGTCACATATCTTCGGTAAAGACGGCCGGTCAATCGTTCAATGATCGCACCGAGCAGCAGAAACGTATCGTTGCAGTAGCTGAAATACTCTCCCGGATTGCCGAGCAGATCGACCTCTTCATTTGAAATATACGAAAGATGTTCGTCAAATTGATTTAACTCCTCCCTGCGAAGCATCGGCGGCATACCGGTCGTATGCGTTAGCAGATGGATGATTTTCACGCTATGCGGATCTTTCAGCCCGGGCAGCGTGAACTCCGGAAGGTACTTGACTACGGGATCGTTCAGAGACAGCTTTCCCTCCCCGGCGAGCTTCATGATCGCCATGGCCGTGAACGATTTCGTTACGGACCCGACGCCGATGATCGTATCGGGGGTAACCGGTTCCTTCGTCTTCACATCGCGAACGCCAAACCCCTTCTCATAGATGACGCTCCCGCCCCTGGAAATTGCAATAGCCAGTCCCGGAATCTGCTCTTCTTCCATTTTTGCCGCTACATAATCTTCAAAGGCCGACCAGTTCAATTCTGACATGCTATGCGATAACCTCCTTCGATTCATATAAATGGCACCGCACGTAATGGTCCGGAGCCGCTTCCGTAAACTGGGGAGGCACCATGCGGCAAATGTCCATCGCTTTCGGACATCGCGTATGAAAGCGGCAGCCGCTTGGAGGATGGACCGGATTTGGAACGTCCCCTTGCAGAACAATTCGTTCTCTCGCATGCTCCAGCCGCGGATCGGGAATCGGAATGGCGGACAAAAGCGCCTCCGTATACGGATGGAGGGGCCGTCTGTACAGCTCTTCGCTGTCGACAAGCTCGATCAACTGTCCCAGATACATAACGGCAATCCTGTCGCTGATATATTTGACCATCGATAGATCATGCGCGATAAACAAATAGGTCAATTGCTTTTCTCGTTGCAATTGCTTCAGCAAATTGACAATTTGCGCCTGGATCGAAACATCGAGCGCCGCAATCGGTTCATCGGCCACAATGAACTGCGGTTCTACCGCCAGGGCGCGGGCAATGCCGATCCGTTGGCGCTGGCCGCCGCTGAATTCATGCGGATAACGGTTCACGTGCTTCGGGCTTAAACCAACCAGATCCAGCAGCTCGAACACCCTTCTTCGGCGTTCCTCCTTCGAGAGGTCGGGTCTATGGACAATAATTCCTTCTGAGATGATTTCCATCACCGTCATTCTAGCATTTAATGAAGAATACGGATCTTGAAAAATCATTTGCATCTTCCTCGTATGCTCTCTCCGCACTGCGGCACTTGCTCCAGACTTAAGCTTCTGCCCATCGAAGATGATTTCTCCGCCATCGGGGGTGTAGAGCTGAAGCAGTGTGCGACCCACCGTCGATTTTCCGCAGCCCGACTCGCCCACCAAACCGAGCGTTTCCCCTTTATGGATGTGAAAACTGATATCGTCAACGGCGCGCAGCATTTTGTTTTTGCCGGCCGGAAAATGCTTTATGAGATGATTGACCTCAATGAGAACGCTGCTTTTATCCATGAACGGCCACCTCCCCGCGCTCTCCGACAAGCCAGTCCGCACGGCGCGCCCTTTCATCAAGAAGCCAGCATTTGGCCATATGCCCGTTGTGCGTTTCTTTCGTCAGTGGGGTATACGTTTTGCACACCTTCATGACATGAGCGCACCTAGGCGCAAACGGACAGCCCTGCTGCAGCTGGGATAAATCGGGCGGGGAGCCGGGAATCGGGACGAGCGGTTCGCTCCGCAGCGCATCCAGCCTGGGCATCGATTGCAGCAGTCCCCGCGTATAAGGATGCATGGGTCGGTAGAAGATGTCTTCAACCGGTCCCATCTCAACTATCTCTCCAGCGTACATGACGGCCACTTTTTTCGCCATCTTGGCGACAACGCCCAAATCGTGGGTAATCAGAATAATCGCGGTTCCCGTCTTCCTCTGCAGCTCCCGCATCAGATCCATAATTTGCGCTTGAATGGTCACATCGAGCGCCGTTGTCGGTTCATCCGCAATCAGTACTTTAGGATCGCATGCTAGCGCCATCGCAATGACGACCCGCTGTCTCATTCCGCCGGAAAATTGGTGCGGATAAGCGTCCACCCGCTCTTCCGCATTTGGAATCCCGACCATTTTCAGCATTTCAACCGCTTTTTGCGCGGCTTTCGCTCTTGATATTTTCCGATGCCGGTACAGACCTTCTCTCAGTTGTTTTCCGATTGTCATCGTGGGGTTTAATGAGGTCATCGGGTCCTGGAATACCATCGAAATTTCCGCACCGCGCAAATCCTGCATCTTCCGGCGGGAAAATTCCAGGATGTTCTTTCCTTCGTACATGATCTTTCCCGCGCGCTTGCTCGCGATTTGCTTTGGCAACAGACCCATGATCGATTTCGCCGTTACGGATTTGCCTGAGCCGGACTCGCCCACGATGGCCAGCGTTTCGCCCTTTTGCAAGGAAAAGCTGACCCCTCTTACGGCATCAACGATTCCGCTTTGCGTATGAAAAGAAACCTCCAGGTTTTCAACGGCAAGGATCGGTCTATTCATTAAAGTCTCCTTATCATTTCTTCGTTTTCGGGTCCAGCGCATCACGGAGCCCGTCCGCGAGCAGGTTGAAACAGATCAGGATCAAACTGATCATCACAGCCGGAATCACCAGTTTATAGGGAAACATGCGCATCTGTTTAAACCCGTCGTTAATGAGAACCCCCAATGACGAAAGCGGAGCTTGTAAGCCCAAACCGATGAAACTTAAAAATGCCTCAAAGAAGATTGCCGTCGGAAGGTCAAACATGACGTTGACGATAATCGGCCCCATTGCATTTGGCATCAAATGCTTCCAAATAATGCGTCTGTTCGAAACGCCCAGCGTTCTTGCAGCCAGCACAAACTCCTGCACCTTTAATTTCAGGATCTGACCGCGAACAATCCGCGCCATGCCGACCCATCCAGTAATGATCATGGCCAATATGATCGACAAGATCCCCGGTTCCAAGATGATCGTGAACAGGACGATCACAATCAGGCTCGGAATTCCCATCAAAATTTCAATGACCCGTTCCATCGCATTGTCCACTTTTCCGCCATAATAAGCCGACAGTCCGCCATACAAAACGCCGATAAATAAATCCAGCATGGCGGCAATCAGGGCGATGAACAGCGAGATTTGCGTCCCTTTCCACACCCTCGTCCACAGATCCCGGCCGAACTCATCGGTGCCGAACCAGTAGGCCGTATCGATGTTCCGCTGCCCATACACGTCTGTGCCCTGGCGGTCCTTGCCGTCAAATCCGAGCCATTGCAAACCGGGAATTTTGGGCGGCAGATTGGAATGAGCTACATTCTGTTCATCGTACGCGTATTTGCTTACGGCCGGCCCGACGATGGCAATCGACGTTATGATCAGGAGCAGAATGGCGGATAGAACAACTCCCTTGCTTGCCCGCAATCGTCTGAACGCATCTCTCCAGGGAGAATTTGAAGGGGCGGAAGCTTCGTTGCTTCGATTTTCGTCAGCCGGCTCCGGTACAAACAGGTCTTCCCCGATATCGGCCGGAACCGACTCGGCTAATTTCAGCCTGCTCATGCGCCTTCCCCCTTTGATTCACGAATACGCGGATCCAGTATGCCGTAAAAAACGTCAACCAGAAAGACGGTCAGGATAAACAACGCGCTGTAAAAGAGCGTGACGCCCATGATGACGCTGTAATCTTTCGACATAATGGAGAGAACAAATTGTTCTCCCAATCCCGGAACGGAGAAAATTTTCTCAATCACGAGCGTCCCGGTTATGATCCCGACCGCAAGCGGACCCATCATAGTGACGACGGGAATCAAAGAGTTGCGAAGCACATGCCTGATCATGACTCCCCCTTCGGTAATTCCTTTCGCCCGGGCGGTCATAATATATTCCTGACCCAACACTTCCAGCATTTCACCCCGGATAAAACGGGCCACGGTCGCGATGACGATAACCGACAGCGCTAGCGAAGGAAGCAGCGAAGAGGAGTAGCTTTCCCACAATCCTGGAGGCAGCCACTTCAGTTTTACCCCGATGTAATACTGCAAGAGTGAGGCCAATACGAATGAAGGGATGGACATGCCCAGTACAGCCAATGTTACCGATCCGTAATCTAACAGTGTATTTGGCTTTAATGCCGAAATGATGCCTAACCCCAGGCCAATCATCGACCCGAAGATCAACGCTTGAAACCCGATCAGGGCCGAGGGTCCGATCCGCTCCAATATGATTTGGGAGACGGGGCGTCCCTTGTAATGGAAGGAGACGCCCAAATCGCCCTGAATCAGATTTCCCATATAGCGGGCATATTGAATCGGCACCGGCTGATCGAGTCCGTATTTTTTGTTCATCATGGCGATTTGCTGCTCAGTAAGTTTATCGGGTCTGCTGTAAGGCGTACCAGGCAACAATTTCATCAGAAAAAAGGTTACCGTCGCGATGATGAACAGCGTTGTCGCCATGATCACAAATCGTTTCAATAAAAACCGTATCATCCGGATACCTCCAACATTTCGCTCCTTGGTGCACGTCCTATTCGATATAGGCCCACTTCAAGGAATACTCGATCCCGCTGTAATGCTCAATCATCCCTTTGACATTGCTGCGCTTTAAGATTAAATTGCCGAATTGCATCAACGGCACGAACGCCGCATCATCTTTAATGAGCATCTTTTCCAGTTCAAGCAGCATGTCATAACGTTTTTTCGGATCCGTTTCGACGTTGGACTTCGCAAGCAGCTCATCGTAGGCCGGATTGGAATACTTCATTCGATTGGCCGCCCTGCCTGTGACCCACATATCCAAGAAAGCCGTCGGATCGTTATAGTCGGCCCCCCATGTGGATAACGTCATTTCATAATCAAACGCTTTTTCCCGAGTGATCCGTTGATCGAACGGGACCGTCTCCAATTTCAAGGTGAATCCCGGCAAATCTTTCTCAAGCTGCGCCTTCAAAAATTCCGCCGTTTTTTTGGACCAATCTTCGTCCGAGAAGATCAAGGTCGGTTCCACTTTCGTTTGCCCGATTTCCGCCAAACCTTTTTGCCATAACGCTTGAGCCTCTTCCTTCGTGCCTTTGCTCAATTCGCCGTTTGCTTCACGGAAATATTTGTTATCCGGCGATAAGGAAAAATGAGCCGGCACGATGCCATAGGATGGAATGGTTCCGTCATTCAATATGATGCTCGTCAAACTTTCCCGATCCATAGCCATACTGATCGCACGTCTGATATTTTCATTCTTGAACGGAGCAAAATCAGGATTGAGCCGTATGAAGCTGTTGGAAGTTGTCGCCATCTTGATGAGATGTTCCGATCCCTCGTAGCCGGCCACATCAGACGGACTCAAATAAACCGCCCGATCCACCTTTTCCGTCTCAAACAAGTTGACCGCAGCCGAACCTTCTTTTACGACAAAGACGTTGACCTCTTCCAGTTTGACATGTTCGGCGTCCCAGTACTGTTCATTTTTTTTGTACTGCCAGCTCTGGTTATGCTTCCATTCGGTCATCACAAACGGTCCGTTGGACAACACTTTATCGTACTCAAGCCCGTATTTTTCGCCGGCCTGTGTAACGAACTTCTCGTTTTGCGGGGCGAAAATCGGCAGTGCCATCAGCATTTCCAACATCGGACTAGGCGCGGAAAGTTTTACCTCCAGCGTCTTGTCGTCAATCGCTTTAACGCCCAGATCGTCAGGCTTCATTTCACCGTTCATGATTTTAGTCACGTTTAGCAAAGCGGCCAATTCGAATAGCGATATATATGGCCCGTTCTCTTTCGCCACCCGTTTCCAGCCATATTCAAAATCGTGCGCCGTGACCGGATCGCCGTTCGACCATTTGGCATCGCGCAGTGTAAAGGTGTGGGTTAATCCGTCCTCGCTCGCTTCATGCTTCTCGGCAAGGGCCAGCTCCGGCTGATCCTTGTCATTGTATCGGAACAGTCCCTCGTAGAGGCTGTTCATGGCGTTCGCTGAGATCGCATTCATATCCTTCGCGGTATCCAGCGTCGAGATTTCATCGCCTTCGATCATATTCAAAATCTGTTTTGGAAGTGTTGGAGCGGCGCTCGAACCGGTTTCATTGCTAGTACTTGTGGAACTCGTATTTTTGCCCGACGAACCAAAATTACAGCCGGTTAGCACGGTGAAGCCGATAACCAGCGCCATGATGGACCCAAGGAAAGATTTCATTCTCATTTCGATCAACTCCAAATCTATTTGGTGAATAATTGAACTTTCATATCAAGCAAACGGAATTTAAAGAGGAGTACTCCGAATTCAAATCAAGAGAGAGAAATAGTATTAAAGTTCTACATAAACGCCTTTCTTCAAGTCCATCGCTTTTCGGTAGGCAAATGCCGCAACGCTGAGGTCTTGTACAGAGATCCCGGTTGAATCAAACAACGTCATTTCGCTTGCGGACTGCCGTCCCGGTTTCTCACCGCTTGTAATTTCGCCGAGCTCCCCATAAAGAACTTTTCTTGTTACCTGATTCTGAAGCTCGCCCAAACTGGAGGACTGTTCCCAATAGTCGCATACCACTTTGTCCGGCATTCGGTCCATCTCGATTTCACGCTTTCCTTTTGTATCGCTTCCTATCGCATTAATGTGGGTCCCATCCGTGAGCCAAGAGGTTTTGATTACAGGAGAGAATGAAGGGGTAGTGGTGATGACGATATCGGATTGCTCCACTGCTTGTCGGGGCGAAACGGAGTGTTCGGCAGCAATCCCCTTTTGCCGAATCTCCTCTGCGAGCTTCCTGGAGGATTCTTCCGTGTGTGAAACAACGGTGACTTTCTCAATGGAGAACAGGTGAGTCAGCCCTTCAAGCTGAGTGCGTGCTTGTACGCCCGCGCCGATCAGGCTGACAGTTCTGCTATTCTGGCGTGCCAAGTATTTTGCCGCTACAGCTCCGGCGGCTCCTGTGCGTATTCCCGTCAAATAGTTGGCATCCATCAAACAGACCGGTTCTCCCGTTTCCGGGTTTAACAGAAGCATGGTCGATTGATGATTGGTCTTGCCGATCTTGCTGTTGTTTTTCCAGAATCCCCCGGTTTTGAGACCAACCGAACTGTCATCGATCAGATACGACGATTTGATGCTGAAAATGCCGTTATGCTCTTCGATCGGATGCCGGACGGCAGGAAAAACAATGCTTCTTTGTTGATAAAACCGGGTAAACGCCTGCTCGACGATTGCTATGGTTTCTTCAAAAGTAACAAGCTGCTGAAACAAATCCTGATTAATTACCAATACCTTTGCCATTTTTTCCACTCCCTATTTCCCCCATCTTTACTTCTATTTCCTGTTATAAAATTCTCTATTTACAAATATTATACATATGACAATAAATATTTCGAGATAAAGTATAATTTATTCTTCATTTTCAGACCCGGATGTCCATTTTTGGATGGGAAATGCCTCATTTCACCAGAAAATAGCCTAGGATTCCTCCATCGAAGTATAAATTATTATATATGAGGAGAGATTGAAATAAATTTTTATACGGAAAATCATGTGTCATTGGCCGGAAACGATCAGTTCGGCCAATGTCCGAACCATGACGCCCGTACCTCCTTTACGCACGCAGCCGCGATCCTCGCTCAGCCAACCGGTTCCTCCGATATCCAGATGTACCCAAGGCATTCCTTCGGCGAACACACCGATGAAAAGACCGGCAACGATCGCGTCTCCGCTTGACTTATCGAAATTTTTCAAATCGGCCGCGTCGCTTTCGAGCTTCTTGAAGTAGTAATCGTCCGTCGGCAGCGCCCAAATCCGTTCACCTGTCCGGCGTCCCGCCTCCAATACCTGTTGCTGCAGCACTTCGTTATTGCTTACCGCACCCGTAATGTGATCGTCAAAAGCGACAATTACCGCATAGGTCAACGTGGCCACGTCAATCAGCTTCGTTGCTCCCCGCCGGATTGCCGTTGTCATTGCGTCGGCCAGTACGATACGGCCTTCTGCATCTGTATCGATGACTTCAATTGTTCGTCCGCTCATCGTTGTCAGGACGTCTCCCGGTTTGTAGGAACGATCCGAAGGCATATTCTCGGCGGCGGGAATGACCGCTACGACATTCACGGCCGGACGCTCTGCTCCGATGATATGCATCGCACCAAGCACTGCGGCGGCGCCGCCCATATCGAGCATCATGTTTTCCATTTCATCGGATTTCTTTATCGATAACCCTCCGGAATCGAAGGTGATGCCTTTGCCGATCAAGCCCCATACTTCTTCTCGTTCCGGAGCGCCCTGATATTCCATAACGATCATGCGCGGCGGATTTTTGCTTCCCTGACCGACGGCAAGCAGACTTCCCATCCCCTGCTCGGCCGCTGCCGATTCGTCTATAATTTCGCATTCAAGGCCGAGCCGTTTTGCCAGCCGGATGGCTTCCTCGGCTAACCCTTGCGGATTCAAGCTGTTCCCTGGCATGTTAGTCAAATCCCGGGCATATCCGGTTGCTTCCGCAAACAGAATGCCGCGAGCCACTCCGCTCGTCCAAGCGTCCCTGAACGTCTCGCTGTCCTTCGGTTCGCCCGATCCCGGAAGCAGAGTGACGGATTGAACGGCGTGACGCCGGTTATGCTCTCTTTTTCTCGGCAGCCGCTTGTGGAGCCATAACAGAAACCCTTCCGTAATCGCTTGAGCCGCTTGCCCGGCATCGCACCCGCATGCCCCGGCAACGATATCTTGCGGCAGCCTGATTTGAACATGCTCGGCCTTCAGCCGTTCCACTGCTTTCGCAGCGGCAGCTCCCGCATTGCGCAAATGGTCCGTGTTATAAGGCGGGTTCCCTATGCCGATAAATACGGCATGGCTGCCGGCAGTGAAGCCGAACGTCGGAATCACCTGTGTCTCTTGCGGTTTTGCTTTAAATATCGACTTGGCGTAATAGCTGCGCAACAAATGATCCACTTGAGGGTGGAGCCAGCCTTCCGGCTGTGATGATAACAACTCTTCCTCACGGACAAACACGATGAGGGCATCGACCTCTTCTCTGAGCTTATCCGCTGCTCCGAATGCAAATTGTGTGCGCACCCGCTGGTAACTCATCATCTCTCACCGTCCTGCATAGCGCTTTAACAATACCGGGCATGATTTCGATTTGATATTCCACGGCTGAAACATCCATCTAAGTCCCCTTTTCAGCAGCAACAAGTAACTCGGTTGCATAGCCGTTCAACACAGCACTCGATTTCACTTTTCTGTATTGTGAAATATGTTTCCAATAATACCCTTGAACTTCAAGGTAGCTTATGGAATGTATCGATGTCAACTACTTTTTCATAAGTTGTAAGGGATTTCCTAATGAAGGCATTTGTTATTAGGAGACACACAGGAAATCGCAACACTCAAGTCATAAGCAATTTTGCGTTTGACACAGCATCGTAAACAGGCAGTTTAAAAGTTTTACGTATATGTTCGGCAGCGGGAGGGAAACCATGACACTCAAACAGGATACATTTTACATTCGGGTATTTGTCAAGTAACCGGACGACTGCGTTAGAAAGATCTGCCTTCATTATCTCGAATTCGAAGTTGTTTTCCGGTAATGCCATCGCGGACCATGTTTGTGTATTTTCCAATCCAATAATCGGAAAACGGGACCAATCTCCTTCTTCTATTCCGGCGTATCGAAGATCACTGGGCTTTAACGACCGTGAATCATAAGTAATTATGCCAATAGTGTCTTTGTATGTTGCTGCCAGATACGGAGCCAGCAACAAACTTGACGCTGCTATCGGAACATTAAGGGCGGAGGATAATTGCTTCTGGAATCGTATGGTAAAGCCGCAAGTGGTAGTTAGCGCGCTCACGCCCTGTTTGATTAATTTCTCACCCGTTTTGATATAATTGCTAATGACGGTTTCATCGCCGGCGACCACGTTTTTAACAAATGCGCCTGGCACTCGTTCGATGAGGATCGGGTAATCGTGAGTATCCTTATGTATTAAAGACCCCCGCATAAGATTCTGTTCGATATCTAGCGCAAGCACTCCGAGTGCACGAGAATAATTGTTTTGCACTACGATCCTTCCTCTCTAACACTGATTTCCTTTCTTAAAACGTTGCGCTTTTATTTCTTGATTAGCAAATCAAACGGGATGTCATAAAACTTTTCGTGGCCTGTTTTCGTCACCCTAAAAGTCTCACTGATTGTAATGCCGAAATCTTCGTAGTACAATCCGGGAATGCAGTGTAAGGTCATGTTTTGCTTCAGGACGGTCTTATCTCCGGGGCGAAGGCTGACAGTCTTCTCTCCCCAGGTTGGAGGATAAGCAATACCCACGGAATAGCCAATGCGCGATTCTTTTTCAATGCCGTATTTGGCTACTGTTTTTCTCCAAGCGGCTTCAACTTCCTCACAGGTCACACCCTCCTTGACAACTGCAAGCGCCTCTTGCAAACCTTCGATGGCAGCATTTGCTGTGTAAACGAATTTTTCGGAAGGCTGCCCGAGGCACATTGTACGTGTTACCGGACAATGATAGCGTTTATAAGCACCCCCTGTTTCCATATACATATCGTATCTGTCCGGATACCTGCTGTCATCCCACGTAAGGTGACAAGCTCCGGCATGCTCGCCGCCGGGAAACAATGGAGGCCCTGATTGATAATCCCCGCCGTATTCCTCGGTTCCCCGAGTGGCAGCCTCAAGTACCGCAGCAGCTACATCGCACTGCCTGGCGCCTGGTTCGAATGCTTGGACGCAGGCCTCCCAGATTTTTCTGGTTATCTTACCGGCGCGCCTCATCATTTCAATCTCGTTATCGGATTTTATAAGTCTCACCCAGTTAACTATTTTGCTGCCATTCACAATTTTCGCTTCAGGCAAACCCATCTTATACCTTTCGTATGCCATCGGCGTGATAAAGTCATGTTCCATTTCGATACCAATCGTCTTCTTGCCGTATCCGAATTCTTTAATCAGTCCCGATATGTAGTCCGCTGCATGCTTAGTCGTGTTATCCACGTAGTCATCGCTGTACCCATGAACATGATCTTTTGACAGCCAAGTTGTTATGAGTACGCCGACGGTCGCATCCATGTAACGGCCAATGAACCGCGGCATTTCATCGTCCAACGCAACTAAGACAGTTTGATTAACATAATAGGACTTCAAATTGTACCCGGTCAGATAATACATATTGCATGGATCTGTGATCAGTAAAACATCAATGCCTTTGTCGCTCATGGCAGCCTTTACTTTTTTTAGTCTTTCCTGATATTCCTCATTGGTAAATGGTAACATTAACATTTTTGACTCCTCCTTAATAAAAAAATATCTTCTCGGATCAGTTGTTTAACATAATGATTCGCAGGTTATGCTTCACCTGTTTCTGCAGTGATCCGACACGCACGATCATATCTGCGCTGATGCGACTGCCTTGCGGGATATCCATCGCCTCCAACGGAAAACAAACACAATAGTGAAAATTACAATGAATTAAATTTCCTCAAACATCGTTCTTTTTAATCCTGCAGGCTTCTAAACATGCTTCTACCAAAATATTGACACCGTTCTCGATTGCTTGCTTTTGAAATGTCATTTTCGGGTGATGAAGACCGGGTGTGACATCAGCCCCTAAGGCGAGCATGGTCGCTTTGATTTGTGGACGCTTGAGCGTGTAAAAATGAAAATCTTCAGATCCTGGCGTGATGATTCTCGGTTTCAACAGTTCCTCACCTAGAACGTTCACGATACCAGCCTGTAAAATGGCCTCGGCTTCAGGATTAATTACAGCAGCCGGGTTATAACCTTCAAATTCAAATTCAATCGACACACCGTAAAGTTCAGAAAGACTCGTCAAAATATGATTAACCCGTTTCATTATTTCATCAATTACATCATTCGTTTGAGCTCGAATATCGAGACCAAAGGTTGCCTTCCCAGGAATGATATTTAAATTCTCAGTACCTGCAATGATATTCGTCATCTTAACAGTCGCAGGAACTTGAGGAGAAGTATGAATTTGTTGAAGGTGGCTCACAATCGCATGCCCAACTTCAATCGCGCTGACTCCTTCATGTGGGCGTGCCCCATGATGGTCCTCACCATTAATTTTCCCTTTAACGAAAACACAGGCTCCATGCTGCATGCCAGGTGCGCATGATGGATAATTAAGCTCATTAACCGGCCGAACATGCACGCCAAATAAATAATCTACATCGTCCACAACTCCTTCATCTGCAACACGAACTGCACCATTTCCCACTTCCTCAGCAGGTTGAAAAATAGCTCTAACTGTCCCAGTAAATTGATCTTCAAGTTTTTTTAAGCGATGCATAGCTCCCGTAACAATTGTCATATGGGCATCATGACCACAGGAATGATTCGCTTGCATTACCCCATCTACATCCTGGTAAAGAGCATCCATATCAGCACGAAGGCCAATTACTGGCTTTCCTTCCCCAATTTCTACATAAAATCCTGTCATGTTTTGAAAAGGGATCGGCTTGAATCCGCCCTTTTCAAAAACCGCCATTAGCTTTTTTGTTGTATTAACTTCCTTCCAGCTTACTTCCGGATGTTTATTTAAATAATCCCATAGTTCATATAGTTCTTGTTTTTCCAATTAACTCACCCCGATAAATAACAAGTCATAAATAAAAGGTAGTCTAAAAAAATTCACTCTAATATTGTAATATTGGGTACTTTTTGGATATAACCAATTTAACATCTAGTTGCGGCGCGAGTGACTGTTTAGAATAAGAAAGGTTCACTTCAGCCCGAATGGCTCGATGATTCAACAATAGACAAAGTATCGTGGAGAATTTCAATCATGCGATTTACTACCTTAGGAGTAATAATAAATGGCGGTGCAAAAACAAGCGTGTCCGCACCTTCAAGTACGACGGCCCGGCAGTTGAGACCTCGTTTCATTAATTCAGTTGCGATTGTCGGCGCCAGAGGCTTGGCAAACCTTGTATGTGTCGCTTTATCTTGTACCAATTCGATCGCTGCCATTAATCCTAATCCTCTTACCTCTCCAACAATCTCATGCTCCTTCTGCAGCCATTGAAATCCTTTTAGGAGCTCTTCCCCCATAACCCTTGCATTTTCTACAAGCTTCTCTCTTTCCAAGATTTCAATGTTTTTGAGTGCGACTGCACATGAAACAGGGTGTCCGCTGTATGTATATCCATGGAACAGCGTTTCGGTTGACAGCTCGATGAATTCGTGATGAATTTTTTGCGAGAGAATGACTCCTCCAAGCGGGGCATATCCGCTCGTTATTCCTTTCGCAACCGTCATCATATCGGGAATCACACCATAATGCTCGATACCAAAATATTTTCCTGTCCTGCCAAATCCGGTAATGACTTCATCCGAGATAAAAAGAATATGATATTCGTCGCAAATTTTTCTGATTTCTTGAAAATATCCGTCTGGTGCGATCAAGACGCCGCCGGTTCCTTGCACTGGCTCTGATATAAAGGCGGCTATCGTATCCGGTCCTTCTACTTCGATCAATTCCCTCAGCGATTCTGGAGAAAAATGATCCGCATAATAAAAATCCGGGGCCAGTGACTGGGTAAAGTCCCGAAAAACCTTAATTCCTGTTGCACTTGTCGCTCCTATTGTTAATCCGTGATAAGATTTTGTCCGTGAAATGATTTTCTTTTTTTGCGGTTGATTTTTTAAGATCCAGTAATGCCGAACGAGTTTGATCGCCGTATCGTTGGATTCGGATCCGCCCGAAGTAAAGAAAGTGGCATTTAAATCGCCCGGCGTCAGTTCGGCCAGCTTGGCGGCAAGCAGGATGGCAGGCTCGTGGCTGAACGTAGCAAAGCAAGAGCTGTAGGCAAGCTTTGACATTTGATCGAATGCGGCTTGCCCCATTTCTTTTCTTCCGTGTCCGATATTCACATTCCAAAGCGAGGACAAACCATCGATGACTTTTTTCCCGCTTATATCTTTTAAATAAATTCCGTTTCCTTCCGTAAAAATAAAAGCGGGTCCGTGCTCTTGTTGTTGTTTGATGGAAGATGAAGGATGCAAAAAATGCTGTTTGTCTAATTGCTGTAGCTCATTCATGCTGATGTCGACTTGAATCGTCATGCTAGCCACCTCGTATAATCGTATTAGAAAGCTCATGCTAAGCGAATTTCGAGTTTATCATTTTCGCAACTGGCTGCGATGATTAAAGAACGTCCGGTAGCCAAGCTGCAAAAACAGAAGAACAGATAACGAAACACTGCCGACGATGCCGAGCATAATGGCAATCTGGTATTCCACCGCGACAATCGGAGAGGTGCCCGACAAAATTTGGCCGGTCATCATGCCAGGCAATGAAATGATGCCCATTCCGACCATGGAATTGATGGTCGGCAGCATGGCCGCATCAAACGCTTGATTGACGATATCGCGAGCCGCCGTTCCCGGCGTTGCGCCCAGCATAAGCGCCGCTTCAACCTTTGCTTTCTGAGCCTGCATATTTTCGATCATCGAGTGGAGACCGAGCGCGATGCCGGTCATCGAATTGCCGATGATCATCCCGGTGATCGGAATGACATATCTGGGGTCGTACCAAGGCTTCATTCCAACCACGACAAGAATAAAGACGGCGAGACTTGCAATGATGCCGGAACTCATCGAGATGGCAATGATGCGTTTCATTTGCCGGGACAATTTGCCTTTCTCCCGTTTGAACACGGTACGGATGGCGAAAGTCAGCATAACGGCCACGAGCAAGACCGTTAATGCCGGATGCGAGAATCGAAACACATATTCCAGCAGGTATCCGACAAGAATCAACTGCAGGACCATTCGAATCGAAGCAATCCCTATTTCTTTTTCGCGCGGAATTCCTTTCATGCGCACAATCGCAATGAGCAGAAGCACGAACAAGTACGCCACGCCTAATTGCCAGAACGCCAGGTCAACCGTTTCTTGCACGCTGCAGACCTCCATTCATGTGCGGAATTCCATTCTTCACCTCTACGATGAAATCGGCGTAAGTTTGAGCGATTGTACGGGAATGCGTAATCATGATAACCGTGACGTTCCTCTCGCGGGTATAAGCGGATAATCGCTGCATCAGCGTATCGGCTGTCGCTTCATCGAGTGCGGATGTCGGTTCATCCAGCAGCAGGACGAACGGTTCCATCAGAACCGCCCTCGCCAGCGCCAAACGCTGTTTTTCTCCTCCCGAGAGATTGTCCGCAGCTTGGGACAGCTCCTTGTCGAGACTGAACAGAAACAAGGCCTGCATCATCTGTTCCCGGGTTGCGGCCGACTGGCCTGCAAAGCGCCGTCCGACTTGCAAATTGTCCTCAACCGTTCCCTTGAACATCACCGGAGACTGGGGCACCATTACGGCTTTACGCCGCCATTCAACAGGATTGACCTCATTCAAGGAAACCCCGTCGAACCAAATCTCGCCTTCTTCAGGACTGTCCAAAACGTTGAGCAGTCTTAGCAGCGTCGTCTTTCCGCTTCCGCTTTCCCCTATGATGCAAGTGATCGCCTTCGCCGGTATGGTCAATTCCGAAACCTGCAATACCCCTGCTTTCACCTCATGAAATCGAAACATCCATCAAAATCTCCTTTAAAAGCATCGATTGTTTCGGTTGAATGACCTGTCCACGCGGAACACCTTTACTATTTTCCGTATTATGAAAATTGTTTCCAATTTATCTTCAAACTTCATGTTAGCTTAATTAATGGATTGGTGTCAACAACTATTTCATAAAGCTGCAATCAATTGTAATTATGCAATCGTGTAGTGATGCACCAGGCTCAGCATCGCTTTCCCGGCATAAATCATCGCTTTTTCATCAAAATCAAATTTGGGATGATGGTGCGGATAGTGAGCGCCATCGGCATTTCCTGCGCCTGTATTAAAGAACATTCCCGGCTTATGGTGCAGAAAATAGGCAAAATCCTCGCTGCCCATTGTCGGGCTCGCAACCTCCAGGATGCCGTCATGAACGGTATTTCGGATCACATTCGCAAATACATTCGCTTCTTCTTCGTGATTCACAAGTGCCGGGTAACCTTTCGTATATTCGATCTCACAGCTTGCGCGAAAACTCGCACAAACACTCTCCACAATATGTTTGAACTCCTGTTCGATATCATCCCGCACGTCCGGATCAAAGGTTCTGACGATTCCTTTCAGAACGGCAGTATCTGCAATTACGTTTTCCGCGTTGCCGGCATGGAAGGAGCCGATCGTAACGACAGCCGGTTTCATCGGATTCACGTGTCTGCTGACGATCGTTTGAAGATGGTTGACGATTTGCGCTCCTACCACAACGGCATCAACGGTTTCATGCGGCGATGCGCCATGTCCGCCGCGGCCTTGAACTTTAATTTCAAATATATCGGCTGCAGCCGCAAATGCTCCGCTATTATATTCATAAGTGCCGAGCGGAGTTTTAGAGTTTAAATGAGAACCGAAAACAACATCCACTCCATCCAGACAGCCGTCCTCAATCATCGCGATTGCCCCGCCCGGTGCAACTTCCTCGGCGTGCTGATGCAGCAGCACAACGTTCCCGGCCAACTGCTCCCGATGTTCGCTCAATACCTTTGCCACCGCCAGCAAGGTTGCGGTATGACCATCATGGCCGCATGCATGCATCACGCCCGGCACCGTCGATTTATAAGGAACGTCCTTCTCATCCTGAATCGGCAGAGCATCGAAATCAGCGCGCAATGCGATCGTTTTTCCTGGCCTACCTCCTGCTATTTTACCTACGACGCCTCTTCCTCCAACATTTCTGCGAACTTCAATACCATAGCTTTCCAATATTGAAGCGATCATTTTTGGAGTTACGACTTCTTGAAAGGAAAGCTCAGGATGCTGATGCAAATGCCGTCTCCACGCGACCATTTGATCATACATGTTTTCTAATTGTTCCTGCCATTTCGCCAGCATATGGATTCCATCTCCTATTCTACCGTTTCGAGATTCACAAGTATTGATCAAACCAACCGTATAAATGTTTTAAATAGCTTAACCGAAGAGAAGGCTTTCCTCTTTTCAGGAATAAATGATCGGATTTTGGAAAGCGGATGAACTTTACCGTTTTTCGCTGTCTTTTTAATGCGATAAACAATTGCTCGCCTTGCTCGATGGTACAGCGCAAATCCTGTTCGCCGTGCAGGATGAGCAGTGGAGTTTCGATTCGATCCGCATAGGCTAACGGCGATTTTTCCCATAAGATATCAAAGTCTTGAAGGCTCGCTTTCATTCCCGTTTCGATTAAATCGTAACTGATATCGCTTACTCCATATTCGCTGATCCAGTTTGAGACGGTACCCACCGTAACAGCGGCTTTAAAGCGGTTCGTATGACCGATCATCCAGTTCGTCATAAAGCCGCCGTAGCTGTTTCCCGTCACCCCTATCCGGGCAGGATCGAGAAAATCATAACGGTCAAGCACATAGTCGACGGCATCCATAATGTCCTCATAATCCTTACCCCCGTAATCGCCTCGAGCGGCGTCGGCAAACTTCTGACCGTAACCAACGCTTCCCCTCGGATTGATATAAAGAACCGCATATCCTTTCGAAGCATGCAATTGAAATTGATGGACGTAAGTATTGGAATACATTAAATGAGGACCGCCGTGAATTTCAACAATAAGCGGAACCTTTTGTCCTTCATCCGGCAAAGCCGGCTTCAAGATCCAGCCGTTCAGCTCCCGGTCGTCTCTGGTTTGAAGCTGAATCGGTTCCGCATCCGTCAGCTCAACTTGTTCCAGAAACGCTTCGTTCACATGGGTAAGCTGTTCCAGTTTGCCCGTTTCCGTATCCAGTACAAATAATTCGCCGGGAAAATCAGGCTTGCTTACGGCGACAACGGCGCGCTCCGCTTTCATGCCCGTCGAAAAGCCGTAAACATGCTGGCGGCCTGAAAGGACAGGATTTATTTGGCCTTCAACCGTTCCGCGGTAGACGAGGACGTTTCCTCGGTTCGTCGCTGTAAAATAAAAGCTGCAGCTGTCTTCACACCAAAGAATACCAGGCTTTACTATACCTTGCTGGATATCTCCCAGTCCATAGTCTCCAACCGTTACATCCCAATCCGCTGTCAAACAGGCCAATTTCTTTTCAAGAATGTCATATATCCAAATTTTCGAGAACGTAGCATATTCACATTCTTTTTCATGGCCGATCATTGCGATCTTCTTTCCGTCCGGAGACCAGACAGCGCTGCCGAAGATGCCTCTTCGATGGGTGAGATTCGTGATTGCTTTTGTCTCCAGATGACACAGCCAAATATCTTGAACAAACGAAAAATCCGGTTCATCGCTCAGATCTGCTGCGATCGTTAAATGTTGGCCGTCCGGTGACCAGCCTTGGAGCTGATAATCGTAATCTCCATTTGTAATTTGCACCATGTCGCCGGATGTGATGTCCATGACGGCTATGTGCGTATATCGGCCGTCCCATAAACCTTTTCCGTCGAATTTATACTTCATTCGGTCTACTTCCAGCGGAACAAGCTTCTCTTGCTTCTGTTTCCTTTCTTCCCGGTCTTGCAAAGACTCCCCTTGTCCCAGCGCGATCTGAAACGCAATCCGGGTCCCATCCGGCGACCATACTGGGCTATCGACACCGCTGGGATGGAAAGTCAGCTGCCGCGCTTCCCCTTCGTCATGATTAATGATATATAGCTGATCATTCCCGCTTCGGTTGGAGATAAAACAAGCCGACCGGCCATCCGGCGACCAGCGCGGCGAGAAATTGCGATCATGAGTAAACGTCCACGGTATGGGCTCGCTCTTCGGATCGATAGCTGCACAATAAAGATTCGACCTGTACGTATCTTGCTCCTCGTCGATTTCAGTAACGACAAACAAGCACCGCTTCCCGTCAAGGGATACTTGCGGATCAACCACTGACTTCAATTTGTACAAGTCCTCAGCCTGTAGTCTGGTTTTCGCCGACATCCTAAATCTCTTCCTTCCCTATTCCTTTATTCGGGATCAGATCCTTTTCGGTAGTATTCGTCCATGATCGCCTCAGGAACCATTCCTCCGCCGGTAGCCCAAGCAAGGTGCGTCGCGTTCTTCAATTTGTCCCCGAGAGCATGGTGATTCAGAGACCCCAATTGCCGATCGAGCCTACCGAGATGGAGTAACGGGCGAATAAATTCCGTATATCCGATTCATTGATCGACATTTGTTTATTTCCGCTTCCCATTCACCGATTTTTTTCCGCCGATCCGAACGTCTGTCATCCGAGGGTCCTCCTTATATCTGCTCGCTTGCCGTTTTCAAATATTGATCAAACCAGCCGGATATATAATGTAAATGTTTTATTCGCAGCGAAGGTCTCCCATGTTCCGGATAATAATGATCGGATTCGGGAAAGCGGACGAGCTTCACCGTTTTTCGCTGTCTTTTTAACGCGATAAACATTTGCTCTGCTTGCTCGATTGTGCAGCGCAAATCGTGTTCGCCGTGCAGGATGAGCAGCGGAGTCTCGATGCGATCCGCATAAGCTAGCGGCGATTTCTCCCATAATAGCTCAACGTCTTGAAGGCTCGCTTTCATATGCGTTTCGATCAAATAGTAACCTAAATCGCTAACCCCGTATTCACTGATCCAGTTCGAGATGGAGCCCACGGCAACCGCAGCTTTAAAGCGGTTCGTATGCCCGATCGCCCAGTTCGTCATATAACCTCCGTAGCTGTCGCCCGTCACCCCAAGCCGGGCAGGATCGATGAAATTATAACGGTCAAGCGCATAATCGACAGCATCCAGAATGTCCTCATAATCCTTGCCCCCGTAATCGCCGCGGACGGCATCAGCAAACTGCTGGCCATAGCCGATGCTGCCTCTCGGATTCATATAGAGGACCGCATAGCCTTTGGAAGCAAGTGTTTGAAACTGATGCAAGTAAGTATCGGAAAACAATAAATGAGGACCGCCGTGAATTTCAACGATAAGCGGAACCTTTTGCCCTTCTTGACAAGCAGCCGGTTTCATGATCCAGCCGTTCAGCTCCCATCCGTCTCTTGACGAAAACTGAATCGGCTCCGCATCCGCCAGCTCAACCTGTTCCATAAACGTTTCGTTCATCCGGGTTATCTGCTCAAGCTTGCCCGTTCCCGTATCCAGCACAAACAATTCGCCGGGAAAAGCGGGCTTGCTTACGGCAACAACGGCACGATCCGATTTCCCGCCCATCGACAAGCCGTAAACATGCTGGCGGCCAGAAAGAACGGGATCTATGTGACCTTCAACCGTTCCGCGATAGACAAGCACGCTTCCGCGATTCGTCGCTGTAAAATAAAAGCTGCGGCTGTCCTCGCACCAAAGAATACCAGGCTTCACAACGCCTTGCTGAATATCTCCAAACCCGCTGTCTCCAACCGTGATATCCCAGTCCGCTGTCAGACAGGCCAATTTCTTTTCCGCAACTTCATACATCCAAATTTTGTTGAATGTCGCATACTCTTCGTATTCTTTCTCATGGCCGATGATCGTGATCTTCTTTCCGTCGGGAGACCAGGCGGCGCTGCTGAAGATGCCTCTTCGACGGGTCAGATTCGTGAATGTTTTGGTTTCCAGATGATACAGCAATATATCCTGTATAAATGAAAAATCCGGATCATCGCTCAGATCCGCCGCGATCGTTAAATGTTGGCCGTTCGGAGACCAACCAAGGAGCTGATAATCGTGTTTTCCATTTGTCATTTGCACGATGTCACCGGACGCGATTTCCAAGACGGCAATGTGTGTGTATCGGCCTTCCCATAAACCTGTTCCATCCAATTTGTACTTCATTCGGTCGACTTCGATTGGCACAGACCTCATCTGCTTCCGCTTCCTGTCCTCCCTCTCTTGCAAAGACTCCCCTTGTCCCAGGGCGATCTGAAACGCAATCCGGGTACCATCAGGCGACCATACCGGATTGCCTGCGCCATTCGGATGGAAGGTCAACTGCCGTGCTTCCCCTCCGTTACTATTGATAATAAATAATTGGTTCGTCCCGCTTCGATCGGAGATGAAGCAAACGGACTGGCCATCCGGCGACCAGCGTGGAGAGAAATTGCGGTTGTCGCCAAATGTCCATGGCAGAGGCTCAATCATTTGGCCGATAGTTGTCCAATAAATATTCGACCGGTATGTATCTTTGTCCGGGTAGATTTCGGTCACGACAAACAGACATTGCTTCCCGTCAGGGGCGACTTGCGGATCTACGATTGATTTCAATTTGTACAGATCCTCAGCTTGTACCTTTCTTTTCCCCAGCATCTTGTTCGTCCTCCCGTCATCTTCAACGTTTGAGGCTGCCTATGCGGTTATCTCTTCGGTGATGAGCTCCTATATCTGTGCAAGCTAGTCGGCCGAAATGCCGTTCAACGCCACATGCGCCTTCCACATCTCGATCAGATTCGGCAATTGCTCCTTGGGCGGCCATGTTTCCGATTTCCAAAGATCGGCTTTATTAAACGCTCTCGGACAATGGATAAAGCACTCTTCCACTTCGACGATCACACCCATACGGGTTGTCTTGCCCTTCCACTGATATTCATTCAACAATTCCTCGTTGCGCGTAATCCACGCCTTTCCGTTAATTCGCAGTACGTCGTTTAAACCGGGGATGATAAAAATCATGCCCACTTGTGGGTTTTCCAGAATATTGTTCAAGGAGTCCAGGCGCCGGTTCCCCGGACGGTCCGGAAAGATGAGCTTCTTCTCGTCCATCACTTTCACAAAGCCGGGCTCGTCTCCACGCGGAGAAACATCGGCCCGCCCATCGGCAGAGGACGAGGAGATGAAGAAAAGCGACGACATCGCCAAATAATTCTCGATATGCGCGTCGATAAACGAAATGTTCTTATGTACGACCGTTTTATGAGGAACCCCCACCATCTCAACCAGTTGATCTTTCGAGGTTACAATACCATCCTTCCATTGCAATTCCATATCGGATCACACTCCTATTTATGATAACCACCTACGCCAACTCATAGAATGCTCACAGTTCCAACGGCCAGTTAATGAGAAGCGTTCTTCGTCTTGAGGGGTAAACGACCTGATTTCCGGGTTTGCCTTGACAACGATTAGGATGGCGGCAATTTGCAGCCGCCATCCTTTATGCAAATCCTTAGTCGCCAGTCATATCATTTCCGCGCGGCACTTTTTCTCATCAATGCAATAAAATACGGTGCTCCCAATAACGCCACGACAAGTCCGGAAGGGATCTCCTTCGGGCTGAGCAAGAGACGGCCGGCTAAATCCGCGGCCATGAGAAGCAAAGCACCGATCAACAACGTCGCAGGCAGCAGTCGCCGGTGGTTATGACCGATGAGAATGCGGGCCGCATGCGGTGCGATCAGGCCGACAAAACCGATCGTCCCAACCGTCGCTACCGCTGCTGCAGCCAAAGCGACCCCGATAAATCCTGCCCAAATCCGTGTCCGAACGACATGAACGCCGAGCCCTGTCGGAACCTCCTCACTCATCGCAAGCAAATCCAGCTTGCGGCAGAGCCACCAGGCGAACGGCAGCAGCACTGCGGGCCAGATCATAAGCGGCCACAATTGCTCCCACGTACGGGCGTATGTGCTGCCTGCCAACCAGGCAAGCGCCGAGCTCGCCCGCAACTGGGCTTTAATGACAAGCGCCTGAATAATACCCGTTCCCATTGCCGAAACCGCAATGCCGACCAATACCAGTATTCCAGGATTCATGCCGCTTCGTCTGGAAACGGCATAGACGATTGCCGTGCTTACGAAAGCACCTGCAAAAGCGGCGAGCGGAAGCCACGAGATGTTAATCTGCGGCAGCGCAATCAAAAGAATAAGCGCGCCCACACCTGCCCCCGAGCTTACCCCGATGATCGAGGGATCGGCCAGCGGATTTTTCACAACGCCTTGCAGCAGCAGACCGCTGGCCGCGAGCGCCGCTCCGGAAACTGCCGCGACTGCCATGCGCGGAAGCCGCATATTGAATATAATGTTACGGGTCATATCTTCGCCGCCTCCAGTCGCCATGGCTGCTAAGATATCCGCAATTTGCAGCCTCAAGCTTCCCAGGGAGATGCCAGCAAGCAAGATCACGACGGCAAGAACCGACAGTATCGCGAGCAGAACAGGGTAAGGGATACGTCGCGACGACAGAGCAGCCAGCGATGAAGAATCCGAAGAGCTCTGAAAGCGACCGCCCCCTCTGCGCGCACGTATCGCAAGCCAGATCATCCACGGTCCTCCGATGATCGCGGTTACGGCTCCGACCGGCATTTCTTCAACACCAACCGCAACCATCCGTGCGAGTGTATCGGCGCCAAGCAATACGACGGCTCCCCAAATCATGGAGGAAATGAGAAGCGGCAAATGACGCTTGATCCCCATCATACGCATCAAGTGGGGAGCAATCAGCCCGATAAATCCGATCCCGCCAACTACGCTGACGGTCGCTGCCGCCAGGAGGACAGCGAGCAGAAGGGCCGTCACGCGCACGAAACGTACCCGCTGCCCGAGCGATTGCGCCATTTCATCACCAAGTTCGAACAAGTCGAGCGATTTGGATAATCCAAGGGCAATCAGAGCTGCCGGAAATATCCAGGGGGATGCAAAACGGACACCGTCCCAATTGTTTTGCTCAAGCGAGCCCGACCCCCACGCGAGCAACTTGCCCGCATCCTCCTCGTACATCAATTGCAGTGTTCCGGTTACGGCCCCGATGGCCATGGCTACGGCAATACCGGCAAGCGTGAGCCGCAGCGGGGAAGCCGTTATGCCTCCGGCCATGGCATAAACAAGAGCAATGGCGGCGAAGCCTCCGATAAACGCGATCACGAGCGAGTATGAAGAAAGGGAGGGAAAAAAGACAACCACGACCGTAATGGCCAGAAATGCGCCTGAGTTGATGCCGAGCGTTTGGGCCGAAGACAACGGGTTTCGTGTTATGGTTTGCAGCAGCACTCCGGCTGCGGCCAAGGAGGATCCGGCAATCATCCCCATCGTTGCCCGGGAGAGGCGGAGTGTACGAATAATGTGATGCTCCGTTACGTCCTGAGGAGCAACGATTGCCTCAATCACGGTTTGAATGCCGAGACCTGCATCTCCCTGGGTAATGTTCAGGAAGAGCATGCCGACGAGTAGGATAACCCCCCCGCCGAACACCAGTAAATAGCGGCTCAACAAAGGAGAGCGGCTGGATCTTAAGACAGTTGCGCCGTTTTTCATTACGGCATTCATTGACCGAGTACCGAAACGACACGCTCTGTGAACGTTTCAGCGGACAATGGACCGCCGAACGGCCATGTATCGCCTCCAAGCGGATAGATACGGCTCTCCTTGACAAATTTCAAATTTGTCCAAACCGGGTTGTCCTTCATGAAATTGTTGAGGAATTCGTCATCCGTCTGGATCATCGTAATCAAGCTCGCATCCTGCACCTTCGTAAGCGTCTCGACGGTCGTCTCCGACATACCGAACTCTTCTAACTTATCGGCTTTATAAGCGTTAGTCATGCCAAGTTTGGACAAGATGTGCACAGGGAACGAAGTATCTGTAAAAAGCCGGAAGCTTGCCGCGTTTTGGTACGAATACGCCTGTGTCAGAACATAGCTGGTTCCGGCTTTATTCTCTCTCAACTTCTCCTTTGCATTGCTGTATATTACCTCCAGGTTGTCGAGCATTTTTTGCCCTTCGTCCTTTTTCCCCAATACGTCGGCAATCGTCATGAACGTGTCTTCCATTTCTTTATAGCCATCCTTGAGCGCCTCTTCCGATATCGGATCGAAAATGAGCGTCGGCGCAATCGCTCTCAGCTGGTCGGCGATTTTTTCATGACGAAACTTAACCCCGATAATGAGGTCCGGTTTCAAAGCAGTGATTTGCTCCAGATTCGGTTCGAAACGTGCGCCAACGTCCTGTACATCGTCCCCGAGAGGCACCTTCACCTTTACCCATGTCTTGTAACCTTCAATATCGGCAGCTCCTACCGGCTGAATTCCTGTCGCCAGCACATCTTCAATGTATACCCAATCGAGAGCGACGACTCGTTGCGGAACGCCTTTGATTTCCACATCACCAAAGGCGTCTTTGAACGTTCGAACCTCTGAAGCAGCCTCGGTGGATGTGGTTGTTGATGAATTAGCCGATGTGCTTGAAGCGGTATTCGTCGAAGATGAAGCAGAATTTTCGGATGACGCCCCTCCGTTGTTGCCGCAAGCGGCAAGAAGAAATACAAACACAGTCAAGATGAGAACAGCATAACGCGAACGAAACAGCATGATAATCCCTCCATATTTCTAATTTGTAGGACAACCATTACGTTGATAATGATTATCATTATCTTGTTATAACTGAATCTCTTTTGTCAAGAGGTTTCATGGTAAATGTCATCCCTGAGAGGCCTCGATAGAGGTTTTCTCAATTTTTATACTCTTGACATTCAGTCAACAGTTCGCTGACCGGAGCCCTCTTCTTCGGCCGCGGAATCTTGTCGTCGTTAAAGTAGCCAAGATGCAGCGCGCCGACCACTCTCTCGCCGGGCTTCACACCGACGGCATTCAAAAATTTCGGAAGCAAGATGTAATCGCTCGTCTTCCAGACGACGCCGACTTTCCTTTCCCAGGCGAGCAGTTGCAAATTTTGGATCAGCGCCCCCGCTGCAAGGAAAGCATCCTCAAAATACTTCTGACGCGGATCGGCTTTGATCACGACCAGGAGATGAGCCTGTGACAGATGCAAGTAAGTCTTGATCGCCCAATCGATCCACTCGGCCGATTCATCCTTGGTATAGGCATTGATGACCGCATCCGCAAAAACTTTTCGACCTTCCCCCGTAAACAAAATAAACCGCCACGGTTCCTTTGAGGAGTGAAACGGAGCCCATACCGCATCATTTAACAGTTCGTTCACCGTCTCCCGGCTCATTGGTTCACCGTTAAAATCTCGGATCGTCCGCCGTTCCCTAATTGTACGGGCAATGCTTGTATCCGTTATTTCCATCGCTGAACACTCCCCCGCAATTCATGTTTTCAACCCATTGATCAACTATGCGGTATCCAATCATCGTTACGTTGTCCTGTTTATCACCCCCTCCCGTTATTCCACATCGTGGAATTGGTTTCCGATAATTCGGTTAAATAATTGACGGTTATCAAATAACCGCCGACAATAATGCCCCCAACTTCATCGAAGTTTTATTTCATTTTTATTATAAAATGCACGCACGAAAGATGTCAATTAAAATGTCATGTATTTTACATTGCATGAATTTTACTCACATAATAGTTACATTAACAGAGTCTTTCATTTAGGATCTAATTCTATCGTTGAAGCGGTCTCCTCTTATGATGAAGAGAATAGTAGATAGCTGCAGTACTTGCCTCCTATAGTTACCATTACCGCGAAGAGTCGGCCCGGGGATATGAAGTACTCATCACTAGATATTCCGAATTGTGAAATCTGTTTCCAATATAGAAGTCTAAAATATGGCGTCACTAATAATTGCTATTAAATTTACAGAGAATCCTCGAGTTCAAACCAATACTGGCATACTGTGATTATCCCTTTATCAAAGTTATCCAAATGGAAATGCTCGTTAGGGGCGTGGATGTTCTCATCGTTCAACCCAAATCCCATCATAACGACAGGTATGTTTAAGACAGTAGCGAACGTTTCAACAATAGGGATCGATCCACCGCTTCGAATATATACCGCTTCTACTCCGTAAGCGTAACGATAAGCGCGTCCCGCTGCTTGGATAGCCGGATGATCAAACGGCGTAACGAAAGGCTTTCCCGAGTCAAAACGTGTAGTCGTCACCACTGCCCCTGGCGGAGTATGCCTGTCAATATGGCGTTGAATCCGTTCAACGATGTCGTCAGGATCCTGATCGGGTACCAGGCGGCACGTAATTTTCGCGTGCGCTTCCGAAGGAAGAACCGTTTTATTCCCCTCACCTTTAAAACCGCCATAGATCCCGTTAATTTCCAGCGTTGGCCGTACCCAGGTGCGTTCCAGGACAGAGTAATCTTTTTCGCCAAAAAGTTCCGTCACCTGTAACTCTTGAGACATTTGCTCTTCATTAAATTGCAGTGAACGAAACTGTTCACGTTCCTCTTCCGATACATTCCGCACTTGATCATAAAAGCCGTCGATCGTGATTTCACCCTGTTTATTTCGCATTGAATCAAGGATTTGAACAAGTGCATGAATTGGATTTTGTACAGCTCCGCCATACAGGCCCGAATGCAGATCCCCTTTGGGTCCTTTTACGTCGATTTGCATGCCGCACAATCCTCGCAGACCGTAAATAATGGCCGGTTTCCCTTTGGCGTACATCACAGAATCCGAAATGACCAGCACATCGGCTGCCAGGCGTTCCTTGTGCGCTTTGATAAACGCATCAAAATGTACGCTTCCGATTTCTTCCTCTCCCTCAAAACAGAGCTTTACATTGACGGGCAGAGTTCCGTCCGATGCGAGCAGCGCTTCCAATGCTTTGATATGGATAAACATCTGACCTTTGTTATCGCTGGCTCCGCGGGCAAAAATCTTATTCTCAATAATTTCAGGTTCGAATGGAGGAGTTTCCCACAGATGAAGGGGATCGACCGGCTGCACATCATAATGTCCGTAAATCAAGGAAGTCGGCTTCCCTTCAGCTTTGAGCCAATCACCATATACGACAGGATTACCCTCGGTCGGGATGACTTGCACATTTTCGATGCCAATTTGACGAAGCGCCTCGGCTGTCCATTCGGCCGCCTGGACCATATTCGGTTTATGCTCGGATAAAGCGCTGATGCTGGGAATGGATAGAAATTGCTTTAATTCCTCCAGGTGCCGATTTCGATTGTTCTGCAAAAATTGTTCGTAATGAGTACTCAATCGCATCACTCCAGCAAACACAATTTATTGCGCTCGGCGTGTTTATTTGGGCTTTTTAAAGCTGTTTCTATTGAACACATCGGGGGCCGGTCATCAGCCCCCGATCCCTACTTCATTTCTCGTATCAAACCTTCTATTATGCCGATGCTTCTTTGAGGAGCCCTTCGGAGTGAGTTTGTTCTTTGCTGAATGTTGTATCCGCTTCCTTGTTCGCAAGCTCATAAGGCAGGCAAAGCGGCACTCCCGACCTCGAACAGTAGACGACATCCGCTTCAATGCCGAATACATTCCGCAGTACGTCGTGTGTCATCACCTCTTGCGGCGTTCCTTCGCTAACGACAACCCCATGTTTGATCGCCACCATATGCTGTGCAAAGCGGGTTGCATGATTCAGGTCATGAACGACCATTACGATTGTTCGGCCTTGTTCCGCATTCAATCGCTGCAGCAGCTTCAGCACCTCTAACTGATGAGTCATATCGAGGTACGTCGTCGGTTCATCCAGAAACAGCAGATCCGTTTCCTGGGCAAGCGCCATCGCAATCCAGGCCCGCTGCCGTTGTCCGCCGGACAGTTGATCGACAGGCCTGTCGGAGAATGCCTCCAACCCTGTTGCCTGTACCGCCCAGTTGATAATCTCCTTGTCTTCCTTCTTTAGTGAACCCATACCTTTCTGGTGCGGGAACCGTCCGTAGGAAACGAGCTCTGATACGGTCAATCCATCAGGCGCAGTCGGGCTTTGCGGCAATATTGCAAGCTGCTTGGCAATTTCTTTCGTTGACTGGCTGTGGATCGACTTGCCGTTAAGAAATACGCCTCCGCCTGTTGGTTTCATAATGCGGGCCATCGTTTTCAGTATCGTTGATTTCCCGGATCCGTTGGCGCCAACAAGTGCAGTGATTTTCCCCATCGGAATGGACAAATTCAAGTTATTCACAATTAGCCGGTCAGCATAAGAGATATTCAATTGTTTCGTATGCAGTTGATTCATTTCCAATCCCCCTCTTGGCTTATTCAAGATAAAAGAAATGAGAACATACAGCAAATCAATTCACAATCGTCAGCTTTCACATTGCAAGATGGAATAGGCGTTCATTACTTTCCGATATACGGAAAGTAATTCCATGTAATTCGCTTTATATTAATTATAAATATACCAACAATAGATGTCAATTTATTTATCATCTCTCACTATCAAAACTGTAATATGACATGCATATGACATGTATCGTTTTTCTAAATTACCGATAGTAAAGGAGCAGTACCCCACGAATAAGATCTGAAACAATACTGTACCAATAGATCGGTAGTTTCCAAACCTTCTGATTCCCAGACTCCTGCACAAACGAACACGCGAATTGAGGCAGGACAAAAACTGCCTGCATAACGTTCGATTATGCAGGCTCTATTTATACATTTATTGTCTGTTTATGATTGATAGGAATGGCGCAGCAAGCGAAGCCCGTTCAGAATGACCAGAATCGTGCTGCCTTCGTGTCCGACAACGCCGAGCGGCAGCGCAATGCCAGTGCTGAAATTCGATACGATCAAGATCAAAATAACGCAGAGTGCAAATACAATATTTTGTTTGATGATCGTTACCGTTCGTTTCCCAAGCGCAATTGCATCCGCAATTTTTCCGATATCGTCATTGAGCAGCACCAGATTCGCCGTTTCAAGCGCCGCATCGCTTCCATCCGCTCCCATGGCGATTCCCACCGTCGCAGTCGCCAGTGCCGGTGCATCATTGACGCCGTCGCCAACCATCGCAACGGATCCGTAACTCTGTTTCAGTTCCTTGACTTTATTCACTTTATCTTCGGGCAGCAGTTCGGCGAAGACCAGGTCGATCCCCGCTTCCCTGGCAATCGCGTTGGCGGTTTGTTTCTGATCACCCGTTAACATGGCGACTTTGACGCCTTGTTTTTTAAGCAAATCAACCGCTTGTCTTGCATTCGGCCGAATCGTGTCCTGGAGTGCAATGATCCCGACAGCGCCAAGTGAATTGTGCATGACCGTTACGGTTTTCCCTTCTTGCTCCAAGCGGTCAACGGTCTTCAGCAGCTCTTCGGTCGCGTAGCTTTGATCCATGAAAGCCGGCTTGCCGATCTTCCACGTATCCCCTTCCCATTGCGCTTCAATCCCCCAGCCCGTCCTCGTCGTGAACTCCGAAGGCCGCTCGAGCTTCAAACCCGACTCTTGCGCTTTAACTACAATCGATTTGGCAAGCGGATGCTCGGACAAGCTTTCCAAGGAGGCAGCAATCCGCAGCATTTCGGTCTCGGTATACCCTTGATAAGCAATCAAGTCCGTTACGACCGGCCGGCCGATCGTCAGCGTTCCCGTTTTATCAAAAGCGACGACTTTCGTGCGCGACAGGTTGTCCAGATGAGCTCCGCCTTTAAAAAGCAGACCTTTTCTGGCGCTGCTCGAAATAGCGGACAGCATCGCCGGCATGATGGAAGCGACCAAAGCACAAGGCGAGGCAACGACCAGAAAGACCATTGCCTTGTAAAAGGCCTGCTCCCACGACCATTGCAGCAGAATCGGAGGAACCGCAATCAGCAGCATGGAAATCAGGATAATGAGCCGCGCGTAAATGCGTTCAAATTTTTCCATAAACATCTGCGAAGCCGGTTTTTCGCTTTGCGCTTCCTGAACGAGACGAATGATTTTGGCAAACAGGGTTGATTCTCCAGGGCGGCTGACTTCGAGAAAAAGAGCGCCTTGACCGTTCAACGTCCCGGCAAACACTTCATCGCCGGCTTCTTTGTCGACCGGAACCGATTCGCCGGTAATTGATGCCTGGTTGACGGCGGATGCTCCTTCGATAACGATACCGTCAGCCGGGATGCGCTCTCCCGGTTTGACCACAACCGTGTCGCCCTTCGCCAGTTGTTCAATCGACACAACCGTTTCGACCCCGTCCTTGTACAGAACGGCCGTCTCCGGCTTCAATCCCATGAGCGCAGAAATATCACGGCGGCTGCGGTCCATCGTATAGCTTTCCAGGACGCCGCTCACCGAGAAGATAAAGATCAAGATCGCGCCTTCCGTCCAGTAACCGATGCTTGCCGCCCCGATTGCCGCAAAGATCATAAGCAAATTGACATCCAGATCCCTTTCCTCAATTAACGTTTGCAGACCTTCCTTCGCCTTCACGAACCCGCCCGCAATGAAAGCGGTCAAATACAGCACAACCGCGAGCGGATAATTCACGCCTTCAATTCCCCAAGCGGCTGCCATCAATATTCCGCTCGCCAATGCTCCCAAAGCTTCGCCATATCGGGCGAACCAATTCCTCGCCTGCGAAAGTTTCGTCTTCGACTGAAGCAGCTCCTCTTCCTTTAAACCCTTCTCTGCCGTTTGCATTGTTGACATCATGAACATCACTCCAATTCTGATAATGAGTTTCATTGTTAGCTCCCTTAAAATGACACATGCTGCTCCATTAGGAGCAGCATGGATAAGGAAAAACGAAAGAACGAAACGCTTGTGTTTCCCCAAATAAGTATTAAATTATAGTAATTATTATATTATAATAAGTTTATTTTAATGTAAACTGTTTTCTCTTCGTCTGCGGCGCATGAGGTAAGATTCCGCTACATAATTTGTTCGCCAAACACGGAGCCGATCATTTCGACTGCCGCTTTGGCGGTTTTGTTGCGATCATCGAGCACCGGATTAATTTCAACGAATTCGGCGGAGACGAGCAAGCCCGAATCCGACAGCAATTCCATGGCCAGATGGCTCTCGCGGTAAGTCACCCCGCCCATGACCGGCGTGCCGACGCCGGGAGCATCGTTCGGGTCCATCCCGTCGACATCGAAGCTCAAATGCACCCCGTCCGATTTCGCAAGCCTTTCCAGCGCTTCCTCCATGACCCGTTCCATTCCGCGGCGGTCGATGTCGTGCATCGTAAATACGCGGATCCCAAGCTCTTTAAGCAGCGATCTTTCCCCCGGATCGACGGATCTTGCCCCGATAATGACGACATTTTCCGGACGGATCTTCCTCTTTCTGCCTCCGATACCGGTCAGCAGCTCATGGCCGTATCCGAGACAGACCGCAAGCGGCATACCGTGGATGTTTCCGGAAGGCGTCGTTTCTGCCGTATTTGCGTCACAATGGGCGTCGAACCAAAGAAGGCCGAGCCGGTCGATATGGTGCAAAACGCCCTTCACCGTACCGATCGCCATGCTGTGGTCGCCTCCCAAGGCAAGCGGAAAGCGGCCGCGCCCCATCTCGTCCGCTGTCATCTTAGCCAATTTGGCATTAACCGTGATCGTTTCCGCCAAATACTTCAGCTTCTCTCCTGTGGCTGCCTGCTCCAAAGCTTTACGACTAACGGTCAAATTTCCTTGATCGTGAACAACGTAACCGAGCTGTTCCAACTTGTGCAGTACGCCTGCGCTGCGGATCGCGTCAGGTCCCATATCGACGCCGCGCCGGTCTGCTCCCAAATCGATCGGAACCCCAATAAGGGAGATGTTGCGGTTTCGCTCTGGGCGCATCGAAATCCTCCTTCGCATGGATAGATCTTGATGGATAGATAAATGCCGTCAGTCTAAGTCCTATAATTTCTCCGAAATGAGCTTCAATTGCATAAACTGCTGCAAATAATCGGGGCCGCCCGCTTTGGAATCCGTACCCGACATGTTAAAACCGCCAAACGGATGAACGCCGACGATGGCGCCCGTACATTTCCGGTTAAAGTATAGATTACCGACATGGAACCGTTCGCGCGCCAGTTCTAAATGCGAAAGGTTGGTCGAGAACACGGCGCCTGTTAATCCGTATTCGGTATTGTTCGCGATATCAAGCGCCTCGTCAAACGATGCCGCTTTGCAGAAAGCGAGCACCGGTCCGAATATCTCCTCTTGCATCAAGATCGCATCCGGCTTCACATCGGCGATAATAGTTGGCTCAATGAAATAACCGTCGCCCTCCGCTTTCCCGCCACCGGCAACGAGACGCCCTTCCTTGTTTCCGACTTCAATGTATTCGAAAATTTTCCGGAATGCGCTCTGATCGATTACCGGCCCCGTATCGCTACCGAAATCGAGCACATCGCCAACTTTCAATGCCCGGGTCAGCTCGACGCAGCGGTTCAGCACGGTGTCATAGACCGCCTCGTGCACAATCGCCCGCGAGCATGCGGAGCATTTCTGCCCGGAATAGCCGAATGCGGACGCAACAATCGCCTGCGCCGCCGCTTCCAGATCTGCATCCTTGTCAACGACGATGCCGTCTTTGCCGCCAAGCTCGCCGATGAACCGCTTCAGCCAAATTTGACCGGGTGCCGTCTTGGCCGCAAGCTCGAAAATGCGCAGTCCCACTTCGCGCGAGCCCGTAAATGAGATAAATCGCGAAAGACGATGCGATACGAGCAAATCCCCGATTTCGGAACCACTGCCCGGCAGAAACTGTACGACGCCGGCCGGCATTCCCGCTTCCTCAAGCAGCTGAACGAATTTGAAGGCGATGACCGGAGTCGGACTCGCCGGTTTCAGCACGACGGTATTGCCGGCCACGATCGCCGCAGTTGTCATGCCTGCCATAATGGCCAGAGGGAAATTCCATGGCGGAATGACGATGCCGACTCCAAGCGGAATGTACTGCAAGTCGTTGTCTTCGCCATCCATCCAAACGAGCTTCTTCGCGGCTGTCTCGCTCATCTCGATCATTTGCCGCGCGTAATATTCCATGAAATCGATCGCTTCCGCCGTATCGGCGTCCGCCTCCGCTCGAGTCTTGCCGGATTCCAGCATAAGCCACGCGTTGAATTCGTGTTTGCGGCGGCGCAAGTCGGCGGCGGCTCTGAACAACAGCCGGGCGCGCTGTCCGGCAGGCACATGGGACCAGACTTGAAACGTATCGAACGCGCCTTGAATCGCCTGCTCCGCCTGCTCCGCATTTGCTTTGGACATTCGGCCAATCACTTGGCTCTTGTTTGACGGGTTGATCGAGCTTTGCATATCGTCAGTTATCATTCTGTCCCCATTTATAATTAACGGGTAGTCGCGCCCCAGTTCGCCTTGCACTTGGCGGATGGCTGCAAGCAGCGCTTCATGGTTCGCATTGACTCGAAAGTCGGTTAACGGCTCGGGACGATAAGGGATCAACTGGATTTCCACCTTTCTTCATTTAGAATGTGTGAAAACTTGTGCAATACGTTCGACTGCCCACTGCAAATCGGTCTCCGAAATGACGAGCGGCGGCGCGAGACGAATGACCCGCTCATGCGTTTCCTTGCACAGCAGCCCGGCTTCTTTCAATTGTTCGCAGTAAGGCCGCGCGGGCCTGCGCGTTTCGATTGCAACGAACAGACCTCTGCCCCGAATGTCGACAATGTCCGGATGCCGGATTTCGCTCAGCATCGTCAGCAATTTGCCGCCCAGCATGAGAGAGCGTTCGGCCAGCTTCTCTTCCTCGGTTACCCGCAATGCGGCTACCGCCACGGCGCTCGCCAGCGGATTGCCTCCGAAGGTGGAACCGTGCGATCCGGGCTCGAACAAGCCGAGAATCCCGCTGTCGGCGGCCACTGCCGAAACCGGCAAAACACCGCCCCCGAGCGCTTTGCCCAAAATGTAGACATCGGGGATCACTTCTTCCCAATCGCATGCGAACCGTTTGCCGGTGCGACCAAAGCCGGTCTGAATTTCATCGGCCATGAGAAGAACATTCCGTTCCCCGCAAAGCGCGGATGCCTGCCGCAAATAGCCGTCCGGAGGGATGACGATGCCGGCTTCGCCTTGAATCGGCTCAACCAGGAACGCGGCGGTGTTCGGTGTAATTGCACGCTCCAGTGCTTCTATATCGCCGTACGGCACGATCGTAAATCCGGGCGTAAACGGTCCGAAATCGTCTCTGTAAGATGGCTCTGACGAAAACGAGGTTACGGTTACCGTCCGACCGTGGAAATTGCCGGCGCAAACGATAATATCCGCCTGCCCGGCCGGAATGCCCTTAACGCGGTAACCCCAGCGGCGAGCCGCTTTCACCGCCGTTTCAACCGCTTCTACACCGGTGTTCATCGGCAAAACCATCTCTTTGCCCGTTAAGCCGGTTAACAATTCGAGCAGTTCTGCGAACGGCTTATTGTAGAAAGCCCTGGAAGTCAATGTCACGCGCTCCGCTTGCTGGACGAGCGCCTGAATGATGCGCGGATGCCGGTGCCCCTGATTTAGGGCGGAATAGCCGCTCAACATATCCATGTATCGTCTTCCTTCGGGATCCTCGACCCAGACGCCTTCCGCCTTGGCGATTACAATCGGGAGCGGATGATAGTTGTGAGCGCCGAGCCGCTCCGTTTGTTCGATCGTTTGGTCTATCTGCTTCATGTTCATCCCTCTTCTCGTCTTCTGTCATCGGAACAAACAACGCATTATCGCTTGAACATCGACTTTAATACAAAATTCAAGTTTTCGGGCCGCTCCGCCAGTCTGCGCATAAAATATCCGTACCAATCCGTGCCGTACGGGACGTACACGCGGACCGCGTATCCTTCACCGGCCAACTGCTGCTGAAGCTGGGAACGGATGCCATATAACATTTGAAATTCGAACTGTGTAACCGGGATGTCGAGATTCGCCGTATACGCTTTGACATGTTCGATGATCTGCTCGTCGTGTGTCGCAATAGCCGCATAATGAGCGCTTTGCAGCTGCTTTTCAATAATATGGACAAAATTGCGGTCGACGTCAGCTTTGAATGGAAAAGCAATATCCGGCGGTTCCTGATACGCTCCTTTGACGAGCCGGTAATTCGGCGCAAACGAATGGAGCCGATCCATATCCGATTCCGTCTTGTACAAGTACGCCTGCAGCACGATCCCGACGTGGCGTCCGAACTCGGCGCGAAGCTCCTTGAACATGGCGATCGCAGGCTCATTGCGGGCATAATCCTCCATGTCGATGCGGATAAAATTTCCGAGCTGCTTCGCTTTCGCCACAATGGATCGCATATTGTCCTTGCACAATTCGTACGAAAGATCGAGTCCAAGCTGCGTCAGCTTAACCGAGACGTTGGCGTCCACGTCGGTTGCTTGAATCGTTTCAAGCGCTTGGACGATTTCTTCGGCCGCAGCGCTTGCTTCCTCCGCGCCGGATACGAACTCGCCAAGATGATCGAGCGTCGCCATCAGGCCGAGTCCGTTCAATTCACGCACCTTCTTTAAAGCGGCTTCCAGCGTCTCTCCTGCTACGAATCGCTCGGCTCCCATTCGCAAACCGTACCTTCGCGCCGCCCGCGTAGCGGCCCTGTTCTTGGACAATTGTAGCAAAATGCTGCGCATGACCGGCATACGGGTCACCCCCCTGTTCGTTGTTCGAGTTCATCAAGATGAAACGATTGCAGCGAACGTAGATCGCCTTCTATTGAGTCCGATGCGGCAAAAATGCTCCTGATACACGTTTGCAGAAGATCGACCAACGTTCCGAACGCATAATCGATGTCAAGCCGTTCCGTCCACTTGTGGGCGTCCCGGCCGACCGGACCGAGATTCAGCACAGGAACGACGAACCGTTCCAGCTCCTTGAGCGGAATCGAATATCCTTTCTCCCATAACGGCATCAGATCCGCAAACGCGCGATGGGAAGAGGATTGATTGGGCATGCCGACATAACTGAGATCTGAAATTGCCGCGAAAAAATTCTGATGCGCCAAGTCGATATGATGATGCTTATGCGCATAAGACGTAATCTCATCCGTCACTTTGCCGGTAAAGGGATCGTCTTTCCAGGTTACGGCGGGATAATAAGGAGGGGCGAAGAAAAGTACGATCATTGGCGCCAGCTCATGGCACAAAGCGGCCAAACTATCGACCAGCGCGATCGTCGATTCGCGATCGTCAAAGTCTTTTTGTCCATGCAGTGCGGTATCCATAACCTGCTCCACTTTGTCTTTACCGTATGTACGAGAAGCATATTGGTGCAATTCTTTATACGTCATTACCCGAATTTTCAGTTCCGGTACCGCTTGCATCCCTTTATCGAGAAAATATTTCGCACGTGTGCGGTAATCTTCTTCCATCCGCAAAGATGCTCTGCTTGCCGCCGAAAGCAAAGGCTCAACCAGCTGTTCCGCCGTTTTCTCAAACAAGAACAGATTGAACATTGCTACCGCCCGATGAGGCGTTTGTACGGAGTAATTTTTTTTCAGACCATATTGGATCAAATTGGTGGGAGGAGGTGTTACTTCACTTCCGACCGTTTCACAGAAAGAGGGATCGAGTTCCATTTCACAGGTGATTCGGGAAGCCATATAGTTGCCGTTTAATCCGGCCAAAGGTTCTCCGACATGCGTTTCTTTACCGTAACACAGAAATCCGGGGAGGACTTTTCCAATCGTTCCTTTATATATATAGTGGTTGCTGTCACCCGGATGACGGGAAAACATCGGTTCGGAGTTCAACACCGTCTTGAAATCAAGCCCATGGCGATCGGCGATTTCGAGCAGAACCGGAACAGCCGCTCTCATGCCGACCGAGCCCACTTCCTCGTCCGGAACCGACAACAGCAGCACATTGCCGTCGAATTCGCCGTGGCAAGCCCTCTCGATCATGGACATGTGGAGCGCCAATCCGCATTTCATATCCATGACGCCGCGGCCGAACAGCCAGCTGCCATCTTCTATGTCGCGCTGCACCTCAGCCGGCAGACGGTCCTTCTGAGCAAGAAGCATACCTGTTAACGATTTGGGGTCGAATGCGTTCGGCTTCCAATCCGCATAATCCTCCACTCCTACGACATCGAAATGGCTGAGCAGCACAATCGTTTGCCGTACTTTCGGCTCGGAGCGTACAAGCGCTGTAATGAAGCTGCGTCCGTCCTCCGTTGGATGAACTTGCAGGAGTTCGGGATGCAGCTGGAAATAAGGGAGGAGTCCAAGTTGGCCGGCCAAAAACGGCGGAACCTCTTTTTCACCGTCTGTACCGGTAATGCTGGGAATTTGAACCAATTCACAAAGCAACTGCGTCAATTGTTCTTTCGTCTGCCATTTCAGCATCGTCCCACCTCATTATTTTACGATATGAATCCTGCCAAAGCGGAGCATTCATTACGACTAAAATTCCGTATAACGGAATTTGTTTCCGTTTTTCTGTCAAGAAGTAAGGCGGTTATAGCTAACCACCTAGCTTCTTTGATATCTCTGCGGCATTCCGGATCGTTTGCTCGACCAAATACGAAAGCCTGTCCTCGGAAATTTGATAGCTGATGATTCCGATACTGAGCGCCCCTACAACTTTCCGGCCGAAGCCGATAATGGGAGATGCAACGGATGCCGTACCTTCCGTCTTTTCCCCATAACTGATGCAGTAGCCCGCTTTCCGGATTTCGGGAAGCTTATGTAACAATTCGAGCCTCTTCTCTTTCTCGTCAATCAGACGAACGAGTATCGCTTCCGCCACTTTCGGATCCATATTCGCCAGCATGGATTTGTTGGGTGCGCCGATATGCATCGGGATGCGCTCGCCCAGATTGTCGATAACCCGGACTGTTCCCGGACTGTCGACCCTGTCGATAATAAAAGCGTCATACTTGTTCGGAAGACTTAAATAGACGCTTTCTTTCACTTCATTCGCCAGACGCTCCATGACCGGTCTAGCGGCGGTGCGCATATCCATCTGCTCTAGTTGACGAAGTCCGATCTCCATCCATTTGGGACCTACCTTGTACTGCTTCGTCTCCGGAACCTGCACGACCAGATCATGCTTCATAAGCGTAGAAATCAACCGGTGAGTCGTGCTTATCGGCAATCCTACCTGGACGGCAATATCAGATATAGGCCAGTCTGACCGATTCTCCTCGGATATAAGAAGATGTACGATCTGAATAGCCCGGTCAATCGATTGAACCATTGTTAGTATCCCTCATTAGAAAATAGGCTGCATAGATAACTCGATGATATGCTTTCGAAAATCTTTTGTCAATACACGGAGGTTGCTAGAGCAATCAACAGCAGCGCACGCCTATGTTCGGACACCTTCATTAGAAGTAGTCGAGTAAATAGGTTTGGCACTTCGGGAGAATCGCCTCCAGCCGGCGGACTGCATCTTCTGTGCCGTCCATTCGGCCGCAGCCGTACAGCTCCTCCGGCCGGCGGTAGCCCATAAGCATCGCGGTCCAAGATCCAATGTCGCATGCCAGATCGGCAGACCCGTTCTCATCGGGGTCACCGGGAGCTAGCGTGCCTCTGCCGTCCTCCGCGACCGTCAAATGCCATACCCCTTCGTTCCACGGGGCGTGTGGATCAATTAACTGCACCGATATCTGCGTACGCTCGCCGGTCGCACCAAACGCGTATTGCTGCACGAATGCCGGCGCATCAACGATCCTCGCCATGAAGTACGGCATGATCTCCTGGCTGATTCGTGGGTTCGGCAGCAGAAATGGAAGGATATCGTCCATCGGCGCCTCCAGAACCGCTTTGTCGATCATGGAGTCGTGGTTCGCGATAAATGTCCACAGCGCTCGACGGGCGCGTTCGTCTTCGTGCACCATTTCGTGCACGGTCATCACCCGCTTCTCGATCTCGTACAATATATATCCGGCGGGCTCTCCGTCCGGTCGGAAATAGACGACGACGCTGCCTAACTTTAATACCTTGCCCCACCATGCCTCGTCGCGGGCAAGCGTTCCGTTATACCGGGAAGCATAGTTATTGTAAACACGCGCGAGCAGCGGAATATCGGCCCCTACCCGGACAACATACCCTTCCGTGGCGACGCGCGGCGGGAAGTTCGCTGTCTCGATGGTATATTTTTTGTAATCCGTGTAGAGCTCCCAACCGAATTTCCGGTAAAATCCAACCGAGAATGGGTGCAAGCAGGAGACACTCTGCCCATTCTCCCGCATATGCCGCAGCACGCGGACCAGCAGTTGCGTTACGTGACCGTGTCTACGATACTCGGGCCACGTGGAGACGTTTGCGATGCCGCCCATTGCAAGCGCCCGTCCCTGTACGTACAACTGCAATGGAATCAGCTGCAGCTGCGCTTTCAGACTGCCTTCCTCGAAAGCGCCCCAAAACTGTTCTGCCTTAAAATTCCTTCTCTTATTTGCGAGCCGCTCCGCATCAAGCTTTAACTGGAACGCGTACTGGAGCAGCTCTATGTTCGCTTCGAATTCATCCGCAATCAATTGTCTTAACTGCATCGAATTGTGCCACCTCGATATTTCAATAATGTGATCCCGCAGTCGAATGTTGTCGTCATTAACGCCGGGATAGCGTTGTCGTTGATCATGAACGTTTTTAAACTATACCCGGATTTGCGCCAGCACGTTGCGGAACTCTGCAATGACCCGCTCCGCCTGCTCAATTGTAATCGTAAGCGGCGGCTCGATCCGAATCGTTTTTGCATTGATCAATGTTCCGGCTACAAGAATTCCCTTGTCAAATAGTCCCTTGGATACCTCGTATCCGATTTCATCGTTGTGAAACTCAATGCCGATCAACAAACCCATGCCGCGAATTTCCAGAACCTTATCCCCATGCTCATCTGCGGCCTCGCGAAGACCCTTTAGCATGAACTCGCCCATTTCGGCCGCGCGCGCCGGCAAATTTTCCTCGATCAAGACGTTGAACGTCGCGATGGCCGCGGCGCAAGCAAGCGGATTCCCTCCAAATGTCGTCGTATGCATGAACGGATTCGGGAAGAAGCTCTTGAATACTTCTTCAGTCGCTACAATAGCGCCCGCCGGCATTATGCCCCCGCCGAAAGCTTTAGCCAAGCACAGAATGTCGGGCACGACGCCGTAATGCTCGCAGCAGAACATTTTTCCTGTACGGCCCATTCCTGTCTGCACTTCATCGAAGATGAGAAGCGCACCGTATTGGTCACAAAGCTCGCGAAGCTGTTTCAAATAGGCTTCCGGCGGCAGATTAACCCCGCCTTCACCTTGAATTGGCTCGATGATTACAGCTGCGACGTCCTCGCCAACCATGGCACAGACTTCCATCGTTTTTCGCATCATCTCGATATCGCCGAAATGCACGTGGCGGAAGCCGGGAATCATAGGCAGAAACGGCTTGCGGAATACGCCCTTTGCCGTTCCGGACAAGGAACCGAGGCTTTTACCGTGGAATGCGCGCGTCGTCGCGATAAACGTCGTGCGGTCGCTGTGCATTTTCGCCAGTTTGAGGGCTGCTTCGACCGCCTCCGTTCCGCTGTTGGCGAAAAAGGCGTACTTCAAGTCGCCCGGAGTAATGTCGGCCAGTATCTTGGCCAGCATCGCACGCAGCGGATCGAGCAGATCCTGACTATGCAGCGCCTGACGGTTCATCTGGTTGAAGACCGCCTGCTTGACCTTCGGATGACCGTGACCCACATTGTAGATCCCGAATCCGCCGAGACAGTCGATATATTCTTTGCCGTTCACATCCATGAAACAATTCAGTCCGGAGTCCTTCCACTCTACAGCTGCGAATTGCCCGTCCTTCGTGACCGATTTTCGGTAAGAAAGAAAACCGGGGTTCACATGATCGCGGAAGTTATCAACCGTTTGGCGTGTCACCCACTCCGCTTCCTCTGTGCTGATCTCCTGTTTTTCAATCAAATCCAGTATTTTATTCGTATAATTGTACACTTCGACGTACTTTTCCATCGTTGTTTCCTGTTTTTTTTGCTCTTCTGTAAAATTTGTCATGGTTTCCTCCTGACGGGTCAGAATCAGTTTTTAAACCAGCCGATCGGCTCCATCTGCAGATTAATGTTAATTTGCTTCGTTTCCGTATATGCGTCCAGTCCGAATGTTCCGAGTGCGCGGCCAATGCCGCTTTGCTTGTAGCCGCCCCACGGCGCTTCGTTATACGTATTATGGTAGGTGTTGATCCAGGTGATTCCAGCGCGCAGCTTTTTCACGACGCGCAGTGCCTTGGCCCCATCGCTTGTGAATACGCCTGCAGCTAAGCCGTAATCAGAGTCGTTCGCTACCCGGATCGCGTCGGATTCATCCTTGAAGGTCTGAATTGCCAGCACGGGACCGAAAATTTCTTCGCGTACAATGCTCATATCTGCGGTTGTATCGGTAAAAATAGTCGGCTCGACAAAATAGCCGTTTTCCAACCCTTTGAGCTTCAACCTTTGCCCTCCCAATAGGAGACGTCCCCCTTCGCGCTTGCCGAGTTCTATGTAATGAAGCACTTTTTCCATATGCTTTTCGCTGACGAGAGGCCCCATCTCAGTTCCCTCTGCATCCCCCGCTCCGATTCGGATTTGACGCGCTCGCTCGACGAGCCTTTCCACAAAGCGGTCGTGTATGCTTTCCTCGAGCAGCAGTCTTGATCCCGCTGCGCAAACTTGGCCCTGATTGGCGAAAATCGCAAATAGCGCATAGTCAACCGCCATCTCAAAGTCCGCATCGGCAAACACAATGTTGGGCGATTTGCCGCCGAGCTCCAGTGAAATATTCTTCATGTTACCGGCCGCCGCCTTCATGATCGTCCGCCCTGTAGCCGTTCCGCCGGTGAAGGCAATCATATCGACATGTTCGCTTTCCGCAAGCTCTTGTCCGACCGTTGCGCCTGCTCCCAGCACCAAGTTGGCGACTCCTTGCGGAATGCCTGCCTCCTCGAAAATCTCAAACAGACTTACTGCCGTAACCGGTGTTATTTCAGATGGTTTGAGCACAATGCTGTTGCCCGCGGCTAAAGCCGGAGCAATTTTCCATACCGACATGAGCAGCGGATAATTCCATGGCACGATCAGTCCGCAAACCCCGACCGGCTCCTTTACGACCAAGCCCTGTACCGGATCCGCTACGCTATAAACCTGACCCATTGGTTTTGTAATCAGCCCTGCATAATAACGGAAACAGGCGACGGCATCCGCGACGTCAAACCTTGATTCGCGGAGCGGTTTGCCCATACTTGTCGTCTCGAGCAATGCAAACTCTTCCGTACGCTGCTCTAATCGATCCGCTACCGCAAACAATAACCTGGCACGTTCTGTCGGAGGTAACTCGGACCATGCGCCGGCATCGAATGCCCTGCGAGCGCTTGAGATGGCCAGGCGCGCATCTTCCGCTTCCCCTTCAGCCGCCACTGCGATGATTTCACCATTTGCCGGGTTTAAGATTTCCCTTGTGCTCCCATTCCGAGCCCCGACCCATTGTCCGTCGATATACATGTTAAGCTCAATCACGTTCCCACATCCTTTAAAAAATTAGTCTTAGTTGAATTCAGTAAATTCCGTTATTCGGAAAGTGTTTCCGTTTATATTTCAAAAAAAATGTGTTGATTGTCTAACTTCCTAAAATTGTCCGTTAAATCGATAATATGTTTTTGTAAATCTCTTGTCAATATAGACAGGATTTAATTTGTCGTTGGCGATCCCCCTTACTCAAGCCCATTGTCAATGATCTATAATCAGATTTATGATTGAAACGCCACAATCATTTCAATTTCCACCGTTGCGCTTCGCGGGAGTTCAGCGGCTCCGATCGCCGATCTGGAATGCCTTCCTTTTTCCCCGAAAATTTTCTCCAGCAGATCTGAAGCGGCGTCGATAACCTTTGGTTGTTGATTAAATCCCGGAGCAGAATTTACGAAACCAGTGATCTTGACAATTCTTGAGATTTTGTCTAATGAACCGATTTCCTGTTTAATGCAGCTAAGTCCCTGCAAGATACAGATGCGTGAAGCCTCTTGGGCTTGTTCCAAGGTCACGTTATCTCCTACCTTGCCGATAACCTTCACTTCCCCGTCCACCTTCGGCAGTTGTCCGCTCACAAAAATGAGATCATGGTGAACAACAACGGGAACGTATTGAAAGGTTGGGGTTGCGGCAACGGGAAGTTCATAACCCAGTTCTCTGATTCTTTGTTCAATCATGGTTTTTCCTCCGCAGTTTCTAATAAAATTTGATATAGCGGGATCGGTCTGCCCTTTTTATACGGCTGTTCTTCCCCTATTATTTTGGCAAAATTACAATCAGCAAGTATTCTTAAAATTCTTTGAGCCGAACGTCGAGTAATCTCCAAGCCATTGGCAAGTTCTTCAGAATGGATACTGTTTTTTTCTGTCATATCCCAAAAAGTTTTAATTTTACTAATCGTTGTTATGCTCAAATTGGTTTCGTCTGCTATTTTCAGCAAATTTTTATTATCCGTTTTTAATAGGTAACGGTTTGGGGTATAAACCGGAGCTTTAACTTCCTTATTTTCGGTTACCACATAAATATGGTCTCCTCTTTGTGAACTGGCCTCCTGTAAAGCAATCATCGCATGTTTTTCTGCATCGTGATTTGACCATCCAAATCCAATACCAACTGATAAATCAATCGTAAAATCATTTTTTAATTCCTCAAAAAAGGGAAATTGAGTAAGATCATTTGTAAAATGATCTAATTTTTTTCGATCCGTATAAATGGAAATAAACCCCTGCTTGTGGGTGATCGATCCTCCGAGCATTTTTGCAAATCCAGTTAAATCCTGGTACAGCCTCAAGTTTATTTCTTCGTCATCTTCAGTAATCCATTGGGTATTGTGTTTGTTCTTTCCAATATTGATTACGACAAACCTGGCCACATTCAATAGAAGAGCTTCGCATTTCAAGTTCACCAAATCGATCACATCCCTCATTGATTTATGAGGCGGAATCAATCTGTAGCAAGGAACGCCATGCTTCAAAAGCTTCCGGTGGACATTAAAACGGCTCGTGACGGCATATTCGATTTTTCCGGATGCATAGAGATCGCGATGGAATTCAAAAAGCTGATCCCCATCGAATTCCTGTTCATAATCGATCATATAAACCTGATTCATCGGAAGGCGGATTTCGTTGAATACTTCAACTACGTGACGCTTGTCGGGAACATCGATGCTAAAGCGTTCCAGCTTTTTCTGTTCTTGTACGGACAGGGACATGAGCATGGTCAAAATCGCCAATTCATCATATGGAACATAAAAAAAAGGAACGTTCAATTGATCAACCAAATCTTTTGCCAACATATAAGGAACAGGCCCGGAAAATACGACAATATCGATACGATTTGCGATTTCGCTCAATAAGCTTTCAGACTGATTTTCATTGTCAAAAGTAGCGGCAATGATATTTATTTGGGGATAATCTTCGGCGATATCCTGTAATTTGCTTACCATTTGTTGTCCGCCTATTAGTCCCACATTAGCTTTCATATAGTCAACCATACTCCTCAAAGACTAGAAGTCACGTCGTGTATCTGCTATCAGCATTAAGTATACCTCTAACTGCTTGCTGCCACAAATCAAACCGAAACTTGTCATCGTATCGTAGTGTTCGTATTAGCAAGTATATGATGTAACTTACCTTTTTCGTTTCAATTACGGCACATGCTTCGCAAAGCCTTGCCTGGCAATTCGCCCGTTATCGAACCGTTTTCCAGTACGAGTGCCCCATTAACAATAACGGTTTCAATTCCTTTCGGATGGACTGCAGGGTTCGTATACGACGCCAAGTCGGTGATCGTTTGCCGATTAAAAATCGTAAGATCAGCCGCCATACCCGGTCTGATTAATCCACGATCAAACAGCCCAAGCCGGTTTGCCGGCATATACGTCATCTTCATGACGGCTCTCTCCAAGGTCAGCAGTCCATGCTCTCTGACGTATGTTCCAAGTACTCTAGCGAAGGATCCGTACAAGCGTGGGTGGGCCTTTTTCCCTCTCAACGGCAAACCGTCGGAACCGAACATTTGCAAGTCGCTTGTCATGATGGCTTCCAGATCATTCTTGTCCTGCTGAAAATTAATCATCATTACCCGTCCTTCTTCGTCATCCAGCAAATTCAGCATGAACGTGATCGGATCTTGATTGAGTTGATTTGCAAGCTCCTCGACATTACGGCCTTCGAACGTTTTATTTTCCGGTTTCTCTACCGAACAAATCATCATATTTTTCCAGCCGTTAACCTTCCACATCGGTTCCCAACGTGAATTCGGAATTCCATCCTTAATGTCTCGAATGATTCGTTCTCTTGTAGGCTGATATCGAATACGCTGCAGCATCTCCTTTATTCCGCCTTCTAATGCCCATGGCGGCATAAATCGGGTTGCAGTCGTACTTCCTGAAGGATATGGATACTGATCGAAAGTTACGTCCACTCCTTCATTTTTCGCTGTTGATATCTTCCGCAAAGCTTCCTTTGCTTTTCCAAAATTGCTGAATCCGATGGCCTTTAAATGGGAGATCTCCAGCGGCACGTTCGCTTCTTTTGCCAGGGTCAGCATTTCATCCAAGGAATCAAGCAAATACCCCGCTTCATTTCGAATGTGGGATGAGACGATTCCTCCTTCCACTGCTACGACTTTACTCAGCTCGATTAATTCTTCCGTATCCGCGTACGAACCGGGCGGGTAGACAAGACCGAGCGACATTCCGACAGACCCGCTGCGAAGCGCTTGACGCAGCAAACTTTTCATTTTATCCAGCTCTGCATTTGTCGGTTTGCGGTTGTCAAATCCCATCACCGAAACTCGTAAAACGCCATGAGCAACGAAGGACGAGACATTGACAGCAGCGCCTCGGCGATTCAATGCTTCTATAAAGCCGTCGAATTGCGCAAATCCGAACGGCTTCCTTTCCGGTTCCCCGAAAAGACCGATGGCATATTCGCGGAACAGCTTCTCATTTACCGGAAGTACGGGATAAAGTCCAAACCCGCAATTCCCGATGACCGTTGTCGTTACACCTTGACGAACCTTAGTTTCCATAAACGGATTTTCCAGAATATGAAGATCGTCATGGCTATGGATATCGATGAATCCCGGCGCAACGATTAATCCTGTGGCAATTATGTACCGGTTGGCTGCCTCATCCTTTAAATTTCCAACCTTTGCAATGATCCCATCCTTTACGGCAATATCGGCCCGGTACCATGGAGCGCCGCTGCCATCGACAATGCAGCCGCTTTGAATGATCAAATCGTACATTCCACACCTCTCTTTCACTGAATCTTGCCCCGTGCCTCCACCTTCCACTCCTCTATGACGTTCTCCCCGCGAGTCACATAGACGTTGTTCGTCAAATTAATCGTCGGGCATACATGATTGGGAATAATCTCTACGCGCTGGCCAATAGATAAAGCATCTTCCTGCTCTGACAGGACGACTCCATGCTCTTCGCTTAGCCGATCAATGACGGCGTTCGGCGCTTGCTTGATATAGCCGTATCCTTTTGTCCCTCCCGGTTTGTCGGCCGTTAACGTTTTGCTTCCGGAATCGAGAATGAACCGGTTGGGTGCAGGATGGCTTACGACAGTGGCAAGAATGGAAAGGGCACATTCCTCGATCGGCGTAGCTACCAGCTCATGGATGTCATTAAAGACATAGGTGCCGGGCCGCCATTCGGTTATCCCCTTAGCGGCGATGCCCGCACGGCAGGCGGGCGTTGACCCCATGCTTACTTCCTGTACCGGATATCCATGCATTCTTAATAACGCTGCGGTTTCCACCATCTGATGTCCTGCATTTAGGACGATCTCTCGTAGTTGATTTAAATCATTGGCCTTGTAGACATGTCCCTCATGGGTCATAATTCCCTTTATACGAACGTTGCTCAAATCCCTCGTTTGCTCGGCCAAATGCAGCGCCGCTTCACCAGGCTTCACACCGTCGCGATCTGCTCCCGTATTTATAATCATATATAAATCGATCATCTTCCCTTTCCGTATCGCCTGTTTATGAAGCTTTTGAGCGCCGTATGCGCTGTCGAAAGCAACCGTTATTGTGCACCCTGCATCGATCAGCTCTCCGATTTTTCGTACTTGATAATCCCCGACTACCGGAAAAGCAATTAATATATCTTTTATTCCCGCTCTTACCATCACCTCAGCCTCGGTCACTTTTGCGCACGTTACACCAACGGCTCCCATATCCATCTGCATTTTTGCGATAACGGGCATCTTGTGCGTCTTAATGTGTGGCCTTAGTTTTATCCCATTCTTCTTGGCGATATCGGCCATAAGACCAATATTAAACTGCAAGCGATCAAGGTCAATTATAAAAGCCGGGGTAGGCAATTCGCTCACTTTCATATTTTTCTTCCTTCCCTTGAGAAAATTGCAATTAGTTATACGCTTCTTCCTCCGCAAACGTTCAGCACAATGCCGGTAACGAGCGAAGCTTCATCGGAGGCCAGATAAAGGGCGGCGTTTGCAATGTCGTCCGGTTGAACAAGTCTGCCTAACGGAATGGTAGAAATATAGCTTTTTTTCGCTTCTGCTTCATCGCGATCGCCGATAAATCCGGCAAACATCGGGGAATCTACAGCTGCGGGGCTAATTCCGACTACACGAATTTGGCTGTCCGCCAAATCCAGCGCGAAGGACTTGGTTAATGTGATGACCGCATTTTTTGAAGCGGCATACACATTTAATCCGGGTTTCGGACTGCTCGCTACTGTCGAAGCCGTATTTATGATGACGCCGCCGTAGCCTTGTTTCTTAAAAAAAGGAACAGCGTGTTTGCAGCCAAAGATAACGCCTTTCACATTGACATTGAAAATCCGGTCGTATAATTCCTCCGTAATTTCCTCTATCGGATGCGGAGTCATTGGAACGCCGGCATTGTTAAACACAATATCCAGCTTGCCAAAATGTTGGACGGCGGTATTGAACATTTCCTTGACCGAGTCTTCCTTGCTGACATCAACACGAACAGGTACCGCTTCCCCACCCGCTTCTCTTATTATTCCAACCGTCTCTTCCGCTGCTTGAGAATTGACATCCGCAACGGCAACTTTTGCGCCTTGTTGTGCGAAGAGCACCGATGTACTGCGCCCAATTCCTGAACCCGCTCCGGTAATAACGGCAACTTTTTCTTGAAGTCTCATTTGAAATACCTCCACATTTTTTGTGTAATCCATCCTCTAGTTCTGTATAGTAAAAGTAATCGTTTTTAAATCTGTCATCTCTTCTAGAACCTTCATCCCCCCCAGTCTTCCTCTTCCGCTGCTGCCGCCGGAAATCCCGCCGAAAGGGATATGCAGCTCCCAGTAATTGCTGCGGTCATTAATATTAACGATGCCTGTTTTCATCGATTCAGCCAGATTAAAGGCCTTGTTGATATTTGACGTAAAGATGGCTGAACTTAACCCTAAGCTGCTTTTGCTGACGATTTCTTTCAATTCCCTGTCATTGGAGAAAGAGACTACCGGAGCAAGGGGGCCGAACGATTCCTCGCAATTTGCCAGAGAATCGGGATGGACATTTCGAAGAACCGTAGGCTGATAAAATAACCGGGTCTTGAAATTTTCCAATCTCCTTCCTCCAAAAACGACTTCCGCCCCCCTATTCACAGCATCGGCAATGTGAGTATCAAGTTTGCTGCAATTATCTTCATTATGCATAGGGCCCATATTAATCTTCTGATCAAATGATTCGCCGACGATAAGGGATTGCGCATAGCGGGCTAAAAATGATACCACCTCATACTCACGAGCTTGATGGACAATAATTCTGCCGGCAGCCGTACAAATTTGGCCGGCATTGGAAAAGCAGGACGAGGCGATCGCCGTCAGATTTTGTTCATTAAGCTCGGCATCGTCAGCAATAATCGTCGGGCCGTTCCCTCCAAGCTCCAAGATCATATGTTTGCCGGCGCCTCTTTGGGAAATGATGTTCCCGGTTTTGGTGCTACCGGTGAAACCGATGCCATTTACTTCGGGATGAATGACAATTCCATCTCCCGCTTCGCTTCCCGGTCCGGTAATAAAATTGACAGCACCCGAAGGAAGATCTGCATCAATGATGCACTCCATCAGCTTCCATGCGGAGTATGAAACGGAAGGAGCAGGGAGCCATACGACAGCATTTCCCGCAGCTAACGCAGGTGCTATGTATTCAACAGGGATGTTTATCGGAAAATTCCAAGGCGTGATCACCCCGTAGACTCCTTTGGGCTGCCGAATGCTAAACACCCGTTTTGTCGGATCTTTCACATTGATCACCGAGGTTTCAAACCATTTGATATGTTCCGAAGCGTTGGCAAACCCCTCGACAGCCCTGGTTACCTCGCCAAGCGCCTCCGTATTGTAAGGCTTCCCTTGTTCGAGAGCGACGGCATACGCGACTTCTTCTTTTCTCTTCTCCAATTGATCCGCAATCCTCTTTAACAATAAAGAACGATCCCACACGGATAGCCTGGCCATGGCCTCTTTGCATTGAACGGCCCCTTCAACGGCCAATCGTGCGTCTTCCCTTGCTCCTTTAGCTACCTCCGCAACAACCTCTCCGGTACTTGGGCTATATGTAAAAAACGTCTCCCCGCTGGCACTTCTTCTTGATTTTCCATTGAAAAAAAACTGAACGTGATGCACGTTACCACTCCTGACCTTTAAAAGAGTCAAAACTTTAATATCCATATAGCGTAATGTCTTTATATAGACGTTAAATATATAATATTTTTATAATCTTATTATGTCAACAAATATATCATTTATTGGTGTCTTTAATCTGACGCGCTTTGAAGTGTTTCTTTTGTTCTTGTGCACGACCAAATAGTCGAATCCGCGGAATGTCGACTTTGTCAATGATGAATGCATCATGCTTGATCGGAAGACTTAGTCAAAGCCGCGGTTTACGCGACTTTGACTTATGGAACAGAGGGGATCAGCAGCCAGCTTATCCTTCCCAATCGTCAACGTGAATGCTGCCCATTCGCAAGAAAGCTTGTGTTTACTTGTGTCATTCCAACTCTCCTTATCATCGTAAATGAAACATAAAAAAACCGCAGGGAATCCCTGCGGCGCCAAATAGATAAACCGCAAGAAGCCAGAATCGGCTCTTGCGGTTCCCAGTCAGCAATGAAATACAGCTTCGCTCGTCTTAATGCAGAAGATGGAAGGTTGCAGTCATCGTTAGGTAAAATAATTAAAGATTTCAATCGAAGCTTTTCCTTCCAAATCACTGAGTCTTGATTAGATGCCAATAGACGCCTATTCCTAAGGTAACTTTAGTTGATTGCTCATCGTTCGTTATAAAGAAATTTGGAAAAATTAACATTTTTCTGCGTTCACGTTAATATTGGTCGTTTACAATAATAAACGAAAACAAGAAGTTGAAAAATAGGAGCGCTTGCTGGATCATGGGCAGAACGGAAGGTGATCGATGAGATCGGGAGAAATCATTTTCGTTGTCATTAGTGCTTTTACGTTTGTGTACACAATGCTGCATCAAAAGCTTCTCAAATGGTTGGCTTGGATATTGGCTGCCTGTTCCGCGGGTTCACTGCTCTTCCATCTGATTTTCGAAGGAGCACGGTGGCAGATGATGCCCGTGTATGGGCTTCCTTTATTGAATCTAATTATCCTATTTCTTCGCAGAGCCTCCGCAGTCAGAAGATTCACTCGCTTTGCGATCGCCAAAGTGTTGATAGGCCTGATAGCGGGATTGTATCTTATTGTAGCCCTACTGATTCCGTTCGCTCTTCCCGTTTTCGGTTTTGTTTCTCCCTCGGGTCCTTATTCAGTCGGGAAGATATCGTACCACCTTATTGACGACTCTAGGCAAGAGATAGAGACAGACTCTCCGAATGATCGGAGAGAATTGATGATTACGATCTGGTATCCGGCTGTCATATCCCAACAGAACGCGCAGCGTGCACCTTACATTAACGGATTGCCTGAAATGGCCAAGGCGTTATCGAAACAGTATGGGATCCCTGATTTTTTATTTTCCTATCTGCAGCTTGTAAAAACGAATGCCTATATCGGTCCAGCCGTTTCCGGGCAGGAAAGCAAGTACCCCGTTGTTTTATTTCTGCATGGCTTTCCGGGAATGCGTGAAACGGGCACGTTTCAGGTGGAAGAATTGGCCAGCCATGGCTATATCGTCGTCGGGATCGACCATTCGTACAGTGCCATTGCAACCGTGTTTCCGGATGGACGCGTTGCTCTTAGCGCAAGCAGTATCCCGAACATGATCGATGTGGCAAGTTCCGATCGTATGATTCGGGACATTTGGGTTCCCGATTCCAGGTTTGTCATCAGCCAATTGCTGATGATCAATCAACTGGATCCTAACGGGCTGTTAACCGGCAAGCTGGATCTTTCTCGGATGGGAGTTATGGGTCATTCATTCGGCGGAGCGGAAGCGGTGCAATTGCTGCTTCTTGAAGACCGGATCAAAGCCGGCATCAATATGGACGGGACGCTGTTCGGCAGCCAATTTCCAATGGATGGCCTTCGCAAGCCGCTTCTGTATATGAACACGGACAACGACCGATGGGAAGAGGGACTCACCGAGCCGCCGCCTCCCATGGAGGTTCTTAATCAATTAGGCATGACGCAGGAACAGTTTAACGAGCTGACATTAGTCATTTCCGATAGAAGAAAGAAAATTTACGAGCATGCGCAAATCGTTACCGTGCACAAGGCACGGCATATGAGCTTCTCTGACTACTATTTATGGAGTCCTTACCTTGCTTTCATTGACAAAGTATCCCCTCTAAAGCATCACCGGATCATCAATGAAAATACAGTCGCTTTCTTTGATCGATATCTGAAATAAACAAGAAAAAAGCCGCAGCGATGCGGCCATTTATGGAACAGCGAGTATTGATTAGCATGCGGGAGAAGACAATCTTAGCCCCGATAATAATCCCGTATCCAACGGTGCTGTTTCAGCTTGGCTGTTTGTTCGGACGGCAATCCTTTGCCGTCCCCTACCGCCATGTTCCGCTCCACATTTTGTACCGAGCGCATGCCCGGAATAACCGTTGTGACGGCCGGATGGCTAAGCACATATCGGAGAGCGATTTCCGGAGCATTCTTAATATCGGAATCCAGATCCGCTACGATACGCTGGACACGTTCGAATACTTCTCTCTTCCGGTCTCCACGGAAGTAGTTGTTGCGGAAGTCGTTAGCATCAAAAGTCGTCTCGGGGGTGATCCGGCCCGTCAATCCGCCTTCATCGAGCGCAACGCGCACGATGACGCCTACGTTATGTTTCTCGCAAGCCGGAAGCAGCGCATCTTCAGGGCTTTGATCAAAAATGTTGTAAATGACTTGTACGGAATCAACCAGGCCGCTCTCGACCAGCTTGATTGCGCTCTCCGGCTGATGATCGTTGATGGATACACCGAAATGACGTATTTTCCCCTGCTCCTTCAGCTTGCGGACTCCTTCCAGCCAATCGCCGCTGTCCATCCATTCATCAGACCAGACATGAAACTGCTGAACGTCAATCGTCTCAAGTCCAAGATTGCGCAGACTTTGCTCGGTGCAGCGAATGATATGTTCCTGAGGGAACGTCTCTTCGGCCGGAACGCCGGCTCGGGCCGGCCACTGCATGTTTTTGGGCGGAATTTTCGTGGCGACATAGATCGGCTCCGAATGTTCGCGAACAACTTGTCCGACAAGCCTCTCGCTGTGACCGTCTCCATATCCGAGTGCCGTGTCGATAAAATTAAGTCCAAGCTCAATGGACCGGTTCAGAGCTCTGATCGATTCATCATCAGTCGCGCCGATCCAAGCCGTTTTTCCAATCCCCCAAGCGCCGTAGCCGATCTCGGACACTTGAAGCCCTGTTTTGCCAAGCGTACGGTAGTTCATGTTCAGCCTCCTAAAGGTTTGTTTCAGCAAAACCACTTCGTAAGTTAAGCTGCTATGAACGAATGAATAGATTGACAATTTTAGTATAGGGCAATTTTACCGCGATTAAAAGAGAAGTAAAAAGTTCGCTTTTTGTCAATATAGGTATTATATCCCCGAATTTTATTATTCAAAACGAATAATATATGTGTTATATTGCTCTTATCGAATTGCTTATAAGACACCTGGACTTATTGCAATCGTTAGATACATAGGAAACTTTGACGATTCTCTTTATGGCTTGAAAGCATCGATGCATCGCTTCTGCAGCAAAGGAACATCAACAATATCGAGGAGGCTTGCCGGATGAGCGCAAAAAAGAAACTTTTACACTTAACATCGAAAATAAAAGGGTTGTCGACATTCGGCAAACGCGGATATTCGCTGAAGGATGCCCCTTCGGTCCGAGGAAAAGTGTACGTGAACGATTATGGAGAGCTTGTCATCGGCAGGCAATTTTCGATGATCGGAAGGCCATGGGCAAGTCAGCTTACAGTCGATAAAGGAGCGAAGCTGCTGTTTGGCCACAACGTGTTCATTAATGCGGGCTGCGGCATCGCGGCTACGACAGAAATCCGGATCGGCAACGATGTGAGGATCGGCCCGCGAACGAGTATTATGGACAGCGACTATCATCGACTGGATGCAGATGTAATGTACCATGATCTCAAGAAGCCCGTCATCATCGGCGATAACGTATGGATTGGGACGAGATGCACCATTTTGGCGGGCGTGACGATCGGGAAAAATTCGGTTGTAGCCGCAGGCAGCATTGTTATAAAAGACGTCCCGGAAAACGTCGTTGTGGCCGGAGCTCCCGCAAAAGTGATCCGGGAACTGAATACACCCGACGGGTGGGTGCGAGGTTGAACCAATAGACAAAAAGCCTGATTGCTCAAGCTTTTTGTGGAGTCCAATATCTTCGTGAAACGCAATGCTCGCGCTCCAGCTTATAACCGTTTAATTCGACGATTTCGACGCAGCCCTTTGAATCGGGAGAATGCAGCATCCGGTTGTCGCCCGCATAAATTCCGACGTGATGCACGCGGCCTTTTCCTTCTTCGTAGGCGAAAAAGAGCAGATCTCCCGGTTCAAGGCGGCTTCGTTCAACGAGATTTCCCTGCTCAGCTTGATCGGAAGCGTCACGGGGGATGACAATTCCTTGCGATTTCAGCATGTTGTATGCAAAACCCGAGCAGTCATAACCGAATGATGACATCCCTCCCCATAGGTATGGAAGACCGAGAAAACGAAGTCCTTGCCGCACGATCTGTATCCCCGGATGACCCTGAGGCGGATCAATTGAGGCACGCTCTTTGTCGTGGATCCGGACATGTTCTTTATTCAAAAATGCCGCACCGTGCGGAGTATGGACGATAACCTTATCCCCCGATATTTTCAGGACGGGAAGCCGGGTCAGGAAACTGAGCTCGAATCCCCGATTCGGTGATTTTTGAAACGACAGCGGCGCCCGATTTGAGACGACCACCGCCCATGTCTCAGTGGCCGGCCCATCATTCCTTTCCATAAGCTGCCGCTTTGGCACCCAGCCGGGATAACCTGACGATTGTTTGCGGGTTGCTTGCTCCGGCACAAATACCTTTACCCAGCCGTCTCGTTCGCCTGCTGCCAGCACATCGGTTCCATAAAGAATTTGCGTCTGGACCCGATTTCCGTTATACAAATCCAGTTTATCATCGATGGTCATGGCGCTCAGCCATTCGGCGATCTGTGCAGGCTGTCCAAGAGCGGGTTCATCCAACCGGCGCGGGGAATCCGGTTCCGTCCACACCGTGGCGACCGAGACTGCAACCGTCATTTGTCGGAGTCTGTTCATGATAACGCCCCCACTCCGCCTTCACAGTGCACGTCTTGAATGCCAAGACCTGCTTCCTGCGGAAATGTCATGATCCGACCGTCGTATTTCACGCCGCCGACGACGATATCGTGGAGCATCATTAACGGGGCGTCAAAATCAAATCGCGTAATGTTTTTTTTGCTTGCGGCAAAGTGAGCGGCAGCCGTTACGGCAACACGGGATTCGATCATGCTCCCGACCATGCACTCGACACCGTACTCTTCCGCCATCTGATTAATGAGCTGCGCTTTGTAAATGCCGCCTGACTTCATCAGCTTAATATTGATCAAATCGGCCGCTCGCAGCTGCAGCAATTGCAGCGCATGTCTTGGAGAAAATACGCTTTCGTCCGCCATGATAAGCGTTTCGACCGCATCCGTAACGGCCTTCAATCCTTCCAGATCCTCCGCTTTGACCGGCTGTTCCACCAGCTCGATATTGAGTCCCATATCCTCCATGCGCCGGATCGATTTTACGGCTTCCTTAACCTGCCAGCCCTGGTTGGCATCCAGCCTGATTTTCACCTCGTCTCCGACGCGGCGGCGAATCTCTTGAATCCGCCGGATATCTTCGTCGATCGGATCCTTTCCGACTTTGATCTTCAGTACATTGAATCCCGCTTCCACAAACCGGACGGCATCTTCCCCCATCTCTTTCGGAGAATTGATGCTGACGGTAAAGTCCGTTTCAATCTGATCGCGGTAGCCGCCTAAGAATTGATACAGCGGCATCCCGCTGTACTGCGCCACCAAATCGTAAACGGCCATATCGACCGCCGCTTTTGCGCTGCTGCTGCCGAACATCGCGAGATGAACGGACTGAATGATCTGTTCGTAAGCGAGCAGGTTTTGGCCGATTAACAGCGGCGTAAAGATATTGACGATAGCGGACTGAATGCTGTCCAGACTGTCTCCCGTTATAACGACGGTAGCGGGCGCTTCGCCAAATCCAACCCTGCCGTCATCCGTTGTTATCCGTACTATGATCGACTCGGTTTGATGAACGGTCCGCAGCGCCGTTTTGAAAGCCTTCGTCAGCGGAGTCGATTGTCGCATCGCTTCGATATGTTGAATTCTCATTCATGATGCCTCCTTAATCTGCTACTGCAAGTTCAAGACACTCCAGCTTCTTTTCATTCGTGTTCATGTCGGCCATGACGCCGATCGGTATGGTTATATTGGGCGAACCGTGGCCGATTTTGAATCCTGCGAGCGCCGGCTTGCCGGCTGCAGCGATATGATGCTCCAGCACCTGTGTGAGCGTCAAGGAAGCTTCTCGCTTCTTCGGCTCGCAGTTATGAAAGTCGCAGACGAGAATGCCCGCCGCATCGGACAGTTTTCCGGCCTGACGCAGCTGGTTTAACATCCGGTCCACGCGGTACGGTTCTTCATCGATGTCTTCAATAAACAGAAGTGCGTCCTTTGTGTCGAGTTCATACGGCGTTCCGAGCGTGCTTACGAGCAGTGAAAGATTTCCGCCGACGATCGGGCCGCGGGCTTCCCCTTCAACAAGCGTATGCAGCGGCGAGATCTTTTCTGTATAAACCATCCTATCCGGCCGAATAAGCTGGTCGAAGCTTTTAAGCGTAAGCGGATGGATATCTTTGTCCGTAAGGCAAATGATCATCGGGCCGTGAAACGTAACGAGTCCGGTCCGGCTCCGGATTGCGGTATGCAGAAATGTAATGTCGCTGTAGCCCCAAAATATTTTCGGATTGGCCCGAATGCAGTCATAATCGAGCAGATCCGCGATCCGTCCGGTTCCGTAGCCGCCGCGAGCGCAAATAATCGCTTTGATGTCGGGGTCGGCAAACATGGCATTTAACTCCTGCGCCCGCTCCTCGTCTGTTCCGGCCAAATAACCGTACCGCCTGGAAAGCGTTTCGCCAAATTTGACCGATAAGCCCAACTGTTCCAAATAGGCCGCCGCAGCCTCCGTTTTTTCCCGGTCGCCCCAGCTGGCTGGAGCCGTTATGCCGATCGTATCGCCCGGAACTAACGCATGCGGTTTGACGCTATCCATACTAATACCGGTTGGCAACGAGCCCCCTCCTTTGTAAAGGAAAAAAGGGGAGGAGCATTCTCAGAGTCGAATGCATGCCCCCCTTTGAACAACATGATTATTTCAAGTCAGCCCATTTGAAGTCAATGTATCCATACGGATGACGGACGACCCCTTCCAATTTGTCGCTTTGCAAATAAGCGGAGTTATAGAAATAGAGAGGCATAATCGGCGCTTCATCCAGTAATATTTTTTCGGCATCGTGCAACAATTGGAAACGTTTCGTTTCATCCGGTTCCGAATAAGCGTCGTTAATCAGCTTGTCGTACTCTTTATTGCTCCAGCCTGTCCGGTTGTTCGGGCTGCCGCTTTCGAAGATGTCAAGGAAGTTGATCGGGTCGGCAAAATCCGGCAGCCATGAGGAACGGGAGAATTGCAGTTGCAGCTTCTTCTGCTCGGCGGTCAGCACCTTCCCTTCGATACCGGACAATTTCACGTCAACCCCGAGGTTGTCCTTAAACATCGCTTGCAGAGTCTCGGCAATTTTTTGGTGCAGGTCGTTCGTGTTATACGTTAATGTGACTTGCGGAAGCGTCGAATAACCGGCTTCGGCCATTCCCTTCTCCAGCAAGCTCTTCGCCCCGGCTGCATCAAACGTCACGAGCTCGCCCCCTGCGCTTCGGAAATCGTCGCCTGCAGCATCTTTCAAGCCGTACGAAACAAATCCGTCGGCAATTTTTTGTTTCTGTTTGACAACGAGATCGACCAGTTTCTGTCTGTCTACGGCCATCGAAAATGCTTTGCGGATGTTGGCATTGTCAAACGGAGGCATCGTCGTGTTAAAGCGGTAGAAATACGTTCCTGCCGAGTCCTCTACCGTAACTTTGCCGTCCGCAAACAGCTGTTCGCTCATCTCAGGAGGAATGACGCCTTGAATGTGCAGCTCTCCGCTTTGGAACAGCTGGTATTCCGTATTGCTGTCGTTGATCATTTTGAACGTAACGCCGTCAAGCTTCACATTCGCTGCATCCCAATACTGATCGTTCTTGACCATCTTCACATCGGAGTCGTGGTTCCACTCGGTAATTTTGAAAGGGCCGTTGCTTAGAAACGTGGATGCTTCGCTGGCCCATTTGTCGTTTTTCTCAACGGTCGCTTTCGGTACCGGGAAAAATGGCGGGTTGGCAATCATGCTGAGCAGCCACGGAGCCGGCTTCGCCAAGGTGACTTCGAACGTTTTGTCGTCGACGGCTTTCACTTTTACGCCATCCGCATTGCCTTTGTCGGAGTTAAATGCTTCGGAACCTTCGATGACGTATGCGAGCGAAGCGGCAGGCGATGCCGTTTTCGGATCGAGCATCCGTTTCCATGCGAACTCGAAATCGGATGCCGTTACAGGGTCGCCGTTCGACCATTTAATGCCGTCCCGCAGCGTAAACGTATAGGTTTTTCCGTCATCGGACACTTTCCATTCTTTCGCCATTGCGGGTTCCGGCGACTGATCTTTGCCAAGGCGCGTCAAGCCTTCCATCGCGTTGTTTAGAATGTCATAGGAGACCATGTCAAACCCGATCGGCGGATCGAGGGAAGTAGGCTCCCGCGTGTTGTTGTAGAGCAGAATTTTGGACCCTTCTTCCTTCTTGGCGCCGTCCGTTCCGGAACTGCTGCACCCGGCGAGCGCCATTACGGTCAACACGATACAGACCAGTAGCAAAGCCGACCATCTTTTCATAAAACCCTCTCCCTCTTCTATCGATTATTTGTCTATTGAAACAGCCGTCTCGCTGATCGTCTTGATGAGCGGCGGAATCACCTGCTTGGCGCGCGGGTCTTGAAGCCAGCAATCCACTTCGTGACCTCCCGGCAATTGCGTCGTTTCCGGTTGCGCAACGCCGCATACTTCCATCGCATTCGGGCATCTTGCCGCAAAAGCGCACCCCTGGGGCGGCGCGAACAGATCCGGCGGCGTACCCGGTATCGCCTGCAGCGGGATGCTGCGGTCCCGGTCAAGACGCGGCATCGCGGCCAGTAGAGCTCTCGTATAGGAATGCTGCGGGTTGCGGAATATGTCCCTCACGGGTCCGGATTCCACAATTTTGCCGGCATACATGACGTTGACCCGGTCCGCAATGCTGGCGACAACTCCAAGATCATGGGTGATCATAATGATGGAGACGCCGGTTTTTTGCTGCAGCAATTTGAACAGATCGAGAATTTGCGCCTGTATCGTGACGTCGAGCGCGGTCGTCGGTTCGTCGGCAATGATTACGGACGGATTGCCGATTGCCGCAATCGCAATCATGATCCGCTGCCTCATTCCGCCGCTGAATTGATGCAGATGCTGCTTCAGCCGGGTCTCGGGGTCGCGAATGCCGACGAGCTGAAGCATGTCGACCGCCCGCTTGCGGGCATCCGCCCGTGTAATGTTTTCATGACGGACGATACCTTCTATCAGTTGTTCGCCGATCGTGACCGTCGGGTTAAGCGCCGTCATCGCATCCTGAAAAATAATCGAAATTTCAGACCCTCTCAGCTTCCGCATCTCTTTTTCCGATAAAGCCGTCAGCTCCTTTTCTTTATAGCGGATGCTCCCCTTCTTGATCTTCGCGATGGACGGGGGCAGCAGCCGCATCACACTGCGCGCGGTAACGCTTTTGCCGCTGCCGGATTCGCCTACGATCGCAATCGTTTCGCCCCGCCGCAGCGTAAAGCCGGCGCCGCGCACCGCCTGGACTTCGCCGGCGTAAGCGGCAAATGAAACATGCAGGTCGCTAACGTCCAGCAGAATGTCCGATGATTGCCGCTCATTAGGAACCGTCATCGCTTTACCTCCTCTGTTTCGGATTAAACGCATTCAGCAGACCGTCGCCGAGCAGGTTAAACGCCAGCATCGTGAGCGAAATAAACAGGGCCGGAAAAAACAGCCGCCACCACTTGCCGGAAAGGATCGTCGGCAGCGCATCGTTCGCCATCGTTCCCCAGCTCGCCAGCGGCGGCTGAATGCCGAGACCGAGAAAACTGAGAAACGCTTCCGCGAATATCGCCGACGGAACGGAGAACGTAACCTGTACAATAATGACGCCGATTGCGTTTGGCAGCATATGCTTGCGGATAATATACCAGGAGCTTGCACCAAGCGTTCGCGCGGCCATGACGTACTCGGATGATTTGAGCTGAAGCACCTGACCGCGGACGAGGCGGGCCATGCCGATCCAGCCGGTCGCGATCAAAGCGACGATGATGGTAAATAGTCCGGGGCCCATGACAACCATCAGCAGGATGACGACGAGCAAATACGGAATGCCGTACAAAATATCGACAAACCGCATCATGATGTTGTCGATCCGGCCACCGAAATATCCGGCAATGCCTCCGTACATGACGCCGATCAAAAAATCGATGAGCGCGGCGACGACCCCAACGGTGAGCGAGATGCGCGAGCCGAACAGGATCCGGGCAAACACGTCGCGGCCGAGCTCATCGGTGCCGAACCAGTGGTTGGCCGACGGCGCTTGGTTACCGTTCAGCAGCTCCTGCTTAGCGAAACTTTGGGTGGTAAGCAATGGCCCGAATATCGCAAGAAGCGCAAGCGCGATAATAATAACAAGCCCCGCCATCGCCAGTTTGTTTCTGAACAGATGAATTCGCGCCTGCTGCCATAATGACAAACGCGGACGGACAATCTGTTCCGAATGTCCCGGACTTTTCGCCATGGGAACAAACAAATGATCGGGAACAGACATGATCACGCCTCCTTCCTGTGCAGCTTGATGCGCGGATCAATCAGGCCGTAGACGATATCGACTAGGAACATCATGAAGACGAGCAGTGCGCTGTAAAATACGGTCGTTCCCATAATGACCGCATAATCGCGGTTGTTGATGCCGTCCACAAAATATTTTCCCATCCCGGGAATCGCGAAAATCTTCTCAATGACAAAGCTGCCTGTCAGCACATTGGCGAGCAAGGCGCCGAGCAGCGTGACGACCGGCAGCACCGCGTTGCGCAGCGCATGCTTGAACACGATCGTTGCCGGCGACAAGCCCTTCGCCCTCGCCGTTTCGATATAATCCTGCGTCAGAACCTCGATCAGGTTGGCGCGCGTCAAGCGGGCGATCGTAGCGATCGGTCCGGTAGACAAAGCGACCGCCGGCAAAATAACATGCTTCCATGTTCCCCAGGTGGCGACCGGCAGCAGCTTCCATTCGACCGCGACGTATTTGATCAACAGAGGCGCGATCACAAAGCTTGGGACGGCAATTCCGATCACCGCCAGCACCATGGCGACATAATCGATCAAGCCGTTTTGGCGCAGCGCCGCCACCGTTCCGAGCGCAATTCCCGTTATGATGGCGATCAGGACCGAAACGATTCCGAGCTGAAACGATACCGGGAAACCGCGTTCGATCATGCTGCCCACGCTGTCAGGGTAGTGGGCGATCGAAGGACCGAGATCGAACGTCAACAGCGATTTTAAGTAAAGCAAATACTGCACGTACAGCGGTTGGTCCAAATGATAAAAAGCCATCATGTTCTGGATTACAGCCTGACTGGCTTCCTTGCCGTCGCGATCGAACGGGGAGCCCGGTACGGCGTGCATCAGGACGAAGGTGATCGTTACGATGAGCCACAATGTCACAAGCATGGAGAAAAATCGTTTCAATATGTACTGTGCCATCCCATCACCCTTTTAACAAAATGAAGTTCTCATCGCCAGCTCTGTCATGACCAGCATCGCTTGATACGCTTCAACAATGTTTTTGGCTTGGAATGAAACAATTGGGGCGCCTTGTTCAATCTCCGTGCCCGGCATCAAATGCGCCCATTCGGCTTGTCCATAGTTGGCAAATTCAATCGTAAGCACCGGATTATCCGGGGGTGTAAGAGGCTTGACCTTCAGGCGGGAAGCAAGTGCCTCTTTCGCTTTCTCCCGCAGCAGCTGTCCACTTTTCTCCGGTGTCAGGCAGAGCGCCGAAGTGCGGGAGATCGCTTTTTTGACGATGGCTGTCGTTACGCCCGGGATCAATTCCTCGGCTTCCGCAGCAGTCTCGTCGTCCCCCGCTACTAACAGAACGGGCACGCCGTAATATCCGGCCACGAATGCATTGAACCCGAGCTCGCCGACGGCCGTATCGTTGATATACATATTGCGCACCCCGAAGATCATCGTATGGCTGAGCACGCCCTTTCTGGCCGCCCGTGAATGGTAGCCGAGGAAAGCCGCTCCGGCAAAGCTTGAATCGAGTCCCTGCACCATCGACAAAGGTTTCACGTCACCCGAAATCAGCTGCGTTTCCGGATGCAGCTCCTCGATGATGAGATTGTTCATTTTGGAATGGCTGTCGTTTACGACCACCTCTTTGCACCCTTCCCAAAACGCCGTCTCAATGACATGGTTGGCCTCGGCCGTCATAATTCGCTGACCGCGGGTATAATTGTATTTGTTGGAGTCGACAAAAGTAGAATCGATCAGTCCGGTAATCCCTTCCATGTCAACGGAAATGTAAAGCTTCATGACAAATCCTCCATTCGTCTGATTGGTAACGCAAAAAACCCAGCAAACGATACTTTGCAGCCGCAGGCGGCCGCCATAGTAATCATTTGCTGGGTTTTATTTACGCGTATGTTTCCATACTGATAAACAAAGCAGCTTTATCCTGTCCGCGGAGTGTCGGTTTCGCAATCTTCGCGGGTGTTCAGGACTTGTTTATATTTTTTTAACGCGTCTTTAAAAGCGACGATAAGCGCCTTCTGAGACGAACCGTGATACCTTCGTCTAATTTCCCCGGCTACCTGTTCGAATGACAGGATGCTTTGTCCGGTAAAAATAGAGCGAACAAACTCGGATGTCAGCGGTATTGTCGACGCGCAGCCCGCGTCCACAATCTTATGATTCGTTGTATCCACGACGAGACCGATAAAAAATGCGCTGTATTGCTGCGTGATCGGATTGTTGACGGAAGTCTGCGCATCGCCGATGACGTAAATCGTGTCTTTGTCGTAAATCAAAGCTTGTCTCACCTCTTGCTGCATCCTTCATATCGACATGCCGGGATGGGAGAAGGGATACTTCTGACGACCAACCGTCTTGAGGATGCAGTTTATGTAACTTATTCTAACAATAAAGTTACATATTTGTAAACTATAAACTCTAAAACGTTTTTAATACGTCGCGCCTTGCAAAAATTTGACCCTTTCCCCCATCGGCGGCACTTCATTGCCGTCGACAATGATCTCGACGACGACAGGCTCCCCATAAGAGAACCATTCGTTCATTTGCTCCGGCTGCAGTTGATCGACCGACTTGACCTCAACGTGGCGGATTCCAAGAGCGCCGGCCATGCCGGCAATGCTTACCCGCTTCTGTTCGAAGTCGGAGAGACACCTTTTATACTGCAGCATATGTCCATGATAAACCATGCCGAGACGGGCGTTGTTAATGACGGCAAATACGATTGGCAATCCGTATTCCTTCGCCGACAGCACTTCCATTCCATGCATGAAGAAGCATCCGTCGCCGGTGATGCACAACAGCGGTCTGGACGGCTCCGCCAACTTGGCACCGATCGCCCCTCCGATTCCGGACCCCATGCCGCCGAAATTAATATCGATATCAAATTTTTGGTCTTTTTTGATCACGAGATTTTGAATGGAATAGGTCATAAATTCGCCGATATCGATATAAAATCGTGTGTTGTCCGGCGCGCTTGCGCTTAATTGCCGAATCGCCGCGAGGGTATTCCACTCTACAGCGCTTGGTTCCTTCGTTGCCGCAACTTCTGTGTGGCCGAGTGCCGCATCGTTCGGTAACGAAATCCCCTCCGTAACCTTGCCGTTGCTGCTTGCGTCCGAAAGCTGCGCCAGCAACTGGCTCAGGACAAGTTCAATGTCTCCATGAACAGGGAATTCGGTTGGATAGCACTTGCCAAGCTCCCGCTGATCGTAATCGATATGGATCAGCTGTTTACCTGCCACGAGTCTTGAATCCCAGTTGCTTGTCGCCAATTCACCAAGAGTCGAGCCGACAACCATAAGCACATCGTGCTGGTCGCCGTGTAAATACGAGATCGCTTTTTCATTGGCCGACAGTCCGTATACGCCTAACGAAAGCGGATGATCTTCCGGAAAAGCCCCTTTTCCGCGCGGCGTTGTCGCAACCATCCAACCGGTTTGCTCCGCAAAGCGCAAAATGGTCTCGGGTGAAGATTTCGCGCCGTGTCCGAGCAGTAGAGCACCTCTTTGGCCCGCAGTTATAATCCGCTCGCCAGCTGCCTGCACCTGCTCTGCGTTCGGTTCAATCGGCTGGATTTCGGGTAAAACAGGAATTTCGGGATCTCCGATATCGGTCATTTGAATATCGATCGGAATCGTCAAGTGAACCGGACCGGGAACGCCGCTGATCGCCGTGGCAAATGCTTCGGCAAAAACGGCCGGGAGCTCGGATGCGTGCTGAACCGTTTTGCTCAGCTTTGTGATCGGAGCGAAGATCGCATCGGCTTGAAGCTCTTGCGCTCCGCCTCTTCCAACTTTCGTGGACGGTACCGAGCCGGTAATAAATAGAACGGGAAGCTTTTCTTTCCAGGCATTGGCGCACGGAGTGACCAGATTGGTTGCGCCGGGTCCGCTGGAGGCGACACAAACGGACGGAATACCGGTTATTCTTGTATAAGCCGTTGCCGCATAGCCGGAGCTATTTTCGTGTTTCGCCACGATCGGCTGCAGCTGGGGCATATCATTTAAACAATCGTAAAGAGCATTGATGGATCCGGCTGGAATGCCGAATATATAACTTACCCCCTCTTGGACTAAAAAACGCAAGCCGGCTTCAATCGCTCTCATTACACACTTCCTCCTTTAGGTAAAGTGAATTTGAATGTCGAACCTTGCCCTTCGCCGCTCTCGAACCAGATGCGGCCTCCATGCATTTCGATGAGCTGCTTGGAAATGGCCAGCCCAAGCCCAGTCCCGTTGATTTGGTTGTTAACCTGATAAAATTTCGTGAAAATATGTTTTTGTTTTTCCACCGGAATTCCGATTCCGTTGTCGCACACTTCTATGGTCAATTCCTTGTCGGTAGAATGAGCTTTAATGATGATATTCCCTTTTTGAGGCGTGAACTTAATGGAATTGGACAGCAAATTGAGCAATATTTGCAAAATCCGTTCCCGGTCGACTTTCAGCACCGTTTCCGAAGACGGATCCACTTCAACCGTTAATTCCAGCTTCTTTTTATTGATTAGAGAATGAACGATATGCTCCGCTTCCGTAATAAGATCTTTGAAATCGACTTCGGTGTAACTCAATTCAAATTTCCCGGTTTCCATCTTGGCGAAATCAAGCAGTTCATTCACCTGATTCAGCAGCCGTTCAATAGACTTTACCGCCGTATCCAGCAGGTCCTTCTGCGGCTGGTTCAGTTCGCCGATCACTTCTTTGCGTAAAATATCGACCGAACCTTTCACCGCAGTAATCGGGGTACGAAGTTCATGGGAAAGAGTCGCGATGAAATCGTTCTTAAGCTCGTTTAAATATTCAAGCTCTTTCACCAAGCCTTCCAGCTTGAAATTGGCCTGCTGCAGTTCCATGGAACGCTCGTTGACTGAATGATCTAAATTTTCGGTATGCATGGCATTCGAGAGTGCGGTCGCCGTTACGTCGGCAAAAGATTTACAAAATTCGATTTTGCCCTCTTCATATACCGCCCGCTTATGCATGGAGGGGATGACGATGATGCCAAAAACGCTGCTTTTAGCTACCAAAGGAATAACCATCATGCTTTGGATATCAAACTTGGCAAGAGCGGCATGATTCGGACGGGGATCGGCATAAACGTCCGGAACGGCAACCGCCTTTTTCTCCGTGATCACTTCGTAAAGGAGTCTGTCATCGTCGATCTTTAATTTAATCTCATCGCGATGCTTTTGTTTCCAATCTTCCTCCCTTAAATTGATGGAGGATAGATGAAACGGTTCAAGAGTGCGTTCATTTTCATTGTATAAATGAATGCCAATATCTTCTGCTCCGCTCGCCCTCTGCAAAAAATGAAAGGACGTTTCCAAAACATCGCGCACCGACAACGTTTTGGACATGGCATTCGTCGCGTCCAGCAGCAGCTGCTGCTTCTCCAGAAGCTGCTGCGAATGCTCGAACATTTGAATATTGCGGATCGCGACGCTTGCCATATTAACGAATGCTTCCGTCACTTCGATTTGCTCTAGCGTCAAATTCATCGGTTTGCCGAAATCATGAACGAACACAAGACCGAAAATTTGATCGTTCACGATAACCGGTATACCAAGGATCGATTTAATTTTGAGTAAATTTTTCTTCTCCGCATCAAGCCGTGTGTCGACATTCGTGTCTGCAATATAATCGCTGGCTCTTCTCTGTAAAATGTCGCGGACGAAAGGATCCTTCGAGGGATCAATGAGCAGCTCCGTAATATCAACCGGCAGCTTGTTGCCCTTATAGCCTTTGAACGTTCCATCCGGCTGTTCCAGAAAAAAACCGACCAAATCGGCCTGCGTAATTTCGCTTGCAATCGCATCGACAAAAACCTGCAAAATTTCGGATAGCTCAAATTGTGAGTTGATCACTTTCGTCATTTGAAACAACTTCTTGAAACTTTTCAACTCCATCATCGTCCTCATCACCCATTCGTCATAATTTAGTAAACCGTTACCCGATTTCGGCCGTTGTTTTTGGCCCCAAGCAGCGCACAATCTGCCTGCGATATCATCTGTAGTAAAGTCTGGCGGTTCACATTATGGGTCACGCCGATACTTACGGAAACGTGTAATTGTTTGCCGGGCTCGCTGCCAACCTTTATCTCATCGACCGCTTTAATAATGGAATGGGCTACTTCAACGGAAGTTTGTTCATCGTGCAGCAATACTAAAAATTCGTCTCCTCCATACCGGAAAGCCATATCCTGATTGACCGATATTTGAGAAAAAATGATGTTGGCTATATCTTTCAGCACCTGATCTCCGATGATATGGCCGAACGTGTCGTTAATCGCTTTAAAATGATCCATATCAATCATCATCGCGGATTTAAAGGTTTTGTCGCCTTCGTTAATTTTTTGAATCATAACATCCAAGTAGGTACGGTTATATAAGCCTGTTAAGGCATCTACATAAGCCAATTCCGCAAGAAGCTTATTATCCTGCTGCAAGTTCGCCAGCTTCTTCTGTTGATTCAGCGCAATCGACACTTTCATTTCAAGCAAATCAAGGTCATAAGGCTTGGTGAGATAATCGAAAGCTCCCAGCTGCAGGCCCTTCATAATATCTTTCTTTTGCACGTTAGCGGACAGAAAAATGATAGGAATATCGAAATCAGCCATGCTTATCAATTGCTTGCAGATATCAAACCCCGACATGTCCGGCATCATCACATCCAATAAGATGAGATCCGGTGTGATTACCTTGACAGCTGCCAGCGCTTCCGTTCCCGATTCGGCAACAAAGATCTCATACTGCAATGAAGCCAAAAAAATTCGAAGAATGTGTATGTTGTCTGGTTCGTCGTCAACGATGAGAATTCTCTTACCCAATTCTGTTTTCAACCCTCTTTCAGTCATCTCGATTGAACCTGTCCATAATCATATATTCATCGATGGTATCGAGAAAGATCCGAACCAGATGTTCATCAAATTGCTTGTTTGCGTTGATGAGAAGTTGTTTGCGAACCTCATGGACGGACAATGAATCACGGTATACCCGTGTCGATGTCATCGCATCAAACGCGTCGGCCAAACTAACGATGCGGACCAGCAGCGGAATGGAATCTCCGCTAAGCCCGTCGGGATAACCGAGACCGTCAATTCGTTCATGATGCCATCTTACGATGGGAAGAATCGACTTTACATCCGGCAAATCCTTCAACAGTTCATATCCGACGATCGGATGCTGCCGAATAACATCAAACTCTTCATCCGTCAATCGGTCCGGCTTGAGCAGAATCGAATCGGGAATCGCAATTTTGCCGATATCGTGCAGCAATGCAGCCAGTTTTAACTGTTCCAGCTCGGTTTCGCTGACGCCGGCTTTCGATCCGAGCAAAGCCGAGTAAAAAGCGACATTGTAACAATGACTGACGGTGAAGCTGTCTTTCATTCGAAGCGTATTAAATAACGTTTCATAGGACTGCTGCTTCAATACTTGTTTTCGAAAATGAATCTTTTCGATTAATTGCTCCATATGGATTTTAATGATCCGGCATATCCGCAGCTGATCTTCTGTCAGTCTCCTTTCTGAACGGAAACAGAAAATGAGCGCGCCGTAGGCGGAATTTCGATTGATATGGAAAGGATAAATCGAATGGAACGCTGTCAAGGACAGGACGGATCTCACAGGTTCGACGGTCTTTCCGACATCAAAGCATATTCCTTCCGGCACGTTCGAAAAAAAATCCGTTTTGCTTGCAATTTGCTTGAACCGGGAGACATCCGTTTCGTGGATATTAAACGAATAAGAAGCCGGCTTGTGCGATTGGGTGTCATTCATTAGCAGCAGGCAAATATGCTCGCATCCGATCGACATTTTCAAAAATCTACCTAATAGTTCGATTGAATCATAAATCGAGTCGGAACTAATGACACTTTTAAAAAACATCGAGTTTTGCATTGATGCGTCCCTCTTATTCTTTATAAATCAAGCTATTATGTATATTCTATATTCAATAGTTCTACGTCTATCATATAATTCCTCCAAATCCGAAAAATTTGTAATGATTAATCAACTTTTGTCATATTTGCTCTGCTGCTATTGCAAAAAAATCCGTTTTTAATGCTTCATGTCCTTATGTCACTTTTGAACCGGGACATTCGTCCTCGTTCATCATTTATTTTACAGAATAAACCAGCATAATAAAAGACAATTCTCACCTAATTGATATGTAAAAATAGGGTTAATTTCTAAAAAGAATTGAGAATACGCTTTCAGCCGTCGTTAAAAAAAGATCATGTTTCCAGTTTCAGAAACATGATCTTTGTTGCACATTCATAGGCATAATGTTTTTGTTGAATCTGTCATTTATTTGTTCGGATTTGTCATTCGCTCCATCTCCGTCAAAATCTTCAACGCTTGTTCGTTCGTTTGGCCGCACATTTCTTCTGAAGCTGAAAGAGCGCTGCAGACAGCCGGCCTTTCCGGCCTTCCGAACAGCTTGCAGCTGTTATGTTCGGTCAGCTGAATACAGCGGACTCCGGCGGGCTTGCCCTCCGGCATTCCCGGAATGGGAGATGAAATCGAAATGGCGATGCAGCAAGCTGCGCAACCGATTCTGCAATCCATCTAATTGCCCCCTCTCTTTAAGATGTCATACATTTCATCTGTTCGAACAGCCCGGTTAGCGGGTGCAAGTCCGCTGCCGCCGAACGCCATTAATAAATCGTATGTCATCGTCGCTTTGCCGCTCTTGATTCGAATCCAGTCGATGTCCCCATACGGGTAACGTTCCAAAGCTTTAATATCCTTATAGGGGATAGAGAATGCCAGTTTTTCATCCAAATTATAGCAGCACATTAAAGTCCCTTCTGCTAGAACTTCAGCTTTATACTTGAGCTCCCGTTCGTTCAAGGTCAGATCTCCTCTCGAATAATATGGAAGCGGCTTGTAGCGGAGGAAAGTCCGGATCTTCGGTACGGACGCTCGCCGGACATCAATCCGGTTGACAATCAGATTATTCCAACGCTTCAGATGATGAATCGAACTGATCCACACGGGAACGTAGCGGAACATGACGGCCTCCTTACCCGGTCAAGATTCGGCATCAGCAATTAAATAGACGCTTCTATTTTGTCATATGAACGGGCTTGTTCCAATATGTCTTTGGAATTCCATTCATTCCGCAGCAAAAAAAGCTTCCCGGCATACGCCGGGAAGCTGCTGCGCTTAAATATTCAATTCGCAGCAGTTTCCTCCGCTTTAGTATCGGCCGGATAGACAAGTCCGAATTGCTTGCGTGCCTCGACCATCATTTCCATCGACCCAAGCGAATTCGGATGCGAGTTGACAGGCGATTGCAGCTTGCCGCTACGGATCAGTTCCATGAAGCCTTCAATCTCGTAAAACATCGCCGGCTTGTCCGCCGGTTCCGAAATATCTTCGACGCGTCCGTCCCGGTAACGGATTTCGATTGCAGTCGGATTGTTGATACGGTTTATGACAATGCTTCCTTCCTCTCCCTGAATTTCGGACGGAAGATGGGAATCGGTAATTTTTGAATAGATGATGAGGGCATCCATATCCGGGTAAGACGCCAATATGCTGCCCTGTCCGTCCACGCCGGATTCCAGCATAAGCCCGGTTGCTTGAACCCGGGACGGATTCCCGAACAAGTAGATCAGCGGGTACAGGCAGTAAATGCCGATATCCATCAATGCTCCGTTGGAGAAAACAGGATTGAACGCATTCAACACAGTTCCGGCTTTATAGGCATCATAGCGGGAGGAATATTGACAGTAGCTCGCGAAGTAACGACGCACGGTTCCGATCTTGGGCAAATGCTCACGCAGGTTGATAAGACCCGGGAGATACGTGTTTTTCATCGCTTCCATGAGCAGGACGCCGTTTGTTTGCGCGGCTTCAATCATCGACTGAAGTTCGGCCATGTTAGACGCGATCGGTTTTTCACATAATACGTGCAGGCCGTAATTCATGCAGATAACGGCTTGCTGTGCGTGAAAGGAATTCGGACTGGCGATATAGACGGCATCGATTTCGCCGCTGCCCGCCATCTCTTCGATACTTGAATACGTATGGGCGATATCGTGCTTGGCAGCAAACTCGGCGGCTCTCTCTGCCGTTCGGGAATAAACGGCCGTCACAGCGAAATCGGCAATGTGCTTACCGGCCGAAATAAATTCATCCGTAATGCGGTTCGTTCCGATAACACCAAATCGGATCAATACAATCCCTCTCTTTCTGTCGTAGCCAATTCGAATGACCAAAGAATCGGCACTCATCATGAATGCACGATAACAAATGGTTTTGCCGGCAGCGGCATGCTGCCGCTGCGCTTTCTGTTGTCTACGGTATCGCAAGTATGTCGCCGCTGTCAACTAAGCGGCGCCGCATCCGCTTCGAAGGCAGTGGATGCACTTCTTGCGGAAAATACGGCGATTGTTGTTTTGGCATAAAAAAATCCGCGCATTGCGCGGAAATAGAAAACTGTTATTTTAAAGCCCCGTTTCACGATCTGATCCCATGCGGTTCAGTACAAACCCTAGATAAACTCGGAAAAGTGCTGAAGCTGCCGTTGCAAACCTTCTGTTAATCCGACTTTCGGCGAATAGCCGAGCAGCCGCTGCGCTTTCGAGATGTCCGCCCACGTATGCATCGGCTCACCGTGCATTTCACCGGCTTTGACGATATCCGCTTTCAAGCCTGCAATAGTTTCCAACGTTTCAATGACTTTGGAAATAGATGCCCGTTCTTTGCCTCCGATATTGATCGTTTCACCGACGAGATCGCTGCGGCCGAGAACAGAAGCGGTTGCCGAGGCGCAATCGCTGACATACGTAAAGTCTCTTGTTTGCGAGCCGTCTCCGATCAAGGTGACGGGCTGCGAAGCCAGCAGCTGCTTAATAAAGCGATGAAAGGCCATATCCGACCGCTGACGCGGACCGTAGACGGTGAAGTAACGCAAAATGATCACAGGAACCTGATAATTTTTCCGATACACATGGCATAAATACTCGCCCGTCAGTTTGCTTACGCCGTAAGGTGAAAGCGGTGTTAAAGAAGCATCTTCCGACACTTTCCCCTTTTGTTCGCCGTAGACCGACGATGTGGAAGCATATACAAACGTTCGGATTTTCACCATACGGCACGCTTCAAGCAGCTGCTGGGTTGCCATAATATTGGACCCAACATAATGTTTAAAGTCGCTTCCCCAACTGGCCCGGACGCCAGGGATGCCGGCCAAATGATAAACCGCATCCACATGCTGCAATATAGACAACCAATCCGTACTCAGCATATTGGCTTTGATCAGCCGGAAACGAGGGTGACCGAGTAGAAGCGCAATATTTCGTGTACCGATCGTTTTCAGCTCTTCACGAACGAAGTCATCGAGTCCGATGACGGTGTTCCGGGGATCAATCAGCAAATGCTCGCACAAATGCGAGCCGATAAAGCCGCCTGCTCCTGTAACGAGAATGTTCATCCCCGACCAACTCCAACATACCGAAGTCCCGTCATTTCAATCGAGGATTTGTCGATCCCGTTGCGCCCGTCAAGCACGATATCCCCGGCCATCAAATCGCGAATCTTGTTCCAATCCAGTTGGGCGAATTCTCCCCAATTCGTGGCGATCACGACCGCATCGGCGCCATTAACGGCATCGTACGGCGTTTCGTACCAGTCAACCGACAGCAGTTTAGGCGATACGATCGGGTCATATGCATGCACATGGCAGCCTTTACGGACCAATTTGTCCATAAGCGCTATCGCTTGGGAATACCGGATATCGTCGGTGTTCTCTTTGAAAGTTGCTCCTAGAACGGCAATCGTCCGTTTATCGGAGGAATTGCCTAACGTTTGGAATAACTTATTCATATAAACGTCCACTTGTGACCGGTTGATCTGCTCCACAGCTTCCAACAGCTTGAGTTTGACCTTTTTCGTGTCTGCGGCATGGTTTAGGGCCCGTACATCTTTCGGCAGACAAGAACCACCGTAGCCAAGTCCCGCCTGCAAAAACCTTGATCCGATCCGGGTGTCCAGCCCGATGCCTGCGGCAACGTTCATTACGTCCGTACCGTAAGCTTCGCATATCCGGGAGATTTCGTTGATAAAGGAGATTTTTGTAGCCAGGAAGGCGTTGGAAGCATATTTGATCATCTCTGCTCCCGTGCGGTCCGTCAGCAGGAAGACGGTTTGAATGGATGCGTACAAGTTTTTCACCGTTAACGCGGCGGCTTCGCTCTTTGCCCCGATCACGATCCGATCCGGATGAATCGTATCGTGAATTGCCGTCCCTTCCCGCAAAAATTCTGGATTCATAACGATGTCGAACCGGCCTTCGGGCACACCTCTCTCGATCAGCACCCTCTCAAGCCAATCGGATGTTCCCGGCGGTACGGTGCTTTTCACGATAATCGTTTTGTGGCTTTCAATCGCTTGACAAAGTTCGTCGAGAACACCGTTCAAATAAACCATATCCGCCCTTCCGTCTTTCGCTGATGGCGTACCGACGGCGATGATAATGACGGGACATTGCTTCATCGCCCCGATAATATCCGTATCGAAAAAAAGCGAATTTCGTTCCGCGTTTCTTCGGATCATCTCATCCAGACCCGGTTCATAGATCGGCACAATCCCCCGGTTCAGCCGCTGCACCTTTCCATCATCCAAGTCCATACAATAGACCGTATGGCCAAGCTCGGATAATACGGCAGCAGTCGTAAGTCCCACATAACCCGCGCCCACTACACATAGTTTCATAGATCAATCACCCTCCATCGATTCTATTATCTAGTGTATGAACAAGAGAAGAGAAGGGTCAGTGCGACTATCCTAATCCAAATCCCTATAATAGAAAGGCGAATAAAAACGGGCTTTTTTCGTTCGAAAATATGAATAGAGTACAATCTTCGGGCGACATTCGTTTCATATACTACCAAATAAGAAATCAAATCTTTCGAAGAAGGTGGACCTTTGATTACGAAAGCGATTATTCCAGCCGCCGGATACGGAACACGCAATTTGCCCGTAACTAAAGCGGTTCCTAAAGAAATGTTCCCGATTAGCGGCCGTCCTGTAATCGATTATGTCGTACAAGAGGCGATCGGGGCAGGGATAAAAGAAATACTGATTATTTTATCCCGCAGCAAAACGAGCATTATGGATTATTTCGACCGCTCGATGGAACTGGAATCGTTTTTGACCAAGCACAATAAAACGTATTGGCTGCCAAAAATCGCTCCACCGCCCGTGCAAATCCATTATGTACGTCAATCAGAGGCGCTTGGGCTCGGCAGCGCGGTTCATCTTGCCAGCACATTTGCGGCCGGCGATGCTTTTGCCGTTCTGCTTCCGGATCAGGTAAGTTTAGAGCAGCCCTCGCCCCTGCTGCCGCTCATTTCGCTGTATGAGAAATGCCGAACTTCCGTTGTCGGATTGCAGGTCGTCCCTGAGGAGAGGCTTTCCCATTACGGTGTTGCGGATATCGGCGGTTACTCTTCTTCGCGTACGGTGCAAATAAACCGCATTGTCGAAAAACCGAAGACGAATCCGCCGTCCAATTTGGTCGTCATGGGCAGATATATTTTTACGCCGGCTATATTTGATTATTTGAACGAAATCAATCCCGGAGAAGGCCAGGAAATCCAGCTCACCGATGCGATGAATGCGTTGTGTGAAAATGAGCCGATCGGAGGATATCTGTATCACGAGAAGTGGTATGATACGAGTATTGAAAATGATTATTTAAGCATTCAACGCCGCGCATATCGATTAAAGAACAAGCAAAAATGACCCGGGTTCCGACTGAGCTTGGAACCGGATCGCTCAGACTCACGATCCGATACGCAGGCTGATGCCGAAATAGGATTGCAGGGCATTCTCATATTCATCTTCGGTTCGCGGAGTAAACGTATGTACGCCTTCGGGGCTGAAGGTGCGGAATTCGCGTCCGGCAATCGTTTTTCGTCCTTCAGGGGTAAGAAGCGATACCATGAGGTCTTTCATAAAAATAGAATCAGGAGCGTTCTCGCACCAGTATGTCGCCATCAGGAAGTCTTTGGCCAGCTGCGGTTCATCAGTAAAGGAATAGATCCGGCTCCAAACGCCGCGCTTCCACTCGCACAGCATCAGTCCGAACATCGGGTCGCGTTCGAGCCGGTACCGCTCGCTCCCCTGCTGCTGCTCCGTGTTTACGGTAATCAAGACCGGCCGCCGCGGAATTACGCCGCCCACGCCCACGTCGCACAAATAGTCGTGATCTCCGGCTTTCACCTTCAGCACATGATGGCGCCTCTTAGGCGGGGTATCGGGCTCATCACGCCAGAACCGGGCGAACAAATCGGTAACGGGAAACCCAAGCTCGCGCAGCAGCCAGCCGAACAAGGCGTTCAACTCGAAGCAGTAGCCGCCCCGGCGACGCATCACGATTTTGTCGAGAAGATGGTCAACCTCCAAAGAGAGCGGTATACGTCGCAAAATATCGAGATTTTCATATGGAACGGAATAAAGATGCCTTTCCTGAAGAAGGGCAAGGGTTTCAGCGCTGCCGTCCAAAGCGCCGTCGAATCCGATTCGTTCCAAATAGGCTTGTACTTGCGGACTCCATTCATTCCCTATACGTTTCATCGTCTGCTCTCCTTATCTTCTCCCTGACATGACTTAATGTATTCGGGATAGGACAAAAAAACACCTTCTTAAATCGGATGAATAACCGATTCAAGAAGGTGTTCCTTTTGCCTAGAAGTGCGTCATCACCCACGGCACGAACGCTAGCGAGACGAATGCCGTCAATATCATCGCGATGCTGGCTATGGCGCCCGATATCGCGCCAAATTCAAACGCTTTATGCGTGCCGGCCGCATGCGCGCTGCTTCCCATAAGAATGCCTTTGGCCACATCGCTGCGGATGCGGGCCGCACGGATCATCATCGGGCCGAGGATCGAGCCGAGAATGCCGGTCACAATAACAAAAACAGCCGTCAAGGTCGATATTCCGCCGATCATATTCGTAATCGCAATGGCGATTGGAGTCGTCGTAGAGCGAAGCAGCAGCGAATCGATCAGGCTGGTGTCCAAATTCAACAAGCGGCTGATGATTAATGCCGAGGCAACGCCGATTATCCATCCTCCAAGCACGCCTGCAACAATTTCCAGCGCATACTTTTTCAGCATGGCGGCATTTTTGTACATGGGCACAGCCAGTGCGATCGTCGCCGGGCCGATCATTTTTCCAAGCCAGCGACCGCCTGCGTCATAGCTGGAATAAGGGATATGTCCGAAGCCAAGTATGCAGATAACGACGGCCGGCGTAATAAGCAGCGGCGACAGAAGCACATTTGGTTTGTAACGGTACAATTTTTTCGAACCCCAATAAATGGCCACGGTGAGCAGTACAAACAGTATTCCGGTCATCATCCGTTTTTCCGCTCCCTCTGGTGTGAAATAAGCTGTGACAAAATGCCGGCGGCCAGCATGACGATAAGCGTCGTCGAAACGATAACGAGCAGTATGCTGAGACCATTCTGCAGCAGCAAATCTTGAAACTGGATCAGGCCCGTTGCCGGGGGTATGAAGAACAGCAGCATTTCGGCGAGCAGCCATGTGGCGCCCAAATCGATCCATTCCACTTTAATGATTTTAAATTGCAGCAAGAGGAACACGAGGACCAAGCCGAGAATACTGCCGGGGACTTTCAAATGAAGCAATTCCGATAGTCCGTTCATCAGCCAGAATACAACGATGAAAAAAATGACCTGTAAAACGCCTTTCAGAAATGTTTTCAGCATGAAACGTGACTCCTTTCTACATCTATTTTACACCTGTATGTTATCATAGGTAAAATGAATAATTAGAATCACGCACATTCCAGTTATCTATGGAAAGGAGATCTCTGATGGAAATCCGGCATCTCGAGTATGTATTGGAAGTGGTCAGGCATGAAAGTTTTACGAAAGCGGCTGAAGCGCTGCACATTACTCAGCCGACGATCAGCAAGATGATCAAAAATTTGGAGGACGAGCTGGGCACGACGTTATTTGTCCGTTCCGGAAAAAAAGTGAAGCTGACCGATGCCGGGCAGGCGATTGTATCGCAATCGCAGGATATTGTCCGGTTGTTCAAAAATTTGCAGTCGGAGCTTGAGGACGTTACAAACTTCCGCAAAGGATTGGTTCGCATCGGACTGCCGCCGATGATCAGTTCGGCCGTATTCCCGAGAGTGATGGGCCGCTTTATGGCCAGCTATCCGAATTTGACGATACGGCTTGTTGAAGAAGGTGCACTAAAAGTGGAAAGCGAGGTGGCGAGCGGCGAAGTTGATGTCGGAATCGTACTGCTGCCGACACGCGATGACCGCTTTAATTTCTTTCCCGTAATTAAAGAAAGCTTGCGTGTTGTCCTGCATCCTACCCATCCGCTGGCGGACAAAAGCAAGCTGACGCTTGCCGAGCTCGAGCATGAATCGTTCATTATGTACCGGGAAGATTTCGCGCTCCATGTTAAAATTTCCGAAGAATGCGCACGTCTCGGCTTTAAACCGAAGGTGCTGCTGGAAAGCGCCCAATGGGATTTTATCTATGAAATGACGGCGGCAAACGTGGGGATCTCGCTGCTTCCGGAATCCATTTGCAAATCGCTTAATCCGGCCCGCGTCTGTACGGTGCCGTTAACCGATCCCGTCATTCTGTGGCATATTGCGATGATTTGGCCGAAGGACGGTTATTTATCGTTTGCTGCGCGGGAATGGATCCGTTTTACGAAAGAATTTTATCGAACAGAAGAGGAGGATTCCCGGTTCCAATGAGAAACTCACTGCCAGGTTCATTCGAAGGATGAACGGGCGTGGAACAAATCCATCCGTCCGAAGCCGGCAGCGGCTCCGGATGAAGCAGGCTGCGATTGCAACTTAAGTCAGGTTGCTTCATCCGGATACCATGGATTTAAATGCACCAGCACTTCTTCCACGTTTCCGATTCGATCCATAACCTTCTGTTTGATCTGACGGGAAATATCGTGGCCCTGCTGGATGCTCAGCACCGCCGGGATGCCCACCCTTACATCCACCATAATATAAAAGCCGTGTTCGCGCGCGCGGATCCGGTCGATCCGCTTGACTTGCGGAACGGAAAGGACGAGATTCACAATCTCGTTCATTTGTTCATCATCGATATTTTTCTCCATCAGTACGTCGATCGAATTGCGGCCCATATGAACCGCCAGTTTGATGACAAAGTAAGCAACTAGAATGCCGGCAATCGGATCGCCGTACTTTAATAGATGGATATCGTAGCGGTCGCCGATCATCGCAAGTCCGATCCCGATGACTGCCGCCAGCGACGCATATACGTCGGCAAGATGATCGTATGCCGTTGCGATCAGGCCGCTGCTCCCCGTCCGTTTGCCGATACGCATCGTATACACATACAGCACCTGCTTCCAAATCAGGGAAACCGCGGCCGCAATCAGGACGGGAAGCGTTGCGTGATGCGGTTCTTCCATCAAAGCCATGACCGAATGATATCCCATATAAACGCCGGCCAGTACCAATACGATTGCGACTATTGCAGCCCCGATCACTTCCGCCTTGCCATGGCCGTATGGATGGTCTTCATCCGCCGGTCGTTTGGATATATTCATCGATATAAGTGCGGTTGCCGTTGCAAAAATATCTCCTGCGTTATGTACCCCGTCCGCAATCAGCACCTGGCTTCCGAGAAGCAGACCTACGCTCAGTTTCAGCACAGTCAGCACAATATTGCTGATCAGGCTGATCCAGATCGCCAATGCCGATTGTTTGTTTGATGCCCCCATGAAAGATTGCCTCCTACAGAAAAATTGGTCAAAGGAAACAAAAAAACCGTGACGGTTAAGGTCACGGTTTAACAGTTTCAATTTTTAGTTGCGATAAATGATACATACCGGTCACCAGTTTCTTCGCAATTAAAATACCTTTTGCTACTATATCATAATCGCGTGGAATCGCAACATTCAAGGTGATAATAAATATTTATAGCCTTGAATAAAAACAATAAATTAACAATATCATTGTTTCGAACTATACTCATATCTAGGCTCTTGTGAGACCGATCTCGATTGAGGAGTGAATATATATGGCAAGCGTAACGGGTTTGGAAGGCGTAATAGCGGCTTATACGGAAATTGGATTGGTGGACGGCGAATTGGGGCATCTGGTGTATCGCGGTTATCCGGCGCAGGAGCTTGCGGTTTCGAAGAGTTTTGAAGAAACGGCATTTTTGCTTTGGCATGGCCGCTTTCCGCAAGAAGACGAACTGACGGCGTTAAAAAAACGGATGTCACACTATCGAAACTTGCCGGACTATATTTGCCGGATTCTGGAGCTTCTTCCGGCTTCAATTCCGGTAATGAGCGCGCTGCAAACGGCGGTAGCGGCGCTTGCAGAAGCCGAAGGCAGCGCATGGCCGCCTTCGCTTGCGCAAGCGGAACGGTTAACGGCGATGCTGCCGACGATGATCGCTTACCGGGCGCGGCGTATAGCCGGTTTGCCGGCGCTGCAGCCTGATGCGAATCTTGATCATGCGGCGAATTATCTTTATATGCTCAACGGCCGGAAGCCGGAGCGTTCACATGCGAAGGCGCTTGAAGCGTATCTTATTTTGGGGATGGAACATGGCATGAACGCTTCGACGTTTGCTTCCCGTGTCATCGTGTCCACTCAATCGGATATGTGTGCGGCTGTGAGCGGAGCGATCGGAGCGATGAAAGGCCCTTTGCATGGAGGCGCCCCCTATGAAGTCATTGCCATGCTGGAGTCGATCGGCAGCAAGAGCAATGCGGAGCCGTGGATGAGGAATGTGCTCGATAACGGCGGCCGCCTGATGGGCTTCGGACACCGCATATACAAAACGAAGGATCCGCGCGCGCAGGCGCTGCGGGCCGTCACGATGGAGCTGACCGGCGACGATCCATCCTTCGATCTGGCAATCTATGTGGAAGATACGGCCATTCGCTTGCTCGAAGAATATAAGCCAGGCCGCCGGTTATTCACGAATGTAGAGTTTTATGCGGCGGCGATTATGCGTGCAATCAATCTAAGTCCGGATCTGTTCACGCCTACATTTACAGCAGGCAGAACGGTCGGCTGGACGGCCCACTTGCTCGAACAAGCGGCAATCAACCGGATTTTCCGTCCCGAGTCGATTTACATCGGCACGATGCCGTCTATGTTGGATAACGACCTTAATTGACCGAGGGATTACAAGACGTTAACGGGTTCCGTTTACGGTTTGGGCGGAAAATGATCGGCAATGAGCGTTGAAATATCGTTTTTGATCGTATGAATTACTTTGTTCACGCCCGCTTTCTTATAATGAAGGCGGGGATCGTGACTGCCGGTAATGACATAGATCGGTTTTTTCGTCCAGCTCCGGCACATCTGAGCATAGCGGCAGCACAAGTTCAAGCTTTTTTCGAATAAATATATTTTTGCGACCGCAATCGGAGCGAACTCCTTCCACGAATCTTTGTCGGCCGTATTCACCCTAATAACACGGTCTGCGCCTAGACTGCATATCCGCTCATACTCGGTCTGGTTATTTACCATCACGGCCGTCGGAATTCCTCTTCGGCTCAATTGTTTGAGGAATTCTTCCCCTGCAGCATTAGGAGCCGACACCAATATATAATCCTGTTGGTTCACACTGTTACCCCTTCCAATTCTGGTCTGAAAACAAGCCGCAAAAAAGAAGCCGCGACGGAAGAGGAACTCTTCTCGCGGCTTCCAGGCACAGTGAAAACAAACCGTGTCGAACGTTCACGATCAATAGTTGCCTCTCTAAAATACGCTTACGAGGTTAGCTGCCGGATTCGGGCGTCAGAGTCGCCCTTCCTTGGAGCTGCATAAACCTACTTTCGTCAAGGTCAATGCAGCCCTAAGGATTCACCCCATGGATTCCGCTCACACGGAAAATCCGCTCGGTTCCCCCGCTCCTGCGTTGCAAAAAGGATTCAGCGATAAAGACAGATTTATTGGATTTGCATAGCCAAATGAGAGCACAAAAAAAGACCGCAGAGGATTTCCCAGCGGCCGTCATCATCACAAGCTGCATCATCCTCTCTCCTGCAGAACGCCTTGCCCGAACAGCATAACGGCATTCTCTACGCTTGCGAGGTTAGCTGCCGGATTCGGACGGTGAGAGTCGCCCTACCCGAAGAACCAACGACCGATACGTTGTTCCTTCAGGATTCACCCCGGATGAAACGGCAACATGTCAGAAGCCTTTCATCGTTGGTTCCCCCGCTTTCCTAATGGAAATTCAGCGGCGAATCGCATTCGATTCATGTTGAATATTACGCCGACCGCCATACTTTGTAAAGGGATATGTCAGGCCTAAGATGGGCGTAATCATTTATTTTTATGACTGACAAGAGATAAGGACCTCTATTTCATCGCCATTCTTAATTTTTCTCCTGATTACTCCGATTTTTGGCTTGTTTCCGCATTTAATGGCTGCTTGGTTTTGATGATTTCGGTTTATAACAAGAAAAATATCCAAAATCAGGTCAGAAAACTGCCCTCTTTATAACGTATTCCTTGTCTGCTTTTGATAATACGCCTTAATGCCTTCATAAATACCGCTGGCCAGCTTGTCATGATAAGCGGTTGTTAAGCTGGCGGTAAGCTCCGCAGGGTTGGAAAGAAAGCAGCCCTCGATTAAAACGGCCGGTCGGAGGTTATTACGCAGCACATAGAGCGGATCCTTTTTCACATTCGCTTTCTCTTCACTCTGAAGAGATTTCAGTATGGAGTGCTCAATCGTTTCTGCCAGTCTTTTATCCGCTGGATCGCTGTAAAAGGTTCTCGTTCCAGATATATCAGGGTCATTTGCGAACATATTTTGGTGAATGCTGACGAACAGGTCCGCCCTATTCCGGTTGGAAATATCGACTCTTTTGGCCAGCGAAATCGATTCGTCATTGGAGGTTCGCGTCATGATTACATTTGCGCCGGCTGCTTTCAGTTTGTTCTTTAACGCCACCGCCGCTGCCAAATTCACCTTGCTCTCGTAGACTTCAATTTTTTTGCCTTTTGCACCCGAGTCTTTGCCGCCGTGACCGGCATCAACGACGATCGTTTTGCCGGTCAACGGTTTCACGGCAGCGGTGCTCACAAGTCTAATTTCGCCGCCAGCCCTCTCCCTTGATCCAACTTGCTGCGATGGTTTTCCGTACCTCCAATGGACATCTTCGGCTTGCACCCATAAACTGCGGCCGTCGCGATTATACAGCTTGATCCATTGTCCGCTCACTTGTTCCGGCACATACAAGGAAGCCTCAAGCGCTTTCGTACAGCTAAAAGTTAGATCGGGACCTGAATAGAGGGTGGCTCCTGCAGGTACGGATAAAGACTGGCTTTTCTCCTCAAGTTGGACGGTTTCGGCGCTTCCCGCTGCGATCCATCCAAACTGCTTCGCATTCAGTCTGACTTTGATCCATCCTTTCTGCTGCGTTACAACAGGGAACCAATCGCCGGCTTCCGTATGCAGCAGCTCCGGTGAAGAGCGTCTCGGTTCAAAGCGGATCACTGAAGCAGATGCTTTCACACGAAGAAACAGGTGTTTAGCCGTGTGGATAGATGATGAAGCGGCTTTGTTTTGAACGGACCTGGCATTCGGCCTCTTGCCCTCCGTAACACTTTTCGAGGTAAAAGCTGCTGAACCGGGGGGCTTGTCCTTTTTCACGGGGGGATACACAACGGGTTCTTTTAAACCTGCCGGGGACAAATTCGTTTCGTCCGTTAACGATTGGGCAGGCGGATTCGAAGTCCCGAGCGGCGAAAGCTGCGCATGCAGCAAATGCAAAACGATAATCGTCGAGCTGAACGCAAATACGAAATGAAACCAAAACAGCTTAGACACACTTATTTTGGGCGACGGCCGGTAAGGTTTGTCCTTCATTCTATCAATCCCTCCTGCTCGTTCTATCAACCTTGCTTATGAAGGATATGAGAGAAATCGGAGATTCATGTCTGAAATTTCGTTTCATCGCGGCCGATCCTATCGTGTACTGGAGCAGAAGCCATAATGAGTGATATACTGGATAACATTAATAGGGAAAATAAATGAAACGGCGGTAGCAGATGATGATCAGGAATGAAACCTTCAATGAAGAAGCGAACATAGCAGCCAATTCTTCGCCCGCGTCGCCGGATAAGCCGCGCATGCTTATCATGACCGCCGTCGAGGCGGAACAAAACGCCGTATTGCGCGGCCTTCGCGGCAGCGATCGGTTTGACGTTCGGATTGCCGGAGTCGGACCGGCTGCGGCTGCAGCCCGAACGGCTGCGGCACTCGCCGGCTCCCGGTATGATCTCGTCATAAGCGCGGGCATCGCCGGCGGATTTCCCGGTATTGCGGAAATCGGGTCGATCGTTGTCGCAGACGCGATCGTTGCGGCCGATCTTGGCGCGGAGACGCCGGAAGGCTTCACAAGTGTGGACAAGCTCGGATTCGGTTTCTCCCAAATTGAAACCGATCATTTGCGGCTATCCCGCCTGGCTGGAGCACTGGAAGCAGCCGGCATGTCCGTTCATACCGGGCCGGTCCTCACCTTGTCGACGGTGACCGGTACAAGCGAGACGGCGGAACGATTGGCCGCTTTAGTTCCCGGAGCGGCAGCGGAAGCGATGGAAGGATTCGGCGTCGCTTCGGCTGCTTTGTTGTTCGGATTGCCGGTGTTGGAGATCCGGACGATTTCAAATGCAATCGGGCCGCGCGACCGCTCCGCATGGCGGATTAAAGAAGCGCTGGAAGCACTTGAGGCCGCCAGCGCCGTACTAACGGAGGTGCTGTAATGAACATCGCTTTTTCTCCTTGCCCGAACGACACGTTTGTATTTCACGCCTGGGTCAACGGGCTGCTCCCCGGTGCGCCGGAGCTTAACGTTACGTATGCCGATATTGACAAGACGAACCATATGGCCGTCAGTCACAACGATTTTGACGTGCTCAAAATATCGTACGCCGCCTTGCCGTGGGTATTGGACGATTATGCGCTGCTGCCTTGCGGAGGCGCGCTTGGCAGAGGCTGCGGCCCCCTCGTGCTTACATCGGGGAACGCTACTAGCAACATGGACCCGTCAGCTCTTTCAGGAAAAAGGGTAGCCGTACCTAGCGAGCGTTCGACCGCCTATTTACTGTTCCGACTGTGGGCGGCACGCAACGTTCCCGGAGGCGTCGGAGACATTGTAGTCATGCCGTTTCATCAAATCATGCCCGCTGTCCGCGACGGATCGATCGATGCCGGACTTGTCATTCACGAGGCGCGATTCACATATCCTGCTTATGGACTTCATATGCTGACGGATTTAGGCAGCTGGTGGGAATCGGATACCGGGCTGCCGATTCCGCTCGGAGCGATCATTGCACGCCGCACGCTTGATCTGGCGAGCATCGCCAAGTGGACTACCGCGTCCGTCGAATACGCTTGGAAGCATCCCGAAGCGTCACAGGCGTATATTATGAACCATGCACAGGAGCTATCGCCCGAAGTGGCGCAAGCTCATATCAATCTGTATGTAAACGAGTTTACGGCCAATCTCGGGGACAGCGGTTATGCGGCGATCAGCGCGCTGCTTAACAGGGCTGCAGAGGAAGGGCTAGTGCCGAAAGTTGAACCTGCCAAGCTGATGTGGCCGGTTCATCACATGTAAAGGAAATTGAACTTGCAAGGGAGACGCAGGCAACCGCGTCTCCCTTCACTTGTATCGGATTCGATTACGTATGACTTCGAAATACTTTGTATGATATTTATTTTTAAGCATCGATTTTAACGCATTCATAAGAAAGGGGCTCAATAATAGAAATGCGCAAAAAGTCCGCCGTCTTGATAGGAGCTACCGGTCTGATCGGGAAAGAATTGGCAAAAGTACTATTTCAACAAAATAACTATGAAAAGATTCATTTATTGGTACGCCGTTCTTCAGGTCTCCATGATCCGAAGTGCGAAGAGCACATCGCGGATTTTGATCGTTTAGATCAGCATTCGCATTTATTTCATGGATCGGACGTATTTTGCTGTTTAGGTACCACGATGAAGCAAGCAAAGACAAAAGAGGCATTCCGAAAAGTGGACTATGTATACCCTGTTGAAGCGGGTAAATTGGCTGAGCAATTTCATTCGGAACAATATCTTATTGTCACGGCATTAGGCTCCAATCCTGACTCTGCTATATTTTATAACCGTGTCAAAGGCGAAGTGGAAGAATCCATTAAAAAGCTGCGGCTTCCTGCCCTTCATATTTTTCGTCCTTCGCTGTTGTTAGGGGAGCGGCAGCAATTCCGTTTGGGAGAAAAGTTGATGATAAAGGCCGCACGTGTACTAAATCTATTTATGGTTGGAAAGTTACGTCCTTATAGAGCGATCGAAGCCAAAAAAGTAGCATTAGCGATGGCTGCAATTGCAAAATCTAACAAAAGTGGAGCACACGTTTATCCCTCCGACGAGATCGATCGGATAGCTGCTGAGAGTTAACACTCGGGCGAATCATAAGCTCGTTTTCTTGTGCAAAATTAAAGCGACAGCCAATTGCCATCAAACCATTGTTCTTTGCTGCATTTATATCAGACAACCTGTCGCCAATAACTGCAGCATTTTTGATATTATATTTTTGTAGAATATGGCAAACTAAATCTGCCTTATTTTGACTATGTATTTGTTGGATGCTAAAGGTTTCTACCACCCAACCATCCAAACGGAAATATCTTACGATGGCTTGCAGGTACTCGATTTCCCCATTACTTGCGATAAAGATAGAATGACCCGCTTGTTTCAACCCACTGAAAACCTCGATGACATGAGGATAGAGGGCACCTTTACCATTATTAATATTAGCAATTAACTTCTCCTGGAAGAATTGGTTGGCATTTTGCATATCGAATATAAGTGAGATTGGCATATTTCCTATCTCTCCAAACCGCTCGGGATTTTGTCTGAAATATTGTTCATCGCTCCTTGAAGCTGCTTATTGTCCACATGCGTGTAAATTTGCGTCGTCTCGATGCTCGCATGGCCGAGCAGCTCCTGCAGCGTACGGATGTCGGTACCGCTGCGGATTTGCATGGTGGCGAACGAGTGCCGCAGCTTATGGCTGGACAATTTCTTCAAAGCAAGTGTCGGAACCTTATCTTTCAGACGAGCCAGTGTTTCATCGGCAATCGTCTGAATCATCCGGATCGACAGTCTCCGTCCGAATTGGGAAACGAAGAACGCATGCTCCTTGCTCTGTTTCGGGACGATGCGTTCTTCCAGCGCTTGGCGCAAAATGGCGCTTAACGGTGCAGGCAGCGGTATGATGCGCCACTTTCGCCCTTTTCCGAGCACATGAATCGAACCACTGGGCTGGAAGTCCTGTACGTTCAGCCGGTGCACTTCCCCCACCCGCAGGCCGGCATACGCCATTAGCAGCAAAATGGTCATGTTCCGGTACTTATATTTTCCTTCAATCGACTGAAACAATAATTCCAGTTCGTGATCTTCCAAGTATACGGGAATCCGGTTTTTGGTCATCTTTGACTTGGCCGTCAAAGCGGCGGGATTTACGTTCAAGTGCTCCATTTCAATGAGCGATTTATAAAAAGCTCTCAGCGACGACAGCTTCCGGTTCCGCGCTTCATCGCCCGAACCGTTCTCACGCATGAGCGACAAAAACCGCATCATATGTATTTTTCCCGTCTGACTCAGCTCGGTTGGATAGATGCTCCGTAAATATTGGCACGTATCCGCCAAATAAGCCTGCTCCGTCGATTTCGTCATTCCCTGGTTTTTCATCCAAATCGTAAACAGCTGCAGCTCCGTTTCATAGTGCTCGAGAATGTCATGATTGTAGCCTGTCATCCAATTCCTCCCCAAATCGCTTCAAAAAGCTTGGGCATTTGTCCTTCTATCATATGAAAAATGCGGTTAAAACGCAAACTGCGTGAAATATGTATTTCACGCAGTTTTTTGAACCGAAAATACCAGCTCAGTTTGTCTGAATATGCTTCCTCAAACTATCCGATAGCTACAATAATACTTGTAATGAGCAGCAACAAAGATACAGGTGCCCAAATTCTTCTTTCTAATACGCTCCTTGTAATTAAGTTCAGTATTGTAGCAATCACCGAAAAAGAAACAACAAACCAGATAGCTAATTTTGTAAACGAATACCAATCAGAAAATATTAGACCTGATTTACTTAGCACTATTGAGGCTATTAATGTCAGAATAAGGACCTGAATTATAGAGGCTAAACGCATAGCTGGCGGATATTTTCCGGGAAACTTCCCCCCCATTGCATAACTTCCCCAAGGCATTCCTGCTGCTAACGCAAGTTGAAAAAGAATTACAATTCCAATTAAAGTAGAGAATATTATTGCTGATATTAATACAAACATATTCACACCACTTACTAAGCACTTTTCTTACAGTTCAATTTTTTTCGCCTAACGGTTTCGTATCTTTGACACCCATGACTTAAAGGCGAGCCGACTCGGTTAGCTACGAGATGTGTCAGTTAGAACCCTTACCACCTTAAGGCACGTCAGTGCCGGCCGCGATGCGGTTAGGTGGTGCAGGGTTGTTCGCCTGATCTAAGGAGCGTTAGCGACGCAGCGTTAATACGGTGTTATGCGCAGTTACTGCCTTCTTCGAATCTTCAATCACTAAAAGTTTCTCTATTACCGTTATTTAAAAATTTCTCTTCTCCACCATATAATTGAATTGTTCGAACTCTTAATCTATTCTTAATCGCTATCTCCATGTTAACTAATCCTTGTGATCCTATATTATGCGTATCATCCGTTCTTTGTCCCATATATCTGCATATTTTGCTTCCAATTGAATCCATCCATTCGTTGAAAAATTCGTGAGTTATCAAAATCGTTGAAGTCTTTACTATAATCCCGATCAATCTGATTTGATTGAATCATTTCTGTAAACTCACCAGTTAAGTCATATGAACCATAATGTATTTTAGAACTATCATCATCAATCTGATCAATACTGCTTTCTTCGTCTCTGCATCCGCCTCGGATAAATTTTCAACAATTTCCAGTAGCTCTCCCCGGTATGTATTCAACTGCTCAAACAAGACTTCATGCCTTCTTTCCATACAGGTACCCCCATTTCCTGGCGGACCAAGGCGCGAATGCGCCGCAGCGTGAATACGGTGTTAGCTGATGCCACCTCTTCTTCGAACCCTCTAAGAAATGTTAATCATTATTCTTTTTAATATATAGATATCGGTTCTTTCCAATAGAAATATAAAAGAAAATCAAAAATGGAATAATAATTCTTGATCCTGTTAATGGACTTCCACATTCCAATTTAATTTTTTCATTCTCACTTATTGTAAATCTATATTTATTACTTCGACACCAATCAATTTTTAAATATATCTCGTATTCACCTGGTTCTAAACGGATCTCTTTTATATTTCCATCTTTTATTATGCCTACTTCCGAATCATTAATAATTATTTTGAAATCTCTTAGTTTATTTACAAACTGTGATAATCTTTTAAGTTCAAGAAGTGATTGAGAGTTCATATAATTGCTCCTTAAGAAATTAATGATTACCTCACAAAATTAATCTTTCTTCTAATTCCTTAATAGTCTTTACCCAGTCCTCATAATTTTCAGATTCCTGCCATAATTCTTTAAGTTCTGATATTGTTAGTATTTTTCCAAGTGCTTCATTAGCTGTTACTAGGAGATTAGTCCCCTGCCCTTTATGTTGGTTTATCCAATCTTCAAGTTCATCATCATAATCTTCTGTTCCCGGTCTATTTTGCATTGCAGCCAATATTTCTATTGCTCCAACAGCTATTGATGCAGTAGCTGCATCTAAATAACTATCGTCAAGTACTGTATTGATCGATTCAGAAATTAATCTCAAATCTTGAGTATCTAAGAGGTCTTCTACCCAATCTAATACTATATCGTTTTCGAAGTTTCCATATCCCCAGGCTCCCATGTACGAACACCATCACTTTCTTTTAAGATTTATTACATCTATTATCGGTAATTCGGGAATTTCACATAACGTTGTTGTATTCACGAACCCTCACTGGCTTAAGGGAGTGATAGCGACCGGGTCGTTAGACTTAGCCAGTGCAGGAGGGTTGTTCGCCTGATCTTACATCACTGCAATTGCCTCGGGCGAACCAAGGAGCGTTAGCGACGCAGCGTGAATACGGTGTTATATGAAGTCACACTCTTCTTTGAATAACAATCAAACGCCCTTATGTGTCTTATAGTAAGTCTCAGCCGTATAAATATTCCAATACCAAAACTTGTTTCCTTGAGCCATCACTAATCGATCTAACCATATTTCAAAATTACTATTCAAATTAATTGGATCCTCCAAATCCAACACATCTGACCAATACAAATAATTCTTGTTTCTACACAAAGGATCACACTCTGCAGAGTTGATTAAAAGTAATTCTTCTCCATTCTCAATACCTATAGGATAAAACGATTCTAATAAATCATCTCTATAGTCTTCATAATTCTCAATAATTTCTTCAATAGAAAACAGTTCTATTCCCCCACCCAAATCGTCGTCTAAAGAGTAGAGAATTCCACCATTATGTAGCTTCAAAAAATCAATATAGTCTGGTGGAAGTACTAGATTAGTTTCCTTAGTAAACAAACTAAATTCAGACTCTTCAGCAGGCTCATTAAATTTACAAATGGTATTTAGTTCATTACCTTGATCTACTTGAACTCTTAAAAAGTTCTTCTCGCTTTGTCTTTCTTTTAATTTTTGTAGTGTAAGGTGTACGATAGGAAATGTATTCATTTGTTTTTAGCTTCCTTTCTATTCTATTGTGTGATTTCATATAACGTTCTTGTATTCCCAAATCCGAGAGGCTTAAGTGAGCGTCAGCGAACGAGTCGACAGACTTAGCCTCGCAGGATTGTCTGTCTGACTTCACCTCCCCGAATTATCTACCGGCAGACCAAGGAGCGTCAGCGACGCAGCGGGAATACGGTGTTATCTGAAGTACTCGCCTTCATCGATTTATCCTACTCAAGTCTTTGTAATAAGTCTTCTACTATATATTTTAGATCTGAACTTTTTTCATCCTCTGTTGGATAATTATTAATTCTTTCTAAGTCAGGTTTAAGATCAATTAATATATGTTTTGGTAGATCCGTTAATAGGGAATACAATATCCAATACTTCCATTCCCCATCGCTAGTTCTGAATATTCTCCTAATATGAGGGGTTAAGTCTTCAGGAAAATGAAGTAGTATTGTTTGTATCTCACGTGCGATTGGCCAGTTCATATCCTGTAACCATTCCAAGAGCTCAGGTAAAATTAGTTTCAGTTCTTCTAAGTCAAGTGTCTTTAGTTTTTCAATGCTTTCAAAGTCTTTCTTATGTTTTGGAATAAGCTCACGTATATCCAGCTTTACCCACCTGTTTCTTATAATTTTTATGTCTCTTGCGAGTATTTCAGATAACGTTGTTGTATTCACGAACCCTCACCACCTTAAGGGACGTTAGTCCCGGCCGCGATGCGGTTAGGTGGTGCAGGGTTGTTCGCCTGATCTAACATCTCTGCCATTGCTTCGGGCGAACCAAGGAGCGTCAGCTCCGCAGCGTGAATACGGTGTTATACGCAGTACCCCGCTTCTCTGAGATTGCCTCAAGATACCCTATATCGCCCGCTGTATGAATAATCGTTCTTCTAATCCAAACCGATCCATAATATAATGCCGAATTTGTATACTCTTCCCAATTCTCCATTCAAATGAAGGAAATCCTTCTGAATTTATAGGATATTGTTTAGTTGGTTTACCAAATGTGTTTTCAAAATGCTCCTGAAATTCCCTGAAAGACTCTATATAATCAGGGTATGATTCCCTAAAAAACTCCAGCATGTATAATCTATTTGGGGATTGACTGTAAAAATGAAAACCAAGCTTATGAGGTAGCCCACCAAGCGAGATACATTCAATAGTAAAATATTCATTGGTGACTTTCTTTAATGGCATACTTTTAAATAATTGAACCAATTCCTCAGGGACCAACTCCCATTGGACAAACAAATTTGGTTCTTCTAACTGAAATCCATCCTTTAGAGTACTCTTATTTTTTATGTACTTAATGGCTTTCAAAATCTTCATTTATATTCCCCCAAGAGAATTATGGTTTTTATTTGTTATGGGGTATTGCGTATAACGTTCTTGTATTCCCGAATCCGAGAGGCTTAAGTGAGCGTTAGCGAACGGGTCGTCAGACTTAGCCTCGCAGGATTATCTGCCTGACCCAACCTCTCCGATTTATCTTCGGGCAGACCAAGGAGCGTCAGCGACGCAGCGGGAATACAGTGTTATGTGATGCCGCTACATCTTCGAATATTCCTTAAAATCACTTCCATGTTTCATATTCTTCTTCAAAAGCCATGCACCAATATCCAGTATTATCAACTATCGATATGGCATTTCTATTATTTATGATCTTACTTAGTTCATTGAAATGATAAGCTTCTATCCTATCTAAACTATTCACTTCATCATAATAGCGATAGATCATAAGAACTTCAGATCCTTGTTTCAAATTTCTTTCTTCTACCAATTTATTGAGATAATTTATTCTCTCTTTAGTTTCAACATTTTGAATTCCTATTACATAATGTGGTAGATAATACTCTTCTGTCGCACAAAATAATTTATCAATTGTTTCAATATCTTTCCTAGATAGATTCTCTCGTTCAAGATGTAAAACAACATATAAATAATTCTCTTTGTCAATTCTTTCATCCCATTTCCACCACGACAAGTCCATCGGCCGTGATCTACCATAATCCAAATTAGGTTTTGTATCTTCTACAAATGAAAATAGACCAAGCATTTCTCCTAAATTCGCAAAATAATCAATCTCTCTTTTGGTAAACATTGAGCGATTAGTTGCTTGATGGAGATTTAATTTTCTATAATTTCTAACATAACCCTCTAAAAAACTCATGAGATTAAATTGTTCTCTTGTCATTTGTTTCTCCTTTTATTGGCGGTTTCACATAACGTTTTGTATTCACGAACCCTCACTGGCTTAAGGCGCGATAGCGCCGGGTCCGACGGACTTAGCCAGTGCAGGGTTGTCTGCTGAATTATCTTCTCTGCTTATTACCTCTGCAGACCAAGGAGCGTCAGCTCCGCAGCGTGAATACGGTGTTATGCGATGTTATTGCCATCACGAATTTACTTACAAAGTCTTTATGCTTCCTTCCCATATTTCACCTTCATATATCTTGTACATTGTGTCGGGTTTATTATCAATGGTAGTTTCTTCGATTGCATATGCCTTCTTTGTTAACTTGGTGATAAACTCCTCTTCTAATTCATCAATGTTCTTAAAATATATTGTCTCATCAATACACTGCTTCCAATGAAAATCTGTTAACTGTTCTAGTTGATATTTTTCTTGGGGAAACGATTTAGCGTTTATACCCTCATTGAATTTATAAAAATCCAGACAATCTCTAATTGCAACAACAACTTGAGAATTAATAAAGTTAGGGTCAAAAAGCCATATTCTCAGGTAATAAGGTTCTCCAAGACTAATAAGTGTTTTATTCCAACTATGATATATCTCAACTAATGCTTTTAGCATTATTCTTGAGAGCCATACCGGTGGGTTCCTTCTTATTAATCTGTACCAAGGATCAATCCAAATCTTAACGTAATCGCGATTATGCTTAAGAAGATGTTCAATATCTAACTCAAGATTTTGTTGCTTCCACTGTTCTACACTTCTAAGTTGTCTTTTCCATCCTCGAATTTTCTTCTTGTTACCAGGTACTGTTTTCATTTCTTTTTCTCCAATGCAATAATTTCGCATAACGTTCTTGTATTCACGAACCCGAGAGCCTTAAGTGACCAACGGGAACGGGTCTTCAGACTTAGGCTCACAGGGTTGTCCGGCTGATTCCGCTTCCCTGCTTTTCAACTTCGGCCGGACCAAGGGCGTCAGCCCGCAGCGGGAATACGGTGTTATCTGATGCATCCTCCTTCTTCGAGTTAACTAAAAAAATAGTCTCTTTATTCTTTAATAGATATTATTTTCCCTTTAGCTACTGTTTTACTATTTAATAATATAAAATCTTTGCCTACTTCTAATAAATGATTAGGTACTTCTTTAGAATCACAAAAAAGAAAATACATGTCTGCAGTAGTTTCTCTTGAATAGTTAGGTTTATTATGTAATTCGATTACCATACTCCATGCACCAAATTCATACTCTGGATCATCTTCGAACTTAATTGGTGTTGAAAAGTCACTTACTGGTATTTTCTTTTGTCCACCTTCATTTTCACTTGGAAAATAGAGATCAACAACAGCGATCTTCTTCATTTAAATACACCACCAACTAAGTTTTAGGTGACTGAATATATGGATTTTAAAAAAAGCGGATGTTTCAGATAACGTCTTTTTTACGAACTTCACAAATCATTTCATTATTGAAGTATTCACGAAAGTATCTAAATCCCCTTTATTTTCCTTTGGTTTTGCGTCAAAGAGGGTTCCTCAATTGCTCGTGGAAGGCAGCAAATGAATCAGCCTCCCAGTTTATTATAGTAGTTGTGATATCAACTTACGGCAATCGGCGCGACTCGTATCGAAAGCGCATTTAAGCCGCACCAATTCGGGGCACGGTATGCTCTTGCGGAACGAATTAATTTGGGCATATCTCAAGCGACTAACAAGAAAAGGAAACGACGATTATCAAATGATGATTTTACAGCCGTCATTCTCCTCTTGTTTGTGCGGGGTTCTTTGCTTTCCGAAATTCTCTTGCTTATTATTTTCCCAGGACTCGGTTTAAGCCAATTTTTTATGTTTTAAGTTTACATTAATATAGTTATGTCAACTTAAATCCAGGAACGCGAAAAAAGACAGCCTGGAAATCGACTGTCTCTGAACATGCTTACCGTAAACGCGGAAATGTAATCCATGATAGGACGTTCACCTTGGATTGCTTCCCTTTTTCACGGACCAATCCGATAAATTGGCCCAAAAACTGCTCCCATTTGCCGCCGATCATTTTTTTATCTTGCTGATGATCAATCACATGGCTGATGCTTTTTGACAATGCAGCTTCGAGGTGAACGGTTGCCTGCTGCAGATGATAATCTACGGACTTCTCTTCCATTCTATCGATCTCCTTGCTCTGATGATGCAATGTCTTGATCGAGCTGTTTTTTCATTCGTTCGAACTGCGCCTCTGCCACAATATCTTCGATTTCTTCTTTTGCAATTTGAACGATTGACCGGGTGCGGTTCATAAGCCCTTCCCCCGCTTCCCATCCGGCTGCCAGCAATGGACGCATCGTTGATTTTGCAATTGGCAGCAGTGTCGTAGCCGCTGCCGCAAGTGCAGCGCCTACAATAATTTTTTCGAAATGTTTGACGATCATGGAATCAGCCTCCAGCCGCATACGATATGGGACCGGAACAGCGGCTTATGCCGCTGCCCCGGTAAGTTGCAATTTTGGAGCCGTAACCTTTTTTCGTGACAGAAATGCCAGAACCGGTTTGGAAAACAAGGAGACCGAGCCGGCTACCGCCAATACCGGAACCCAATGGACAAGCGACAACGGCGCCGTGTGGAAGAACGTTGCTAACGGCGGAACATAAAGAGCCGAGAGCAGCGCAAGCCATGACAGGCTGAGCGCGCCGATCAAGAAGCGGTCCTTGGTCCATTCGCGCGCGCTTTGTCCATTCCCCTCCTGCCTCCATGAAAAAGTTTGAATCAGCTGGCCCGCAACAAGAGTGGCGAAAGCGACACTTTGCGCGACTTGGACAGGAGCTCCGGCCGCCAGGCTGGCCGCAAACAGTCCGAGCGAACCGAGTCCAAGCATGACGCCGCGTACGACGACCTTTCGGTACAAACCGCTGTCCACGATATCGGTCTTTTCCGTGATGCCGCTCTTGTTACCGGGATTGACGGCGAGAACCATCGCCGGCAGCGCATCGGTCAACAAATTCATCAATAAGATTTGCACGGGCACAAGCGGGATCGGCAGGCCGATCATTACGGCCGCGCTGGTCACGATAATTTCGGCAAGGTTGCCGGTGAGCAAGCATCCAAGCGCTTTGCGGATGTTGCCGATGATCGTGCGGCCCTCTTTAACCCCATCCACAATGGAGCCGAAATGATCGTGCTGCAGCACCATATCCGCCGCTTCTTTGGTCACTTCTGTTCCCGTTTTGCCCATTGCGATGCCGACATCGGCCTGTTTGATCGCCGGCGTATCGTTTACGCCGTCCCCGGTCATCGCGACGACATGACCCCGCTTCTGAAAAGCATTCACGATGCGCAGCTTATGCTCAGGCGTTACCCTCGCAAAGATCGATACGCTCTCCACGATATCAATCAGTTCTTCGTCACTTATCCGGTCGAGTTCATGACCGGATAATACTTGCTGCGTACCATCGTAGATGCCGATTTGTTTACCGATCGCAATGGCCGTAATTGGGTGATCTCCGGTAATCATGACCGGCTTTACCCCCAGCGCAAGCGCACTCCGGATCCCTTCTTCAACCGCCGGTTTCGGCGGATCGGCCATTCCTACCATTCCGACGTAAATCAGATCCTCTTCGTCAATGCAGCTTTCGGCATCTCCCCTATCCACGGGACGGTAGGCGAATGCAAGCACCCGCAGCGCTTCGGAAGAAAATTGCTCGTTTTGCAGCAATATTTGCTTTTTATGCTCTTCAGTCAATTCGAACAGCTCGCCATTCGCCTGATAGCGGCTGCAGCGGCGAAGTACGGCCTCCACCCCGCCTTTCGTAAACATGTAACAGCTGCTGTCGGCCGCTTGATCGTGACAAACAACGCTCATTTTTCCGGTACTGGAGTCGAACGGCACTTCCTTGCTTCTGTGCCAACCGGTCAAGTTTTGCAGCCAGATCCCGTTTTTGGCTGCAAGCGTCAGCAGTGCCCCTTCCGTCGGATCCCCTTTGATGATCCATCTTCCGTCTTCCTGCTCGAGCTTGCTGTTGTTGCAGAGTGCGCCTATTTCGAGCATCCGTTTCAAATCGCGATTAAACAGCGGATCGTCACTTCCGGCTTCCGGTTGTAACTCCGCGGCCAGTGCTGCAGCTGCTTCCGGTGTTACCTCTTGAATTTCTCCGACAGGCTCGTACCCATTGCCGGTAACCGTCCATGCTCTATTGACGGTAGCGACGGTCCGGACCATCATCTCGTTTTGAGTGAGCGTTCCGGTCTTATCCGTGCAGATGATTGTTGTTCTCCCCAGCGTTTCAAGTGCGGACAGTTTCCGGACAAGCGTTTTCTTTTTGGCCATACGGAAAATACCTGCGCTCAGCGCAATTGTAATCGTCACCGGAAGCCCTTCCGGAATGGCAGAAGCCGCGAGTGCAATCGAAGTCGATACCATTTGGTTTATCGGAACGCCGCGAAGCAAGCCGGTAACAAAAACGATCGCTCCGGCGGCCAAAGCGCCTTTTACAAACGTTTTGCTTATGGAGGTTACCTTTTCTTGCAGAGGTGTGACCTCTTTTTCCTCCTGTTTCAACAGCGAAACAAGATGACCCATTTCGGTCGTCATCCCGGTGTTAACAACGATACCTTCGCCTTTGCCGCCGCAGATATCGGTGCCCATATAAAGCATGTTCGTCCGATCCGAAAGCGGGCAATGCTCTTCGAGCGACGCCGCGTTTTTCTCAATCGGGAGCGATTCCCCGGTTAAGGCCGCTTCGCTGGCGCGAAGGTTCCAAGCCTGCACAATCCGGATGTCGGCCGGCACTCGGTCGCCCGCCTCGAAACGGACAAGATCGCCGGGAACGAGCTCCGCTGCGGAAATTTCATATTCAGCGCCATCGCGCACGACTCTGCAGAATGGCGGTTGAAATTGATTTAAAGACTGGACGACCTTCTCCGCTTTCCGCTCTTGAATCGTGCTAATCGCGGCGTTGGCAAGCAAGATTGCCCCCATTGCGATGCCATCAAAAATACCGCCGGTAAATAACGCTAACGAAGTTGTCCCTAGCAGAATAAGGGTTGTAAATTCCTTAAACTGGCCGAGATATGTCACGAGCCATGGGACAGGCTTTTTGCCTTCCAATACGTTCTTACCGTGAACGCTTTGAAGCTGGGAGATCCGGGATACCGGAATTCCACCCAGCGCGTCAACCTGAAAGCGGCTGGCCAGCTGTTCGCCGGTAAAGGCATGCCATGCCGGTTTGTCGCTCGAAGCGGCCACCTCCTGCAAGCTTGTTGCCGGGATGGCCGGGCAAGCCGTTTCGGCTGCCTTTTTGGATCTGGTCAGAAAAACGAGCGATAACGCATCCGCAGCCAAATTGACTACCGGTGCGCTTAACGTACCGATCGATGCCAATGCGGAACCGATTAAGTTCCATCCTTTCGTAATTTGGAAATGCTCGTTGACGGTTCGGTCCACTTGCATCGCATATTGCTTTGTTTCCAATATATCCGGGATTTGATCCTCATGGATGGAAGGAATGCCCGCTTCCGCCAAATACTCGTTTAAAGGGCTTCGCTCAAAGCCGGCAACGATAAGCGCTCCTTCCCCCTGCTGCCTCATCCCGGCAAGCCGTTCGATCATTTCACCCGGCTGAAGCTCCAGCCAGCTTGTCTCAAACCCGTTCTTCTCCAAGCACGCCTTACTAACTTCGTTTTCGTTTTGCAGCACGCCAATGCGGTAACCTTTCTCCACAAACAAAGACAGCTTTTTCCCCAGGTCGTTTAAAACGGATGCCTCTTTTCGCGCAATAAAACCAAAGCACGGTTCAGGTTTGTGACCCGCTTTGGCGACAAACAGCACTTTGAACCCTTTCCGTTCCAACCGCTTGGCATCGATTAAATAGGTATCGCAAGAGATGCCGTTCCGCTGGAGACAAGCGGCACTTCCGACGAATACGGGCATTTCGTTAATTTCGCCCGTTAGTCCGTCCTCTACCTCAGTAACATGAAAGGCCGACCGAATTGTTCGGCATGTCCGAACCGCATGATCCCATACTTCATTCTTCCACGGATGATCGGTGTTCTTCATTAATGAAGCGGCACAACAGATTAACCTCTCTTCATCCTCTTCTTTAGTGATACAGGTAAGAGAATCCGTGCTATCCTCTTCATGAAGCAGCATTGACGCATCTTCAATGAGGATCGTATTTGTCCTGGCCAATTGCGGCAGCGAGCCGTTCGAAGGGACAGCCAAGTTTCGTTCATGGGAGACGACTTCGGCCTGCCGCCACGCGTACTGTGCAGGTATTGTAGCCGGACGGGGATTCGCGGCAAGCAATACCGCAATGCCTTTAAGCGGGTTGCGGGTAATTGCCCACGTTGCGGCTCCTCCGATCAGTCCCCATTTGGCCGCTTTCTCGCTGTAGCTCTGTATTTCCGGAGAAAGCATATTTTCGTCTCCCGGTCCAATCGCCAGCCGGCTTCGTTTCCAGTTCATATATTGAAGAATGCTAAGTCCCGCAAGAACAACCAAATTTTCCCTTACTAAAGCAAGCGCTAAAGCCGACGTTCCGAGCACCAAATCCGAATTCCATTTTTTTGTCTGTGAAAAGGATTCAAAGCCCCGTCTTAAAAATGGATAGCCGGTAACAACCGACAGCAAGCCCGACATATAAAAAGGTACCGGACTGGCAGCCAAAGATGATGGACCGTAAAACAGCCGTTTTGCCCCTAAAAAGGCAACCCCGCCCATCGCTGCCGCAAGCGGAAGCGGCACTTTCTCTCTCGGGGGTCGGGTATCCAAAGAAACTACCGGACCCAATTGATCCCTCAAATCCTGCTCCTCTAACCACTCTGAGGCGGCTGCAGCTTCTTTTACTGCTGCTGCTGCAGGGACATGAGCTGCGGGAGCGGCGGCTGTTTGTCCGGCTTGAGAATCGGGATCGCCTTCCTGAACGAATCTTTCTACCTTTTGAATCGTGTGGATGATAGCCTGAATTTCAACCGTGCTCTCATCGTATTCGATCAAAACGCGCCCCGTCACGCTGCAAGGAACAATACGGCGTATCCCAGCGACAGATGACAGACGATCCCGCACCATTCGGGCCGTATTTGGATTCCCCTTTAATCCGGAAATTTCGATGCGTATTCGACCCGGCAATACTCGGAGGAATCTTTGCTTTTCCTGCAGCATCATATGACAGCTCCTCCAAATCAGTTCAATGCAATTACTATTCTTCATACGCATCTTTTTTATGCGCGAAATGGCACGTTGCACTAAACGAATAAGCAAATGCAGATCAATGAATAAATCTCCGTTATTTTTAAATAATGTAACTAACGAAATAGGCAGCAACTACCAAAATCATGGAGGTCAAATGATGTTTAAATCTCGGATCGGCATTATTGCAGCTGTTGCGGGTGCCATTATTGCCTTATCACCGGAAGCAAGAAAGGCGCTGCGAACATTGGCCGTCAAAGGGACAGCGTGCATATTTGATGTGAACGACAGGTTAAAGTCTGGAATCAAGTCGTACAAACGGTAAAAATTAACAGAAGAGACGAAAGATAAATCTGCAGCGAACAAGGGCATACTTGATAAGGGAACAACTCATATCAATCCGATAAGGCGGTGAACAAGCATGATTCAAGGAATGTTCCAAGGAGGTTCTCTTTGGGGCGGACTCATTTCCGGAGGCGTCTCCCAATTCAAAGACACCCAAAGTTTAAGAAGCGGACAAATGGATAAATCGCAATATGCGGTCAACACGTCGGAAAATGTGACGGGCGCACTCGGCGTTATGGCCGGTATCGAGTACGGTGCCATTTTGGGAACATCGATCATGCCCGGTGTCGGTACGATTATCGGTTCCATTGTAGGCGGAATGCTTGGCGATTCCGTTGGCCGTAAAGTTGGGCATCAGGCCGGAGAAATGATCGTAAAAAACCGGATGACGCAAGGAGTAACGAAAGCAGTCGAAGAGGCTCTGTAACGAAGCCATTAACCTCGCTTTCACGAGGGTGAAGGCGAGTGTTTTTCGATGAAGGAGGAACTTAGCTATGGAAATACCAGAGAAAGACAAGCCTGTCGAAACGATTAGCTTCCGTCCAAGCGTGACGTTTAATTTGTTTAAAAAATTCGGGCGTTTATTGTTTCGAAAATAATGGCAAGCTGCAAATATATCAACCGCGATTTAAGCTGGCTTGAATTTAACCGGCGGGTTCTTGGTGAAGCGCAAAATGAACACACCCCGCTATTGGAACGGGCGAAATTTTTGGCCATCGTATCGAGCAATCTGGATGAATTTATGAGCGTGCGCGTCGCCGGGATCCGCAATGACATGATAAACGGCATCACTGCAATGGATTTCAGCGGCTATTCGCCTGCCGGAGTGTTAAAGAGAATCATCCGCAGAACGGAACGGCTTGTGAACCAGCAATATGCAACGCTTCGTCAAGTTTTGGACCGGCTGGCTTCCTATAGAGTCACATTTGCGTCATACGAAGATTTGACGGATGCTCAGAAGCAAGAAGCGGACACTTTTTTTTATCGCAAAGTGTTTCCCGCTATTCAACCCGTTCTAATTACGGAAAAAGAGTCGTTGCCGCTTCTTTTATCCAACCGCTTATATTTTTCGGTCGTTCTGAGGCCGGCGAATACGGAGTCACCAGATGAATTTAAGATGGCTTTAATTGAATTTCCGGACGAATTAGGGCGTTATTTTGAACTGTCACCCGTTAGCAGCACGCTTGGCCATACGTTCCTGATGCTAGAGACGTTAATAAAAGCGCATATTTCGGTCTTTTTCAACGAACAAACGGTTGCGGACGTGCGGCTGTTTCGGATTATACGGGATTCCGAACTATCATTGGAAGAACAGGATGCGGAAGATTTACTCGTAGAAGTGGAACGGAAATTGCGGCGCAGAAAACGCGGTGCGCCGGTGCGGCTCGAGGTGGAACAAGATATTCATCCGCACGCATATCGCTTATTGACAGAGCACTTGAACGTTGAGGGCAACATTGCAGTGATCAACGGACCCGTCGATCTGAGCTTTTTAATGAAATTTTCGCAATCGTTACCGGGATTTGACCATTTCAAATATCCGAAGCATAAAGCGGTTTATCCGGTGGAGCTAAAGAAGCAATCTATTTTCTCCGTTTTGCAGCAGCGGGATGTCGCCGTGTTTCACCCTTTTGAATCGTTTGACGCATTTGATGATTTTATCGAACAAGCGGCCGGCGACCCGGCCGTTTCCAGTATCAAAATGACGCTTTACCGCGTCAGCAAGCAATCGAGAATCGTCCGCTCATTGGTTCTTGCCGCCGGGAACGGAAAAGATGTGACCGTTATCGTTGAACTTAAAGCCAGGTTTGATGAAGAGCGTAACATCGCGTGGGCCAAAAAATTGGAAAAAGCGGGATGCCGTGTCATTCATGGATGGATCGGGTTAAAAATTCATGCGAAAATGACGCTTATCGAGCGCCGTGAACCGGACGGGTTGAAAAAGTATGCTCATCTTTCAACCGGCAATTATAACGGACAATCCGCAAAGCTTTACACGGATATAGGCTTGTTTACAGCGCATGCCGTCATTGCCGACGACGTCGCCAATCTGTTCAATGAAATATCGGATTTCAGAACGCACCTTAAATCGAAAATGTTAGCCGTTTCGCCAACCGATTTGCGGGATACGGTTTACAGTCTCATCGAGCGTGAAATGAAGAACGCCGCCGCCGGTCTTCCCGCTAAAATCATCGCCAAAATGAATTCGCTCTCCGATCCGGCTATGATCGATAAGCTTTATGAAGCATCGGGCGCCGGCGTTCAAATTGAGCTGATTGTACGCGGCATCTGCTGTTTATGCCCCGGAATTCCCGGACAAAGCGAAAACATTAAGGTACGAAGCATCGTCGATCGTTTTCTGGAACATTCACGCCTTTATTATTTCAAAAACGGCGGAAATGACGAGGTCTGGCTCTCAAGCGCGGATTGGATGACCCGGAATTTATCCCGCCGGATCGAAGTGATGTGTCCGGTATCGGATCCTGCAATTAGACAAATCATTACGCTGCTCTTAACTCTTCAGTTGAAGGATAATGTGAAATCCCACCAACTGCTGACTGGCGGAAAATACAAAAAAACAGCTTCCTACTTTCCGTATATCCGCAGCCAATATCGATCTTTGCCGCTCATCGTGTACCGGAAGCATGTTTCATCCCGCATTCCGTTTACTCCATGGTCCGGAAGGCGTAACATAATGGACCCGTTTACCGCTGCGGATAGTATGAAAAGTTATTGAAGCTAACAAGCCAGCCTCCTTTTGAGCCGGATTGTTAGCTTTTTTTAATAAAAAGAAAAAGTTATTTCCCACACCAGAACACTTGTTTGCCACTCTTCGTTTTCAGCAGGTTTCGTTATTTTAGTTTACATTATTATTGTTATGTTAACTGATTGGAGCCACATGTTGTGAGCAATAATGATCGTCAAACTGGCGGGTACATGTTATGATGGATGTTATAAATTCGTTTTGAAAGTACAGGCTTCAAAGTTCTATATGCGCATAATCGTTCCTATAATGAATTTGAAAGGGGCATCATGGTGAAAAAGTACAATATTTCGGTCGAGGCGACTTTGGAAGTGATCGGCGGCAAGTGGAAATGCGTTATTCTGTGCCATTTGACTCACGGCAAAAAACGTACGAGCGAGCTAAAACGCGTCATGCCCGGCATCACGCAAAAAATGTTAACACAGCAGCTGCGGGAACTCGAAAATGACGGTGTCATTAACCGGATTACCTATAATCAGGTCCCTCCTAAAGTCGAATATGAGCTTAGCGAATATGGATGGAGCCTTAAAAGCATTTTAGATTCATTATGCGCCTGGGGAGAAACACATATCGTCAAAGTATACGGAGATAAAAATGCCGTATTAGAGAAAAGTATATTAAATCGATAGTTGGGTGAATGAAACGGCCGTCAGAACCTTTAGGGTTTGATCGGCTGTTTTTTTTGCTCTCAATTATCGCGGAATTTGATTTTTAAGTTTACATCTTTATAGTTATGTTAACTTAAATACGACGAAAATTCGGTTCAGCAAAAAACAAAACAGCCCGACACCTTTTGGCGGGTGCCAGACTGCTTGATCTCTTGCCTTTTTAAAGCGAATTTGCTATTCGCTCTTGATTCCTTTAATCCATTCGTTCACTTTGTCCGGATTGCTGTTTACCCAATCTTTAGCCGCATCTTCCGGCGTCTTTCCGTCTTGGATGGCCGACATTACGCTTTGCATATCGGCTGCAGTCCATCTGAACTGATCCAAAAATTGATAAGCAGCCGCTTCGTCTTCTTCGAGTCCTTTACGAACGATCGTGTGGATTTGCTCGTCGCCGCCATAAACGCCCTTCGGATCGGCCAAATATTTCAGATCCATCTTGGCGAACATCCAATGCGGGGTCCACCCTGTTACAACGATCGGCTTCTTGGCGTCATAAGCCTTTTGCATTTCCTGCGCCATGGCGGCCGAAGAACTCTCCAACAGTGTATAACCTTTCAGAGCGTAATCATTGAGCGCTTTTTCCGATGCCATCATAATACCGGCGCCCGGCTCAATGCCTATAATTTGGTTTTGGAGCGATTTTGCGACGTCCGGCTTGTTCAAATCGTCAATCGAGCTGATATTCATATAAGCAGGTACGGTAAGGCCGATCTTTGTCCCTTCCAGATTGGCACCTAAATCTTCTACTTTCGACTGATATTTTTGCAAATAAGACGCATGAGTGCTTGGAAGCCAAGCCGCTACCATCCCATCGGCGCTTCCGTCGGCAATACCCGCCCACATCGGCCCGGCGTCAACCTGCAGCATTTCCACTTGATAGCCGAGCTTCGATTCCAATACTTCCTTCACGACATTCGTACTGGCAATTTCCGAATCCCAGGCGACATAAGCCAGCTTAACCGACTTGTTGCCGCCTCCGTTCGAACAACCCGCCATTACGGCAATCAATACGATACTGAATAACAACATCCACTTTTTCAAAATAGGTGCACCCCTCTATTGATGTTTTTTCTTGAATGCATGCTGCGTCAAGCGATCCAACAAGATCGCCAGCACAACTATGGCCAGGCCGGCTTCAAAGCCGATGCCCGTTTTGGCTTGCGTCACGGCCCTGTATACATAAGCACCAACACCTTGCGCCCCGATCATCGAAGAGATGACAACCATGGACAGCGATAACATAATCGTCTGGTTAATGCCGGCCATAATCGTCGGCATCGCAATCGGAAGCTGCAGCTTAAACAGCTTCTGACGCGGCGTGGAGCCGAAGGAATCGGCCGCTTCCACCAGCTCTTCCGGCACCTGCCGGATACCGAGATTGGTTAAGCGGATCGTCGGCGGAATCGCGAAAATAATAGAAGCGATGACACCCGGCACGACGCCAAGCGAAAAGAACGAGACCGCCGGCAGCAAATAAACGAATGCCGGCATCGTCTGCATGAAATCAAGCACGACCGTTACGACATTGCGTACGGCATTGTTGCGTGCGCACCAGATTCCGGTCGGCACACCGATCACAATGGCAAGAATGGACGCCGTCAGCACAAGCGCCAGCGATTGCATAGACGGATCCCAAAACCCTAAATTATCGATCAAAAACAGTCCGATAAACGCGAACAGCGCGATTCTCCAGCGGCCGACCCAATACGCCAATGCCGCAATGATGACCATGACTACAATCGCCGGGGCAGCGGTCAAAATGTCCTCGATTCCGTTTACCATCGATCCGATGATCGTGCGTATAATATCAAACAAGCCTCCAAAGTGACTTGTTAACCACGCTTCAACCGATTCAATCCAATCTCCTAACGGCAGCTTCGGTATATTCATCGCTGAGCACCTGCTTCCAACTCCGTATTGCCCGCAAGCGCGGACAGTACGGCACCTTTAATAATGATTCCTTTAAGCTTGCCGCTTTCATCGACGACGGCTACCGGAAGCTTCGTTTCGGACATCATCTCGAACAGTTCGTTCAGCAAAGTGCCTTGCTGTACCTGCGGCACATCGCGCTGAATAACAGCCTCAAGCGGCTGATCGTGTTTAATCGCTTCGGATGCCCCTTCCGCCGTCACGACGCCAAGCAGCTTCTTTTCTTTATTGGTGACGTACAGACTTGATACGCCGCTTGCGCGCATAAGCGACAGCGCAACCCTCGGACCGCGCTCCGGCGTTATCGTTTCAGGCTTCCGCATAATATGAGCCGCCGTGAGCACCTTGGACAAGTCCACGTCCTCGACGAAACGTTCCACATATTTGTTTGCCGGCTGAATCAAGATTTCTTCGGGCGTGCCGATTTGCACGATGGCCCCGTCTTTCATCAGCGCAATACGGTCGCCGATTCGCAGCGCTTCGTCCAAATCATGCGTAATGAATACGATCGTTTTTTTCATTGTTGATTGCATTTCAAGCAGCTCCGACTGCATATCTTTGCGGATTAGCGGGTCAAGGGCGCTAAACGCTTCATCCATGAGCAGAATGTCCGGATCGTTGGCAAGGCCTCTTGCGATGCCGACCCGCTGCTGCATCCCGCCGCTTAGCTGATCGGGGCGGCTGTTTTCCCAGCCATCCAAGCCGACAAGCTTAAGGGCGTTCATGGCCATTTCAGTTCTTTCTTTCTTACCCATCCCTTGAACCTCAAGACCGTATGCGGCATTTTCCAACACCGTACGATGCGGGAACAGCGCAAACTTTTGGAACACCATCCCAATATTTTTCCGTCTGAACTGCCGCAGCTGCTCCTGGTTCATTTTCAATACATCCTTGCCTTTAAACAGCACTTGGCCGGCAGTAGGTTCAATGAGACGGTTAAGCAAGCGGACAAGCGTTGATTTTCCGCTCCCGGACAAGCCCATAATAACAAAGATCTCACCTTGTTCAATTGTGAAATCGGCTTTATTGACACCGACAGTCAATTTCATATCTTTAAATATGTTCTCTTTCGACATCCCTTGATTCAACAGCGGGATTGCACGCTTGGGGTCATGACCGAAAACTTTCGTCAGTTGTTTAACCTCGATAATTGTCATTGTGACCTCCTTCTTTATTTGCTTTTGATATCCAACTTTTTCTGCTATCTTGTCCCGGCCGACTCGCTTGAAACAGTTTAACCTTTTCCTTATTTAGGAGTCAAAGACCATAATCCGTACAAAACGTTTATAAAGTTTTTACTTTACGTACTTTATGAATAGAATACTCCGTTTTCCTCCATAATTCAGTTCATTCAACTTCTTTACTCCACTGGTTGAATTGTTTACAATACGGGTTGAAGGTTAGGACTGAAGCAGCCGATATTCCTCAGGAGGGAAATTATGAACGATTTCGAAGGCTTAGCCGAAGAAGAAATTGCGAAAATACAAAAAAACCGTGATCGTGTTATCGATTCGATAAGCAAAAATATGGATTTATACGGAATTACGCTATCTATCGGACATTTATATGGTTATATGTACTTTAGTGACGGCCCGGTAACGCTCGATGAGCTCAGTAAATCAATGGGCATGAGCAAAACGTCGATGAGCACCGGCGTCCGGACGTTAATGGATTTGAAAATGATCGATAAAGTTTGGGGAAAAGGTTCGCGGAAAGATTTATACGAGGTAGAGCCCGACTGGTATCAAAACTTTAAAGATTATTTCTCGATTAAATGGCGCAAAGCAGTGGACGGAAATATGAGCGAGCTGTCAAAATCGCTTAAGGAAATCAATCGATTGAAAACGGAATATGAAGGCCATGAAAAGTTTCTTGCCATGATCGAAGCCGATGAGTCGAAAATCAACCAGGCGATAAGCTATTACCGGTGGCTGCTCAAATTTATTGAAGCATTGGAAACAGGCAAAATTTTCGATCTTATTCCGAAAGACGCGTAAGTAAAAAGACGGCTTCCCTGATCGAACAGGGAAGCCGTCTTCGTATTCATTACGGGCGGCTAAGCCTTTTATTGAACATGCAAATCGAAAGACATAACCAGGCAGCTGTCGCCAAATAGCCGCCGAGCACATCGCTCGGATAATGGACGCCCAAATAAATCCGGCTGATCCCGATTCCTGCGGTCATAAATAGTCCGGAAGCGATCAGCAGCGTTCTTCCCGCCGCATGGCTCACGTTACGCCACAGCAGATAGCAAAGCGTTCCGTACAGCGCAAACGCCGCCATCGAATGCCCGCTCGGGAAGCTCAAGCCGGTTACCTCGATTAGACGATTCGTATTGGGCCTTTCCCGGTGAAACAAATTTTTCATAAACGGATTTAATAATAAAGCTCCAGCTACCACGGTAATAAAGAAAATCGTTTCCCTGCGGTGACCTGCCGCAAAATAAAGGAACAACGAAGCAGCAACCGTCAATAGGAGAGTCATCGCAGGCGAACCGATAAACGTGAGCCCTTTCATAACCGCTGTCATGACAGGACATTCAAAACGGGCGACAAAAGCACTTCCAGCAGCATCGAATCGTCTTATTTGTCCAAATTCAACATAAAATCCAACCATTAAAAAAGCAAGCCCCAACAGCACCGTTAGCCCAAAAGCGCTAAAACGCAGCCTAACAATATTCATCGTACCCCTCCTCCCAATTCATTATGGATGAAAATGGGAGGACTCTAAGATTCATTTACAGCGTCCATCCGACTGCTCCCCTATGCACAAAAAAGAGCCTTCCGGCCCGTATCTGCATCATTAATATTAATTATTAAACTTGTTCAACGTTTCAAAATAGAGCACTTGCAAAAATTTCTTAATGTTTACCTTGCCTTTCCCCGTCTGATCTTCATCTTCCATTTCTTTCATCTTCAGCCTGACGTCCTGAAAATCAAAGTACAGCGGCGCATAATATTCAAATTTAGGATTGCTGTAATCCGTCAGTCCGATTGAAGCAAGATTCGTCAGCGCGACCATAACGGTCCGCCTGATCCGCTGCTCGATCGCTCTCGATTCCTTCTGAATCTCGTTTGGCACCGATTTGTACGATTGAGCCGCAACCTCGTACAATTCTTTCAACGGGAGAAAAGTCCCTTTCTCTTTGATCAAATATTCCATCATAAACAAAATGTCTTTGCTCCCGGTTTCACCGACAATGCCCATATCCATCAAAATCACGTTAACGATATCGCGGACATCCTTTTTCTGTTCGGGCTCCGGCGGTTGTTCCTGGATCATGTCCAGCTTGGCAAATGACATCTTAATTTCCGATATGTAGCGGTCCAGCTTCCAGCGCTCGCACACTTTCCGCAGCACGGCTTCAACCTCGACCCTATTTATCGGCTTCTGGATGAAATATTCGATTCCCTGCTGATAAGCTCTTGCAACCATCTCTTTGTTTTCAATTTGCGAAATCATGACATACTTGCCAATAAAACCGCGCTGGTTTAGTTGCGCGATCGTCTCGATTCCGTCTTGATCGGGCATCAGCAGGTCGATCAGCACGACATCCGGTTTCAAGTAAAAGATGACTTCCGCACCTTCCACCCCGCCAGATGCGACGCCGGTCACTTTGCCGATGCCACTGTCCTCGATAATATTTTCCAGCATCCTTCTGCTGGCCGCGTCGTCATCCACAATACAAAACGAGATCGCCAATGGCCTACCCTCTCTTTCTAATCTTATTCGTGGGTAAGCTAACCGTAAATTCGGTCGAGTTAATCCCCGACTTCTGCGTGGTCAGTTGAATGCTTCCTTCAAAGGACCGGACAATATCCTTTACATGGGACAACCCGATGCCGGTCGATGCGATACCTTTGTCATTAAACTTCGTCGTAAAACCCGGCTCAAACACAAGCTCCGCGTCCTGTTCGGCGATTCCCCGCCCGTTATCGGTGACGATGAAGAACGTCAGGTCATCCTTTTCATACACTTTAAGACTGACAAAGCCTTTAATCTTAATCGCTTCAATTGCATTGGCGACCAAATTATTAAGCACCGTCAAGAGCGGAATGTAGGATGAGGTTTCATAATTGACGTCAATGTCTTTGAAGATCGAGACATCCTTGTTAAGCATATTACCATATTCGCTGTTCGCTTTCACGACATAGTGGATAATTTCCTTCAGACTCATTTCGGTTACAACTTCCGTGTCGAACAGCTTGAGCAGACCGGCAAGAATCCGCTGCGAATCTTTTTTCACTTCATGGAATTGTTGAGTGATGCGCAGCGCCGTCTGCCCATATCCGTTCAGCTGGTCGCTCTTCAGCTGCTCATACAGCTCATAGCTGTTTGCGGTAACCCGTTCGATCGTATCCATCGATTTCCGCAAATAAAACGCCTCGCCGTACAATCCGGCAAAAATTTGCAGCATTTGCTCCATCCGTTTCTCCTGCTCCGCCTGTATCGTTCTCATCCGACTGATGGAGATGCTGCTGAAGAGACCGATGATGAAGAAACTGCGGACGATGGCGACAAGCGCGATCATGATGCCCGCAGACCGGTGTGAATAGCCTGCCTGATAAATAAATGCACGACCGGACAATTCGGCAATGTTTGCCAGGCAATCGATCGCTGCGACAACAAAGCCGAGCACAAGCGGCTGATAATCATTCAGTCTGTTCTTAATGAAAAAAAAGAGCGAGCCGTAAACGACATAATACAATCCTCCGGCGGCATGAATACGGAACCCATCAAGCAATGAAAAAGCTTCGGGTTGATTCAGCCAGAGCAAGAGCATCCGGTACAGGATGACCGCGGCTCCGGTCACGATTCCGGTCACGACTACATTCAAGCTGCGTCTGTAGAGCAAAAACAGCAAAAAAACGGGGGCTCCAAGTCCGATGCGAAACAACTCTGCGCCAAACGGCGTTATTTTCACCTCGCCGGCTACTGCTGTGCACAGGCCAACGATGAGAATCTGGATGAATTTGTACTTATGCAGTCGCTGCACGGCGTCTCCACTCCGGATCATATTTTTAGAAGGAAGCCCAGCCTATACAGGCTTAGATTCAAGTCTAATGATTTCCGGTAACTTTGCAACTTCTTCTCATCCAAGCGGGCCTATCCATTACAATGGCACCGCTTAAACAAACTTCGATTCAAACCGTTTGGAAATGATCGAAAGGATGTAGTTCACCGTGAAATAAGCAACTGCTGCCAGTATGAGGATCGGGAAAACGATATTCGGGTGCTGTGCGCTGACAATCTGCACATTGTGCATCAGCTCCGGCAGCGAGATGATTACGGCAAGCGACGTGTCTTTCAGCAACGAGATGAACTGGCTGACGAGCGGAGGCACCATTCGTCTTAACGCTTGCGGGAGAACAATGTGCCATAACGTTTGCGTATAACTGAGGCCGGATGCGCGGCCCGCTTCAATCTGGCCCTTTGGGATCGAGTTCAGTCCGCTGCGGACGATTTCGGCGATCATCGCCCCCTCGAAAATGGTAAGCGCCACAACGGCGGACGTAAAGACGCCCATCTTAATTCCGATTTCCGGCAATGCAAAAAAGGTAAAGAACAAAACAAGCAGCAGCGGCAAATTGCGGATAATCTGTACACATACGCCGAGAATCGGCGATACCACTTTCAACTTCGTATAACGGAGCGTGCCGACGACGCAACCGACAATAAAACTGAGTATAATGGCAATAAATGCGACTTCCAGCGTCACCAGGAAGCCTTCAGCCAGAAATTTCAAATTCGACGGTGAAAAAGCATCGCTAAAATTCATCTGTTGACCCCTCCTAAAGTTTTGCCGGAGGCAAAACCACTTCGTAAGCATCGACTTAGGCTTTGCCGGAGGCAAAACCACTTCGTAAGCATAAGCTTATCGGCTTGTATGCAGCCGGCGTTCCAAGTAGCTGATCGCTGCACTAAGCGGGATCGTCAGCAGCAGATAGAAGCAGGCGACAAAAATATAAACGCTGAACACGACAAAGGTATCCGTTGAAATAATATCGGCGTAGTACATAATGTCCATGCCGGCGACAACAGCAAGAATCGAAGAGTTTTTCACCAGGTTCAAAAACTGGTTGCCGAGCGGGGGAATGACGATTTTGAACGCTTGCGGAAGCACGACGAAACGCATCGTCTGCAAATAAGTCAGCCCCGTCGCGCGCGCCGCTTCGCTCTGCCCTTTCGGGATCGACTGAATGCCGGCGCGAATCGCCTCGGCGATAAAGGCAGCGGTATAAATGCTCAGTCCCGTCACTCCGGCCGCAAAGCCCGGCAGCCTAAAACCCAAATACATCAGAAGAACGATTAACAATAGCGGAATGTTGCGGACAAATTCCGTAAATGCCGTACTGATCCAACGAAGCGGAGCAAAGACCGAAATCCGGCACACGGCAACGATCGTACCGAGCAGCAGACTTGCCGCAAGCGCAATGACGCTAGCCTTAACGGTATTCCAGAACCCCAACATGAACGTGCCCCAATAATCCGTAAGTATCGAGAAATCCAACATGGCCTACGCCCCCTTGCCTTAACTTATCCCCTTATATGGACGAAGATGAGCCGCATACACGGCTCATCCCGTCGGTTAGCTTCCTTTATGGCTTAAATTTTTGGTTCCTCATTGAACCATTTTTTGTAGATTTCGGCATAGGAACCGTCCGCTTTCATTTCAGCCAGCAAATCGTTGATCGTTTTCGCAAAGCCCGTATCGCCTTTAACGACGGCAATGCCGTACGGTTCGTCGGTGAAAGTATCACCAACAAGCACGTAGTTCGAATCCTGGCTGCTCAGTCCGAGCAGGATGGCGTTATCGGTCGTCAGCACTTCGCCTTGACCGGCTTTGAGCGCGTTGAATGCATCGAGATACGTTTCGAATTGAAGAACCGTCGCTTCAGGTGCTTTTTCTTTAATGTTGTCGACAGACGTGGAACCTTTAACCGCCAGTACTTTGACGCCTTTCTTCACGTCCGGCAGTCCGGTAATCGGGCTTCCTTTTTTAACGAGCAGAGATTGTCCGGCTTTAAAATAAACATCGGAGAACTCGACCTGCTCCTTGCGCTCTTCGGTAATGGTCATCGTCGCGATGATGGCGTCGATGTCGCCGTTTTTCAGCATCGGGATCCGCGTCTTGGACGTCACTTCCTTCAGCTCAAGCTTGGTTTCATCGCCCAGAACCTTCTTCGCAAGCGCTTTGGCAATGTCAATATCGAAGCCTTCCACGTTGCCGGAGGCCGGATCTTTCAGACCAAAGAGGCGGGTATCGTACTTCACGCCGACAACCAGTTTATCCCGCTTTTTAATCGCATCAAGCGTTTGGCTTCCGGAGGATTCCCCTTCGCTTCCTGCTCCCGACGTTGAGTTTGTCGCCTCCGATGCAGTCGAACCGGAATTCGATTCTTTCGCCCCGCATCCGGCCAATGCCAGAATGAACATCAATCCGACTAATCCTGTGATCCACCATTTCGATCTTTTTACCATTCGTAATACCCCTCTCCAATAAAATGATTTTTTTATAACAGACGGCTTAAGAATGTGCGGGCCCGCTCTTCACGCGGATTCGCAAAAAACTCAGCCGGTGCTGCTTCCTCTACGATTTGACCGTGATCCATAAAGATGACCCGGTCGGCCACTTCGCGGGCAAAGCCCATCTCGTGGGTGACAACAACCATCGTCATCCCTTCCCGCGCCAGCGTCTTCATGACGTCCAGCACTTCGCCGACCATTTCCGGATCGAGCGCGGAAGTCGGTTCGTCAAAGAGCATTACCTTCGGCTTCATCGCCAGCCCGCGTGCGATCGCGACGCGCTGCTGCTGGCCTCCGGAGAGCTCGGACGGATAAGCGTTCGCTTTATTGCCGATGCCGACTTTGTTCAAATAGAACTCCGCCGTTTCGACCGCTTCAAGTTTCGATTTGCCAAGCACTTTAACCGGCGCAAGCGTAATATTGTCGATCACTTTCATGTGCGGATACAAGTTAAAATGTTGAAAAACCATTCCAATGTCCGCCCGCAGCCGGTTAATGTCCGTTTTCTTGTCATTGACTTCAACCCCGCCTACCGATAACGAACCGCTGGTGATCGTTTCCAATCGGTTAATGCAGCGAAGCATCGTACTTTTGCCGGAACCGGAAGGACCGATGACAACAACGACTTCTCCCTGTTCAATCGTGAGATTAATATTTTGCAACACGTGAAAACTGCCGTAATGCTTGTCCACATTTTTAAATGAGATCATGGTGTGGCCCCCTCCTGCCGCTTGAACTACTAGATTCAAGATAACAGGCATCCTACGCGGAATTAGAAAATCCGACATTTTTTAATAACAAATGAAGATAATTTTTCTTACATTTAATTGGAATAATAGTCTCAACCCGTGAAAAAGGGTGATTTTAGCCCAAATATCTCACATGATATTGACAAAAGAACTTGCCGGGCGAGGTGTGACTAAGTTTTAGAAACAAAAAGACGCCATCCGGGATGCAGTTGATCTCATCCGTATGGCGCACGTCGATTTTTTAGCGATTTAAGAAAATAAGTTAACATTCCTATAGTTATGTAAACTAATTGTTTTTCCTATGCTTATTCGATTAAACGTTCGATGAAAAACCCGCAAGCAATATCGCGGTCAAAAAAACAATTTGCAGAATGGTGCGGAGTCCAATCGGCGTAGCAGGCTTGCCGGCAATCGCGATTCCTTCCCGGGCGGCCCGAATGTTCGCGGGAAACATGGCGAGAAGCAAGAGCGAAAGACCAATGGCGGCTAGCTGCGAAACAGCAGGAATTACAATGCCGGCGGCGCCGATCAGCTCCAGCCACCCTGTCAGCGTGACGATCAAACCCGGCTTCGGAAACGACCGCGGCACCATCCTGATCAAGTCCGGACGTCTTTTTCCCCAGTGGGCCGACGCTGTCAGCACAAACATGCACGCAACCGCAAGCTGCAGATCGAATATCCAACGATCGAAAAACGGCAAGCCAATCCATCCAAGCGACCGGAACAGCAAAAACGAACCGGCCAGCATAATAAACGGGGCCATCGAAATCACATCTCCTCTTGTTCAATCCATTTGTACAGCATTCAGCTATTCGCGCTGTTTTCCTTGTCCTTGCCGCCTGGCTGCAGTATTCCGGTAATAAATCCGACAAAGTCGGAAATGCCAAAGGCGGACTCGGAATTCATTGCCGCCCGTACCCGCAGGCCGTAAGACAGCAGAACGAACAGCTCTGCCGTTTGGTCGGCATTTATATGAGGCGGAATGATTCCGTGCTGTTGGCCGGTTGCAATCCACTTCTTCGACGTACGAACCGAATGCTCATAAAAATGATTCAATACTTCTTTAACTGCCGGCTGGTCGCTCTTGCTGATCAAATACATCAGGATGAGATTGGTGACATCGCCCGCATCGCCCAGAATGGAGATGCCCTTGGCAATCTCCTGCATCGGGGCGTCAAATTCCTTCTCCCCGAGATGCACCGCATCGAAAAACCGGTTGTTTGTCTCGTCCACTGCAGCTTTGAGAACGAGGGAGAACAGTTCGTCCTTGCTGCTGACATAATGGAATATTGCGCCTTTAGACAGCCCCGACTGCTGCATAATATCGCTGAGCGTCGTTTGCGTACATCCTTTTTCGCTGATGAGCGTTTTGGTCGTATCGAGCAACAATTGCAGCGTCTGCTCCCGTTTTTGTTCTCTTTTCATAATGGCTCCTTATTTGGTGGATCAAATCATTGCTGATTTCTGTCGGTTATCACTATTATACAAACCGACCATCGGTTTGTAAATAACGCAATATAATCAGCTAAAGAAAAAGACGACTTCGACCGGTTTACAAATAACCTTCCGGTTCGAATTCGTCCTGAATCAAATCGGCATTGACGCCCATCGCCGCCCTGCTTCCTTCCGCCGCTGCGATAATGAGCTGCGATGGAGCGATAATCGAAGTATCTCCGCTAGCATAGACGCCTTGTACCGTTGTTCTCCCGAATTCATCGGTCTGAATTCCGCCTCTGGCGCTCAGGGAACATCCAAGCTCCTCTCCCAAGGAAGAAGCCTGCGTCCATTGCGGAGACACGAACCCGCCTTCACGTTCCAGCTTCTCGTTATTGAAAAATACGATCCGTTTCAATCGTCCGTCTTTCCCTTCCAGTGCCGCAATTCGATGCTCGATCACCCGTATCCCTTTTCGCAGCAGCATGCTGCTCTGTTCGGATGTCAGCGGCCGGTATCCGTTCGAACAGGCAACGACATCCCGGCTCCAGTTCGAAACCGTTTTGGCCAAATGAAACAGATGCGCGTTCTCCCCGATCACAACGAGCGGTTTGTCCCGCAGCTCCCAGCCGTCGCAATAAGCGCAATTAAACAAGCTTCGGCCATAGAAATGATGAATGCCGTTTACATCCGGTAAAATTTCTTTAAGTCCCGTCGCCAGCATAATCTTGCGGGCGGTGAACGTCTCCCCCGCCCCGGTGTACGCCTCAAAAAAGTTTTTATTCGACGATCGAATGCGCGTAATCCGTTCATTCCGGATATGTACGGACGGGTAACTGCCGATTTCCGAATGGGCGATATCCCGAAAGCCCGCCGGACTGATGCCGTCACGGGTAATAAATCCGTGAGAATGCTTCGTTACGGCATTTCGCGGCTTATTGTCATCGAACAGAAGCACCTGCCGCTTCGCCCTGCCTAGCACGAGAGCCGCGTTTAAGCCCGCTGGCCCCCCTCCGACAATAATACAATCGTATAGCATCGCAGTCACAGCCTCCCAAATAAAGAAATGATCATTGCCGGATCATCCGGGCCGCTTCATTCTTCAATGTTATTAGGGAATCGACGTTATCATGACAACCATTACGTATGTGTAAAGTTAACCGTGAAAAAAAAGCGCCCATTCGGGCGCTTGAAATCAATAGTCGGATCCAGGTCACTCCGGTCAATATCAATAAAGTGCTACAGCTTGAATTTGTCGACGATTTCTTGCAATTCTCCTGCCATTTGGGTAAGGGCTGAGGAGGAGGCTGTAATTTCTTCCATTGAGGCGAGCTGCTCTTCTGCGGCGGCGGATACATTTTGGGTTCCGGACGCCGATGTTTGTGCAACGGCAGAGATGGCTTGAATGGATTGCACCACTTGTTGCGTACCGTCCGAGATGTGCTGTGTCGCTTCCGAAACCTCCCGCACTTGACTGCCAACATCATCAACGAAACGTTCAATCTCCGAAAATAAACTGCCTGCCGAATGAACGACTTCCATTCCAACGCCGACCTCCTTTGCTGCCGTTTGCATCGATTGCTGGGCTTTATCGATCTCATCGCGAATCGATTCAATTAATTCCGCAATTTGTTCGGCCGAATTAGAGGATTGCTCGGAGAGCTTCTTCACTTCATTGGCTACAATCGCAAATCCGCGGCCCTGCTCACCCGCTCTGGCAGCTTCTATCGAGGCGTTAAGCGAGAGCAAATTCGTTTGCTGAGCGATTTGCGTAATCGCGGTCGTAATTTGCCCAATCTCTTGAGATGCAGCGGCCAACTGTGTAATCACTTGAGCAAGCCCGTTGACAGAACCGTTTATCGAACTCATTTGTCCAATCGCGTTCTGAATTGCGCGGGCGCCTTCCGACGATTTTTCCGAAGCTATCGATGAGGTATCGGCAACCGATTGTGCCCGTAATGCAATGTCCTTGATTTTCGCCGACATGACTTGGATCGTTTCGGCGCTTTGCTCGACCGTTTGAGCCTGTTCATTCGCTCCGTCCGCGATCTTTTCCATGCTATCCGCAATATGTTCAGTCGCTTTGGACGATTGATCCGCGCTTGCTGTCAGCTGCTGCGAAGAAGCGGCCAATTGATTGGATGTATCGCTTACTTCAAGCAACACGGTTCGGAGCGATTCCGTCATCTGATTGAAGCTTGCGCCAAGGTCACCAAATTCGTCTTTCGAGCGGACGTTCACCCTTTCATTTAAATAACCTTCGCTAATTTTGCGCGACATGTCAATTAATTTACGCAGCGGGACAATGATGGAACGAATAATAAAAAATACAAAGACTGCCCCTGCTAGCAGAGCGACTCCAATTACGAGAACGGTACGTTTATAAATAGGGGCTGCTTCCTGCGTTACTTCATCCATTAACCACACGGCCGACAGCTTCCAGCCGGTAAGCTCATTTGTTGTAAATACATTTTTATTTTTTAAGCCGGTATATGGATTTACAAAATCAAGGGCTCCTGAAGCGGAAGCGAAAATTCCGTCAATGACTGTTCCTGCGGGAGCCGGTTCGCCCGGCTTCAAAGTTGGATGAGCCAAATATTTGCGCTGTGCGTCAATTAAAGCAACATACCCCTGTTTCCCTATTTTCACTTCTTTTACCAAGTCGCTGAGCGCCTTCAGGTTAATATTAAATGCGACGACGCCATGACCGTCATTGACAACCTTTGCAACGGATACGACGACATTGTTTGTCGACTGCGATATGTACGGTTCGGAAATAATGACCTGACCTTTGTTTTCCATCGCTTCGATATACCAGGATCTTTTTCTGGAATCAAAATCAGGCGGGAGCTTAACGATCGGAGACGTCATAATTCCCCCGTTATCGGCTCCGATAAAAACATTTTCCAGCTCCGGGTGAAGTCGTTTATACCGATCCAGCAATTCTCTTAAATTCGGATCCTCGTCCCCTTGTTTGAGCCCGATCGCTTCGGCTGTTACGGTTTGGGACAAGAAATCGACCTGTTTCATATGAATTTCCATCATTCCCGTGATCATTTGATTGAGCAGGTGAACATTTTCAACAGCCGCCCGTTTCATTTGGTTATCCACGGTTTGTTTCGCCGAATTGTAAGAAAATAAACCGATGCTCAAACTCGGCACGATTAAAATGACCGCAAACGTCAGAATCAATCTGCTTCTGACCGATCGGAAATTCCATTTGACTAAGCGAACGTTTAGTTTCATTTTTCAGTAACCCCCCATTATCGTATGTTGATTGATCCAAAGGGAGCAGATCGTGCAGACGCTGACAACCGCTTCAATGACAGAAACCGATTAATGCTCGACGAATCTTGTTCCTTATAGTTCTTTTGGATTATCGAATAAGATAATACCAGTAAAAAAATAATACTACAATAGTAATATAAAGTTTGGGTATTATAGACTATATCCAATAAGGACTACGATCGGATTCATCCACATGGGATCATGAGAAAACCTCTTTCGAGGCCTCTCAGGGATGAGCGACCGCGTTTAAAGGTAGGTTTTATCGCCAAGATAGAATTTGATTTTCGCAAGTGCGAAATTTATAAATTCTATCTGTGGTAAAAAAAAGACCGCCCCCCTTATATATAGGGTAGCGATCGCCGCATTATTATAGATCCTATTATGATGGTCTGCCTTCATTATTGGCTTTCAAATATTAAGCCTTCGATTGTGAGCAAAGCGAGTCGACGGCGACATCATGTAAATGACGCTTAGAACGATAAACAACAGCGAGCTTGCAAAAAAAGGGAATTTCTCATTATACCTGTCAGCCAGTATTCCCCCGATAATGGGGCCGATCATAACCCCGAGCCCTTCAATTGCCGAAAACAATCCCCACGCCGTTCCCGTCAGTCTTTTCGGTACATAACCGGCGAGCAGCGCATTCCATGCCGGCAATACCGCGGCATAAGATATGCCGAGCAAAGCAGAGGCGGCAATGGCTGATTTCAAGGTGGAAACAAACGTCAAAGACAACAATACGATCGAGAAGATGGCGCTGCCGCCCACCAAAAACCACTTTCCTCCGCGTCTGTCCGACCATTTCCCGAATGGAATCAGACAAATTCCGATGCAGGCTCCGCCGACAATCATCAGGAGTGAAAACTCGGAATGAGTGAGCCCGATATGCCGGGTTGCAAATCCGGAAATGACCGGCACCAGCATCCCGGCGGCCGTCGTTTGAATGATCATACCCGGAAGAAGAAAACGCATCTTCCGCAATCTTTTCCATAATATCGCCGCTTGGACGGGCAATGAAACCGGGCTGATCATGTCCGCATTTCTGATCCTGGAGGCAAGCAGCCATCCCGCTCCCCAGATCACAAAAAGGAGCAGAGTCGATAAGTTCATGCTTCTGTCCATGACAAAATTGATAAGAACCGGCCCCGCGCCAAGCCCCGCTATCCAGAACAAATATAGAACTCCCATTTGTGAAGCGCGCTGTCCATCCTGCACTTGACTGAGAAGGACAATCCAAACAGGTGAGCCTCCGATGCCGATTAAAGCGGATGCAATAATGAGCAGCGGCAAGCTGTGCACGTTCATCAGGGCGGCTATACCGAACATGGAGAGGAAAAAACCGCCGTTTACGATCAATGAGACGGAAAACCGGTTGACCAAGTATCCCGCAATACATTTGAACAGATTGTCTGCCAAATAAAACACGGACACGACCGTCCCGACTTCAGCGAGCGACAAGCCGAGCGAATTGACGGCATATACGGGGAAGAAAGAAACGAGAAAAGCGCCTTTCACAAATTCCGTAAGAAATAGAACGATACCGTTCCGTATAAATTCAGGTGAATAAAGGTTACTCGTATGTTTCATGCCAGGTATGCCTTTCTTTTCTATGAAATGATGTCATATCGCTCTGCTGGGAGACACGGTTCCTTACAAAACGCAGTACTTCGCTGACAACCCGCTCAGCCGCACGGGTTGCAGGTGCCGATTCCGCGAATGGGTCCTGCTTATTTCTGCTTCGCTGCGAAACGATCGTTGCTACCGATTCTTTAAGAGCGGGCAAATCGTTAACGATTAAGGCGCTCCCTTCCTGCCGTAAATAATCGGCATTCCCTTTCTCCTGGCCCGGCACCGGGCGGTAAATAATAACCGGCAGCAGCATGGCCAGCGATTCCGACAACGTGACGCCGCCCGCTTTCGTTACGATACAGGAAGCGACCGACATCAGCTCCTGGATTTGCTCGACATAACCGAACACCCGGACGTTTGGCAGCGGCGCGCAGTCGGTTTGCATCCGCCGCAGCAGCGTTTCGTTTCTCCCGCATACGAGCAGCAATTCCGTACCTTCGATTGCCGATAATTGATGTACCATTTTTTTTATATTTGTAAACACGCCGTAAGCTCCCGCCATAATAAGCACATAGCTGCGGCTCGGCTGCAAGTTGTAGCGGGCATATATCGACTCGTTCGGAACGCGATATTTGAAGGAGTCGCGGATCGGAATGCCTGTCACTTCGATACGCTCGCTCCGGACTCCGCCTTGAACCATCGCTGCTTTCAGATCGGACGTCGCGACGAAATACCGGTCCGTTTCAGGATGAATCCAGTTCCCGTGATAAACAAAATCGGTTACGACCGTAAACGTCGGAACGGCTGCGCCGGATCTGCCCCGCAGCTCGGACATTGCAAGCATGGGGTAAGTCTGAATGACCGCATCCGGCATTTCCCGTTTAACGATTTGCCGCATTGCACGTATGCATAAGGAATGAAGCCGACTCGTCAGCCATCCGGCCATCCCCGGTTTGTTAGACAACTGGTAGCTCCACCCATACAGACTTGGAAAGAAAACGGAGCATTTCAAATACGTAAATTTCGTTAACGCATCCAGCACCGGATGCGCAGCCGCCATCAAATCAATCATTTGAACTTGTCGGCATCCCGTCAGCTCGAGCCGTCGCTTCAACGCTTTAGCAACCTGGAGGTGCCCGTCGCCGTAGCTCGCATACAAAATGATTATTTTAGGGTCTCTGTACATGCTCACCGCTTCTCTCATGGATGATTGATTCGCCTATGCAATCATTTATACTTACTATACCCCAGTTAAATGAAAAAAAGTAACTAAGAGATTGTTAAGAATCACGCATGAACAGTTCCGTTATATACGTCTTGCTTCCCGGCGGCGGCACTGTACCAAACTGCATGAGAAACCGATATAAAAAAAACTGCAAAGCGCAGCGCTCAGCAGTTTAGTCCATTCTTTGTCATGTCGGATATCTTTCAAACGATTCCTCAATCATGTTTCGTATGCTGCAGCGTTTGGACAAAAATTTGTTCAATATGCGTATCGTCCAGCGAATAGTAAACCGTCTTGCCCGCTTTCCTTCGTTTTACGATCCGCATATTGCGCAAGTAACGCAGCTGATGGGAAACTGCGGATTGTCCCATATCGAGCAATACGGTAAGATCGTGAACGCAAAGCTCTTTTTGCAGCAATGCGCCGATCAGCTTGACACGAGTCGGATCGCTGAATGCTTTGAACCAATCCGCGACCTGCACCGCTGACTGATCATCGATCATCGCGGCTCTAATTTGATTCAAATCCGTCTCCGAACCGTTGCAGCTTAGTTCACAATCTTCAATCGTACGAACCGGCTGTTCCATCATTTCACCTTCCCGTTTGGGGCAAGCCAGAATTATTAGCATCATTATAACAAATAATTGAATGTCACGGAATTTCATTGTCAAAAGCTCGTTACCGGCTTCCGGAGCGGCCGCTTTCTAACGGAAACTTCCGAATGATTCCGGCAAAAAACTCAACCCGTGAACGTAAACAAGCGGCCTCCGGCATCGAAAATGCCGGAGGCCGCTTGCACGTATGCAGCCGATTTTTGTCTCGGGTTATCGTTAAATCAAACTGTTGGCCGCAGGCTTTTTGCCCGGCAGCTTGCCGCTTTGCGGAAATCTTCCGCGGTGTAGATATTGTCCGGAGCCCGGCGAGCCGACAAACTGCTTGTCGCGAATGACAAATTCGCCGCGTATGAGCACCGATACCGGTTCTCCGGTAACGGACATCCCTTCGAACGCGTTGTAATCCACTTTCATATGATGCGTACCAGCAGACAGCGTTCGTTTAATATGGGGATCAAAGATGACGATATCCGCGTCGCAGCCGACCGCAATCGTTCCTTTGCGGGGATAAAGCCCGAACAGTTTCGCGCTCGTCGTAGATATGATATCCACAAATTTGTTCAACGATATCTTTCCTTTCGCAACGCCTTCCGAGTACAAAATGGTGAAGCGGTCTTCAATTGTCGGACCGCCGTTCGGAATTTTCGAGAAGTCCCCTCTTCCGAGTTCTTTTTGTCCCTTAAAATTGAAGGAGCATTGATCGGAGCCGATCGTCTGCAGCTGTCCGTTCCACAGGGCGCCCCAAAGCGCGTCCTGATTCCACTTTTCCCGCAGCGGCGGGGACCAGACGTATTTGGCTCCTTCGAAATTCGGCTTATCCAAATAAGACTGGTCGAGCGTCAAGTACTGCGGACACGTTTCCCCATAGACCCGCACGCCTTTCCGGCGCGCTTCCTCGATTTTGCGAACCGCCTCGGCGCACGTCACATGGACGACGTACAGCTGGGAGTCGGCAAGCTCCGTCAAATAGGCGGCTCTTCCCGTCGCTTCGCCTTCCAGTTCAGGCGGCCGGGTCAGCGCGTGGTAGATCGGATCGGTATTGCCTTCCTCGAGCGCTTTTTCAACCAGAAAATCGATGACGTCTCCATTCTCCGCATGGACCATGACAAGTGCTCCCTGCTCTTTGGCCAAAAGCAGCGTTTTGAACAAAGTGCCGTCATCCGCTTGAAATACATTTTTGTATGCCATGAACACCTTAAGGGAAGTAATGCCTTCCTCATCCATAATATCCGGCAGTTCTTCCAGCACGTCTTCGGTTATCTCGCTGACCATAAGATGGAAACCATAATCGATAACCGCTTTGCCTTCGGCTTTCGCATGCCAGGTCTCCACTGCAGTGGAGAGCGGTTTGCCGCGGCTGGTCAAACAGAAATCGATGATCGTCGTTGTCCCGCCGAACGCGGCCGCGATCGTGCCGCTCTCGAAATCGTCGGCTGTAACGGTTCCGCCAAACGGCATATCCAAATGAGTATGAGGATCGATACCGCCGGGAAAGACGTAACAGCCCGAAGCATCGATCACTTCGGCTCCCGCCGGCGTTTCCAGCCCGGTGCCAATGCTCGAAATAACCCCGTTTTCAATGATAATATCGGCGGCAAACGTATCCGTCGCTGTCACAACCGTTCCGTTTCGGATGATTTTGGACATCGTTACACAACCTCCCTTTCGTATCGCTAGACATTAACAACGCAGCCGTTATGACCAAGTTATCGCACTGGTCTGCTGTAGCATCTCCGTCCCGACCGATGAAATCTGAACGTTTGCGATGACGCAAGCCCCTTGCATTCCGAGGCCAATGTCAGATTACATAACGTATAATACTAAATTTTTTAACTAATATGAATACTTTCTGGAAAATTTGTTTGGAATCCCAAGTTTAAAGAGTGAAGCTTACCCGCAATCTATGATATATTAACTAACAAAGAGTTTGTCTTCGCTGTCTTCATTTCGGCGTGTTATCTAGAAAGCGAGGGATTCGTATCGATACGGAATATAATTTAACCGTACAGGAGGCGCTGTCCAGGCCTTTATTCCGCAATGCTGTCGTAGTTGCGGGTGAAAGCGGCTTGATCCGCCCTATTCGCTGGGTTCATATTTTGGAAGTTACCGATTTCGAAACGCTTATTCACGGCGGTGAAATGATATTGACGACCGGCATCGGTCTCCGCTCTAGTCCTGAATTATGGTCGGCATTTGCGGAAAAGCTGATCCGTCAGAACGCTTCCTGCCTTTGCATCGAGGTCGGCCCTTATTTCAATGCGGTTGAAAATGAATTGAAGCAGCTGGCTGACGAACACGGCTTTCCCGTCATCTTGTTCCCCTCTACCGTCCGTTATGTCGATATTACACACGATTTGCATTCGCTTCTCGTTAACCGCCAGCATCTCCGTCTGCGGGAGCTCGAAAGCTTATCCCGTGAATTTCATCGCCATACCCTCGGTCTCCACGGAACGTTGAACGTCCTGAAACTGCTGCATGAGAGCACCGGGGCGCAGCTGCTCTTTCGTCCGTTAACGGGAAAAACGATCAGTTACCCGCCGCTATATCCGCAAGAACAGTCGGTATGGAGCGCATATGCCGATGAGCGGTACAACTCTCAAGAGGAGGATGGAAACGCTCAAATATGGTGTACTCAAATCGATGACGGCCGTTACGCCGTTACGAAACCAATCGGCGCGTATGATCAAACATGGGCATTATTGCTCATGATCACCGACCAGCAGCCCACTGAATACGACCTGATGCTAGCCGACTCCGCTTCCTTGTCGATTGCCCAAGAGCTGCTGCGCACCCGCTACATGGAAGAGAGGAAGCTGTTTTCCGAGCACGCCTGGGTTGGAGAGCTGATCGGAGGCAGAGCTCAGGATGAAAAGAGTATTCGGGCGCTGACGGGGACGGATTACAAACGTTGGGATTCAACACATTATTACACGTGTATCATCGAAATCGCCAACCGGTTCGAAGGGAAGCCCGATACGGCCGATTCGGATTGGGACTCCCTCCGCCTTCACTTATCGCACATGGTGCGGTCGGACCTGGAGAAGCATTTTTTCCAGCCCTTTATGACACTTCACCAAAACAGGATTGCTATCATTGCGTTTGACACGAAGGCCAGCAGCGGTTCCGCACCCCGGTTGAAAAGCGCGCTAGGTTCATTCCAACATTCCCATTCGGGCGAGCTGCCGAAGCAGTTCAAGCTGCTAATCGGAGCCGGCGGTTTCACGATCGGCCTGAATAACGCACGGCAAAGCTATTTGGAGGCCGAACAGGCGTTGTCCCTGTTTCCAAGCTTCGGCGAACCGGTTCTACTGTACGATGAGTTAGGCGTATATCAGCTGCTGGCCGGACTAAATGATGGAAAACTGCTGCAGCAGTTCGTCCGGCAGCATCTGGGCCCGCTGATCGACCATGATGAAACCCGGGGCAGCGAACTGCTGTTGACGCTGAAAGCGCTGCTCGATTGCGACGGTTCGAAACAGGCGGCAGCCCAGAGGCTGTTCATCGTGCGCCAGTCTCTCTACTACCGGCTGGATAAAATCGCGGAGCTGCTGGGCGAGGACTATATGACGCCGGAGAAACGGCTCGCCCTCGGAGTAGCGTTGCGCGCTTATCAACTGCTGCAGCCGGCACCGTTCATCGACAGCGTCAAAATTTCGGGTGTCTAATCGCCGTTCTTATCATGATTCGCTCTCATCATTGTACGCTTCACATCATCGTTCGCTTACCGTATGCTTGTCCAATCCTTCTTGCCAAAGTTTCCGAGTATAAAGGGGCAGTACGGGAAGACGAATCGGCTCATTACCGCCTTCGTCGACTCCCGACCGCCCCAATTCTGCATTCCGCTACTTAGCGGCCATTTCTACAATTTCGTTCGTATAGGCTTCGCTCAGATTGGCCGCTTCCTTAATGACCCCGAATTGAAGCGCGATATCCGCCGTCTGCTTGAACTTTGCGTCGTCGATCATACCGAGCTTGGAGGTGTCGAATCCTTCCGGTGCGACGAGTTTGGCTACTTCCTCCATCATCTTCACCTGATGATCTCGGGTTGTGCTGCCTTGTTCGGCAACCTTCATCACGCTGTCGACTGCGGCTTCATGATCCGCAATGGCATCTTTCCAGCCCTTGAGCGATGCCCGAACAAATTTGGCCGCTGTTTCTTTGTTGTTCGCCAGCCAATCCTTATTGGCAAACAAGTTATCTTCAAGCATTGCAACTCCTTCATTGTTCATGTCGATCACCGACAAATCGCTTGCCGGAATACCTTGCTCCAGCACAACCTGATATTCGTTGTACGTCATGGCGGAAGCGGCATCGAGTTCGCCGTTCAGGAACTGGTCCATCGTGAACCCTTGCTTGACGAAGCTCAAATCTTTATTTTGGTCCAGCTTGTACTTGTCGAATAGAGCGAGCGCCTCGAATTCGTTGCCGCCCATCCAGTTGCCCACCTTCTTGCCTTTCAAATCGGCTGGAGTGTTGATTCCAGCCTCCTTCTTCGATACGAGCACCAGACCGCTCTTCTGATAGATTTGCGCAATTTCGATCAGCGGGAGCCCTTGCTCCTGATGGGCAAGCAAGCTTGCCACCCAATCGATTCCGATGTCTGCCGCGCCGTTTGCAACCTGCTGCTCCGGTACGATATCCGGACCTCCGGGAACAATCTCCACATCCAAACCTTCGTCCTTGTAATACCCTTTATCCATCGCGACATAATATCCCGCGAACTGTGCCTGCGGCACCCACTTTAACTGCAGCTTGATTTTGACCGGCTCGGCTGTTTGCGTAGTGCCTGAGCTCTGTTCCGTACCGGCAGTGTTACTCGTCGCTCCTCCGGCATTACCGTTGTTCCCTCCCGAGCATGCAGCCAGCGTGCTCATCAAGAGCATTCCGGCTGCAAGCAGCAAACCCCCGCGGTAACGCTTATTCTTTTTCTCCATCGCTTCTCTCTCTCCCTCACAGATTGGTGGGTACAAAAAATAAACACAGCGTATGTTACATTCATGAGGCGGGTATGCAAACGGCAGCAGCGAAACGAATCATTCGTCTGTTCGCTTGAGCCGGCTGTGGCGCAGTCAGATTGGAATGGTCTTAAACATGGCGCTTTACGAGCCGACGTTCAAGAAATTCCATGAACAAATAAAACAAAATTCCAACAATCGCAGCCGTCGTAATACAGGACCAGCCGATCGGCATTTTCGCTACTTTGATTGAGTTGGAGAGCAAGTAGCCGAGTCCTCGCGACGAGTAGAAAAACTCTCCGACAATCGCTCCGATCATTCCGGCGGTCGTATTGATTTTCAGCGCTGTGAATACATAAGGAAGGCTGGCCGGTATCCGCAAATACCGGAACACCTCGAGCTTGGTAGCCGCACATGATTTCATGAAATCAAGCGCAAGCGGATCGACCATCGTCATTCCTTTATGAGCATTGACGGCCATTGCGGCCATCGTGGCAACCGTGACAATCGCAATCCTAGAACCGATGCCGTCTCCAAACCACAGATTCATAATCGGTGCAAGCGCCACAATCGGTACGGCGTTGAATGAAGCGACGATGAGTAAGCTTCCCGCCCCCCAACGGGGCCAAGCGGTAGCGCACAAGGCGACAATGAAGCCGATGGCGGATCCCGCAAGCATGCCGAGCACCGCTTCCGAAAGCGTATAACCCGTGTAAGAAGCAAGCAGACTGCGGTTGTCCGCCATCGCTTGTGCAATCGCCGAAGGGAGCGGAAGCTGGTAGGTTCTCAAATTGAACAACGAATGGAACAATTTCAACTCCCATAACGCCACGAACAGCAGACCCGCAAGCACCGGTAGCGCGATCCGCAGTGCGGCTTTGAAGGAACGCCGCTGCCTTCGTTCAGGCTTCATACTCCGGTCTGCCGCGCTTTTGGCAGGCATAGGGCTTGAACCGACCCCGCCGGCTCCGGAAGCTGTACGGATATCGGCGCTGGTAACGCTGTTGCCTTTCATCAGCGTTCACCTCCTTTGCGTCGGAAAGCGGGCTGCCACGGCGTTAACAGCCTTTCTGCCATTCCGATCAGACCGTAGCTGAGCAGGCCAAGCAGCGCGCCGAGCAGAACGGTGCACCAGAACAGGTAGGCGTGCGACGGGCCATAATACAGATTGCGGAGCATCATGACGCCGATTCCATGCTGGGCGCCCATTAACTCCACCAATATGGCTCCCGTCACGGCAAGAGGCGCCGCGATTTTCAAGCCGCCGAACAATCCGGGCAAAGCGGCCGGAAGCTTAAGTTTTAAATATACTTCCCACGGCTTAGCCGCATGCGCGCGCATAAGCTCATAAGCGGATGGATGTACGCTCCGGAGCCCGCGGAGCATGTTGAGCGATACCGGAAAGAACGTAATATAAGCGGCGATAAGAATGCGGGCGATTTGTTCATCCCGCACGATGCCGTACAATATCGGTGCCAGTCCTAAAATCGGGATCATTTGAGAAGCTACGGCATAAGGAAACGCCAGCTGTTCGATCCAGTTCGAGACGCTCATTAATACCGCGAGCAGCACGCCGGCGGCGGCGCCGAGCAAGAAGCCCATACCGGCATTCATAAAGGTGACGCCCCCTTCCTTAAGGAGCGTTTGCCCGTTCATTCCGAAAGCGCGCAGCACTTCATGAAGATAAGGCAGCTTGGACTGGGCTAGCGTCGCATGCACCACGTGAAGCAATATCCACGAGATGAGCTCCCACAACAGGAACAGACCAACGATCCATAGCGCCGCTGAAAGCAATCTGCTGTTTGCCAATACTCGTTGTCCCCTCATTGGCTACACCCCTTCAAACCGGCTGCGGATATCCGCGATCAGCTCGAAAAATTGAGGAGTATTGCGCATTTCTTTGTTGCGGGGACGCGGAAGCGGAATGTCCACAACGGCGGATAATCTTCCGGGATGGGGCGAGAGAACGAATACGCGGTCGGAGAGAAAAACGGCCTCCGAAATACTGTGCGTTACGAAAACGACAGTGCTTCCTACTTTGCTCCAAACCGTCAGCAATTCTTCATTGAGCCGTTCCCGCGAAAATTCATCCAAAGCGGAGAAAGGCTCGTCCATCAATAGTATTTCCGGCTCCATTGCAAGCGCTCTTGCAATCGAAACCCGCTGCTGCATGCCTCCGCTAAGCTGCCACGGATATTTATCGCCGAACGCCTTCAGCCCGACCAGCTCAAGCAGTTCATCGGCCCGTTTGTCACGCTGTTTCTTACTCACGCCTTTCAGCTCAAGCGGCAGAGTGACGTTATGTTTGACCTTGCGCCAGTCGTACAGCACCGGACTTTGAAACACGATGCCGTATTTTTGGGCCAGCCGCGCCTCTTTGGCCGTTCCTCCCGCCACACTCAACTTTCCGCTGCTTGGCGCCAGCAGGTCTGCCATTAACCGCAGCAGCGTCGTTTTGCCGCAACCGGACGGTCCCAGCAGCGAAATGAATTCTCCTTTTGCGATATTCATGCTTACCTGCTGAACGGCCAGCACATCCGAAGAAGCCGTTTCATATTTCATACTGATATCTTCCAATACGATTTCGGAAACCGATCTTGCTGCCAGAGCCATCATCATTCCCCCATTGCCGTTTCATCCGAATTTTCGCAACATTGCGCCATTCATCCGTTTCTTTATGTATGATTCATGGCAGGTATTCTAATATAAAGTGCTGTTCATGTCTCTTTTGTTAACATATTACACTTTTATCTGCTTGCAGGCATTAGACATGAAGACAAACGGATCGTCCAAAATTATGTCATTATGTCAAAATAAAAGTTTTTGTGCATAAAAATACTGTCATCTTTATTCACAAAAAATAAAAAACAATCGGCAGCCCCCACTTACGGGAGCTGCCGATTGTTTCGGATGATTCAAGCTTTCGATTACGATACCGGCACATAAACAGGCTGAACGCATACCGGCTGGGAGACTTCGGTGCTGCGGCCCGTATATTCAAGACGGCCGCTTTCCGGATCAACCCGGAACAAAGCAATATTATTCGTATCTTTGTTTGCCGCAACGATCAGGCGGCCGCTTGGCGCAAGCGCGAAATGACGCGGATGACCGCCTCCGGACGTGACATGCTGAATGGGCGACAGCGCCCCGGTATCCCCGTCGACGGCGAACACGACCAGGCTGTCATGGCCGCGGTTGGAGCCGTACAGAAACCTGCCGTCTTTGCTTATGACCACTTCGGCGCACGTATTTTCACCGTCGAAGCCGTCGGGAAGTGTGGAAACCGAGCCGATTTCGTTCAGCGCGCCGGTATCGGCATCGAAACGGAGTGAAGATATTGTACTATCAAGCTCATTGATTACAAATGCAAACTGGCCGTTCGGATGAAACGTAAGATGGCGCGGACCTGCGCCCGCATGGATTCGGTTATCGCGATGCGGCACTAGTTTATTATTTTCCCTATCAAGCGTATACGTGCGGATAATATCCAGTCCCAAGTCCTGAACGAACAAGTAGCGCCCGTCGGGGCTGAAAAAAGTGGAATGAGGGTGAGGACAATCCTGTCGTTTATGTACGCTGTGACCTTCGTGCTGCTGCACATCGAGCTGACGTCCGATACGCCCGCCTTCTTCGATCTCCATAAGGCCGACCATGCCGCCATGGTAGCTGACTACAATCAGATAACGATCCAACGGGTCGCGCTGAATGTGGCAGGTCGGTGAAGCTGTCGTCGTGTTTTCATTCACACGGGTCAGTTTCCCCTGCGCCGCATCGAAGAGGAACGCTACCGCTTCTCCTGTCTTTCCGCCCTCGGCCGACGTGCCTTCCGCGATCGAATACAGGTAGCCTGAGGAAGCATCCACATTCAGAAACGTAGGATTTTTCAATCCCGATACCTCGTCCAATAAATCCAGTTCCAGCGTCTCCTCGTTTAAACGGTATACATAAACGCCGCTGTTCTCCCTTTCGGCATACGAGCCGGCGAATACGAGCAGTTGTTGTTGGTTTGCCACTGTATTTCCTCCTTCGGATTCCTTGTCATCATTCATGCTGCATCCTGTTCAACTGCATGTTCGGACTACATTTGACTATAAAAGATTTCACCCGCTTTTTCAACTTAACGTTGTTAAAAGGAACATGAAAACAACGCAAAGAAAGAGACTGTCCCCCCAAGGCCCAATGCCTTCCGAGACAGCCCCTGCCGGCCGGCTGAGCTACAGCCCGGCCCGTTCCAATAACCGGGTGAATTTATGAATATCAACGGCCAGATTCTCCACGACTCCGAGTGCTCCCATTTCCATCATTTCATTAAAGTTCGGAACACCGTGGAATCCCGCGCCTTCTGCCATTAAATAATAATAGTCGAGCTTCAAAAAGTTGCTCATTCTCCAAAAACAAATATCAACGAAGTTAGGCGGCAAAAATTCGATTACTTTCGTCTTCGGACTGCAGAAAAGAAGATGGATCAGGCCGGAACCGAGTGCCGAAACGACGTATTTGGCCGAGGCGAATATGTTTCTTTTCTCATCCAGCGACAAATGAGACAGCACGACCTTTCGGAAGCCGTATCCGGCGAGCACATTCATGACCTCGTCTTCATTGACAACTTTCCGGTAATTGGCATCGTCGCGGCTGACGTAAATCCGCTCAAACTCGGATGAGGTTTGGATCGGATGATTTTCAAAAAACTCTCCTCTTATAAAATTGACCACCCACTTCGGGTACCGCAAATGATTCGGGATCGAGGTGACAATCAACTTTTCCGCTTGTAAATGAAAGTTGTGATTTCCGGTCGTTTCGATGATTTTATCTCTCGTTATGCCCATCTTGGCCAACGTTTCATATTGAAACGGCAAATGCGTGTTAATGACATATTTGTCTACGTATACTCCGCTCTCTCTAAGTAAATGAATCCGGGGCAATACATCGACAAACCAGTGATAATAGCTTTGAGCTCCGACAAAAGCCAATGCGGCGACGGTTCCCCCGGTGTAGGTTGCAGGCGGCAGCTGCCCTTGCTGAAATACGGGATGTCGCTGCGGGTCAACAACCGATTGCCATTCGAGAGAGACGTCATTTAACAGCTTATTATTCGGAGTGATTACAGCGGCGTGCTGTCCCCATAGACGGCCGTTAGGGATGAGTGCAGCAAAGGACGGCGGAAAATTGCCGAGATCGTTATAAGTAAAAGCTTGATGCAACGGCTCAACCGATTTCGGCTTCAATAATCGCATCGTATGCTCCGGGTAGATTTCCTTATAATGATTCGCCACGCCCGTTTCGATCGCCCAATCCAAAGTGCGGACATAGTATCCGTCCACCCCCATTGCTCTCCCTCCCTTATGTTACTCGTTCTTGCTCCATAACCGGATTTCATCGTACGTCCCCAAATCCCGGTACCTGCCATGATGGAAACGATGAGCATTCACTTTTCTTTGCTCGATCAGGGATGCCAGCGCATCGCTTAAAATCAGTTCCTTTGAGCTGCTGTTTCCGGCGTTTTTTTGTTTAACAAATTGATGGATGGACTCTGCGAAGGAAGGATTCCAAACCATTGCTCCCCACATCCATTGCAAGGTTGACGATGCCGGCTTATCATAAACCGCGAGTACCTTCCCGCTGTCTTCAACAAAATCCACCATTCCGAACTTGGACGGATTATCGGTCTGAAAACATCCCAGCGTTACTTCACGAGTCGGATCTTCCCGGTGAGATATTACCAATTTCCGCAGAAAATTTGCCGGCTGAACATACGTATCCGGCATGGCAAACGCAACCGTTTTATCCACGATCAAATGATAGGCTTCATCAATCGACTCCGGAAGGGAACGCGGCTGCGCATGAACGCAATAGGATAGTGTGACCCCCCATTTGCTTCCGTTTCCCAAAAACTTGATGATATCCGACTTGTCAGGATTAACCGTGATGACAAGATGCCGGATGCCTGCTTCTTTCATTGCGTTAATGGTATACATCAGAATGGGGCTGTAAGAAGTTGTGTGGACATTTGGAAATAACTCTTTGGAGAAGGGCAGCGACAGTCTGCTCCCTTTTCCCGCGCAAGGAATTAAACCGACCGGTTCCAATGATTCACCGCCATTTCCTCTCCATGATCTTGTCTATTCTTATATTATTCTTTTTTCATGCCCCCGTTCTGGACCCCTAACCATTTTGCCTGCCCCTGGTACAAACGCCAATTTTTCGCCGGCAGCGGTATGCGCCCGTGTGTTTATGCCACCCGTTACATATCCTTAGTTATGACTTAAGGTTCGCCGAGCGATCAAAGGCGCAGTAAGACGCAAGAAGGAGGAGGATATCGTTGAAGCGGCCAATGCGGAATCGTTCGAAAACGTTAAAAAAGAAAACACGACGATCCTCTAAATTAAAGTTACTAAGAGTTAAACGAAAGGGAACGAGGAGAGCAAAGGGAAAGGCAAAGAAGTACGGACGAGGAAAAATGTTGGGGATTCGAAGACGAAAGAGAATTCGATCGCGTTTGAAAAAGCGAAAAGCGCTCTCAAACACGGAATCCGTCGTGATCCCGCAGCAGCCGGTCCCTTCGCAGGAAAATACAGTGAGCACTATCCCTGACTTACAATTGCCCGAGGTCGGCCATTTCGGCTCAGATTGGAAATATATAAGCTCCGCATGGGATAGAGCGATAACCGTCGTCATCCCGACCTTAAACGCCGGAGCTGAATTTCGCCAGCTGATGCAAATGCTAGTCAAGCAAAAGCCTTTCAGGCGGATTGAGATCGTTGTTGTCGATTCCGGAAGCACGGACGAAACGATACCGATTGCACTCGATTATAACGCCAAAGTCATCAGCATCCCTCCCGATCAGTTTAGTCATAGCTTTGCCAGAAATGTTGGTGCCGGACACAGCACGGACGCGGATTATTTGCTCTTTATGACTCAGGACGCTCTTCCGCCGACCGATCAATGGATCTACCAGTTGTATGAGGAATCTGAAATTCATGGCGCCGCTGCTGTTTCCTGCGCCGAGACCATGAGGGAAGACGCTGATCTCTATTACAGAATCATATCCTGGCACCACTTTAATTATTTGGGCATACTCGAGACGGACAAAATCTTGATGCTGCCGGAACATCAGACTTACGATAACCTGCGGGTAAACGCGCAGTTGATGAACAACGGGTGCTTAATCCGTAAAGACATCTTTATGCAATATCAATTTCAACTTGATTACGCAGAGGACCTGGATCTCGGATTACGCTTAATTAAGGACGGCCATAAGCTTGCCCTGCTCGGCAAAACCCGGATCATTCACTCTCACAACCGCCCGGCATCCTACTATTTAAAGCGCGGATGCGCTAACACATTGGCGCTGGCGAAAATATTTGACAATTATCCCCTTGCTGAGCCGCTTGACGATCGAGAGCTTGCAGGCCAAATCGTGAAGAGCTACTGCATTCTATCCGCACTTGCGGATGAATTATACGGCACCCTTTATCCCTACTGCACAGTTAGGGATTTACTGCATGAGACCTTGGGTTTTATAGATCGTGCGATTGAAAATCGGCATGCTGATTTTGAGCTGTTTAAACATCCATATGCGGATGATCCCTTCTACTCCTATGTGGGTTCCATTCAGGAAACTGCAAATGTTCCCAAACATCATGACCTGCTGATCTCGATAAAAGAGTTTATGTTAATGATGTCCAATTATTTAAACAATGTGTACGAAACGGTCAACCCGTTTCTGTTAGAGGAAGTCAAGTATTGTTTATTTAAAGCGTTCGCCGAGAACATTGGCCGCCACTTGGTTTCCAATTATTTGACGAACGATCCCGTATAAGAGTAACGGTATCCACCATATGATCAAATCGGTCAGTGAGGGGTGAAAGATGAAAATACTGTATTTGGTGCATCAGTTTTTTCCGGAAGGATATTACGGCACGGAAAAGTTTATATTGAACACGGTAAAAATGGTTCAAAAAAACGGCAATAAGGTCAAAGTCATCACGTACAGCTTACACAATCCGGATACCTTCCCCACTGCTGATGCGGAGATTTTATCCAAGGAATATGTGTATGAAGGAGTGCCGGTACTCGCTTTCCGTCACCGGAACGTCCCTCCCGACAGCCATGTTCATCTCCAAGACGAGCAAGTATTTGCATTCGCTCAGACCATTCTTGCCCGTGAAAACCCCGATTTGGTGCATGTTGGTCATCCGATGAGGGTTGCGGGCTTCGTGCAAGCCTGCATGAAATTAAATATCCCTTATATCGTGACGATAACCGATTTTTACTTGCAATGCGTTAGGGGCATCATGTTACGGCCGAATCAGCTTCTTTGTGAAGGCCCTGAAGAAGGAAGAGCCTGCGAAACACATTGCCATATTCCCGGAGTTCGGGAGCGGCTCGCGGCCGCGAGAAGCATCATGGCGTCAGCCCGTTTTCTTCTGGCTCCTTCGGAATTTGTAGCGGCTATGCTGCAGAAGGAGTTTCAGATTCCCGTACAAGTCATCCATCACGGCATGAGCTACCGAAAAATTAAACGAAATCATAGAGTGTACGGTCACAATGACACGATCACCTTTTTCTATGGAGGTTCTCTGACTTCTCATAAGGGTGTTCACTTGATTATCGAAGCTGCCAAACAAATCGATTCAAACCGAATGAGAATCAAAATATACGGGACCGGGGATCCGGGTTATACCGAACATATTCACCGCATGGCTGCCGCCGATTCCAGGATCGAATTTTGCGGCAAGTACACCGAAAACGATCTAAGTGAAATCTATCAGCAGGTGGATGCAGCCATCGTCCCCTCCATCTGGTACGAGAATTATCCGCTGACCCTCCACGAAGCGCTCGCAAGCGGCATTCCCGCTTTGGTTTCCAATGTCGGGGGGATGGCTGAAAAAATAAAGGATGGCTATAACGGTTATACGTTCCGATTAGGAGATGCCAACGCTTTGGCTGCTCGAATGAAGCAGTTGGTGTCGGATCCTTCGTTGTTGAACCACTTCAAAGCCAATTTATCCAATTTCATGATTCCCACCATCGAACAGGAAATCTATTCGTATTCGCGAATATACAGCAGCATAGTGTGAGGGGATAGATGCCGCAGCCTCCTGGAAACCGACCTTTTCTGGATCATGATGTTCAGAAACTGCCGGATGCCGGGATCTGCGGTCGCATTGAAAAGGCCGTTGGAATCGATTCATTCCTTCGGCCTTCTTTTCGCTGCATTATTTTGGTAATTATCTTCGTTCCAGCAGCATCATCCGTTTGTTGTACATTCAGGTCGAAATATTGATGCCGGTTAAGCGCTCTGCCAAGTATTTCGTAAAAAATGTTTTCGGATGAAAAATTTTCAACTCCTCCGGACTGCGCACAAAAGAATGCCCAATATCAATATGGTCATAATGGGTGTGATGGTTCGTGGCCCGCTCTTCCGGATTCCATCTCGGCTGGCGGTCGATAAACACTTTACGTTCTCCATGCGCCTGCGAGCGAACCGGATAATGCCTCATTATGAATTTGTAAGGACAAACCTTGCGGTCATCGAAGGAAACGTTGTGCCCCCCCCATACAAGCTCGATTTCTTTCCCTGTGTTCTTCCACGCTTTGACTTGTTGAAAATGGTCGGTCCTTTTACCGAATTCAAAGTATTTAAAATACGTTCCGAAATCGACTACACCCGTGAACCCGTTATCTACCGGTTGAAATTCCAAAACGGTATGATCGATCGCGTTAAAACCCATTTGATCCACGTAACGGATCGCTTCCATCAGATTGAGCTGAGGCCAAGGCGACATGCGGATTTCATCGATATCATAGTGAATAAACCAGTCGGCACGCAGAGATTGGCTCAATTCTTTTTTTCTTTCCAAAATTTTCAACCAGTTAAAGGTAGGATCCGGACCCTTTTGCGGAAATCTTTCACACCCGATGAAGTGAGGATAGTTTATAAAAGGTTGAATCTTTTCCCAGGTTGAGTCGAGTGACCAATTTTCCAGCACATAAACATAAATCCCTTGATGGAGCAAATACCGGAGGGTATGTTCAATGATGTCGGCTTCGTTGTAGGCGCATAACAAGGCGACGACCTTGAAATGGGAATTGCCGGAGCCTTTGTCGAAGCGGGAGTTTCCAATGACCGCCGTCAACGTATTCGGACCGGTATATCCGGTAAATTCCACGTTGAGCCGTTCGGATAAAAGCCATCGTTCGAACTGCTTCGGCGATTTATTGCTGTCCGGTTCGGTAACGATGCATAGAGGCACCTTATCCATCAATTTTTTCAGGTGGAAAAGCTTCCCGGGCATCGTGATCAAGCCGGAACAGAGAATTACAGATTCGTTCATCAGCTCCGGTCCCATTGATGAGCTAGCCTCTTTTAGACTCGTATTCATGATTTCCAAGCCGGAGTGCTGCCTCGCGATCATTTGCTGTGCGTCATCGCATTCCGGACAGATCAAATAGCGGCAGTCTGAATTTCGGCCCAGCTCTCCTGCAAAAGCAAGCAGCTCCGGAGTTATATCAATCATGCTGTTCACCCTTTCGCATCCGTTGCGTTCATATTTTTATTCCGGATTAAACTTCGTGGCGTTCAATCGTACAAACGAGTTTGTGAAACTCGGGCACGGTTACAAATCGATACTCAAGGCTGAAAAGCGATTCGATCAGAACCGGCAGCGATTCGAGTACGGCTTCGCGCGGTCCGCAGCCGAACGCATCCCCGTCATGCAGCAGGATTAGACTTTGCGGCTTCAATTGGTCCAGGATACGCGCATGGATCGGTACATAGTCCGATAAATCCCAATCCCGGGAGTCCACGTTCCAAAGGACGCTTGTCATTCCCAAAGCATGAACGACAGCCAGTACCTCTTCATTGCTGTAACCGCTTGGCGGACGGAACAATCCGGGCCTATATCCAGTCAACTTTGCGATCTCGGCATCGGCGGCGATCATTTGACTTTCCATTTCGCTTCGATGCAGCTTCGTAAGATTGGGATGGTCCCACGTATGGTTGCCGATGACATGCCCCTCCCGGAACATTCGCGCTATCGTCTTGGGATACTTATGAAGCTCTTGGCCCACTACAAAAAAAGTGGCCCGAATATCATACTTTTTTAAAATTTTCAATATTTTTGACGTGTAAGGAGATGGGCCGTCATCAAAAGTTAATGCCGCATAACGTACGATTTTCGTCATGGGTTCACCTCAACTTAATATTTCTTCTTACTATAGTAATTTTGTTGCTGCCAAATGGTAAGGGCGGCTAAGAGACCAGCGGACAAAATTAGTTCATCGCCTAGCGGCGAGTCCAAACAAATTGTAAACGTAAATCGATCGTTACTGCATTCGAATCCCGATGCCCGGCTAAACGCAAAACCCCCGGCTTCCGTGTTAGGAATCCGGGGGTTTATCGTACACTTACAGCCTCTCACCGTTTGGGCAGAAGCTTAACATATTTGTCGGATAGATTCATTAATTTGAGCACGTAGTCGTAATCCGACCGGTATTTGGAAAAGTCCGCAACCGGCTGAAGCGTCTTCAGCGAAATCGCCGATCCGTCTTCGAAGCCGTTGCCGGGCACAAACAAAATGTCGTTGTTAAAAAACGAACCTGTCGGCAAATAATACCGCATGCCGATTACATTGCGGTCGATATTCAGCAGGTCTTGCCCGAATGCGGTATATTGCTTTTCCTTAAGCGAAATGCCCATCAGATTGGCCACTGTAGGCATAATATCGACCTGCCCTCCAACCTGGTTGACCACTTGGCCGCTCTTCGATCCCGCCGTATGAATAATTAGCGGGATATTAAAGCGGGTGATGCGGGGATCGTACGTGATGCCAAGCGTTCGTTTCGCTTCTTGAGGATCGATGTCCTGCGGCTGAAGACCGAAATGGTCCCCGTATAATACAAGCGTCGTATCCTCCCACAAATTCGCTGCTTTTAACCGTTCAATCAGCTTGCCTACCGCATAATCCGTATAATTTACCGCGGTAAAATAATTGCCAAGCTCCGTTCCCTCAAGCGAATCGGGGATCGTAATTTGCTTGCGGTCTTCCGGCACTTGGAACGGAAAATGGCCGGAGGTTGTAACGATCTGGGCGTAGAAGGATTGGTTTTGACGTTTATGCTCCGACATCTTCTCCACCGCAACGCGATACAGCTCCTCGTCCGAAGCGCCAAAATCGTTAAAGTGATCATTGTTGTAATAAGGCTTATCGTAGTATTTGTTAAATCCGAGCGCAGGATACATCTTGATCCGGTCCCAGAACCCGACACTGTTAATATGAAACGTGTTCGTCACATAGTTTTCCTGCTCCAGCAATTTCGGCAAACTGGGCAGATTCCGATTTCCGTATCCCGTAGACATGGCAATCGTTCCGGTCGGATAAATGGATGTATTCGACATAAATTCGGCATCCGATGTATTGCCCTGCCCGATCTGCTGGAAAATATGCGGGAAGTAAAAGCCTTCGTCCGCAAGCTTGTTCAAATTTGGCGTAATCTCTTTGCCATCCAGCTTCAAGTGAACCGGGAAGTTTTGAAATGCTTCCAATTGGACAATGATTAAATTTTTCCCCTTTGTTGCGCCGAAAAAAAGAGGAGCTTTGTTGGAAGCGTTCTGATAAGCATACGAAGACCTCAGCTGATTGATTTCTCCAATCGTCTCGTTAATGTTACCGGATGCGATTTCCTTCGCTTCCTGCTTCGCTTTGATTACGGCAGTGACCTGATAATCGAAGACGCCGATCGTTTCCGCGAGCGCCAGCTCGTTCGTAATGGACTGGTTCCGCATAATCAGCCAGCCTGACCCGAGCAAAGCGACGACAACCGTTGCGGCAACTGCCGATTTTCGAATCGGTCTGCGGCCCGGAACGCGGATGCCGCGGATTTTACGTATGATCCAATACATTGCAATAAGGACGATATCCACAAAAAACAGAAAATCCGTCGGCGAAATGGTCGATTTGACACTCGCCCGGATGGCGAACACTTGCTTGATTTCCCCCAAAGCCGTATAGGTTGGGACGGAAGAAAAATGGTGGAAATAAAGCGTAATCGCAAAGAGCAGCAGCGAGAAAATAGCATTGAAAACCCAATATACCGGTCCTTTCCATTTGGAAGGAACAATCAGCTCCAGCAGACTGAGCGGAATCAGAATCGATAAAGCGTCCGCCAATAAAGGCAGCGGAAGTACGCCCTTAAATAAAAAATACCGCAATAGCGTCAGCTTCAGCAGCAGCACAATAAAGGCGGCATAATAAAGGGTCCGGTTATAAGACGGCTTGCTAAATGAGCGGATCATATTAGACTCCTTCTTCGTTAGTCAATACAGGAATTGATAAGTTTTTGTAAAAGATATTGAATCATTATATCAAAATACGGCTGCAAAAAACAGTGAACCGCTCATAATTGACATACCAATTGACCAGATCAAATTATGGTGCTACATTTTTATAAGATCGTAACAACCATGATTTCGATGTTCATATTGTTGAGGAGGATTTTTATTTTATGGAAAAAAAGCCGTCTTATCCCCGTTCGTCTTGGATCGGTTATCCGATCGTCATTGTCATGCTGCATGTGATCGGTGTTGCCGGACTTGCATATGCCGCCTCAAGCAGCGCCGCTTTTTGGGGACTTGGGCTGCTTGCTTATACATACGGCCTTCGGCACGCCTTCGACGCCGATCATATTGCGGCAATCGATAATACGGTGCGCAAGCTTACGGAGCAGAAACGCAATCCGCTCGGCGTCGGCTTTTATTTCTCGCTCGGTCATTCATCGGTCGTTTTTCTGCTCGTGCTCGGCATCGCGCTGTCGATTAAGTGGATTCAAAACGAAATGCCTCTCATGCAGGATATCGGAGGCGTGATCGGAATGAGCGTATCCGGACTGTTCTTGATCTTGATCGGGCTGTTAAATTTGGCGATTTTGATTCAACTTCTGCGGATGTTCCGTCAGATGCGGGTCGAGAAGCTGGATACGGAGCAATTAAATCATTTGCTGGAATCACGAGGTTTGTTTGCGAGGCTGTTCCGTCCGCTGTTTCGTTTCATCGGACGCAGCTGGCACGTTTACCCGCTCGGCTTTCTGTTCGGCCTGGGCTTTGATACGGCGACCGAAATCGGTCTGCTCGCAGTTTCCGCCACAGCCGCTCAGGCATCCGTCCCCCTTGCCGGTATATTATCGCTGCCGATCTTATTTGCGGCCGGTATGAGCTTAATGGATACGGCAGACGGCTTCTTGATGTCCAAAGCGTATGACTGGGCGTTTATGACACCGCTGCGCAAAATGTACTACAACATTACCGTTACGGCGATTTCGGTGGCTGCCGCTTTAGTCATTGGAGTCGTGGAGCTGATTCAGGTTGCCGCAGACAAGCTCAACTTGCAGTCGCCGTTTTTCCGATGGATAAGCGACATTGATTTCAGTATGATGGGGTATGTGCTCGTTGGATTGTTCATCCTGGCATGGATCGTTTCAATCCTCGTCTGGAAGAAAATGAAGCTCGAACAGCGCTTCATGAATGTTTAATATGTGTCAGCCGACCAGAAGCGAATGATGATGCCAAAAAATAAAAAAACCCCGGAAACGGGGTCGTTGCAGCTGCACATCCGATTGCGCGCTCAAAACTCGTCTTTTTTCTTTCTCGGCTGTGATTTTGCTTTGTTTTGTACAGCCGGCAGATGACGCATGCTGCGAAGCATCGGCCCTTTGCAGAGGGGGCATACTTGCGATTCAACAGCAAATTCTTCCCGGACCCATGCTTTACATTCCGCATTACGGCATTTCCAGATTTTCGTTGGCAGCAGCTTTGGTTTCGTTTCCTCTGATGTCGACAAATTACACGTTCCTTTCCCACGGGAGACAAAATTAAAAATTAGCCAAATAAATATATCATCTCCGCCAGCCGAAAGTCAAAACGAATCGTACAGAATTATATCCAGCCTTTCCGTCTGCGCAACGATGTAATATGCGCCATATGATGCCTTCCGTGCCAGGAGTACATACCTAAATAATACTCGAGCGAATTCGTTTCCCCGCTTTGCGGGTGGACGAATGTCCTGGCAAAATCCGCTGTGCTCAACGACCGCAGCAAGATGCCCCATCTGGCGTGAAGACTCTCTAGCAGACGGAGCGAAATCGCGATCGGCGCTTTGACCGTATCGTCCAGCTCCGCCCAGCGGTCCTCATAGTATGGCTTAATAACAGGGTTGTCTTCCGTCAATGCCAGCTTGAAACGGGTAAAGCTGTTCATATGGCTGTCCGCCATATGATGCACGACCTGTCTTACAGTCCAGCCCCCTTCTCTATAAGGCGTATTCAATTGTTCCTCCGACAACCCGTCCAGCGCCTCGAGAAGCTTCATCGGCAGCGTTTCGATATCCGTTATCCACTGCTCCTTCAATTCGTTCGACAAATGCCGGGCCGGCTCATAATGACCGATCGGAAAACGAAGTTGATCCATAACTGACTCCTTTTCGATGAACGTTATACTTCCTGCAAACCATTGTAATCATTGCTCAGAATTACATTCTTTGCAGAATGCCCTTATTCCTCCCTGATCTGTTCGTTTCATGTAAAAAGCTGCCTTTTCCTTTGAAAGGAAAGACAGCTTTGGCTTCTTTTGATGATCGTCCTTATGCCGCACATTTGCATTTCCCCCCCGCAGTAACCATAATAGAGAAAGGACTGCATGATAAGAGAGGGGATGCTTCTCGCTTGAGAATGAACCGGTTAGGCTCATCGGAGTTGTTTGTTAGTGAGATCGGTCTTGGCTGTTTGTCGATAGGAACGGAAGAAAGCAAAGCCGTTTCCATCATCCATGAAGCACTTCATAGGGGTGTAAACCTGCTTGATACGTCCGATCTATACGACGAGGGCCGGAATGAGGAACTCGTCGGCAAAGCGATCCAGGGACGCCGTGAGGATGTTGTCATTGCGACGAAAGTGGGAAACCGCCGCATCCCCGGCAAAGAAGGCTGGATTTGGGATCCCAGCAAGGCGTATATTAAGTCGTCGGTAAAAGGAAGCCTTGCGAGACTGGGAACGGACTACATTGACCTGTATCAGCTGCACGGAGGCACGATAGATGATCCTATCGATGAAACAATCGAAGCGTTCGAGGAGCTAAAACAAGAAGGTTTAATCCGTTACTACGGCATTTCATCGATTCGGCCAAACGTCATCCGCGAATATGTCAAACGCTCTTCGATGGTGAGCGTCATGAATCAATACAGCATTGTGGACCGGCGTGCGGAAGAAGAAGTGCTCCCTTTGCTTGAACAGCACGGAATCAGCGTGATCGCCCGTGGTCCTGTAGCAAGCGGAGCGCTAACGGATAGCAGGAAAGCGGCAAAAGGATACTTGGATTATGACCCGGAGGAACTGCTTCGCCTTCACAGTGAAATGCAGCGCTTCGTGCAAGACGGACGCAGCTTGTCCCAGCTGGCGATCCGCTATTCGCTATCTCATCCCGCAGTAGCCGCGGCGGTACCTGGCGCAAGCTCGCGGGAGCAATTGCTCGAGAATCTCGCCGCTGCAGATGTCCAGCCGTTAACCGACAACGAATTGTTGGAGATTCGTCGGCTCAGCCGTTTGAATCGGTACAATCTGCATCGTTAATCCTTTAAGTTTTTCGAATCCTTTCCACCCCTTTGCTTGTTTATGGAGGTAGTATTAGCGATAAAAAGGTCCGCTTTGTAAAGCAAATGCGACCAAAATTACTGGATTGTACCATTGTCGTGCATTAAAAAACGAACAAGAACAAAAATAAGCATCCTGCACGAGGCAAAATGCATTTGCTGCGCGTCATACCGGCAGGTAATCCGCTCGGCAGCAAGGGCGCGCCGCGTCGGGTGAGAGCTTCCGGCAGTTGCTTCGGCAAGCTGCAAAGGAGCACTCCCCGAGGTCGTCCGCACGGGCATCCACCATGACTTATCTGCCACATCGAATTGCCTTCTTTTCTGCTATCCCTCCCCCATTTATTACGACGTAAAGCTAGGCTCAGTTGGACTCCCCGGTTCGATTCGTTCTGGATGAGGGAGTCGATCGATGCCGGGTTAATTCTTAATGGCTGCCATTGCCGCTATTTTAATGAAAATGACCCTATTGAAGTTCTAACTAGTCGTTAGCTCTCAAAGGACATTCATCCATTCCGTCCGCGCAGGCTGTACCTTCGACTCGACCGCTGCCAGCGATGCGCTCTATCCACAATTCTTAGATTCGCATAACTTCCTATACAACAAAAAACCCGCTGCGAATGCAGCGGGTTCCTCGTGCTTGGCGACGTCCTACTCTCCCAGGACCCTGCGGTCCAAGTACCATCGGCGCTGGAAGGCTTAACGGTCGTGTTCGGGATGGGTACGCGTGGTTCCCTTCCGCCATCGCCACCAAACGGGTTCCTCTTCGGAACATGAAGGTTTACACCTTGAAAACCGGATGCGAAAGATTGCTTGTGTTACCTTAGCTGATTCATATGCCTTGCGGTTTCCCTCACTTGGAAAACCATTTAGGATAAGCCCTCGACCGATTAGTATTCGTCAGCTGCACACGTTGCCGTGCTTCCACCTCGAACCTATCCACCTGGTCGTCTTCCAGGGGTCTTACATACTGGGAAATCTCATCTTGAGGGGGGCTTCACGCTTAGATGCTTTCAGCGCTTATCCCGTCCGTACTTGGCTACCCAGCGGTGCTCCTGGCGGAACAACTGGTACACCAGCGGTACGTCCATCCCGGTCCTCTCGTACTAAGGACAGCTCCTCTCAAATTTCCTACGCCCACGACAGATAGGGACCGAACTGTCTCACGACGTTCTGAACCCAGCTCGCGTACCGCTTTAATGGGCGAACAGCCCAACCCTTGGGACCTACTTCAGCCCCAGGATGCGATGAGCCGACATCGAGGTGCCAAACCTCCCCGTCGATGTGGACTCTTGGGGGAGATAAGCCTGTTATCCCCAGGGTAGCTTTTATCCGTTGAGCGATGGCCCTTCCATTCGGTACCACCGGATCACTAAGCCCGACTTTCGTCCCTGCTCGACTTGTAGGTCTCGCAGTCAAGCTCCCTTATGCCTTTGCACTCTGCGAATGATTTCCAACCATTCTGAGGGAACCTTGGGGCGCCTCCGTTACATTTTAGGAGGCGACCGCCCCAGTCAAACTGCCCGCCTGACACGGTCCCCCTACCGGTTTCACGGTAGCGGGTTAGAACTCAAGTACGATCAGGGTGGTATCCCAACGGCGCCTCCACCGAAGCTGGCGCTCCGGCTTCCTAGGCTCCCACCTATCCTGTACAGATCGTACCCAAGTCCAATATCAAGCTGCAGTAAAGCTCCATGGGGTCTTTCCGTCTTGTCGCGGGTAACCTGCATCTTCACAGGTATTAAAATTTCACCGGATCTCTCGTTGAGACAGCGCCCAAGTCGTTACGCCATTCGTGCGGGTCAGAATTTACCTGACAAGGAATTTCGCTACCTTAGGACCGTTATAGTTACGGCCGCCGTTTACTG